>NZ_JAVIZM010000001.1:2415833-3031250 GCF_031453555.1 Bacillus sp. SLBN-46 | reverse complement strand
CCATCCCGAAACCAAAGGATCGTTTGAATTCTAAACGGTGGGCAGATAAATGCCATTTAATTAGAAGGATGGAGTTGGGGCTTATTGTGGTTTCGAGTCTATCGAAACGGGCAAAGACAGAAGTAGTCTTCCATCCATCACCGTTTGATCGTCGTAAAAGTAGGGGGAAAAACAAGTTAAAGAGAGAATCTGTTTTGAAGGAAATCAATGGGCGAAGTGCAGATTACAATGTTGGCGGTAGCACTCGGATTAAAATTATGACTGCTTATAAAGAGAATTGTATTCAAATTGCTTGTTACCTAAGACATTTCGGGCCATTATCCCCGAAAGCCTTAATCCAGTTGGGAACCGGTGGAAAAACTTCCTCTGTTCTTATTAAGAACTATTATGGTTGGTTTGAAAGAATTAAGAGAGGCACCTATGTACTAACTGAGAAGGGTGAAGAAGAAATAAAGGAATTTCCTGACCTTTTGAATTTTCACTTAAAAAGACTACAGTTGCAGTAATGATAATTAAAAACTAATTAATTTTTTATACCAGAGTTGTTCTAATATAGTTCAAGAAAGAAGCACTTAGGGTGCTTTTTTTATTAGCTAAAATGTGCCATTCGCCGTCAAGCAAAAAACATAACCTTTTTTATTGTTTACCATTGAAAAAGAAAAGGTTATAATTAAAATTATTTTATTTAGTATATCGAAATAAATTGAAATAAGTGAATAAACAAATATTTTTTTAGAAAGGCGATGGACATTGAATAAACCGAGTGGAAAAAAACGAATACAGCTTGCTTTACTTTTAGGATCACTTGGACTATTAGGACCTTTTACAATTGATACGTATTTGCCATCCTTTCCAACGATTGTAGAAGATTATCACACCACAGCTTCATTGGTACAAATTAGTTTAACTTCATGTTTATTAGGTCTGGGACTAGGGCAATTGATCATTGGTCCTATGAGTGATGTGAAAGGCCGTCGAAAACCTTTGATATTCTTTATCGTCTTGTACTTACTTGCTTCGCTGACATGTGCGATTGCACCTAATATCTATTTCCTTATTATATCCCGTTTAGTCCAGGGCTTTGCTGCCGCAGGTGGACTTGTGATCTCAAGAGCGATTGTCAGAGATCTTTTTAGTGGAAGGGAACTGACCAAGTTTTTTACAATGATGGTGTTAGTGGGGAACCTTGGGCCAATCGTTGCACCCATAGCCGGAGGGGGGATTCTTGCTTTTACCAATTGGCATGGGGTTTTTGTTGCTTTGGCTTGTTTAGGTGCGGTGTTGCTTTTCACTGTTTCATTAAAATTAGAAGAAACTCTGCCAGTTGAAAATCGTGTTCCTAGCAATTTACCACAAATTTTGAAGAACTTTGGTTCATTATTCAGAGATCGAACATTCTTGGGATACGCATTAACGCAAGGTTTTACGACTGCTGGAATCTTTGCCTATGTATCTGGGATTCCGTTTGTCTATCAGAATATATATGGAGTCACACCCCAACAATTTAGTTTTTTATTTGGAGTAAATGGGATAGCTTTAATTATTGGAAGTCAGTTGGTTGGCCGTTTGGCAGACCTCATTCCGGAGCGGACTTTCTTAAAGATAGGGTTAGCGATTTCTACCATTGCGGGTGCTTCATTATTAATCGCTTTGTTTTTAAATGCACCGCTTCTCGCCGTAGCCATTCCGATCTTCTTTTTTGTAGGTTCTATAAGTATTATTGGAACCACGTGTTTTGCTTTAGCCATTGAAACGCAAGGACATATTGCGGGTAGTGCCTCTGCCTTATTAGGGGTATTGCCTTTTGTCCTCGGCTCCATATCAGCTCCGCTAGTGGGTATTGCAGGGCCAAATACAGGAATTCCTATGGGATGCATCATTTTCAGCGCCAGTTTTCTAGCTTTCTTATCCTATTTTGGTTTAGTACGAAAAGCTTCGATACAGATAAAACCTACTAAAACAGCTATTAAGTTATCTAAACAAAAATAATAATAAAAAAACGCTAAACTCATTTTATTTGAGTTTAGCGTTTTTTGGTATCAAGTTACTTATTGTTGTTTACCTAAAGCCAATTTTAATCCAAATCCAATTAATATAAGTCCTGTTGTCTTATCCATAATCCTTTGCACTTTCGGAGACATAAGCCATTCACGCAAATAATTTATGAAAAAGACGTAAACAAAAAACCAAGTGATGGATAGGAGTGTGTATATAACACCCATTATAATGAGTTGTTGTGTAACGGCAGCTCCCGGTTGAACAAATTGGGGTAAAAAGGTTAAGAAGAACATGGCCACTTTAGGATTGAGTACATTTGAAAAGAGACCTTGTTTAAAAGCTGACTTTTTCAGCTCAGAATGATTTTGGTTTTCAACACTAGCAGCTTTCTTCTTTTTCCTAGAGATGAAAGAAGATAATCCGAGGTAGATCAAGTAAATGGCACCCGCATATTTAACAATTTCAAACGCAACGGCAGAATGCATTAATATAGCAGAAAGTCCAAAGGCAGCAGCGAAGGTATGTACCAAGGATCCAGCTGTAATACCTAAAGCCATTTTATAGCCATCTGTTCTTCCATCTGAAATCGTCCTCTTTGTAATGAGTGCTGTATCGATTCCTGGACTCATGACAACAAATAATGAGAGGATTAAAAACGTAAAGAAGTCATTCATTTTATCCACTCCTTCCTGACTTGTAAAATGCAAGTAGGTAAAATATAATTTAAATTAGTTAAATATAATTTAACACATGCACTACGTGTTGTTAATTATTATTTAATAAAATTTAATTATTTTTAATTAGAGGAGCACCTAATGGAAAATATAGATATCGGTAAAAAAGTGGAGAAATACAGAAAAGCCAAAGGTTTAAGCAATAGAGAATTAGCCACGATAGCTGAAATTACACCATCCATGTTAAGTCAAATTGAACGAGGATTAGCCAATCCTTCTATTCAAACTCTAAAGGTTTTAGCTAAGGCCCTTGATGTTCCTACTTTTAGTTTTTTACTAGAAGAAACAAATACTGTTGATTTAGTTGTGAAGTCAAATGAGCGAAAAAAAATGATTGTAGATGGACTTTCATATGAATTATTGTCACCTGATTTTTCAGGATCGCTGGCAACTGCGATTATGAATGTTCCTCCGAATACCTCTTCATCTGAGAAACTTTTGGAACACAAAGGAGAAGAAGTTGCTTTTGTATTGGAAGGGAAAATAAAGGTGTATTTAGATGATGAGCAATACATTTTAGAGCCTGGAGATAGTGTAAAGATACCCGCACATATGAAGCATAAATGGGAAAATCATTTTAATGAGAAAGCATCCGTCCTTTTTTCGGTCACTCCGCCGGTTTTTTAATATCTTTGTTGAACGAATGCGAGGGAATTCGGTTTAATTTAAAATAAGATTGAATTGGCTAAGCGTTTTTGTCTTATTTTAGTGATTTATTTTTTGAAGTTTTATACATATTATCGATCTAGTCGTGGAAGGCTAAACAAAAGGAGGTGTGCGCCTTGTTTAAATATCTATTGCCGCCATTCGTCATACTTTTACTTCTTGGATTTTCCATTGATTCATCCGATCAAACGCTACCCGCCGAAAACAACATTTCCTCCAGCAATGTAGAACACATTCCATATACAATCCGTGTTCATAATAAAACATGGACAAAACCTACTTATGCAGCGGAATGGGATAGCCCTTGGCTCAAAAAGGGATTAGGTGATACAAGAATCAAGAAGGCGATTGCATTTATCTATTCTCATCAATTATTTATGGTTCCTATGAGACCTTCCGAAAGAATTGAATTTTATTCTATCGCGCAAATTGAACGGAATGAGCAAGGAAAATTTCCAAAACAGAAACTAAGCAGTGACCATGTCGGGTTTTATGTCTTCGGTGCAGTTATCACAGATGTACAAAAGGATAATAACGGGATTGGCTTTATCGTAAAGCCGACCCATTCAGGCTATCAAGAGGTCTGGCTGCCAACCAAATACCTTTCTCAAAACACAAAATATAAAGTGATGACACCTGATGGCTACGTTCTAGACCAAATGCCATATAACAAGGGAAATTAACTTAAAAAACAACTTTAAATCAAACAAAAATGACCAGCAAATTTGTTGGTCATTTTTTAGGTAACGGACCCGTTAAAACAATCCTCTAAACGTATCAAAATTACAAACCTTTTGCAAAATCTCGTACTGGTGCTTGCAAGGGAACCGCAGGTGCTGGAACATGCACTAAAGACTCTCCAATGGTAGTATATCCGGCTGGAGTACCTTGTTTTTTACCACCTGCCCCCACACCAATTTGTAAAACTCCAGTATTGGTCATTATGCCGATTTTCAAAAAATTGATTTTAAATGCTTGTTCTACCTTATTCTCCACATCAATCACCCGCCCACCATGATTATATGCTAAGAAGGAATCTTGAGTTACCTTTTCTTTGAAATGAATTTAATTCGTGCCATTTTTTTCTACCGCTGAATACACTTAAAATAACAGCATTTCACCGAACAGCGAGAGGTGGTGATAACATCATGTTTTCTGTGACAGGAATGCAGGGATTTGAGTTATTTTCTTCTGTTCATATTTGGACATTAGTGGTATTCTTTGTAGCCTGTGGTGTTTTAGTGTATTTCAGAAACAAACGTAAGATATATCAGCAGATTATTAAATGGACACTATTTATTCTTTTGCCAGCCTGTGAAATTTCCTCGCATCTATGGCTAATCCTAACCGATCAATGGGACGTGAGTGATCTTCCTTTACAGCTTTGTTCGCTTAGTACCTTTTTAGCGATGTATTTATTTTTGAAAAAGAATACTAAGATGTTTTATTTGTTATATTTTTTCGGTACACTTCCTCCATTTTTAGCTATGGTTACACCAGAAATGGTCTACACATTCCCACATTTCCGCTTTATAGAATATTTCCTTCACCATTCCGTTCTTCCATTAGCCGCACTGTATTTTATCCTATATGAAGGTTACAGAGTTCCAAGGAAAGCAATCTTGTCTAGTTATATAACCGCTAATATTATTGCCGTTCCGATCTTTATCTTAAATAAGTTGATTGACACGAACTTTTTCTACCTGGCCGCTCCAACACAATCAGAAACCATTCTCACATTCTTCGGAACTGGGATTATGTATTATATCAATCTTGAGATTGCTGCACTGATTGTATTTGGAATTACCTATATACCAATGGAAATTTTACAAAGGATAGAAAGCAAGAAGAAACAAATTCAAAAGACTATATAAGAACCGTCAATTACTGGACCGGACATGTGAGTGCATGTTCGGTCTTTTATAACATTATAAGAATGTATATAGTTCTATTTCGAGAATTGTCCGGCTCCAGCGCTTTTCTTTTTTGGTATAATTGACCCAAGGATTAATCGAAAAAATTGGGGAAGGGAAAAATTATGCCATTAGAAATTGTTCGGAACGATATTACGAAGATGAAGGTAGATGCGATTGTGAATGCCGCAAATACATCGCTCCAAAAGGGTGGCGGTGTTTGTGGAGCCATTTTTCGTGCGGCGGGTGCTAGTGAGTTGCAGGAGGAATGCGATCAAATCGGCAGCTGCAAGGTGGGAGAGGCCGTTATTACTGATGGGTTTAAGCTGGAAGCAAAATACATCATACACACTCCAGGACCGATTTGGCAGGGTGGTACGCATCAAGAAGCAAGCTTGTTACAGGAATCCTACTCTAGCTCTTTGGAACTAGCAAAAAACTATCAATGTGAATCGATTGCCTTTCCGTTGATTTCAACTGGAATTTATGGCTATCCAAAGGAAGAGGCATTGCAAATTGCTATTTCCACCATTAGTTCCTTCCTGTTACAGCATGACATGTTTGTTTACCTGGTTGTTTTTGACAAAAGTTCGTTTGGAATTAGCAAGAAATTATTTCAATCGATTGATGAGTATATTGACGAGAATTATGTAGATGAAGCCAGTATCACTTTTAACCGGAATAGACAAGATCCATATGTTTTAGAAGAATTGTTTGAGGATGTACCCCTTCAACATGAGATATTTAAGGAAGCAGAGTATTCTTTAGTAAATATGTTGGATCAACTCGAGGAGTCTTTTTCAGAAAGATTGTTACGCTTTATTGATGAAAAAGGTATGACGGATGTGGAAACGTATAAACGGGCCAATATGGACCGAAAATTATTTTCTAAAATTCGGACTGGGGTTGATTATACTCCAAAAAAGAAAACGGCCGTTGCGTTAGCCATTGCACTTGGATTGTGTTTTGAGGAAACGTTGGAACTGCTGTCTGCTGCTGGGTTTACATTGTCACGAAGCAGTAAATTTGATGTCATCATTGAGTACTTTATCCAGCAGGCTAACTACAATATTCATGAAATCAATGAAGCGTTATTCGCTTTTGATCAGCCCTTACTCGGTGCCTGAAATGTCGCTTTCGAAGCGACCTTTTCTTTTTGAAAAATTGTTATCCTTAGTTTATCAAAGAACGGAGGATGACAATTTATGAAAAAGAATGTTACTGAATTAGTGTTTATTTTAGATAGAAGTGGGTCAATGGCAGGACTCGAGGCGGATACCATTGGCGGCTTTAATGCCATGCTTGCGAAGCAGCAGAAAGCAGAAGGAGAAGCTATTGTTACTACCGTCTTATTCGACCATCAATACGAATTATTGCACGACAGAATCAATGTAAAAGGCATTTCTCCCATGACCGATGAGGATTATGAAGTAAGGGGAACGACTGCTTTATTAGATGCCATTGGCTTTACGATTCAAAAAATCGTCAATGTACAAAAGAAAACGAGTGAAGAGGAACAAGCAGAAAAGGTTCTATTCGTGATTACAACGGATGGGATGGAGAATGCCAGCCATGAATTCACAGCTGATAAAATTAAAAAAATGGTCCATCATCAAAAGGAGAAGTATGGCTGGGAGTTCCTGTTCCTTGGAGCAAATATTGATGCGGTGACAACGGCTGCTAGATTTGGAATCGATGAGGAATTCGCCGTTGATTACCACGCGGACGAGGTTGGAACGCAATTAAATTATGAAGCTGTAAATGAAGCAGTGAGTAGTCTTCGCAGCGGGAAAAAGATTGAACGGAACTGGAAAGAAGGCATTGAGAGGGATTATAATCGTCGTTCAAAGAATATATAATTTTAATAGAATTAGAAGGAAGCAAAGGAAATCTAGCTTCCTTTTTTGTGTTCTGGACATTTTGTTCCTGATTCAGGTGCCACTTCTGACAGAGTAAGCAGTAATAACTTAAACATTGTCAGAAGTCAAGGCAACTTCGGACAGTGTTGGTGGAAAAAGCAGAAATATTGTCAAAAGGCAAAGCAACTTCGGACAGCGTTGAAGGGAAAAGGAGTAACACTGTCAAAAGGCAAGGCAACTTTGGACAGAGTTGGGAGAAAAAGGAGTAACACTGTCAAAAGGGAAGGCAACTTCGGACAGAGTTGAAGGAAAAAGCAGAAAGATTGTCCAAAGATTAGTCAAGTTCGGACAGTGTTGGTGGAAAAAGCAGAAATATTGTCAAAAGGGAAGGCAACTTCGGACAGAGTTGAAGGAAAAAGCAGAAAGATTGTCCAAAGATTAGTCAAGTTCGGACAGAGTTGGTGGAAAAAGCAGAAACATTGTCCAAAGGAAATGCAACTTCGGACAGAGTTGGGAGAAAAAGGAGAAACACTGTCAAAAGTTAAGGCAACTTCGGACAGAGTTGGGAGAAAAGGAGTAACACTGTCAAAAGTCAAGGGAACTTCGGACAGAGTTGGGAGAAAAGGAGAAACACTGTCAAAAGTCAAGGCAACTTTAGACAGTGTTGAAGGAAAAACCAGAAAGATTGTCAAAAGGCAACGCAACTTCGGACAGAGTTGGTGGGAAAAGCAGAAACATTGTCAAAAGGCAGGGCAACTTCAGCCAGTGTTGGCAGAGAAAGCAGAAACATTGTCAAAAGGTTGTGAAAACAGCAAAGAAAAAAGAAGGTGATTACACCTTCAAAATAGTTTTAGTCAGTATGTTTTAAGTCCTCTGAATCGTAGTGGTTGAGAAGTTTTTAACCATCTTTTGTAGGTTTTTATGACCTTCTCTTAATCTAATTGTTTCTTCGATAATTTTTTGGAATCCTTCCAAATCCCTATCAGATGCATATAACAAAGACTTCGGTAGACCTTCGACGATTTGTTGCAGGGATAAATCCGTTGCCAAGGATCATGACCACCTTTCAACTTATTCGTTAGACGTCTGTTCCGCCTACTTTACTATTTTTATAACGAATAGGTTTTTTCCTGCAATCAAGTTATAAAACTTATCTACATGAATCTTCAAATTTTATTAGGAAAAGTAAATATATTTCTTTTTCGGACAAATTAAGACGGTAAATCAAAAGCTGTTTCTACGATTTGTAGAAAATTATTTCTATTATAAGCTGTCTCTTCTTCTATTATTCTCCTATATAAAAGGTGGTAGGATGATTTTTTTCCCAATAAGGAAAGGAGTGGTTTAATAGAAAAATATGCCAAAAGAATCAATATTAATAGATTCTGAATTGTTAAACTATTAATAACATCATGGGTTGGCTTCAATAAATCTGTCAGGAGGGAAAATAATGGAGCGACACGTACGCTTGATTCCGTACCAAGTGATTGCAGAGGTTGAAGAAGTAACCGAGGTGCCAAAAGGGGTAGACATGATACAGGCCCCGAAAGTCTGGGAGAAGACAAAGGGAAAGGGAGTCACGATTGCTATACTTGATACCGGCTGTGATTTAACACATCCCGACTTGAGGGAACGGATTATTGGTGGAAGGAATTTCACGAGGGATGACAAAGGTATTAAAGAGGTGTTTCGGGATTACAATGGTCATGGCACCCATGTGGCTGGTACGATGGCAGCGACGATCAACCAAAAAGGAGTTGTTGGTGTAGCTCCTGAAGCGAATCTATTAATTGTCAAAGTCCTTGATAGAAATGGTTCTGGCCAATATGAATGGATCATCAATGGGATCTATTATGCGATAGAACAAAAGGTTGATATTATTTCCATGAGCCTTGGCGGACCTGAGGATGTGCCTGAATTACATGAAGCGATTCAAAAAGCGGTCGAAAATAATATCCTTGTTGTTTGTGCGGCCGGCAATGAAGGCGATGGCCGGGATACAACTGATGAATTTGGTTATCCTGGGTCTTATAACGAAGTAATTAGTGTAGGAGCGATTAATTTAGAGAGACAAATTTCTGATTTTACTAATTCGAATAATGAAGTGGATCTCGTAGCTCCTGGTGAAAATATACTTTCTACCTATTTAAAAGGAAAATATGCCAAGCTTAGTGGGACTTCGATGGCCACTCCTCATGTTTCTGGTGCTTTAGCTCTCTTAAAAGCTCTTACGTTTGAATCGTTTGAGAGAGAGTTAACAGAGCCTGAAATCTACGCGCAATTAATAAAGAGAACGGTTCCTTTAGGTAATTCTCCAAAGCTAGAGGGGAATGGACTGTTATATCTGACGGCTGTAGACTACTTAACAGGGGTTTTCGATACAAAGCAAGTAGTAGAAGTGATGAAGGTTTAATAAAAATATAAAAAAACAGTGCCGAGGAATTTCTTTGGCACTGTTTTTTGACTAATTATTACATTTTTGTGAAATCTAGTTTTGCTATCAGCATTCCAATTATATTAATGATATACTAGGTTTGTTATTTATCATTAAAATTCTCCTTGCAATACTAACACTAATTCCCACATTCTTTTACCATTGAAGATTGAATTTATCCACTCATTTCCTATCTAGTAAATCATAATTTGACCTTCATTATTTTTGTTTTCCTTTATTTTTAGACCCAATGTTTAACTTTTTATAAATAAAGGTGCATTTTGTCATTATCTCTGTACGGAGTATACTGTCTAATAAGAGTGGTAAGACAGTTTATTTAGTTTATATTAAATTAATATCGGAGGTTTTGTTTATGGAAGAAAAATTAGATAAAATTCTTTCAGAGTTGGAAAACAATAGTAGTTCTATTCGAAACCTGGAAAAGAGCCAAATGGAAGTTCTTTATCGAATGGCTCATCTTGAAACTGGACAAGAAGAATTAAAAAAAGGTCAAATGGAATTAACAAGGAGGCAAGCTGAGTTTACAATTGTGCAAAATGACTTAAAAAGTGGACAAAAAGAATTATCTAATCAGGTAGGGAAATTGGAGACAGGTCAAGGAGAAATGAGAAAAGACATAAAAGAATTAAGAGCTGGTCAATCTGAAATTATAAATATTATTAAGCATTCTACTACATTATTAACAGAAAATTTAACTCATTTCCGTAAAGATATGAGGACATTTAAATCAGATGTAAATGCTGATATTGAATTGCTTTTCAATGAGGTTGCGAGCGTAAAGAGAAAGGTGAGTAAACTAGAGCAACCTAAAAATAAATAATTACAAAAACACATATGAAAGGATTGATGAAGAAAATGAAACTAAAAGAAAACGTTAAAAATGTGCTTGAACTTGTCCAATCAGATTTGAAGGCAAAAACATTTCGAACAGATTATCCTGTTTCGGAGGAATTAAGGGAGGTAATGGTAGATGAATATATTCGAGACTTTATGATTTATGCGATTGATGAGTATTACCATGATGAGAACCTTTCGCTTCTGAAGGAATTGGTAGATGACCTTCAACCTAGTAAAGAAAAACGCCAAGGATTACTGGACAATCTCTTTTGGTGGGACTTATTATATCAATCGACGCGTAAGCCTAAGTTGAGATGTATGGATGATTATATTGCACAAAAGAACCATATGCTGAGAAACAAGCCCTTTATTACCTCCTGGTTGAGAGAATGTAATCGTGCAATCCCTAAGTTCTATTATGTCGGCCATACATATAATGATCGTGCATTTGTTGCGATTGACGTTTTGGCGGAAGAAACAATGGATGTTGTCATATATGATCCGACCGCATGCCCTGTTAAAAAGGGAGAATTCATCGCAGGGACCCTACTTCCATTAGGTGGAGGATTATTTTTCCCAATCGTTGACTTTTACCATTTTGACTACCTAGCAAGAGAAGCAATGGCAAGCTGCATCCATCATCATTATGAAAAATATTTAAGAACATCTACCTTACATGAAGCTTTTATTCACGTCCTTTCAGTTATGCTACAAATAGAAAAAATCATCTCTAAAGAGCAAGCCAATGCATCCTCGGTAATCTAGTCACTCTGAATAAACCCCCTATTTATTTCTCAAATAATTATTTCACTTCAGATATTGCAGTAATTAAGTAGAATTCAATTAAAAATACCCTTATAATAAAAAAATGGATGGTGAGCGGAATGGAAAAACAGATTCTAGAAATCTTAAAAGGAATTAAAGAATTACAAACAGATATGAAAGTAGTACAAACAGATATGAAAGAAGTAAAAACTGATTTGGTAGAAGTAAAAACTGATTTGGTAGAAGTGAAATCTGATATCCGGGAGATTAAAGGAACTGTTAATAGAATTGAAACTGCCCAAGCTGAGGACGTAGTAGGAATTTTGAAGATGACTAAAAAGAAAACAGATTTCGAAGTGGACTATATAAATAACAGGTTAACAGAAATGGACAAGCGATTGTTTAATATTGAAAAGCGAATCGAAAATTAAACCGTAAAAGCTCTGGTTACAACTAGAGCTTTATTTTTTTGAGGAAATTGTTTTGTTTACAATAGTAATGATGCTATTGTAATATATCTAAATATTCTATATAATACTATTTATTATTTAATGGTTAAGATGTTGTGGTGGAAGAAGTTATCCGTTTACTAGTTTGCTAGGAATGGAGACTCTTGCCAGCACTTCTAAATTAACCAGAATTGTTGAAATTATCTTATACTACTAGGGGGGACTATCTTTGAAAAGTTTATGGAGAAAATGGAATCAGCTTAGTCTAGTCAAACAAATTATTGTTGGTTTGATTATTGGGATCATCCTAGCCGTATCGGTTCCAGATGTAGCAAAACCAGTGGTCATTTTTGGTTCATTATTTGTTGGTGCTTTGAAGGCAATAGCGCCTGTATTGGTTCTTTTCTTGGTTATGTCGGCCATTGCACAGCATAAGAGTGGTCATAAAACCAATATGAAATCCATCATCGTTCTTTATCTTTTAGGCACTTTTTTAGCTGGATTCATTGCGGTTGTGGTTAGCTTTATGTTCCCAGTAAGTTTAACTCTCGGAAAGGGTGCGGAGGGTGTAACGGCTCCTGGCGGTGTAGTGGAAGTTCTTAAAACTTTACTACTTAACATAGTAGATAACCCAGTAAAAGCAATCTTTAATGCAAACTATATCGGTATTTTAGCATGGGCGGTACTTCTTGGTTTGGCTTTAAAAAATGCTGCTGATACGACAAAAACAATGATTGCTAATTTGTCAGATGCCGTTTCTAAATTGGTTACTTGGGTGATTCGTTTTGCTCCATTAGGTATTATGGGTTTAGTTATTGATTCTATTACTACAAATGGAATTGAATCATTACTTAGTTATGGTAAATTGCTTGCTGTTTTGATTGGCTGTATGCTCCAAGTTGCTCTAGTGGTGAATCCAATTATTGTGTTTGTAAATATCAGACAAAACCCATATCCACTTGTTTTTAAGTGTTTAAAGGAAAGTGGAATTACAGCATTCTTTACAAGAAGCTCTGCTTCTAATATTCCTGTGAATATGAAATTATGTGAAGATTTAAATCTTGATAAGGATACGTATTCTGTATCGATTCCGCTAGGTGCAACGATTAATATGGCTGGTGCAGCCGTTACTATTTCTGTTTTAACGCTTGCAGCCGTGCATACACTTGGCATTCATGTGGACATTCCTACAGCGATCATTCTAAGTGTTCTGTCTGCTGTATGTGCTTGCGGTGCTTCAGGTGTTGCTGGTGGTTCCTTATTGTTAATCCCACTTGCATGTAGCTTATTCGGAATTCCTGGGGATGTTGCGATGCAGGTCGTTGGAGTAGGATTTATCATCGGAGTTTTACAGGATTCGTTTGAAACTGCTCTAAACTCTTCTACAGACGTTCTTTTTACAGCAGCAGCTGAATATAGAAAGCAACGTAAAGAAGGAAAGAACATTCGTATTCAAAAAGCTTCATAATGAAGAAAGAATATTAAAATATAAAAAAATGACGTGTGAATTGGCACACGTCATTTTTTTATTGCGTTCAATAAGAGAACAGGATATTTATGGTAAAATGAGAAAAAGGGGGAGGAGCATTTGAAGATCAAGAGAAGGGCGCTTAGTGGTGCAATCATAGTATTAGCAATAATTTCTAGTATTTATTATTTTAATGAGAATTACGTAAAAAAAGTCCTTTTATATAAACAGACTGACTTTCATACAGTAAATAGTAAAGAAAGTTGGAGGTTATTTAGAGAAGAATTAAAGGTTTCAAAGGAAAACGCGAAAATTGAGGATTTCCAATTAATTCTTGATAAGAATAACCGTATTTACTCAGTTAGATTTGATTTAGTTGACAAAGATGATGATACATTTAAAGTTTTTCATTATAGCAACTGTTTTTCTTGTGAATTAAAGGAAGAAAATCAAATCCACATTAGCAAAAATACGGTAAGTGAATGGCTACAATATGATAAATTGGTGGATGCCACTCGATTTTTTGCAGCACTCGATATTTTAAATCAAAAAGATTTTTTTAATAATAGTAAATCTGAATATAAATTAATCGTTTCATCTGGTTGGACTGAAGGAAGACTAGTGGAAGGAAATTATTACCTTCTCGAGAATAAGAATCTTCAAAAAATAGATAATACAGGACCACAAAAAGTATCATCAGGTTTTAACTTGCAAGTAATAGGTAGTGAACGTGTAGAGAATTTTAGTACTGACAAAGATACAACTAAATTTGTGTTCATTGATAGCAATATAGAGTAGTAAAGCGTGAGAAGGACTTCGAATGTTATCAAAGTTAGTAGAAGGACGTGGTTCAATTCCACGTCCTTCTACAATCAAATAATAAAATTACTTAATCAAATGCCATAGCAACATATTTTCCTTGGTTCCGATCCATTTGATGGACTTGATTACTTAAGGTTTTCGTAGTGTTCATTGAATACTTTAAAAAGCCTTTCATCTCCGCCTCGGTCAGGATGGAGGGCTTTCAGCAGTTTCTTAAATTCTTTTTTAAGTATGTGGCTGTTTGAGTCTTGTTTCTTCAATCCTAACAATTCATCATAGGGAAAAGTACTTGGTTTGTTAACTTCAATCTGTTCATTAAGCAATTTTTTTAAGGTGCGTACCTTTGATTGTTCAATATGTATCCGGGTTTTTAAATAGTCTAATTGCTCGGTAAGATTGCGGTTTTCTCGATGTGACTGTTCTACTTGAGTTGTAAGCTGAGCGGCATGCTTTTGAATAATAAATTCAGTAAGATCTTTAAGATTAATTTTGTAGGTAGTCTTTCTTCTGTAGGCTATTTCGGCCTTAATTTTTCCTTCCTCAATCCACTTCATTACTTCTTCGTCATTTGCGGCTATGCCAGCCGAGGTTAAATGTTCAGCAGCTTCTTTTACGTTTAACATAGTTTCCACTCTCTTTTTTTCATTCTTTAGAAGCATTCTAAAAATATCATATCATTAATTTTTTTCAGAAAAAGAACAGGAGTGTGACATTAAGTTAAAGTCTGTTTACAGGTGAATGACCTAATTTTTTAAAAAAATGCACACTTTTTAATATTCGTCATATAGTAACTTCTGTGAGAATGTTAGAAGGGAAGAAAGAAAAATGGATTGTAATCAATTAATAGTTTCAACTAAAAGCGAGTACAAGGAAGGGGATAATGGATACAAGATTATTGAATTTAATGTATCCGATCCAACTGAAAGTTTATTTTCTGTGGTCACTCCTATTAAAAAGCAATAATATGAGAGAGAAAGTAAAGTATGGAAGGAAGCTCACTATTTGAAGATAGTGGGCTTTTCCAATTATCTGAATAAAAATATCGTGTATTTTGTTAAAAATAAGGAAAACTAAGATAAATCCTTACAGGAGGTTGTCATCATGCGGAGGTTTACTTACATATTTTTTGCACTAGTACTTATATTTTTATCAGCGTGTGCAAATAAGGAAGAATCAAAGGAAAGCGAACAAAACAAGGAACAAACGGTGGATGTAGACAAGGGGCTTTTTAATGTGGAAATCACCTTGCCGGCGTCGATGTTCGAGGGCCAGGATATTAACAAGGTTATCGCCGATGTTGAAAAAGAGGGCATTAAGGTTACTAAAAATGAAGATGGATCGTTAACCTATAAGATGTCTAAAACAAAGCATAAAAAAATGATGAAAGAAATGAAGGCCAATATTATCGATGTAGTCAATGAGACAAAACAGAATAAAGAGGATTATAAATCCATTAAGGATATAACTTATAATGACTCCTTTACTGAGTTTACTATGGTGGTTGATAAAGCAACGTATGAAAATAGCATGGATGGATTTGCAGCCTTTGGTTTAGGGATGGCTGGTATGGTGTATCAGCTGTATAACGGAGTGAAATCTGAAGATACAAGAGTAACCATTTATCTTAAAGATCAGGCAACACAAAAACAGTTTGACCAAATTGTGTATCCTGATGATTTTAATGATAAGAAAAGCGAATAAAGAGGTGGCAGCAAAATGAAATTTGGAAGGTTTTTCGTTTCTGTTATTTTATTTTTTATGTTAGCGGCTTGCGGACAAGATACAAAGGATATCACTGTAAAGGAAGATACGGATAAGCAGGAAGAAACCAAAAAAGAAGATGAAACAAAGGCAAAAGAACAGGAAGAATCTAAGCTAGGATCAAGAACGAATCCCGTTCCGTACCAAAAAACAGCAACCGTTGATGATGAGTTATACAATGACAACGGTGACGCTTTTCCAATTAAATTCGATTTAACTGTTACGGAAGTTACTCGTGGGGATGCTGCTTTTCAAAAATTAAAAGCGATGAATTAATTTAATGATCCGGCTCCTGAAGGATATGAGTGGGTTCTTGCAAAAGTAAAAGTAAAATTTGTTGAGTCTGAAACAAAGGATTTAGCCTTTCATATTGATGGGATTATGAATTTTACAGCGGTGAGTGAAAGCGGAGATATTTATAGTGGAGATGTGGTCGGGTCCACCGATCCTGATTTCAGCTTCGAAATGTATGTAGGGAATGAAAAAGAAGGCTACATTGCGAAGTTGGTGAAAGCAGGAGAAAAAGCGCAGCTTCGATATGAAGAGATGGTGGGTGGCCAGGTTTTCTTTAATTTACAGTAGTTTTTTAAGAGCAGCGGACCTAAAGCCGTTGCTCTGTTTTTATGTGTGTAAAGGTATTGTTTGTGACGAATTTTTACGAGTAATGCTTGGCATCCTTCTGTAATCAGCTGATAGGTTTCCTGAAAATCACCAGTTTAGTAAGGGGAACCGGGACATCTCGGCAAATAACAATCATTGGGAAAGACTTCGGATTGAATTAGCTAAGAAAATAAATTTGAATTATAATGAAAGTAGATTTTAAGAAAGAGAGGGATATTGATGAGTATTAAAGAAGATGTCATTAGAATAATCAAAGGTTTACCTGAAAATGTATCGTTAGAGGATATTTTGGAAGAACTTCAGGTTATAGCAAAAGTTGAAAAGGGACTTCAGGATCTTAATAATGGAAAAGCTGTTTCACATAATGAGGTCAAGGAGAAAATATCAAAATGGTTGAGTTGAGATGGTCTGAGTCAGCTGTATGTGATTTAGAAGAAATATGTAATTATATTGCAAACGATTCTGAGGAATATGCAAAAAGCTTTGCAAGAAGAATTATTGATATGATTGAAACGATTGCAGCATTTCCTTATTCAGGAAGAATTGTTCCTGAATTTAATGAAGAAAAGATAAGAGAAAAAATATTCCTAAACTATAGGATAATTTACCTTATAAATACAGACAAAATGGCTATTGTTAGAATTATTCATAATGCAAGGAACCTTACTCAGTTTGAACTATAACAATTATGACTAATAATTTCAACCTCCCTTCCGACTTCATACAAATTCTACAACACCGATTTCCACTCAAAATTACTTCCCAGGTTCAATTTTCATTTTTACAGCAAGAGTAAATTAAGTGAAATAATCCACCTTATCATTTGATAATTAGGTGGATTACTAATATTTAGTGTTTAAAAGCTGTCGATTAAAATAATTTCATCTGCTCATTTGGGTTTTCCTTTTTATTTTCAATAGAAGTATAACCCATTGATTTATAGCCATTAAAACGTTTTTCATACATTCCTTTTAAAAGGGGGACCTTAGCATCAACATAGTCATAAACTTTTACCTCTTGTTTATTTGAATGAATCCTATGCAAACGCCCTACATATTGCTGAAGAGTACCTTTCCATGAAACTGGCATTGCTAAAAATAGTGTATCTAAACGTGGGTCGTCAAAGCCTTCACCAATATATTTTCCAGTTGCAAGAATAAGTCGTTCTTCATTAAAAGGTATATTTAATAGACGCTCCATTTCTTTCTTCTGCTCTTTTTTACTCATATTTCCTGTAAGGACAATAATATTCTTTGCAAAACCTTTAAAGATTTTTTGAAGGTTTTCAAGATGTTCTATTCTTTCAGTTAATATGATGGGGGAACGCCCATTTTCTAACTCCTTCAGCACATCATCAAATAATAGTCGATTTCGCGCTTCATCGCTTGAGATTGCCTGTAAAATTTCTTGTATATTATTAGAATCAAAATGAAATTTTGTGATCCTTGGTATTAATGTGTGTAAAAACGGCCTAATTTTTGCCTGAGTTTTTGCATCAGTTTTATAACGAATTGGTCCACATTGCATAAATATGATTGGCTGTAGTCCATCTCTTCTAATGGGAGTAGCAGTAAGTCCATGTATAAATTTTGGACGAACTCGTTTTAACACTTTTTCAAAACTAAAAGCAGAAATATGATGACATTCATCTACAATAACTTGTCCATATTGAGTAATAAATGATTTTAATTCACCATTTGAATTAAGACTTTGTATAGTTGCTACGTCAATTTTTCCTGTTATCTTTTTTTTACCGCCTCCAATCTGACCAATTTCTTTTGTATCCATTTGGAGGAAAGATGATAGACTGGAAATCCATTGTTGGATTAATTGAGTCCGATCTACAATTACAAGAGTATTTACTTGCCTTTTGGCAATGATTGCAGCAGCAGTCACTGTTTTTCCAAATCCAGTGGAAGCTGCAAGTATTCCAGTTCTATTTGGTAGTATAGATTGGATGGCATCTTCTTGCTGAGTTGTTAATTGACCATGGAAGTTAACATTAATTTTTTCTCCCTCAAAAGAATTATCAATTATCTCAAGTTCAATTGAGAGTTCTTTGAGTAGGATTTCTAAGTCCTCTAAACATCCACGTGGAAGTATGATAGAATCTATATTTTCTTCAAAACAGTTAATTACCTTTTGCATACCATAGGTAGATAATCTTTTGGATTGTGCTTTAAAATACTCAGGATTCCCAAAGGAAGCAAGTGAAGTTATCTTTGAGAAAATTACTTCAGGAATTGAGTTCTTTTCTAAATATAGACCATTCTTCAAAGTCACGCTAACTTTATCTGGAAGGGTAGATAGAGGACTTTGTTTTTGAACTTCAGAATGAATTTTAGTGTTTAATAATGATATCACTTGTTTTTTATTAATCTTTTCAATGTTTGATAGGTATAGCCATTGGTCTTGATAAGGAATGAAATTTGCATCAACAAACACACTATTTCCTTGGTTTTTGGAATGAAGCTGTAGTGGAAGGGCAATTAAGTTTCCAAATCCACCTGTTGGTAGGTTATCTTGGTTCGGAAACATACGGTCAAATGAATTGTTCCTGTCCCCATTTTGATATACCATACTTTGGAAAAGTAGCTGTTCTCCAAGTTTCCTAGCTAGCGAAGCAGGAATACTCTCTGAAAAGAAAAACCAAACATGTGCTCCTTCTCCAGATCTTGAACGTTCAATGTAAACTGGCAAATTAGCACTTTTACATACATTTACAAACGCTAAGACATCTTTTTGCCATTTCTGTTTATCAAAATCGATAGCAAGAAAAAAACACGTGTTATCTTGAAGAAGAGGATATATACCAACTGTTTTTTTACCACTTAGGTGCTGATAAAGTATCTGGTCACTAAGGGGGATTAATTTACGATTTGAACATTCCGAACATTTTACTATTGGCTTTTGACAGATTGGTTTTTGCCATTCCAATTCACAAGAAGGGGCATAACCTTTTCGCCCATCCTCTGACTCCCAGCGATAGGCAAAAACATCTAATCTTCCTATGAATAAACTTTTAAATAATTTTATTTTCTCTTCAGGATGAGAGCGGCTGCTTACCAGCAAATTCTCATTGGATGTCGCTGTTTTTTCTTCTCGCTGATGCATCATATTAGCTAGTAGATGTTTAAGGTAATTATTTTCTTTTCGTAAAAGTTCAAGTTCCTTTAAAATAAGATTGTGCTCCACTTTAATACCCTCAAAATAGTTTTATATAAAACAATTTTACCTTAAATCTAATAATTTATACAAAATTGGAGGTTTGATAGATAGAAATATTAAAACTATAATATTATTATGTTAACTGGAATGTGTTTTTTTTATGAGAAAAGAGGAAATATTTTGGCTAAGAATAAACATAACACTAATAATACGCCAAGGCGGAAACGATATACCCGAAGCGGCCGTCTACAAAATGCAAAGAAATGGGCAGAACAATACAACGGAAAAAACCTGGCAAAAGGTTACAGTAATTGGTTTGGAGTAGACCTGTTATGTGCCATAGTAGAGCTTGAAATGCTAGGCTATAAATTTAAAAAGTCCTATAAAGACCAAGTTAAACAATCAATTGCTGCGAGACAAAAACAAAAAGAACAGAGAAAACGTGAAAAAGAGCAATCGGAAGATTTCGAGGATGATATGCTTTATTTTATTGCAGGATATACAGAAAATGGAGTACCGTTTGGCATTACTAGAGAAGAAATGGAAAATGAATATGATGAAGGAAGTACATCAGAATTTAATCGACGAAGTCATGGAGTAAATATCGATGATGAGGATTTACCATTTTAGTTATTTAAAGAAGGTTGATCTCTCACTTTTATTAGAATAAAGCTAATAGATTTTTGTAATTGAACAAGTAAAATCAATATGGATTACTGAAATGGTTGTAAATGATTGGCTAATAAAAGGTATGAGCCATCTACGTTCTCAAATAGGGAGGAAACAAGGTCGCCGGTCACGTAGGAGCCGTCTACGTGACCAAAGCAGGCTCGATGTAAGGCGTCCGGTCACGTAGAATCCCTCTATGTTCCTAAAACAGGCAGGATGTAGAGCCACCAGTCATATAGAGAGTGTTTTTATACATATAAATATTATTTAGGTTTTGTTTGAACGTTCAACCTCCTTATCCAGAAATAACAAAAACTTCTGTTGTGCTTTAGGGTTGCTAATGATTTTTTTTACACGAATCGTACTTTGCAAATACTTTCTCACACGTCGATTGACGAAGAATAGTCGATGATACCGCTCATCCTGGTATAGTAGATTAAACCACGCTTGCCGCTTTAAAAGGTCGATGTTTTGATCGATTTTTTGTGTATTTAATACGCCGCCGCCTCCTGAACTAATGAATAATCCCTCAACAAGATCCAATAAAAAGTGTAGGAACATGGTTTTCCTCTCTCTTTTACGAAGTATAATTTCCAATTTATTCAGATTCCACTATTACTATCTTTTTACAAGTTAGAAAAAATTACACAATGGTATATATATGAATAATTTTAAATAGTACCAAAGTAGTAACATGCTACGACCTTATTCCAATTTTGTCCACTAAAGGTTCAAAATGTCATTCTTAACCATTATGATAGAAAATAATGTTTCGAATGACGAAAGGACGAGCCAATGGAAGAACTAATAAATTTAATGAAAAAAATAGCGGAGAAGAGAAATGAGTATTGGATACATGATGTGGTTTTCACATACCAGTGGTGGATATTACTTGGTCTTTCCATTATGCCGTGGATCCTATGGTGGAAGCTCGCGGACAAAAAAAGAATCATTGAAATTCTGCTATATGGCACCATCATCTCTCTTTATTCCATTTTATTCGATGATATTGGATCCCATTTTACGTTATGGATTTATCAGTATCAATTGATTCCGATCAGTGCACGATTAAATCCGGTTGATTTAACCGTGATGCCTATTACATATATGATTGTTTATCAGTATTTTAAAAAGTGGAAGGCTTTTTTAATTGCCCAGACCATATTGGCAGCGGGGGCGACTTTTGTAGCGGAACCCGTTTTTACATGGATGAATATCTACAAACCATTAAATTGGGAATATTACTATTCATTCCTCATCTATATCCTCTTAGGAGTAGTGAACAAATGGTTTGTTGAAAGGTTGCTCTATGTGGGGGACAGTCCCCCAGAGCGTTAATGCGTTACTGCGCCGGGGGACTGTCCCCAAAAAAGGTTTGCATGTCATTTGATAGGGTGGCTGGTTCGGATGGGTACCAGTAGTAGGTTTTGCCGTCATACATTAGGTCAAACATGTAAGCTATGGGTTCTCCGGTGTAGAAGACCATTTTATAGTAAGTAGGATCTCCATTGTCTGTGTTTGGCTCGAAGTTGGGGGAGTCTTGACTATTTCTTAGTATCTCTAGGAAGCGTGAAAGCTTCTCAAGATCGTTTATTTCCGTTATTTGTTTGTTTTCTTCCATGGTAGCGGCTTGATAGATTTCGATTTTATTTACTTTTTCAAGCGGCAGATCTTGATAGTTCCATTTGTTTTTTGTGTGTTCTCTTGAGTAATATAGTTGGTATTTATGGATGGCACGTGTTGATTTCACAGCTATTACATGTGGATACCCTTTAACTTTAAAAATGTCTGTTCCTTTTTCATGAAAGGCAGCATCTCCGTCTTTTACTTTATATTCCGGGTCAGAAACATTGTCTGCGACTCTGAATTTCACCTCTCCGATTTTTTCACCAATGTGCTTCTCATCTGATAAGACCCCTGAATAAATCCCATCATACATTACTCCATCCCACTTCACAAAATCTACCCAATCAATAACGGTATGTTGGTTCGTTCCGCAGCCTACTAAGAAAATAATAATAAATAGAAAAAGACTTATTAATTTCCGCAAATTACCACCTCCACCTTAATAGACGATTCAATAATGCATTTGTTTCAATCTAAACTTACAATATCCAAAGAAAGAAGGAAAAAGGTTTTATATGTCGTAGTATAAGAGTGAGGAGTAATCCTATAATGCTACAAAGAAAAGGGAGGTTTTTTGCGATGTATGAACTAAAAACAAAAGAAACCGACAACAGTGTTATTGAGTTTATCGAACAAGTAGATCAGCCTAAAAAACGGGAAGATGCTTATCAATTATTAGATTTATTTACAGAAACTACGGGCTATCAAGCAAAAATGTGGGGACCGAGTATTATTGGATTTGGTTCGTACCATTATAAATATGCATCTGGTCATGAAGGAGATGCTCCACTAGTAGGTTTTTCCCCACGCAAGGCAAAAATCAGTTTGTATTTCGCCCCTTGTATAAATAAGCGAGAACAATTACTTAAGGAATTCGGAAAACATACAACAGGTAAAGCGTGTGTGTACATTAACAAAGTGGCGGATATTGATATTGAAGTGTTAAAGGAATTAATCAAGGAATCTGTTGTGTTTTTGCAAGAAATGTATCCGAATGGATGCTAGTTCTTTTTTTTAAGTTATGTAAGTTTTATTTGTCATGCAATTATTTATTAATAATAGGTATTTAAAGAGTTTAGAGGGTGACTTGCAAGCATAGCCTTATGGAAAGTAAGCAAACTAAAACCGTGGGTGCAAAACCAAAAAAGTTGGCACACAGAAATAACTTAGGGTGGTGAAAAAATGGCAAAAAATAAGAATAGCAGGAATAAGGCTCTACCAAAAGCAGATGTAGAATTTGCTAAAGAAAATGCAAATGGCCTTGAAAAGAAAGCATTAAAAGCCCAAAGAGATGTAAATAAGTAAAAATTTTAAGGGACAGTTAAACCTGTCCCTTTTATTTATTCACTTTTTTATGAAAGTTTAACTATTTTTCATAATGATGGTTTCAAACATGTTTGCTACTGCTTGGCAGGAGTCCGCAATTTCTTCAAGTCCTTCATAGATTTCTTTGTATTGAATAATACGGATAGGGTTCGATTCAGAGGCAAACAGCTGTTTTATTGAGCCGCGCAAGATGTGGTCACATGATGATTCCAAGTCTTTAATTTTAAGTACGTGTTCTCTGATGCTTAATAATTTCTTTGTAGATAACATTTTAATCGCCAAATCAATTTCGTAGACAGAGTTTCTAATTGCATCAACAAATTGATGCATGAACTCGTCTGTTTCAATAACAGAATACATTTCAAAAAGGGCAGCGGTATGGTGTAAACCGTCCAGAATATCATCCATGCTAAGAGAGAGAGAGAGGATATCCTCACGTTCTATAGGAGTAATGAACACAAGATTTAAGTCAATGATAAGGTCATGAACCAAGACGTCACCTCTAGATTCATATTCTTTCATTTTTTCGGAAAAAATTTTGAGATCACTTATATTTTTTATTTGGTAGTCAGCAAAGTAGTTCACACTTTCCTTTAAATTTAAAGAAATGTCCATTAAATGGGTAAAGAACTTGTCTTTCTTTTTGGATGCCAAAATAACTCCCCCACATTGTCAAATTCGTCCGTCTTCCAATGAATTTATTTACGCAATTACTATAATAAATGCAGCCATTGGACAAACAGTAACGGCGAACGACCCATGTAAGTCTGAAAATAATGTGGGTGAGAGTTTGGATTTTTAGTATAAAAAAAAGAATCAGTTTTTTAACTGGTTCCGTTTCCTGTCACTAACATATAAAATCTCATCGAAGAAAAAGAAGTAAAAATAACTTAGAGTGAAATCGCTCTTTTAAAAAGCTCCCTAAATTTTTCTCTATCTTCTGATGTAAATGGTTTTGGCCCTTTTGTACGCTTTCCGCTTTTTCGAGCCATTGCACTAAAATAACGGGTTTGTAATAATTGATCTATGTTTTCATTTGTATAGGTAAACCCTTTATGGTGGAGAACTGTACACCCTTTTGCTAAACCGAGCGAAGCAAGTCCATAATCTTGCGTAACAATGATATCTCCTATTTGTACTAACTTCATGATCCGATAATCCGCAGCATCTGCTCCAGAATCAACATAAATGGTTTCCACTCCTGAAGGTTGTTCAGCATTAGAAAAATGAGAAAAGCTAGTGACAAGGACAACAGGAATTTCCGCAATCTTACTTTCAGAGATAATAATATCTTTTACTGGACAAGCATCTGCATCAACATAAATTTTCATCTTTATCTCTCCCATAAAAAAGTTCGAATTGATAGTGATAATAATGGCAGAATCCGTTTTTGTCAAACGTTGAAGAAGCTTTAGCAAAAAATCTCATGAACAATTTTGTGGAAGACTAGTTGTTAATACCGTTATAGTTTTGATATAGTTTCACACATACATATGCATTTTTTAGGTATATAGATTATGGGAGCAGCTAGGTAAAATAATGAAGAGATATAAGCTAAAGAAAAATTTTAAAGGGTTAAAAAAGGGAACACAATTCTATTTGATTGCTGAATCTGAATTTATTGGCGTCAAAGATTTTGTTTTACGAACAGAAGACTTAACAATTAGGATATCAATTAATGAAAGGGAGCTGCATAACAATTTTATTTTATTAAAATATGAATAAATTGTTTAACCAGTAATAGCCCAGTCATAATTGACTGGGCTATTTTCCAGTTGTCTTTTTAGCCTGTTGACTTAACATAACCATGATTGTTGAAGCTGTAATAATTCCTGTAATGAGACATTTGTAGAGATCATTATAAATTAACCCCAACACCAGACCCATGATTACACCTACACCTAGGATTGATACCCGTTGTCTTTGACTCATGATTTATTCCTCCATTTTTCTCAATAATACATTCACTTTGTGAAGTGCAAAGCTTAAGTCACGCTGCTCTTCCTCACTTAACTTTGTTACATTCATACTTAGCTTTTGATAAAGTTCTGCCCACTTTTTTTCTTCAATTTCCTTACCCGCGGGTGTCAGTGAAATCAATACTGCTCGTTTATCCTTGGTGTCAGGCACCTTATTCAAATAGCCACCCGTTTCTAAATCACTAATGATATTCGTTAGTTGTTGCTTGGCGATCCCTAAACCAGCACTGATTTCTTTCAAATTCAAAGGTCTTTGCTGCATAAAGATATACTCAATCACGTGGTTCTGCATATGTGATAAATGTACGGAACCTTTGTTCAATTCTTTAAAACTGCCAAAAAGATTTGGAATCAGGGCAATGTATTCTTTAGCAATTTCGTTGATCATACATATCCTCCTTTTATAGTAATTATTTTATTACTAAATTTACATAAAATCAATATTTATATTACTTATTAGTAAAATTACATTTACTAAATCCTTCAATTTAAGTAATCTTTGTTGATAAATAGGCTCAATGGGACAAAAAACTATACATACAATACAGAAGCAAAGATTTATAGATGGAGGTGGAGAAGTGGATTTTAGAAGTCATGAGATAGGTTTGGGGGAATGTAAACTACCAAACTGTGCACAAACAACTGATATGGCTCCATCATTTACGGCAGAGGCTTACGACAATATAGAAAAGAAAATAAAAGAGGTACGCTTGGAAAGCTATCGTGGTCAATGGATGATATTATTTTTCTATGGTAGTGATTTTACATTCGTTTGACCGACAGAATTGGCAGCGGTCGCTGCTATTTATGATCAATTAAAATTACTAAACACAGAAGTACTCGCTATCAGTACAGACAGCGTGTATGCCCATAAGGTTTTTACTGAAGTGTCTCCTTCGGCCTCAAAAGTGAATTTTCCGCTTGTGAGTGATCGCACGCATGAAATCAGTAAAGCATATAGAGTTCTGAATGAACAAACAGGAGCAACGTTCAGAGCAACCGTCATTATCGATCCAGAAGGAACGATTGTTACTAAAATGGTCTATCCTTTAGAGGTAGGAAGAAATGTGTATGAAATTTTACGTGTCATACAGGGAGTTCAATATGCTAGGAGGACTCAAGAAGGAGTTCCCGCCAATTGGGTGCCTGGTCAACCGGGAATCGTGAGGGATCCTAAATATATTGGGAGAATTTGAGGGGATTTTTAAAACCAACAGCGTTTCTACTTTAGGTAGAGGCGTTTTTTACTTTTTAGATATAAGACTAAAGTTGTAGGAAAACTCAAACTAATAATTGATTTTATGAACTGTTTAAAAATAGTAATATTTATGTAGAGTTAATTGAGAAATGGATGAGGTGAAAAGTATGAGTAATATTTGGTCAGACAAATTTCCAGTTGTTCAATTTAGAATTGCTAGATCTACAAATCAGTTACAAAAAGTGGTTGAATTTTATCGGGATGGCCTGGGTTTAAGGGTGGTCGGACATTTTGAAAATCATAATGGGTACGATGGGGTAATGTTGGGTCTACCGGATACCGCTTATCATTTAGAGTTTACCCAGCATGCGGATGCTGTTCCATGCCCGCCTCCTTCAGAGGATAATTTACTGGTATTCTATATGCCAGACCTTGAGGCTAGAGACCTAGTGGTTAAGCGGTTACATGGCATGGGATACGATGAAGTGGAACCTGAAAATCCTTATTGGAAAAATGCAGGGGTGACCATCGAGGATCCTGATGGATGGAGAATAGTTTTACAGAATTCATATTTTGGTAAAAAGCAAGATTAGAAAGGGTATCAATCAAATTTGGGGACAGTCCCCCGGCGTGGTAACGCTTTAATGTGGCGGGGGACTGTCCCCCGAAAAAAGGAATCCCCAAAAAAGTGTTGAAACGGTTTTTAGCCTGATGTATAATAAATCCAATTTAACCGTAATAAGGCAATGAAGAGGAAAAGTAAAGTGATTCTATTTTTCACAGAGAGCTTCGGTAGCTGAGAAGAAGCAAAAATACTCATTTGAACAATGGCCTCTGAGCTTCGTATTGAACGTAACTTCTTGTTACTAGTAGACTGCGACGAGTTTTGGGTACTCGTTATCAAAACCACAGTATAAGAGCATTTAACAGCTCCGTACTTGTTGAGGCTAATTGTGTGAGCAATTGGTAAATTAAGGTGGAACCACGAGAAGATCAACCTCGTCCTTATCTATTTATAGATAGGGGCGGGGTTTTTTTGTTTTTAAAAAAGGAGGAATATCAAATGAATATTTTTATTGGAGGAGCTTGGCCTTACGCTAATGGCTCCTTGCATTTAGGACACATCGCAAGTTTACTGTCTGGGGATATTTTGGCCCGTTATTATAGGCAAAAAGGCGATCAGGTTTTATATGTTTCTGGTAGCGATTGTAACGGAACCCCCATTGCCATTAGGGCAAAACAAGAAGGTGTTTCCGCAAAAGAAATAGCCGACCGGTACCATGAAGAATTTGATGATAGCTTTAAAAAATTGGGATTTTCATATGATTGTTATACTCGAACAGATACTGAACATCACCATAAAACTGTACAACAGATTTTCTTAAACCTTTTGAACAATGGCTACATTTATAAAAAAGATATCGAGCAAACCTTCTGTGAAACGTGTGACCAGTTTCTTCCTGATCGTTATGTAGAGGGATTATGCCCAAATTGTGGGCAATCATCTCGGGGAGACCAATGTGACTACTGCTCTTCCATATTAGATCCGCTAGATTTATTAGAAAAAAAATGCAAGTTATGCGGAGATTCTCCGACAGTAAAAAGAACAGAACACTTTTATTTTTCTTTAAGTTCGTTTCAAGAGCAACTTCAGTCTTTAGTCAATCATGCAAAAACAAATGGTGCATGGCGTGAGAACGCTGTTCATTTAACGGAGAGATACCTAAAGGAAGGATTAGTTGACCGAGCCGTTTCTCGGGATATTGAATTGGGAATAAGTGTTCCTGTCGAAGGATTTGAAGAGAAGAAGATTTATGTTTGGATTGAGGCATTATCCGGTTATTACTCTGCAAGTAAAAAATGGGCCTTGGAGACAGGAAAGGATGAATCAATCTTCTGGAATAAGGATGCGACCACATACTACGTCCATGGGAAGGATAATATCCCTTTTCACAGTATTATTTGGCCGGGTATCCTTATGGGTATTCAAAGCGAAGCGCTACCGGAACATATAGTGTCCAACGAATATTTGACATTGGAAAAGAAAAAGATTTCAACCAGCCGCAACTGGGCTGTTTGGGTACCGGACCTTTTAGATCAATATCACCCTGACTCCATTCGTTATTTTTTAACGATCAATGCACCAGAGAATAGGGATACTGACTTTTCCTGGAGAGAATTTATTTATAGTCACAACTCGGAGTTACTGGGGGGATATGGGAATCTTGTAAACCGAACCCTAAAATTTATAACTAAGTACTGTGATAATCAAATTCCACAAGGTTCAAGTGATCCTAAAATAGAAGCAAAGATTAAAAGTGTTTATTCGAGTGTAGGCCAACTAATTGAAAACAGTCATTTTAAGCAGGCGTTGGAGGAAATTTTCGAACTTGTTAGGTTCACGAATAAATATTTTGATGAACAGAAACCTTGGAAACAGGTAGATGAAGATAAATTGGAGTGTGACTGTACGATATTTAATTGCAGCCTCGTCATTGTAAACTTGGCGCAGTTACTCTCCCCATTTTTACCTTTCTCAAGTAATGAATTAAAGAAGATATTAGGGCTGGGAGAATTTACTTGGACATTTATTGAAACGACTCCTCATTCGATTAAGAATGTGCAACCGTTATTTGAACGGATTGACATCAAAACCATTGAGGAAGAATTGGAAAGGCTAAATGGTCAGGTGAAAAAAGGAGAAGCAGAAGCATAGAAATCATTAATGAATATGTCTGATACAAGATAAACGAATAGTGAACGACTTCTGTTGATCGTCTTTTAGAGACAGAAGTTGTTCCATTAGATTAAGTCTATGCACACGCCCTTTAATCGTTTGCAAGCTTCCATTAGTATAATAATCAATTGTAATTTGTTTATTTTCCGTAAGCTTTTTCAAAAACATGTTGTTTGGAACTCCCTTCAATGTATGTTTTACCACACCATAAGTATATCTACGTTTCTTTAAGGGAGAATGAATTAATTGTTAAAGATTTGTGAAGATAACAAAGCCGGGGGACAGTCCCCCGGCGATTTAAAGCTTTACTCCACCGGGGGACTGTCCCCATCCGTATAATTTTAATTCTTCGTTATCATTAGGAAGGGTAACGTAACCTTCGAAGGTCATTCCGATTTTTTCAAGTAGCGTAGAAGATGCTTGATTATCTTCTGACGTTATTGCGACAATCCGTTTCAAGCCTAGTTTTTCCGTTGCATATTTCATTGTCGCGGAGGCAGCTTCATAGGCATAGCCTTTCGATTGATATCTGGATAAGAAAGCAAAACCAATATCAACGTCCTCTAAACCTTCTCTTTTTATCAATCCACAAATGCCAATCGGTATGTGTCCATCCTTAAGTTCTGTTAAGAACAGCCCAAAGCCGAGTTTTGTGTACATATCCATTGGTCCAGTTATGATATAGTTTCTTGCATCTTGGAGAGTTCTAATGCCTCGATCGCCTATGAAACGAATCCATGTAGGATCATTCAAAAGTTCAAAAATAAACTCTGTATCTTCAGGCGTTAGCCAACGAAGGATCAATCGTTCGGTTTCCATTACTTTCAATAAAAACACCTCATTCACGAATTTGTGACTTCTAGGTAATGTCATTTGCTATCTTATTCTATTTCAAACTGATTAATAAGCCTAGTTTTTACTTGGTGAGCATTTTTTACAGAATTAGAAAAAATTTGTCCTAATAAACTTAAGTGTTTAGTTTAAGTGAAATATTTAGTTTATTTTATGATTAGGTATAGCCTCTAAGGAGTGGATAATATGGAAATGATGCAACTGTTAATGGAAGCGCAAAAATATTCTGAAGAAATGAGTAACGTTTTTTTAAGAGAGTTTCAAACAATCATTCAAGAATATGACCTATCATCTAAACAATCCCTAGTGCTAAATTACTTGAAAGAGAGTGGTAGATTTACCATGCACGAAGTTGCCCAAATAATTAATGCGACACCAAGTGCAGCAAGTCAATTCGTAAAGATTCTGGAAGATAAAAAATATGTAAAAAGAGAAACCAATAAGGAAAACAGACGTGAGATTTTTGTAAGTCTGGATGAAAAAGCTATAGAGTTCTTTAATGAATTAGAAAAGGCTGAAAAGCGTGTGTTGGAAAAATACTTCATGAAACTTTCTCCGGAGGATATTGTGACGTATCATGACGTGTTGAAAAAACTGTCTGACATTGTAAGGAAAGAACGGTAACGGTTCATTCTAATTGGGGGGAGTTGTGGGATTTTATGAATGCCATTCCAATGGAATTTTGGTTAAGTCTTGAAGTGCTGGTGCTATGTTTTGGGATATGGAGAGTTAGCAGATTTGTTAAAGCATATAAAATGACAGATCGGGGACTTCCTATTGAAGATAGAATAGAAGAAATGGTTGTAAACCAAGTCAAAAGTAAAGTGCTGGCAACGTTTGTTACAAGAGATTTATTAATGATGTATTATCTCTTCTCAAAATCGAAAAAAAGAAACGTAGAATTGAAAGACGCCTATAGCCTACATAAAAAAGTCGGTTATGGAGGGATGGTTTTCGCTTTTATCTTTGTTTTACTGTTAGAAGGGGTCGGAGTCTCGTATTTCCTTCATAGTTGGAGCAAAGTGGCGGCGTGGATTCACTTGGTTCTCTCCATTTATATGATTGTCTTTCTCATTGGTGATTTCAAGGCGGTTCTCAGGAATCCCGTTCTTATATCTCAGGAAACCATTCATTTTAGATTTGGTTTACGGATGAAAGTAGAGGTTCTGCTAAGTAATATAGAAGGTATCCAAAGTGGAAAAATCAACTATGAAAACGATAAAAAAAGAAAAGATGTATGGGTTGCTACATTATTAGAATTTGAAGAACCTGATATTGAGATTGCCTTCAAGGAACCTATAAAGATCAAAGATGGAATCGGCAGGGAGCATGTAACAAGAAAAATGTACCTGTCCCTTGATGAGAAAGATGAATTTATGAGGAATGTCAGTATATTGGTTCGAAATAACGAGGTGGTATAAATGGAAGTAGCGTTTTGGTTAGTTATTCTCTTTACGTTAACCTATGAACCTATTTTTGGATATTTTGATTTTCAAAAGTTTAAGAGAAAAGTAAAAACAGATGATAAAGAAAGAATTAGATTTTACAAGAATTCCAGCATCAGCCTATGGGTTCCGACTTTATTTATTTTAAGCTTGATCGGATTTACTGATTTAACACTGGAACAAATCGGTCTTACATCCATTTCACTTAACACTGAAAGTCTCGGAAAATGGGTTATATATTCTGCTATAGTAGTTGGAATTATATTTAGTCTGGTAATCCTGATTTTTACAATCGGTTATAGATTCAACAGTAAAATAAAAAACTCGATGGATAAGATGAAAAAGGAAGAATCCTCAAAAAATCAGTTTGACGTAATGATGCCAGTAACGAAACAGGAAAAAAAACTTTGGACTTTAGTATCATTAACAGCAGGCATAACGGAAGAAATAATTTACAGAGGTTTTATGATATTTGCACTTAGTTATTTGCTCCCAGGTTTATCAATATGGGTTATATTAATATTTTCTTCTATTCTGTTCGGGTTAGCCCATACTTATCAAGGAGTTAAGGGAGTGGTTCGAACCACACTAATCGGGCTGTGGTTTTCTATCGTCTATATCGGGATTGGTTCCATCATTCCATTAATCTTATTTCACGCACTTGTAGATTATTTTGGGAAAATTGGTGAAGAATAACGAGTTCTTATTCCTGGCAGTTAAGGGAAAAGTCTGCTACTGGGGGACAGTCCCCGGTTCTATTGAGTTCTATTTTGTCATGTTGAAGGGAAATAAACCACCAATGGAGAATATCCCCATATGAATATTAATTAAGGGGAAAAGTCAGTATGAAAAAGTTTTTTTCGAGGTATTCACACTGGGTAACACTTATTATTATTACTTTTAGTTTTTTTACCATGTTTTATGAGTTTCAGATGGATACTCAAGCTATTTTCGCCGAAATAATGGGGGGAATGGGTCTTCTATCGATTGGGGCACTTACTATCGCAATTGAAAGAAAGAAAAGAAATAAGGAAAATTAGTAAATCTATCATCAAAGTAAAGTGATTTTTTCCAGCATCGCAACCAATCCATTGTGTTGCTTTTTGAGTACCATATTCTTAAATTTGGGAGCGGGTCATATGAGTAAGGTGATTTTGAAATGTTTCATTAGTATTTTAGTTGCTAGTTTATTATTTTTGGGTGTCTATATTTGGAACAAAAATAGCGCAGAATTGACCTTTTTTATTTGGGGAGTTGTCGCCTTCATTTTAGGATATTACTTAATCTCACCATTAATAATGGCTAATAAAAATATGATAAAATTCGAAGCGGAAGTAGATGCTGTTCTAAAAAGATTTAAAAAGTAATCTTTTTGGGGACAGCCCCCCGGCGCTTTAATGCGTTACCACGCCGGGGGACTGTCCCCCAATTTTTTTTTGAGATTTGAAACTATTCCCTTAGTTGAATCGACTAATTGGCAGATAAAGGGGGAAGGACGAATTGAGCGATCGAAATGAGATCATACATGAGCTTTATGAACAGCATTTTGATGATGTTTATCATTATTTGTTATATTTTACGAACAGTAAGTCAGAAGCAGAGGACCTAACTCAGGATACATTCATTAAAGTATTGAAAAGTTACGATAGTTTTCGCCAGCAATCATCTTTGAAAACGTGGATCTTGTCCATTGCCAGAAGAACAGCTATTGACCATTATCGTAAAAAGAAAATGATATCTATTTTACCTTCCTTATTGACTGACATGAGGAAAAGTGAAGACTATATTCCAGAAGAAGAAATGGTTCATAATCACGATTGGGGTGTTCTGCAAAAGGCCCTTATCCAATTAAAGCCTGACTATCGGAACGTGATTATTCTTCGAGGTCTAAAGGAGTATTCGATCAAAGAAACGGCAGAGGTACTGGGTTGGAAAGAATCAAAAGTTAAGGTGGATTACCACCGAGCCATTAAACTCCTGAAAAAGTATGTAAATAATTCTAACGAAGGGGTGGTGATTTTCAATGAACGAGAAAATATACGATAATTTTTTACAGCCATTAAAGAACAGACCTGATATGCAACCAAATTATGAGTTTAAAGAAAATCTTCACAAAAAATTGACTTCCATGGCCCAGGAACAGAAACGTACTAAAAGAGGAATCCGGAAGCATTTTTTACCCAATTTACTTGCTGCAGCCTTATTATTTATTGGAATTATTGCCGGATACGAAGTTATTTTTAAAGAAAAACATGAAATAGAATCTAAACATAGTAATCATTCAGAGATAAATGATGTGAAACAAGTGGAACTTACTGAACAAAAAGCCAAAGAAACGGTGGGGATTGCCTTTGCCCATGCGTCTGTTCTCTATAATGGTAGCGGACCAAAAATGGGTGAGGTTTTTTCCTATAACGGCAAGAGCTACAGATATATGGGTGAAGATTTTATAACGAAGGAAAAGGTTGTTGCTTATTTAGAGGAAGTGTATACGAAAGAAGTGGCCAATCGAATTTATGGGGCAATGGATTTTATTGAGTATAACGGAAAACTAGCGCAACCTAATCGCCAGATAAGTGGTAACTTATTATGGCAGGATGCCGAAATCGTAAGCCAGAAACAGCTTAATGACCTAACCTGGAGTTTTGAGATTAAGGTCCCTGTTGACCAAGGTGTTTCTGAACCGTTCCGAATATACCATATCAGTTTAAAGTACGAGGATGGGTGGAAACTTGACGGTTCGCTTCCATTTACTACAAAAAATAGCAGGGATATCGAAACGGGTCAAACCCAAATGTTTCAGTTAAACGATGAACAAATGATTGTCTATAAAGCATTTTCTAAGGATTTAAACGAAACTCATTTAAAAGGACTGGATCCAATAAGCATTGCTTTACTTTATGTACAGGCGGAATGGGAAGGAAGATACGATATTGCCTATGCCCTTTATACTGACAGGGAAGGGTATGTGAACTGGACGAAGGAATATGATGAAAATATTCCTTCCTCTGACCGAATGTTAAGAAAGCAAATACCATTAACATATGCAGGTATAGCGGAAGGAAAGTTTATCCAAACCGGAGATTTTACAGGATATATTGAATTTACGAACTCTAGCAGCAAACACGGTTTCCAAATGATACAGGATGAAGATGGAATTTGGAATGTTGCCTTTATGCCACTGCAATAATTTTTCATATCCCATCTGAACCCAAGCAAAAAGCATGGGTATTTTGCAATAATTACAAAACATCCATGCTTTTATTTATCCTATCAAATCAATTTACAATCATCAAAACAAGTCATATAAAAAACAATTATTTAATTTGGACAAAAACAAATAGGAAGGCGTCATACTGATCATTTTGCTTATCGATGTTCAGATTTTGTACGACAACCGTTATTTTTACAAGATCATTTTCCTTTGTAAAGGTTGCTTCATCTACAGAGATTTGCTCCTTCATTGCTTTATAGTTATAAAACTTATCATAGATTTCTTTTGTATTAAAGGTGAACAGATCACTTTCATTTTCTCCCTTTAATTTAATATCAACCCGGTCTTTATTAAAGTCTTTTAACAAGGTATACGTTTTTCCGTCTTTACTAATAACACAAATCTTTTGATTGTGTTGTTTATCGTACATATTGATTTCTGTTGGAATAAACAGGTCATAACCAGTAATAGGTATTGGTGCTGATTGATCAAGACTTACGTATACAGGCTGGTTGGAATCAGCATCAACTGGGTCTTGATACTCTTTAAAACCAAAGGTTTCTGTAAAATCTTCATAAACTTTAAAGTCTTTTGGAAGCCATGTGATTTTTTTTGTATAGCCCATATTGTCTAAGTAATAAATGATAGTTGTAATGGTCTTTTTATCTTTATCAGGGATGGATTCCTTTGGCTTGATTTTATTATTTTCAAGCATATTATTTTTCACTAGCACGTTTTCAAGTGTAGAAATCTGACTTTTTCGACTGATAGTAAATGCATCAACAGGAGGTACGATGGAAACTGCTGCAAAAACAATAACCAGGGCAGCAACTATTCCATTTTTCCGAACAGGCAATATGCTAAATAAAATCCCTGCAGCTGCAGCGTATATACCAAACAGAATTACATAATAGCGAGTATGTGTGACACCCGTATCAGTTAGACTTAAAACGGATGAGGCAATCTGGAAAAGAACAATGGGTACAAGTACCTTTGGAAAAATCTTTCTGAAAAAGACTGTAAACTTATTCTCGATTTCACTCGCTAAAATATAAACTAAAATTACGGTAATCGCATAGGAAACGAGCAATGGTTCCAGCAGGTTATCCGTCCAAAAGTCCCCGCTGATATTTTTGATAATATAAATTACGAGAATTAAGGTAAATACGGCAATCAAGGGGATGACAATATAGGAAATAAGAATTTGTAAAAACTTTGGACAATAGGCTGCGCTGTTAATGACCTCTGTCTTTTGTTTCAAATCATCTGGAGATATATTTTTGTCTTCCGAACCGAGATAGACTGGAATAAGTGATAGAAAATACATCGGTGCAAATAGGGTGAAAATAATGGTTGCTACATATGAATACGCTTTATAATTAATAGAAAAAATTAAAAGGTCTGTGGCCCCCAGAATGATGCTTACGCCTGCCATGATAATTCCAGAGAAGAATAATGAGATAAAGAATGATTTAAATGCGATCATAAAGCTTGCATTAAAACTAATGCTGCTTTTTATGACTGGAACCCAAATGAAGGCAATCAGCAGGGCAAAGAGAGCAACTCCTGTTCTAATTCCCATCTCCATGCCTAGTGAATCAGTTGGTTTGATAATCAGGTAGTATCCGGCTGTTAAGAAGACCCCCACACCCATTAATACGAAACGGGTAGTAACATTAGAGTAAAACCTCTCATAGACAACCTGTAATACACCACTAAGGAACGCCCCAACTACGAATGTTAGAATATATTGTGATTGCTCTTTTTCTGCACTGATACTGTAAGCAATAAAAACGGCAGCTGCTAAAAGAAAAAGTGTCGTCAGCGGGAAACGTGTAATTGCATCGGTTAAGCCTGTAAGTCTATCTTGCAGCTTTTTCATCCATTTCATTTTCCTCGAACCCCCTTTATTTTTATTATGTCTATCCGCTTAGGTAAAGTCCTTTCATAATAAATAAAAATTTCCATATCCTTCATCTAATTATATCATATGGGTTAAAAGGTGTAAATTTACACTTTATTAATAATACCAAAAAAGGTGCCTGTCCCCCAGTGCGTTACTGTAGTAACGCGACGGGGGACAGGCACCTTTTTGTTGTTTTTCATTTATTTTAAGAAAAATAATGGTACAATTTGGATAGAGAATGTCAAAAGAGGGTAGGGGTAAGGAATGAGTAATAACAACATAATTCTTCGCTATCTAGAGGCAAGTGATGCTACAAGTCTTCTTCAATTAAGGAAAGATAATCGCCAATTTTTCCAGGCGTTTGAACCTATAAGAACCGATTCTCACTTTACATATGAAGAACAATTAAAAGAAATACAAAAAGCAACTTTAGATATTGAAAACGACTCTTCGTATACATATGGAATTTTTCATCGTGAAACCCAACAGTTAGTTGGAAGAATTACCTTATCCGGTATAGTTCGCGGACCCTTTCAAAATGCGAACCTGGGTTATTATTTAGACAAAAAATATAACGGAAAAGGCTATGTAACAGAAGCTGTACGATTAACATTAGATCTTGCTTTTAATGAATTACAGCTCCATCGGGTACAAGCAGCCGTCATACCTAGGAATATTGCGTCCAAACGTATTCTAGAAAAGACTGGTTTTAAAAAGGAAGGCTATTCGCCGAGATACTTAAAAATAAATGGAAGTTGGGAAGACCACGAGATTTATGCCATTACAAAGGAAGACGTGGACTTAGTATTAAAATCTATTCAGATTAATTAACTGTTTCTCTTGAAAAAAACAAACACGTTTGTAATCCATTTAGCAGCGAAAGAGCCAAATAAATAAAATAAGAATAAATAAAAGTAATTGGATCCATTTTCTAATTGAAATAAGTGTAGATTTGCCAAAATCGGTTTTATTACCAAAGAGAACAAAGCACTTACTACAAATGCGTAGATGTAGTAATTTTTCTTTCGATTTAGTGTCCATTGATAAAGCAGCATGTACACAACAGGAATTAAGGAGGTATCTAGTGTAATACTGATTGGTAAGAAGGGAATAATTTTAAACGGGTATTCCCATAAACCATGTCTGGTAGCAAATCCGTCAATATATCCTGCCATCATATGAACAGAATAGCCAAAAAAACCAATGTGAAAGGCGCGCTTACGATCGATAGTAAAAAATAAAATGATGAGTGGAAGAATGAACAATAATAAATTCACCCAAAACTGCCATGTATCTATATTGGAGTACTTTGTCCAATAATCAATCCAACCATCAGAAAGTTCTTTTTGAATACGTCCCAATCGTTCAAAACTTTTTACCTGACCTTCAATCATAATTGATCCCTCTTGTTCTAATAAAATTCCTATCATTAGTTTGTCAGTAATTGTCAAAATTACTCAAATTTTCCCATGAATTTGTCTTTTTCCCATTTACAAACCTAGGAGATGTTAAGTGCTCGCGTTTCTTTATTAAATATTTTTGAAAAATAGGTGTTATCTCCAAGTTTTAACATTGACTTAATAAACTGTATACATTAAAGTTACAGTAAGGTTCGGTTAGGAAGGATGATTGACGATGAATAGCGATTTTGTTATAGCACTACATAGTCTCGTTTTATTAGCTAACTTACCTAATCAAATGGCAAATAGTGAGGCCATCGCAGAAAATGTTTGTACCAATCCGACAAGAATTCGAAAAATCATGAGTATTTTACGAAAAAGCGGGTACGTAAAGACTAAAGAGGGCATTGGTGGCGGATATGTGCTAAGCTGTAACCCTGAAAAGACTACATTGTCTCAGATTTATTTGGCCATGGCAACGGGTTCTCTAAAACCTAGTTGGTGTACAGGTGATCCGGATCAAGCCTGTGTAATTTCTTCTAATACTCAGGTGGTAATGGATCAAATTTTCACTGAGGCAGAGATGCATCTTCAATCCTATTTAAATCATATAACGATTAGCACTGTCCTCGATAGAATAAAAAGCTGTGAATTGAAGGAGTAAGTTGGTTTCTTTCTTTTTTAGGACGTTTATCTCGAATTCGTAATAAATTATTTCAAAATACTTTATGTTTAAGGAGTGTGTTGAAGATGGTAACATTATACTCTACACCAAGTTGTACATCTTGTCGTAAAGCAAAGGCTTGGCTTGAGGAATATCATATTGATTACACTGAAAGAAACATTTTGTCTCAACCTCTTACAAAAGATGAAATCAAGTATATCCTTCGTCTTACGGAAGATGGTACGGATGAGATCATCTCTACTAATTCAAAAACATTTAAAGAACTAGACATCAATATTGAGTCTTTACCATTACAAGATTTATATGAATTAATCATCAATAATCCGAAAATTTTACGACGTCCAATTATGGTGGACGAAAAAAGGCTACAGGTAGGCTATAACGAGGAAGATATCCGTAGTTTCCTTCCACGCAGACTGCGTACCTTCTTAAGTATCGATACACCACAGGTGGTAAATTATTAATAGTCGACTTGTGGTGGAGTGTAGGTAAGTTGTAGATTACTATGAAAAACATCCAACCTGGTTGGATGTTTTTTTATTAATATTTTTTGAAAAATATAAAAATTTAGTAGTCGACTCCGAAATATTGTTATATAATATAAAATAATTAATGCATCTGTTATATAACATTAAAAGGAGGGAATGCAATTGTACAAAACAGATTCAATTGCAAGAAGAATACTTGGTTGGAAGTTAAATAGATGGGATCGTTGGTATGATTATGAAGTGGGGAAATTCATTCATGAGTCTGACTTTCAGCCCGAGCATAACCTCGACCATGCCATGCTAATCGTTGAAAGATTAGAGACATTTGGATTTAGTTTTTCCAGTGATGGAGTATCAGAGGCTTCATTTAATGACATCAGAGGAACTGGTGATACATTATCACAAGCCATTACAAATGCAGCGTACACCATTATTGAAAACAACTCTGTTGTAGAAAGCAATAGATTATGGAATCAGTTATGCTAACACAAGGAAAAGTTGGTTACTTAATATAGGTAACCAACTTTTTTATTTGGCTTATGGTTTATATAAATCACTCCGAAAAAAAGATTGCGGAGGCTGCTCCCAACCAGCCACGTTCAATCAAAAGCTTTTGCCCTTCGTTTCCATACTTCATAATTTCCATAATAAAAAGTGAATAATCAACGACTAAATCCTTCCTCAATGAAACCGACATCGAATAAATTAACGAGTTCATTGCCACCTGATTTGAAGTACTTATGATAAAGAGCATTAATTTTTCTGAAAAAGGGGAAATAGTGGACTTAGTTACTTCCATCGTAACGGGGGAAGTCGGAAACTCTTCATTTTCTCTAAAAACCTGATTGAAGGCCTCTATTTGCTTCTCGGCTAATTTTTTCCCTTTTAAAAGATATTCCTTTACTTCCTTATCCTTTGATACTTGTAGTAGACCAATTATAAGAAGAAGACCAATATAATTTCTTTCAATAGCCAAAAATAGCTCGTCCAGTTCAATCACATTTAGGGGTGCGCCTCTGCCAAACCAATTTCCCAGTAACGATGAGGGTTGCTCAATAAAAGCAACTTCATTAGGATATTGAATCTTTGGGGGCCGATCGTATATTCCTTTAGATAGCATAAGATTTAATGATTTTCTATAAAGTTTCATTTCATTAGACAAACAGTCCTCAAAAAAACTAACCACATCAGATCGTGCAACCTTTATTAGAACAGAAGCGTAATGGGGCACAATCATTTGTCCACCGCGATAGACAAAACTTAAGGCGTACAGGTCTGTAAATAGGGCAGGAGCAGTTAAGTCAATGTCCTTATCGGTGAAGCCTATTGGAGTTGGGATTTTTTCTTCAGTAAAAATCATTTTAATTTTTTTATTATTGGTTTCTACCGAGATTAATGCTTCTTCCGTGACAGCCTTTATATCAACGTCCTGAACATATTGAAGGAAATGTTTATAGAAACACCACATGGCTGAATTCTGAATATAAGTGATCCATAATGTTGCAATTTCTGCAGTGGTTAGTTTAATATCATTTATTCCCATATTTATGCTCCCTATCCAGTTTTTTATAATGTTTCCTTGTGCCCAAATTATATTCGGTTTATCTAACTATTTCTGTATTCGAATATTTCGTAAGTGAAAATAATTTGCTGATATGGTATGATAATCCAAAATAAATGATCATTGGAAACGGAATGGAAGACACACAACTTTGATCAACTTTGGGAGATGGAACAGCGTGCAGAGTTGGAAACGTAATTTATGGGTGTTATGGATTGGGGTCTTTTTTACAGCGGCTAGTTTTTCCATGGTTATTCCCTTTTTGCCGATATTTCTATTGCAAATTGGTGTTCATGAACATACGGAAATGTGGTCAGGCTTGTTATTTAGTTCAGCTTTTTTTGCCGGTGCGGTCGCAGCCCCTTTTTGGGGTAGGGTAGCGGATCAATATGGCAGAAAACCAATGATTGTTCGAGCCGGGATTGTTCTCTTTTTTATCTATACTCTAATGGCCTTTGTGACTAATCCTTATCAAATATTGGTGTTGAGAATTCTACAGGGATTGTTGAGCGGATTTATTCCAGGAGCCATAGCGTTAATTGGAACCAATACACCGAATGAAAAAGTTGGTTATGCACTTTCTATGATTTCTACAGCTTCTGCATCAGGAACGATTATTGGTCCATTGCTCGGTGGAGGAATTGCACACCTCGTGGGAAATCGCTGGGCATTTGCTAGTGCAGGTAGCATCGTTCTTATCGCCACTTTGTTCATTATATTTTGGGTAAAAGAAGAGAACTTCACACCAAGCAAGGAGCGTGGCTCTGTAAAAAAGGACCTGAAAATCGCTTGGTCCAATCGTCCGTTTATGTTTGTTCTATTGTTGTGGGTAGTTACGTCATGCTCAGTGATGACAATTGAACCTGTCCTACCATTATATATTGTTAAATTAGGAGGTTCGTCTGAAAATGCATCACTAATTGCAGGTATAGTATTCTCACTCCCTGGAATTGCCTCTGCGATCTTTGCACCATATTGGGGGAGGTGGGCAGACAAGGTCGGTTTCCAGCGAGTACTTTTTATCGGTTTATTAGGTGGTGGGATCGGGATGCTGGCTCATGTAATATTTAGCCAGATTTGGGGATTTTCCATTATTCGATTTGCTTTTGGGGTGTTTTTCTGCGCAGTGTACCCGGCTTTAAACGGTCTGGTTGTTACATCGACAGAAAGTGATTTCCGAGGAAGAGCGTTCGGATTAAGTCAAACAGCCAACCAAATCGGTGGAATGATTGGTCCCATCCTAGGAGGCTTCATAGGCGGGATTTTTCCAGTCCAACTAGTATTTATCGTCACAGGAGTTTTACTATTAGGCGCAACAACTATGGCGTATTGGAATACTAATTTACACAAGCGTACGAAAAAAATAAAGGCTGTTTCATAAAGTTGGACACTAAATGTTCCGTAAAACCTCTTATTTTTAAAAGGATAAGAGGTTTCTTTGTGTTAAATTATAAAGTGAATAACATAGGGACGTGGAGGGATTAGATGAGTTCGGTAATTGAAACGATTAGAAAGCGTCAGTCGATCAGGACATATGACACACAACCTATATCAGAAGCTGATTATAGAAAAATAAATGAATACATAGTTGACGAGAACAACTTAATAGGACCACTGGGCCGAAAGGGAAGAATAGAGCTAATTCAAGTAACTAACAATGTAACAGACAAAGGAATCAAATTAGGCACCTATGGTTTTATTAAAAATCCAAGAGCATACTTGGTTGGTATTACCGAGAATGATAAAACATCTCTAGTGGATTTTGCGTACACCTTTCAAAAACTAGTTTTATATTTGACGGAGATTGAGTTAGGTACGTGCTGGATGGGAGGAACCTTCAACCGACATTCGTTTGAAAAAGAGCTTCAGCTGGGTGAAGGGGAGTTCATACCATGCATCACACCTATCGGGTATCAGAGTAATAAACAGCGGGTGTTTGATAAAGCCTTGCGTATTGTAGTGAAAGCAGACAACAAGAAGCCTTTGGAAAAGCTTTTTTATGATTCTAGTTTTGATGCAATCTTGGAAAAGGAACAGGCAGGACAGCTGGAATTACCCATTGAAATGGTCAGGCTTGGGCCATCTGCATCTAATAAACAGCCTTGGAGACTGGTGGTATCGGCGGATCGGAAGCTTTGTCATTTCTTCATTGAACACACGCCAAACTATAGCTCAAAGTTAGGCTATGATATGCAGCTATTGGATATGGGAATAGCGATGTGCCAGTTTGATCTAGCTTGTAAGGAATTAAATTTAATGGGGAATTGGAGCTTGGAGGAACCCAAAATAACGCTTCTTAGCGAACATACCGAGTACATCGTAAGTTGGAGAGCGGAACGGTAAATTTTTGATATGAAACAGGGCCGTTTTTGCAGGCCCTTTTACTATTTTTCTAGCTGTTTTGGCAGTATGATGATCGCATCTGTTCCTTCCCCTTGTTGCGTTTGGATGTCAATCGTGCCACGGTGGTTTTCTATAATTCGCTTACATACCATTAATCCTAAGCCTGTCCCTTTTTCCTTAGTCGTATAGAAGGGTTCGAATAAGCGTTTCTGCCGCTCTTCTGAAATGCCGGAGCCATAATCTTTTATTTTTATAGAAAAATAATTCTCACTTTCGTTTTTTAGCGATATTTCGATATTTTTATTAGTAGATGTTGCTTCAACCGCATTTTGTAGGAGGTTGATTAAAACCTGTTTAATTTGATTCGGATCACAAAAAGCAGTTATGGAGGAGTCAAAGTCCAGTGTAATATTAACGCTATTCATATTAAATTGTGGTTTCATGAAAAATAGTACACTTGAGATTAATGTACCCATATTAATCTCTTTACAGATAAATCCTTCAGCTGGTTTTGCTATAAACATAAACTCACTAACAATATTATTAATTCGTTCTAATTCATCAAGCATGATTTCAAGGTAACCTTTTAAGGAAGGATCTTGAATACTTTCATTAATAATCTGGGTAAACCCTGTTATTGAGGTTAAGGGATTCCGGATTTCATGGGCAATTCCAGCTGCTAATTCACCTACTAGCGAAAGTTTTTCCATTTGCCTAAGCTTAATTTCGTTTTCCTTTTCGGTTGAAATATCGATGGCTGTTCCGTTGACTTCGACTGTTTGACCGTTAACGACCATCGGGTTTAACGAGGCAATATAGAAATAACCATTCACTTGACCTTCATAATTAACTGGAGTTCCTCTCCATGCTTGTTCATAAAATTCATTCTTCTGTTTCGCAATTTCATTTGGTAAAAAATCAAAGAGTGTTTTTCCGATAATCCAATCAGAGTCAATTCCTAATGTCGTAAGAAAATCACCCTCACTAAATGTATGTATAAAATGATCCTCTTTTTTTACAAACTTAAAGACAAACCCTTTTTGCCTTGGAATTAAGTCGCGGTAATTAATGTGAGTATGAGAAGTTTTCATGAAAATACATCCTTTTAAAATCTATTATCAACTAAATAATAGTTCTTTTTCCATAGTGAAAACTCCTTTCTTTTTATAAAATTTGTTTCAGCAAATTTGAGTTTTGGTTCATTTCTCTAATGCCCACTCATACATTTATAGTGGAAGGCAAGAAGTGAGATTGATAGGGACAAGCCTTCTTGCTTCTGCAATTCACTAAATTGGATGAAAGGGAGAAAAAATGGAATTCCTACTAGAACTGCTGCATAGCTACAGTACATTCTTTTCATTAGATGAATTACGAGAAGTTTTTTCAAATCCCGCTAGTTGGGGAGTAATTGGTTCTCTTGTTATTCTTGAAGGGTTATTATCCGCCGATAATGCGCTTGTTCTTGCAGTATTGGTGAAACATTTGCCAAAAAAGCAACGTAAGAAAGCTCTTTTCTATGGGATCTTCGGTGCTTATCTGTTTAGAATCATAGCGATTGGTCTCGGAGTGACTTTAATTAATGTGGGATGGATCAAAATTGTAGGCGGTCATTATCTACTTTGGATTGTGTTTCAAAACTTTATAAAGAAGGATGAAGAGGAAGACGAGGTTCAAAATAAGAAAATGAGTTTTTGGAAAACCGTGATAACTGTTGAGTTAATGGATATTGCGTTTAGTTTGGATAGTATCATCGCTGCATTTGGTGTATCCAATCAAGAATGGGTATTATTTCTTGGGGGAGTATTAGGAATCTTATTGATGCGCGGAGTGGCCAATCTATTCCTTGCTTTAATTGAGAGAGTACCAGAATTTGAGAGCACTGCTTTTGTGTTAATTGGTATTATCGCCATAAAAATGATTACCTCGGCATTTGGGTATCATTTAGATGAATTTGTTTTCTTTTCTATATTAATTATTGTATTTTTAGGTACATTTGTTGTTCATGCCTTAAAGGGTAACTCCGGTAAGGAAAGGACGATGTAGGGGGAGCGAAGGGATTCGCTCCTTATTTAATTGTGTACTCAGTAGGCACAATGTTTCTACAAACAATGCATCTTCGCTTCCGCTTGATCCCAAGGTACAGAATAGCCTTGTCCCTTAGAGCAAAAGATGGATGACGAAGAATATTCGGGGTCTGCATCCTTGTTGTAGTTGATTCTCTCCATTACTTCGTTGGAATTGTGACACGGATAATACCCGCCAAACACTAGGTTCAATGTGCCTTTTCCTTGTGTAATTGATGCAAATTCCGGGCCATAGTTCATAAATGTGGCAACAGGTACTTTTCCAGTTAGAAAAGCCTTGTTCCCTTCTGTAAGCGGAGCATCAAAACTACCATGTGCGTTTTGTATATCTGTTAATATCTTACCTAAGTGATCTAATTCTATTCTCATTTTAAAAGCATAGAAAGGTTCCAACAGCACATTTGCAGCTTTTTCCAGCCCTTGTCGTAAAGCGCGGTAGGCGGCCTCTCTAAAGTCACCACCTGAGGTATGCTTGTTGTGGGCACGCCCTGTCAATAGAGAGATTTTCACATCCGCAAGTGGAGAGCCGGTTAACAATCCACGGTGGTCCCGCTCAAACAGGTGATGCCGTATTAGATTTTGGGTTCCGACGGGTAAATCATCCGTATGGCACACGGTCTCAAAAGAAATACCGCTATTTCTAGCTGCCGGTTCTATTTTAAGGTGAACCTCAGCATAATGGCCCAACGGTTCAAAATGTCCGTACCCACAAACTACAGTCTCAACCGTTTCTTTGTATAATATTTCTGGTTCCCCCAATTGAATATCCAAGTGAAATCGTTCCTTAACTATTTGTTTTAACACCTCTAGCTGAATCGTACCCATGACTCGAATGTGAATTTCCTGCGATCGTTCCTCCCACGTAACATTCAAGGAGGGGTCTTCTGCATCTAAAATATGGAAGTACTGTAATACCTCTTTTACATGTATTGAAGGGTCAAAGATGACCCTGGATTTTAGCGCAGAACCCATTTCGTAAACGGCTTTTTCCTTTAATGCTCCCAATCCATCCCCAGCAGTAGCTGAGGAAAGTCCTGTCACGGCGAAAATCTCACCTGCAGACACCTGATCAACAGTGATAAATTTATTTCCATTGTATATACGAATCTGAGTGATTTTTTCGCTAAGGACGACATCTGCATCAGCGTAGCTAACTTCTTCACGAACTTTTAGGGTTCCGCTAAGAGCTTTTATAAACGTAATCCTTGTCCCTTTGTTATCATAGCGTATCTTATAGACTCTGCCTGCAAAGGGTAAATGATGATCATAATTCGTCGAGGTTAATAAGTCCATTTTTCTTAGAAAACTATCCACACCGATGTCTTGCAATGCAGAGCCGTATGCACACGGGTAAATTTCATTTCCGTTTATCATTGTCTTCATTGTTTCCAGCCAAATATCTAGCTGATAACCGGTTTCCATATATTGACCCAAAAGAGTCTCATCTCGTTCGGCTAAAAATTCAATTAATTCCTCATTCATTTCCTTTTCGTTCAGAGTCTCGGTTATATCACAGACATTTTGGGTTAGATTGTCTCGAATTTCTTCCATGACCCTATGGACATCCGCACCTACTCGGTCTGTTTTATTGATAAAGAAGAATGTTGGAACTTGATGTTTTTGTAGAAGTCTCCAAACCGTCTCGGTATGACCCTCGATACCTTCAACGGCACTAATAATGATTACTGCATAATCCATCACTTGAATGGCTCGTTCCATTTCAGGAGAAAAGTCCACATGGCCTGGAGTGTCTATCAGAAAATAGTCTGAGTGATTAAAAGTAAACTTAGCTTGGTCTGCAAATACGGTAATCCCTCTTTGTTTTTCTATCTCATGTGTATCGAGAAAGGTATCCTTATGGTCTACACGACCTCTTTGTCTAATTGCTTTCGTATGAAAAAGAAGCTGCTCTGCCAATGTGGTTTTTCCTGCATCCACATGCGCAAACATACCTATTGTTTTTTTCATGATGCACCTCTTTTTACGTTCTTCTTATGTAAAATATTATACCAAATTGACAGGTGACCCTCCTAAAAAGTTGCCAACGTCTCGAATATATAGAAAAATAGACTTATAGCTATAAGAAAGCGGAGGTGTTTGATAGTTGAAGAAACTCATCGTTCTGTTTCTTGGGGCATATGCTTTTTTTTATCTTGGGCAAAAAGACCTTCTTCCTTCTATAGATCAAGTTAAAAATTTCTTAGCCTACCTTGATTCTCCGTTGAAAGAGGAATCACAGCTAGATCGTGCTCCGGGTTCACCACAGGTAACTAAACAGGAAACCGTTGAGGAACAGGAAGCAACATCGTCGGTTCCAACTAGAGCTACTGATGGAAAATATCAGGCTACTGAAATCCAAACATATCAGGTAACGGTTGAGGACGGGAAATTAGTGGTTTCAGGAAAGCCAACACCTTATGGAAAATACAATCAGGCAGATGGGGTCATTTTAAATATTCAAGAACAGCGGGCAGATAAGCAAACAACGATAAAGGTTCCTTTTAAAAAAGGGAAGATTCAGTATGAATATCCGCTTGCCTATACAGTTGGGGATGTGATCATCAATTTGGATGAGTATTATAACGGCAAAGAAGATGACCCTGAACGGGTTCTCGGTTATGCTGAATATCATTTAACGGATGGTGATCCCTATTTATTGCCAAGCTTTATGGTACAGAGCACAGACCCTGGTCTAGTAGCGCTCGCGCAAAACATAACCAATGGCAAAAAAACGGATGTAGAGAAATCTAAAGCGATTTTTTTCTGGGTAGCGAAAAATGTTGCTTATAATGCACCACTGGTTAATTCAACTAATCCACCTATGTATACTGCACTGCAAGCCTATCAATCTCGTAATGTTCTTTGTTCAGGATATGCGCATTTAAGTGCTGCGCTGCACCGTGCGGTTGGGATTAAAACAAAAGTCTCTTACGGTGAAAACCACGCATGGAATGAGGTCCTGCTAAATGGGGTCTGGCAGGCAGAAGACCCAACCTATGGCTCAGGGTTTATTAACGCGAATACCCAAAAATTTGTTCCTCATTATCAATCAGCGTATTTTTCGAAAACGGATAAACAAAAGGAAGGCGAATATCCGTGGTAATCGGATGCGCTCACAGCTATTAGTGAGAGATATCTAAACTAACAATTGGAAAAAGCCAAATCCATATATACAAGGATTTGGCTTTTTACGTTCTTATCATTTTTTGGACATGACTTTGTATTTTCTACATAAAATGTACAAGTTGATATTACCGTGTGGTAGGGGTGGCTTTATTGTTAAGTACTAGTATTTTAATTAGCTATATTATCTTGGGATTTACCTTAGCAGCACCAATTGGACCAGTGAATTCTGCTCGGTTGGATAAAGGGATAAAAAATGGTTTTTGGCATGCATGGATTGTGGGTGCTGGATCCATGATTGCAGATGGAGTTTTTATGCTTTTGGTTTATTTAGGAATGGTTCAATTTTTAGGGATTCCAGTTGTTCAAATCTTTCTTTGGTTATTCGGAGGGTTTGTATTAATTTACTCCGGAATTGAAAGTATTAAGAATGCAAATACCATCACTCTTTCGTATAGTAGACAGAAGGACTCGTTATTTAAGTGTTTTTTAACTGGATTCATTATGTCGATAACCAGTCCTTTATCTATTTTGTTTTGGTTGGGGATTTATGGATCGGTCTTGGCCAAAACGGCTCAAACAAATGGAACAGGGTCATTATTAATTTATAGTAGTATGATATTTCTTGGTCTTACTTTTTGGGATGTGTTTGTTGCAGCACTGACGACAGGGTTCCGAAAATTATTAAATGTGAAAAGTCTAATCGCTATTTCTATTGTATCCGGGGCATCGTTAATCGTATTTGGTTTATATTTTGGATATCAGGGAATCGACGCACTTTTGAGCGAGAGGTAAAGGTAGTATTTCCTAAAATATTTTATCTTTAAGGTTCTAATTGTGAATGTTTTTCTATCCTATGGTATATCATGGATGGAAAGACAGTCATTGAAAGGATTCAGGATAGACATGAATATCCTATTATCATTTATACATACGCTTTTAATTAGTTTTGTTGAGTTGGTTTATCTCTTCGGTGTCATCATGGCTGTAGGAGTGGTTTTAGGGATTTTGGAAAGGTATTCAAATTCGTTTCTTATAAGCGCGTTTGGCCCAAGAGGAGTGATGTTCACCGCATGGATTGGAACGCCTATTCATGAAATTGGTCATCTGATTCAGTGTTTTATTTGGGGACATCGAGTCACGAGGGTTAAATTACTGCAATTCAATAGTCCCACTGGTATCCTGGGTTTTGTGGAGCACCAATATAACCGGAACAGCTGGTATCAACAGGCAGGCAATTTTTTTATTGGACTTGGCCCCATTTTTAGTGGGATTGGTTCTTTAATTTTATGTATGTACCTCTTAGTCCCGGAAACCTACAAGGCTTTTGTAAAAGAGATCAAGCTGCACGTTACTTTAGAAAAAATTGATTTTACTTTTATACGGATTATAACAGGAGCAATTTTAGCTATAAGTAAGAACCTCTTTACCCTTGAAAATTTAATCAATCCGCTATTTTGGATTTTTTTAATAGTAGCGATTAGTATTTCTTCACATATTGCACTCAGTAAAGCGGATATTGAAGGAGCTGCAAAGGGACTCTTAACCATTTATTTCATTCTTTTATTGTTCAATGTTATCGCGGCTGTATTCAAACTCAATAGTTACGGAATGATTGTGAAAATTGCAGAGTTAAATGCGTATGTCCTTGCTTTTTCGGGTATTGCTTTATTTTTCTCTACTATTGCGTTAGTGGTGAGCATCGTTCTCTTTAATATAAAAAGGCAAATACGCTAGTAAAATTACAGGTGTTTCATAACTCATTAGAATGAGCACGAAATAAAAACGGCAAACTAAAACGTGGTTGAAAGATTGCCTCGTTTTAATAAACATACCTGGAGGGACAATTAGTAATGAATTCTAAGTATGCTGCATTATTTGAGTCGTTTACGTTTCGTAGTGGAGTCTCGTTAAAGAATCGGATTGTTATGGCACCTATGACAAATTTTTCATCCAACCAAGATGGAACGGTTACAGATGCAGAGGTTACCTACTATGCTAGGCGGTCTGGCGGAGTAGGGATGGTCATTACAGCTTGTACTTATGTGACCGCCAATGGGAAAGGATTTCAAGGAGAATTTGGCGGCGACCGTGATGAATTGATTCCGAGTCTACGGCAGCTGGCTTCAGGGATTAAAGACCAAGGCGCAAAAGCCATTCTGCAAATTTTCCACGGTGGACGGCAAGTACCACCTGAATTAGTTCCGAACGGTGATGTTGTTAGTGCAAGCTCTGTTCCATCTGAAGGTGCAGGGAAACCAGTTCCAAGGGAATTAACGGATCAGGAAGTAGAATCCATCATTAAGGACTTTGGTGAGACTACTCGTCGGGCAATTGAAGCTGGTTACGATGGGGTAGAAATTCACGGAGCAAACGGATACCTCATTCAACAATTTTTTTCTCCACATTCGAATCGCCGAGAAGATCGATGGGGAGGAAGTTTAGAGAAACGACTTACGTTCCCACTTGCTGTTGTCGATGAAGTAAAGAGAGTCGCAGCGGAACATGCAACCGGACCGTTTGTGATTGGCTATCGCTTCTCCCCTGAAGAGGCAGAAACACCTGGAATCACGATGGCAGATACATTGGTTTTAATTGATGCTTTAGCTAAAAAGAATCTTGATTATTTACACGTTTCCCTTCAGGATTTTTGGTCCAAGCCAAGACGTGGGGTGGACGATACTCGCTCTCGAATTGAAATTATTCAAGAACGTGTTGGTGATCAGGTTCCTGTTATTGGAGTGGGCTCGATTTATACCGTGGATGATGCCATACAAGCGATTCAGACGGGAGTGCCATTAATTGCATTAGGACGCGAAATCATTATTGATCCTGATTGGGTGCAAAAGGTATCGGATGGCAGGGAAGACGAAATTGTTACAAGAATAGATAAAGATAAGCAGCAGGAACTGGTTATCCCTGATCCACTCTGGCAAGCGATTATCCATTCACCAGGTTGGTTTCCGGGGATTGAATAAATTAACTAAGAAAGTATCCCAATCTTGGGATGCTTTTTTTGGTATAGCTTTATAAACTATCAGATAAATCTCCTCTCCTATCAACAAAAATAAAATAATAAGCATTATTGCTTTCATTAAAAAAATACTTTGGTCCGCACTTCGGGCAGGGTAAGCGGAAATAACAGAAACATTGTCATGTGGACTTTTTTTACATTTTTAATTTAGACTAGTTTGGCTGGAATTTCGGTGCGCCAGAAGAGGAATTCTACAAATAGAAGGACGAATTCTACAAAACTTCAAGTTATTCTACAAAATCACGGGTGAATTCTACAAAACTTGGTAATTACCTTCCAATTATTAAGGTATCAGAGGAAGATTGAGGATTATTCTACAAATTAAGAATGGAATTCTACAAAAAATTGATTTATTCAACAATATTGAAGTTGTATTCTACAAAACATGGAAAACAATTTCCAACTAACAATTGAGTGAGCAAAATCGAGCTCCAAAATGGGATCATCCACCATGCAAGAAGGTAGGGTATAACATCTTATTTTTTATCCAGAAGGGTATGAAAAATATGCCTTTTACAAAACTGAAGCTATAATAGTGGTATCGTTAAAAGTGGAGAGGACAGCATCATGAAATTTTTAGATCAAGCATTGGCTCAGGAAATAGTCGATCGAACGATGAAAATTATTAAGCGAAATATTAATGTCATGAATGATAAAGGGATTATTATTGGCTCAGGAGATCCAACTCGAATTGATTCCATTCATGAAGGGGCTCTGCTCGTCATTGAAAACCAAAAGGAATTTGAAATCGAGGAACACGATACAAAAGGGCTACATGGAGTGAAAGCAGGAATCAACCTTCCGATTAATTTTAATAATCAAGTTGTCGGCGTTATTGGAATCACTGGTAATCCTGAAGAAATTCGTAACTACGGGGAACTGGTAAAAATGGCAGCGGAAATGATTCTACAACAGGCCGTTTTAATCGATCAAATGCAGTGGGATGAACGATTGAAGGAAGAACTAATTAGCCAGCTTCTGCATGGAACGGAAAACCTCAATTCTCTCTATTTTGAAAGAGTTCGCCGCTTAGGAATCAATTTGGATATTCCGCGTCTTGCTGTGATTTTAACAACTAAGGACAGGGCAAAGGTATTCAAGACTATACGCGATCGATTGGATAAAGAAGATTTAATAGTCATGCACCCAGATTATTTGATTCTTCTTAAAAAAGTAACGAGCCAGAATGTTGGTCGGACTAGGATAGAACTTGAGAAATGGGCTGAAACAGCTAGGAAATATGTAGGGGTACAATGTAAACTTAGTATCGGCAACTATCATCCTGATTTAATAGGAATTGCTGATTCCTATCGTGAGGCTGTGGAAACTTCATTTGTTGGAGAGAGGATAGATCCGGTAAAAACTATATATTTTTATGATGATTATAAAATTCCTGTCATGCTAAAAAGAGCAAAGAATCTTGGAATTGGGGAAGAATTACAAAATTATTATCAATACCTAAAAGAGAATGATAAAAAAGGGGAATTGGTTGAAACGTTATTGGCGTTTATTGAGGAAAACGGGGATATACATACTATTACAGGAAAGTTATTCATTCATCGAAATACATTAAGGTATCGGCTGGATAAGATAACTGAAATAACAGGAAAGGACCCGAGAAAGATTAAGGATTTGCTCGAACTATACTTATCTGTTATTCAAGAGTTGATAAAGTAATTGTGCAAATGTACAAAAGACCTGATTGAAAAGGGTCTTTTTTTTGATGGTTCGCCCAATGAAAACGATGTAGCAAACGCTTACAATGAGTATACAGACAAACAAGGAGGGATTCATAAATGGATGCAAATATACAAGTAAGCGCTTTAGGTGCCATTTGTGCACTTGTAATAGCTATTATTTTAATTTTGATAAAGGTTTCTCCTGCCTATGGAATGATCGCTGGAGCGTTAATCGGCGGACTAATTGGTGGAGTAGATATTACTAATACCGTAACCTTAATGATGGAAGGTGCTAAAGGCATTATTCCAGCTGTACTACGAATCTTAGCCGCGGGTATTCTGGCCGGTGTATTAATTGAATCTGGTGCAGCCGCTGTTATTGCAGAGACGATCGTCAAAAAATTAGGTGAAACGAGGGCGTTACTTGCGCTAGCGGTAGCTACCTTGATTTTAACAGCTGTTGGAGTTTTCATCGATGTAGCCGTTATCACTGTATCACCTATTGCCCTTGCGATTGCGAAAAGAGCGGGCATTTCGAAAACTGCGATCTTGTTTGCTATGATTGGTGGCGGTAAGGCAGGTAACCTCATGTCACCAAACCCTAATGCCATTGCCGCATCGGATGCTTTTAAGGTTCCCTTGACATCCATTATGGCAGCAGGTATTATTCCTGCCATTGTTGGCTTAACCATTACTTATTTTATTGCGAAAAAGCTAGTGAAAAAAGGTTCAGCTATTAAAGACTTTGAAATTCAAACACACAATGGAGGAAAACTTCCGCTCTTTTTACCAGCGATCGTTGCTCCACTTATAACCATAATTTTATTAGCACTAAGACCACTGTTTGATATCAGCATTGACCCTATGATTGCTCTACCAATTGGAGGGATTATTGGGGCATTGGTAATGGGTAGAGGAAGAAAAATCAATGAGTATGCTGTTTCTGGCTTAGGAAAAATGTCAGGTGTTGCGATTATGTTACTTGGAACAGGAACCCTCGCAGGAATTATTGCTAATTCTGGTTTGAAGGACTTGTTAATCGAAGGTTTAAATGCACTTGGCCTTCCAGGATATGTACTTGCTCCAGTATCAGGTATCTTCATGTCAGCAGCAACTGCTTCAACTACTGCCGGAACAGCAGTGGCGAGCCAAGTGTTTAGTGGCACGATTTTAGGTATGGGTGTATCAGCTATTGCAGGTGCTGCTATGATTCATGCAGGTGCTACCGTATTAGATCACCTGCCACACGGAAGCTTTTTCCACGCAACTGGCGGAAGCGTAAACATGGAAATCAAAGAACGTTTGAAGGTTATTCCTTATGAGACGCTAGTAGGTTTAACTATGGCGATTATTTCGACCTTGATTTATGGTGTGTTTCACTTTTTCGGATAGATACATGAGCAAAAGAGGGGGGCAACACTCCTCTTTTTTAAATCATCCAATGTAATTGACAGGAGAGGGATCAAAATGAAGATAGTTATTGCACCTGATTCATTTAAAGAAAGCCTCTCAGCCCTTGAGGTAGCTGAGGCAATTGAAAAAGGCTTTAAATATCATTTTCCAAATGCAGAGTATGTAAAAATACCGATGGCAGACGGTGGAGAAGGGACTGTTCAATCTCTGGTTGATGCAACCGGTGGAGAAATTATCAACAAAACTGTCACGGGTCCTCTTGGAGAACCAGTTGAAGCGTTTTTCGGAATGCTTGGTAATAAACGTACGGCAGTGATAGAAATGGCGGCAGCCTCTGGTTTGCACCTAGTTCCAAGAGAGAAACGAAATCCGCTAATTACCACAACGAGAGGGACAGGTGAACTTATATCAGCTGCCCTTGATTATGGTGCCACTCATATCATTATTGGAATCGGTGGTAGTGCCACTAATGATGGTGGTGCAGGGATGGCTAAAGCCCTTGGTGTGGGATTATTCGATAAGGATGGTCAGGAAATCGGAGAAGGCGGAGGGGCACTAGGTAAATTGGCTTCGATCGACTTAGCTCAATTAAATTCACGTTTAGAGAATATTAAAATTGAGGTTGCTTGTGATGTAGATAATCCATTAACAGGAGAAAGAGGAGCTTCCGCTATTTTTGGTCCGCAAAAAGGAGCGACACCGGAAATGGTAGAACAATTGGATTGTAATCTTGACCACTATGCAGCCATTATTGAACGTGAGCTTGGAAAAAATATAAAAGATGTAGCAGGTGCTGGAGCCGCGGGTGGGCTTGGCGGAGGATTGTTAGCCTTCTTACCGTCCGTATTAAAACGTGGTGTCGACATCGTGATTGAGGCAACTTCTCTTCCCAAAGCGGTTGAAGATGCTGATTTGGTCATCACGGGTGAAGGGAAAATTGATCATCAAACCATTTTTGGAAAGACACCAATTGGCGTAGCAAAAACCGCAAAAAAGTATGATGTTCCTGTGATTGGAATTGCTGGAAACCTCGGAAAAGAGAGTCATGTTGTTCATGATTATGGAATAGATGCTATTTTTAGTATTGTTCCTGGTGTTGTGGTCCTAGAAGACGCCTTCGAACATGCATCAGAATACGTAGAAAGAACAGCTGTCAATATTGCAGCCATTTGGAAGATGAAAAAATAAATGTATGCCTACCTCTCGGAGTATAGCGATGGGTAGGCTTTTTTATTTCTAATGCTATATAATTGAAATAACAAACCAACTATTTAAAGGGGAAATGATGATGGGTGAAGAGAGATTCATTGAAGTAACTGGGGGGAAAGTATGGGTACAAGTATTTAATGAAGCTGCACCAGGTACGCCAGTTATTATTTTACATGGGGGCCCAGGATCTTCCTCCTATTCGCTTCAAGGACTGAAAGCACTAGCAGAGGATAGACCAGTTATCTTTTATGATCAACTAGGCTGTGGAAGGTCGGACAGACCAACAGATACCTCCCTTTGGCGTTTGGAACGCTTCGTGGAAGAATTAGGGCAAATAAGACAGGCCTTAAATATCGATGTGGTCCATATTCTCGGTCATTCCTGGGGAACCACTCTTGCTGCTGCCTATTGCTTAACACAGCCAAGCGGTGTAAAAAGTGTAATCTTTTCAAGCTCTTGTCTTAGTGCACCACTATGGGAACAGGACCAGAAGCGAAATCTACAAAAATTGCCTCTCAAGGTCCAAGAAACGATCAAACGATGTGAGGAAAATGGGACAACCGATTCGAAGGAATTCAAAGAGGCAACTGATGAATTTAACAAAAACTTTGTTTGCCGTTTAGATCCTTTTCCTGACTGGTTAAAGCAAGGCGCTCAATATAGAAATCCAGAAGTATACAATATCATGTGGGGGCCATCTGAATTTACAGTATTAGGAAACCTTAAAGAATTTGATTGTACCCCTCAATTAAAGGACATTTCGTGTCCAACCCTTTTTACATGCGGGCGCTTTGATGAAGCTACCCCAGAGTCTACTGAGTATTTTAGCAGTTTAACACCAAGTTCACGCTTCCATGTGTTTGAAAACAGTGCGCATATGCCATATGTTGAAGAGCCAGAAGAGTATTTGCAAGTAGTTGGAGAGTTTTTAATAGAGGTTGATTCGAACTAAATCGTTGGCGAGATCCATGGTCTCGCCATTTTTTTCGTAAACTCTAGAAATTTGTAACAATGTAGTGAAAAGCAGGGAAGAAAAAAGGAATATTACTAGTTTTGTCGAATGGTATAGGAAAATATATCTATATAAGAGGGAAAATATAATGAAAAGATTGGGCCAACTTATTCTCGTTTCCATTTCAATTTTATTTACCATCTATCAATATATTACCGAGAAGGATCCAATTTTTGAACTAGATTTCTTTCTCTTTACCTTTTTTGCCTGGTTTGTCGGATGGCAATATGATAAGTCACGTTATTATGCAAAAAGGGCACAGGCTGGAGAGATTAGTTATAAGAGATTAATTGATTCGTTGCCCGAACCCGTTTATATTACTAGGGATCATAGATTTCTTTATGTGAATAATGCGGCAGTAAGTATGCTTCGTGCTCAAAATAAAGATGAAATCATTGGAAGGTCCATTTTTGACTTCATTGTTCCTGAATATATGGATCGTTTATTAGAACGCTATAAGCAAATAAAGAAAGAGAAACAGCCAATCCACACGATTGAGTATAGAGCAAAGCGTATGGATGGTACCACATTCTTTTTTGAAGTATCTTCCCTTTCTATTGTTTTTGGTGAAAAAGCTGCCGTCCTATCGATTGGCAAGGATATTACGGAGAAAAAGGAAGAAACCGAGCGACTCCTTCAAAAGTCAGAAAAATTGGCTCTTCTTGGGCAAATGGCTGCAGGTATTGCACATGAAATTCGGAATCCTCTTACCTCTATTAAAGGGTTCATTCAGCTAATGAAAACTAGCACAAAAAACGATCAATACCTCGATATTGTTTTAACAGAACTTGACCGGATTAATTCAATCGTTGGAGAATTTCTTGTCCTTGCAAAACCAACGGCAGCGGTTTTTGTTGAACATAATATCATGTCATTATTAACTGATGTTATCACCTTAATTAACAACCAATCTATCTTGAATAATGTCCAAATTCTCACCGAGTTTAGTCCTGAACTTCCCAGCATCAGCTGTGAGGAAAATCAATTAAAACAGGTTTTCTTAAACCTTTTGAAAAATGCAATCGAAGCCATGCCGAAGGGTGGAACGATAAAGGTAATCGTAAAAGAAAAGCAGGAAGGGAAAATTTCAGTACAGATTAATGATACAGGCCTGGGAATACCTGAAGACCGAATTTCTACACTTGGAGAGCCTTTTTATACCACAAAAGAAAAGGGAACTGGACTTGGATTAATGACTTGTTTTAAGATTGTTGAAAATCACCATGGTACATTAAACATAACTAGCAAAGTTAATGAGGGAACTTGCATTGAAGTTCTTCTACCAACAATGACACAGCCATTATTAAAGCAGGAACCTGTCCATTCTTAAGAAGGTTATTTGGAAATAATATTCCATTGTCGTAACACAATCTAATACTATATGATTATCCTAACAGCTGGTCCTATATTACTAGTTTCGGAGGGATATTATTCGTTGAAGAAAATCATACTTTGTGTAGCAGTGTTCTCTTTATTTTTATCTGTATTTCCATTTGGTCACGGGTTTGCTGCAGTGCAGTCAGAACCAATTGTTAAGGTGAAATTGATTAACTTTTTAGGTAATAAATCAGAAATCACTCTCAAACCAAACGGTGACTATCAAACGAATGACCCAAATATCCTATTAAAATCTGGAAGCACCTATTTAATAAAATTAGAAAATGAAAAAATAGCACTATATAAAGATAATAATCTTTTAAATTCATATGATTCATTTTCGGCTAGTCCTATTCAAGCTAGTTCACAACTTTCCATAAATAGTCGTCTCTATTTAGGGAACTTTGATTTTATGATTGAAAACAAAAAATACATCCGCCCAATAAACTCTGTTTCAATGGAGAATTACTTAAAAGGCGTTGTTCCAATTGAAATGTATCCCTTTTGGAACATTGAAGCGTTAAAAACTCAAGCTGTAGCAGCAAGAACGTATGCGATGAGTTATATTACCCGCGGATTGATTGATGACACAATATTATATCAAGTATACGGTGGCTACATTTGGACACCTAATACAACTAGAGCAGTGGATGAAACGAAAGGCCAGGTTGCCCAGTATAATGGCCGTTTAATCGATGCTGTATATTCTGCAAGTAATGGCGGTCGGACTGAGAGTAACGCCAATGCGTGGGGAACAACTGCTGTCCCTTATTTGCCCATCAAACAAGATCCTTATGATCCAAAAACAAGTTGGAAATTTGCATTTCATCAAACACAAATAGATATTACCTCGTTAGACTTAACAAAACCATCAGAATGGTGGTCTTCAACAATAGAACTTGATCCAACCATATCCTCTAATATTAAGCTGTGGCTAACCAACAATGGTTATGCAAACAAAGAAATTAAAATTATTTCCATTCCTGAATTCTCACTTCATAATGTAGGTTCTGGTCAACGTGTCTCAAAAGGAAACATAGCAGTAGAGTTTTTTGTAAAAGATAAGGTAGATGAACTAGGTAATTTAATTACACAACGTATGTCGTTTTCAAATGTAAGTATATCTAAAGTACGGTCTATCATAGGTAATCGTATGATGCTTAGTTATTTAGTAAATGAAGTGAAATCAGAAAATGGTATGGTTACCGTTTCAGGTACAGGTGATGGCCATGGTGTGGGGATGAGTCAATGGGGTGCCCAAAACATGGCAGGAGCAGGAAAAAATTATCAAGAAATATTAAAGTTTTATTATCCAGGAATTGCTGTTACACAAATGTATGAAGGAAATACCCAAGCAATTGCAACAGAGCCAGGTTGGTTAAAAGAGCAAGACAAGTGGTATTACATTCAATCAAATGGGACGAAAGCAACCGGTTGGATAAAGGATGCTAGTAAGTGGTATTATCTTGGAACCAATGGTGTCATGTTAACTGGCTGGCAAAAAGTTAATGGCAAATGGTACTTTCTGAATTCAAATGGCGCAATGGCCACTGGGTGGATAAAATCCAACAATAAGTGGTACTATCTCTATTCCTCAGGTGCAATGGCTACCGGCTGGATAACCGATCGTGGGAAGAAATATTACTTATCCTCATCTGGTGCAATGGTTCAAAATAAGCAATACATTAACGGAAAATGGTACACCTTCCATTCGAGTGGTTATTTATTATAATTTTTTAGTGGTGCCTGATACCCAGCAGATTTTTTTGCTGGGTGTCAGGCACTTTTTTTTGGAAAAATATTGACTTTACTCTGATAAAGATTATAATAAAATTTAATTAATATTAATCCGATAAAACTAATGTGAATTATAGGTGAAGAGGGTGAAATGCAAATGTTTCTTCATATAGACCATGTGAACAAAGAATTTGGCAATCAATCTGCGACCAATACGGTCCTTTCAAATATTAATCTTGAAATTAAGGAAGGAGAGTTTGTCTCTATCCTTGGACCTTCCGGCTGTGGAAAATCAACATTATTGTCAATTGTGGCTGGTTTAACTAAGCCTTCTAGTGGTGAGGTATTTCTGAACGGTGAAAAAATTACTAAGCCAGGAAGAGACCGCGGGATGGTATTCCAACAAGCAGCGCTTTTTCCTTGGATGACAGTAGAAGAGAATGTAATGTTTGCTTTGCGTAAGGAAATGAAAAAGAAAGAGGCAAGGGAGGTTGCTCACCAGTACTTGAAAATGGTACAACTAAGCAACTATACGAAGCATTCCCCACATGAGTTATCTGGTGGAATGCAACAACGTGTATCCATTGCCAGAGCCTTATCAATGAATCCTAAGGTATTACTAATGGATGAACCGTTTGGAGCCCTTGACGAACAAACCAGATCAAGGCTTCATCTTGAATTAGAAAAAATATGGATTGAAACGAGAAAAACGATTTTGTTTGTAACGCATAGTATTCGTGAGTCTATCAAACTATCAGATAGAATCATTGTTATGGGAACACGACCAGGTGTGGTACTAGAAGATATTCAGGTGAAAATACCAAGGCCTCGAGAAAACCATACACAAATGGTAGCCAAATTAGAGGAAAAGATTATGAGTTTATTACAATCAGAGATTGATAAAGTGGTAAAAGAGGAATTAGCCTATGCAGCCAACAATTAAACGTATTATCTTCTTTGTAGCCTTAGTTGTGTTCTGGCAGGTGGGCGTATCTGTGAGTGGTGTTTCACCTTCTGTTATGCCGGCACCAACGGATGTCTTTGAAGCGTTAGTTAAGGGCTTTTCTGATAAAACGTTAATCTATGATATTTTAGCGAGCTTCCGCCGCTTATTCATTGGTTTAGGTATATCAATTGTTCTAGGCTTAGGTCTTGGCATTCTTTTAGCAAAAAATAAAACCGCGGATGAAACGTTAGGAACACTGATTTTAGCATTACAGAGTGTACCTAGTATTGTTTGGTTACCCATTGCAATCATGTGGTTCGGTCTGAATGAAACATCGGTCATTTTTATCGTAATCCTTGGTGCTACGCTCGTCATGACGATTAACATGAGAATAGGCATTAAAAATGTGCCGCCTCTTTATATACGAGCAGCACAAACGATGGGGTCTGGTGGGTTCGACCTCTTTACTGGAGTGATTTTTCCAGCCTCTGTCCCTTACGCCGTAACAGGTGCAAGACTTGGTTGGGCATTTGCCTGGCGTGCACTTATGGCGGGGGAAATCCTAAGCACAGGACCTGGATTAGGGTATACCCTGAAATACGCTTCAGATTTTGGAAACATGAGTATGGTTATTGCCATTATGATTATCATTGGTGTCATTGGCACTGTGGTTGATATTGTTTTCTTCCAACGAGTGGAACAAAATGTCATTCGCCGTTGGGGTTTAGAAACAACAAATTAAGGGGGAACTAGAGAGATGAAGAAACAGACTGCGATTATTAGCTTATTATTCCTACTTCTAATGGGGGCATTAGCTGGATGTGGGACAGACCAAGCAAGTTCAGGATCAGGTAAAGAAGAGAAAAAGGTCGTTATAGGCTATTTCCCTAATATTGACCATGCACCTGCCATGATTGCACGTGAAAAAGGCTACTATGAAAAAGAATTAGGGGATGGCGTTAAAGTGGAATACAAGACGTTCCCTGATGGCGGTGCCTTTATGACGGCACTAAAAACTGGAGAGATTGATGCAGGTTTAGTTGGTCCAGGGCCTGTTATGAATAACTTCACAAATGGCGCTGACGTAAAAATTATTGCAGGAGCATCTTCAGGTGGTACTGCGATTGTTGCAAGCAAGAAAAGTGGCGTAAATTCTGTGGAGGATTTCAATGGTAAAACTTTTATTACTCCAGGCGTAGGTTGTACGCATGATGTTCAAATGGAGACTTTCCTACAAGATTTCGGTATTTCTTCTGCTCGAATTGGTGGTACACTAAAGCATGTAACTGGAAATCCAGCACAATATGCGGCTATGTTTGAATCAGGGAAAGTGGATATCGCGGCTGTTCCTGAGCCATGGGCTTCACAGTTAGTAAAAGAAGCTGGTGCTAAAATTATCGTTGACAGCAAAAAGATCTCATTTGGAACAACATTACCGAATACAATTCTCGTATCAAGCGGCAAGAAAATTAAAGCGGACAAAGACCTTATTCAAAAGATCGTAGATGCACAAAATGAGGCGATTGCTTTTATCAAAAATAATCCTGATGAAGCAAAAGAAATTACTATTAAGAGCATTAAAGAGACTACAAAACAAGAACTAGATAAGGCTATTGTTGATGGTGCTTGGGAAAATATCCGATTTACAACTGATGTCAATAAGGATGTCATCCAAGACTTCGCTAACTCTTCTGTTGAGCTTAAGTTCTTGAAGGAAAAACCAGATTTTGCGTCATTAATTGATTCACAATTCATTAACTAATAACGAATGAAAGGTGCTGGTGTCATTTGACTCGGCACCTTTTTGTGAAAAAGGGTGGTTTTCGTTGAAACGTGTATTTTTTCTTCTCCTTTCCGTAATGGTTCTATCTGCTTGCTCTAGGGAAGAAAAGAAGGTGGAGAATGATTTTCCACTTCATATGAAAGTAGGCAATTTCGAAGGGATTAACCAAGATGGAGAGACGTTTTCTTTTTCTAAATTAAAGGGAAAAGTGTGGGTAGCTGACTTTATGTTTACCAATTGCGATACGGTCTGCTCTCCTATGACGGCAAACATGGCCGAATTGCAGCGTCAATTAGCTGATGAAGATGTAGATGCCCAGCTTGTTTCTTTTAGTATAGACCCTGAAAATGATCAACCAGGGGTATTAAAGGAATATGCAAGTGGGGTAGGTGCTGATTTTTCGAATTGGGACCTTGTTACAGGGTATAAACAGGAGTTCATTGAGAGCTTTGCAAATAAATCTTTTATGGCTGCTGCGGCTAAAATGGAAGGTTCGAATCAATTTGTGCATAGTACTTCCTTTTATTTAGTAGATGAAAAGGGGATTGTTGTACAAAAATACGAAGGGGTATCGGAACCGCCGTATGAGCAGATTGTGAATGATATAAAATCGATACAATAAAATAGTTATTCATAATAATGTTATGTTAACTGATATGCAAACTTATGGGGCCATTTAGGAAAAAAATGGCCCCGTTTTTGTGCGACGGGCAGTCGTACCTTTGCTTAATACAAGCATGAATTTACTGTTAAAGGTTGGGTTATGTTACTTCGGTAATAACAGACCCCGAATCCTGGAAGGTTTATTCTCTCGGAGGTGTAAGTCCTCCCGTAGGCATACTGGTAGAACCTACGAAGACTAATCTAGGGCATTACTGTGAGGTAGTGTTTGAAGGAGATGCGGTAAATCGAGAGACCCGTAGTCGGATGAGCAGACCCAAATGCGAAAGCGTGAAGCACATACGGCAGGATAAGTCGGCGACCGTGCGAAAATAACGGGAAGCCCGAACTTTAAAGCTTCTTAGCCAAAGAACCAGTCGACTAAGGAGGGCTTATCAAGTGATGGTGCTGGGTATGTTCAGAAGGAAAGTGCGATGACCCCGTGAGGTCTCCACTTTAACTTTAGGTGTTGATATATAAGGGAAATCCGAAGTTATCAATACAAGTGGAGAAGTCAGACGCCCTCATAGTACGGAAGTAAGATTGCGACCAAACGTAATCTGAACGGAAGGGGGAGCGACCTCGTGGCTCTACATTTATAAAAGTGTGTAATGATAACAGTATACGTTACCTCGGTAAAAACGTACTGGAAGTGCACAATGAAAGGTGTGGAATAAGCATTGAATCAAGAACTAAAGTTCAAATGGCACAGTGTATATGGACAAATTCTCTTCGATAGAAAGCTAAAAACAGCTTGGGAAAAGGTTAAGAGCAATAATGGGGCTGGAGGTATAGATGGAGAAACAGTCACAAGTTACGCAAGTAACGAAGAAAAGAATCTCAAGCAGTTACTCCAGAAATTAAGACTTAAAGAGTACACCCCGTCACCAGTACGAAGAAAATATATTCCCAAAAAGAACGGAAAACTTCGTCCACTGGGGATACCAAATATTGAAGACCGTATCGTTCAGCAAGCTGTGGTTAATGTACTTGAACCTAAATGTGAAGAACTCATTTTCCATAAATGGTCATGCGGCTATCGTCCAAATCTTGGAGCTAAAAGAGTAATGCAAATCATTACTTGGAATATCGAGAGTGGTTACAATTATATTTACGATTGTGATATTAAGGGATTCTTTGACAATATTCCTCATAAAAAGTTAATGAAGATACTTAATAAATATATAGCTGATGGAACTATACTCGATCTAATTTGGAAATGGCTTAAAGCGGGCTACATGGAAGAAGGAAAGTATCACAAAGTAGACTCAGGAACCCCGCAAGGGGGTGTGATTTCACCATTACTTGCGAATCTCTTTCTAAATGAACTTGATTGGGAACTTGAAACCCATGGAATTCACTTCGTCAGATATGCCGATGATTTCCTCTTATTTGCCAAAACAAAAGAGGAAATTGTGCGTGCAGAATCAATAACAAAACAAAAGCTAGCTGAATTAGGGCTTGAGATCTCCATCGAGAAAACGAAAATCGTCGATTTTAACCATGATGATTTTGATTTCCTTGGATTCACTTTTGAGCACTGGAGGAAAAGGAAGAGAGATGGAAAACCATACTACATAGCTAAACCAAAGGATTCTACATGGAAAGACTTTCGCCAAAAGATAAAGGATAAAACAATGAAATCCCTAACTTTTAGCAAAGAAATGTGGGTTGAACGTGTGAATCAAGTAATACGGGGAAAAGTAAATTACTTTTTAACACTTTGGAATGCGATAAACGAGAATAAAAAGTATGGAAGAGAATTTTCATGTTTCTTCAACGTTTTCAGAGATAACTTATTAGCCATAGATAGCTATATAAGAAGAAGACTAAGAGTAGCAATGATACATGACCATCCAAGTCAAAACAAAGGGCATAAGATGAAAACAAAATGGGGAATAGAGTTCTTTGCGAGGATTGGATTAGTTCCAGCATTTCAATATTATTATGGAAAGCAATATGGACATACCATTGAGGACTACATTCAGTACATGAAGGTAAAACAAGAAAAGAAATATAAAAGAAAACTACAAAGAGCCAAAGAACGTGGAGAGGTTTACTTCACAGCCAAAAGAGTCCAAATGATTAACTGTGCACAGGGTAAAACAAGGTATTCAATGTAACATGTTGGTAAGCCGTATGCCTTAATAGGGCACGTGCGGTTTGATAAGGGGGAAGCCTCGTGAGAGGTTTCCCTACTTTATTATTTAAGTATCTCCCTAAACTCTTTCCCTTTTTGAACATAGTGTTCACTGGACATTTGCAGCATCTGCAGGTCCTTTTCTGTTAGTTCTCTGACGACTTTACCTGGCGATCCTAGAACGAGGGAGCGGGGCGGTATTTTAATTCCTCCTGCGAGCAAAGTATTGGCTCCAATTATACATTCTTCGCCAACCTCGACGTTGTCCAATAACGTGGAACCCATTCCTATTATCGAACGTTTCCCAATTTTACATCCATGTAAAATAACGTTGTGACCAACCGTTACATCATCTTCAATGATAACTGGGAACCCCTCGTACAGGTGAATGGTCGAGTTGTCTTGGATACTGCATCTCTCTCCAACGATAATTGGTCCATCATCCCCCCTAAGTACAGCATTAAACCAAACCGTTGATTCTTTTCCAATCTGAACATTCCCAATGATATACGCTCCAGGTGCAACAAAGACAGAAGCATGAACAGTAGGAGAAACTCCATTATACGGGATCATCATTTCAATCACTCCTATAAATTTCAGAATAATCTTACATCTAAATGAAATTATACCATTTAAAGTGGCAGGTATGGCTCAATTATGCCTAAGTAAATTGTAAGCGCTTCATAATTTACAAAATAGTAAAAATAATCAAAAAACATTGACAGTGATTTTTTTCGGTGGTAACCTTATAAAAAATTAATCTTGAATCTATGAAGAGAAGAGTAGGATTTGCACCTTGTTTCACAGAGAGTCGGCGTTTGCTGGGAGCCGATAACAGGGCGATCTGAAGATCATCTCAGAGATGTTTAGCTGAACAGTCCAAGTAGGCTACACCGGTTTGTCCGCCGTTATGATGGAACACGTACAAGGATTTGTACGTTGATCGAGAGCCGCAGCTTCTTTTTGAACTTGCGGAAGTAGGGTGGTATCGCGAGTTAACTCGTCCCTATATTATGGGACGGGTTTTTTGTTGTTTTTAGACAATAGATATCTGTAACATACATGAATTTATTTGGGAAGGAACGTGGAAAATGAATCAACAGGTCGATAAAAAAGCGTTTAATGTGGAGGACATCATTATTGCCAGTCATACCATCAAGGATGTGATTTCACCAACTCCATTGCAATATAATCATTTACTTTCTGAGCGGTATGACTGCCATGTGTATTTAAAGCGGGAAGATTTACAAAGTGTCCGCTCATTTAAAATTCGTGGCGCATATAACCGTATTAAAAAATTGAGTGGGGAAGAACTTCAAAACGGGATTATTTGTGCAAGTGCAGGAAATCATGCACAGGGTGTTGCTTACTCCTGCCATCTGTTAAAAATCAACGGAAAAATCTTTATGCCGAGTACGACGCCTAAGCAGAAGGTGAACCAGGTAAAGTTTTGGGGAAAGGATAGTGTGGAGATTGTCCTTGTGGGGGATACCTTTGATGATGCTTATGAAAAAGCTATAGAATGTAGCCGGAATGAGAACCGTACATTTATTCACCCTTTTGATGATTATGATGTGATTGCCGGTCAAGGAACCGTTGCTGTTGAATTGTTAAATGATTGTCCTGAAAAGATTGATTATCTGTTTGCGGCAATCGGTGGCGGTGGCCTCCTTGCCGGAGTGGGTACGTACTTAAGACACTACTCCCCTCAAACACAATTAATCGGCGTCGAACCTCAAGGTGCACCAGGGATGAAGGAATCCATTTTAAAGGGAGAAGTAACGAAGCTCCAAGAAATTGATCCATTTGTCGATGGTGCTGCAGTAAAAACAGTTGGTACAAAAACTTTTACTATTTGTAAGGAAATTGTGGACGATATTACGGTCGTTCCAGAAGGTAAGGTGTGTACGACGCTTTTGTCCCTCTATAATGAAAATGCCATTGTCGTTGAACCAACCGGTGCGCTTTCCGTTGCAGCTCTAGATACATATGCAGATCAAATAAAGGGGAAAACAGTGGTTTGTATCGTAAGTGGCGGCAACAATGATATTGGCAGGATGCAGGAAATTAAAGAGCGCTCAAAGCTATACGAAGGACTGCAGCATTATTTTATTGTTCAGTTTCCACAGCGCCCTGGTGCCCTACGGGAATTCCTATTTGATGTACTTGGACCGAATGACGATATCAGCCATTTTGAGTATACGAAAAAGAACAATAGGGAAACTGGACCTGCCTTGGTAGGGATTGAACTGAAGGATAAAGAAGATTACTTCCCATTAATTGAACGGATTAAAACAAAAGGCTTCTTCTATAGAGAAGTTAATAAAGATAGTACGTTGTTTCAGATGCTGGTATAGCTGTAAGAGGACCTCCGCGTTAAGTGGAAAGGTCCTTTTTCCATTTTTATCCGAATAAATCTACCTAATTAAAGGAATAAAATGATATTATTTTCTTGGGGAGGTGGGTTATTTGCAGAAACATCAATATAATCATATTTATATCATAGCCTTTTGGAGTTCAACCATATTTGCATTAACAGGTGTATTATATGGAATCAGCATGGGGGTATTGCTAAGTAATTATAGTATCCCTGATTATACAAATTTGAAAGAATTTCTAGAGCAGGTTGATCGTAATTTTATTAATTTTTATTCATTCAGCCAATTATTTGCATTTATATCTAGCCTAATTTTTATTGTTTTATTATGTACGATTTATGAAACCACTAATGATCGGTGCAAGGTTTATGCACGATTATCTATTAGCTTTGGCTTACTGTTTACTCTATTGGCCTGCATCAATTATTTTATTCAGTTTAGTATTGTTAGACTTAGTGTTAACAGTGGAAAAATTGCAAATCTAGATGCATTTGTTCAATTCAATCCCTTATCATTTGCCTCTGCTATTAATATGCTTGGTTGGAGTCTATTTTTAGGATTATCTGTCTTTTTTCTTGCTATTCTTTTTCAAGGAAATCGTTTATCACTAGCAATTAGAATGTCTTTTTATCTGACCAGTGTTTGTTGTCTTTGTGGGTTTGTCGGCTTTGTATTCGATTTCCCCGTACTGTTATTTATTTTTCAGATGGGTATGACTCTAGGTCTGACCATTGGTGCGATCTTACTAGCTATTTTTTTCAGAAAGATACGTAGGATAGAGAAATGGAAGAATACTGACACACTCTCACTTTAATATTTTTGCAGTCATGATACTTAACAAATGTCATTTTTAAGGTATAATATTATCTGTGTATGAATCAGTATGTTTTTTGTGCTGAATTCGATAAATAGAAATTATCATGAACTGCTAATTATTATACTGTAACGGTACTGTTAGTATAATAAATTTGTGTGGATCAAAGTGGAAAGAGAGTGTTCATAATGGGTCGTAAGTGGAACAATATTAAAGAAAAGAAAGCGTCAAAAGATGCAAATACGAGTCGTATCTATGCAAAATTTGGTGTGGAAATCTATGTAGCTGCGAAGCAAGGGGAGCCAAATCCAGAATCAAATCAGTCATTACGATTTGTACTTGAGCGGGCTAAAACCTACAATGTACCGAAACACATTATCGACCGTGCGATTGATAAAGCAAAAGGTGGTTCTGAAGAAAGCTATACTGAACTTCGTTATGAGGGCTTTGGACCAAACGGATCCATGGTCATTGTTGATGCCTTAACTAATAACGTAAACCGTACTGCTTCTGACGTCCGTGCTGCATTTGGTAAAAATGGCGGGAACATGGGTGTCAGTGGTTCTGTTGCCTATATGTTTGATGCTACTGCTGTTATCGGTGTCGAAGGTAAGTCCTCTGATGATGTGCTTGAACTTTTAATGGAAGCAGACGTAGACGTCCGTGACATTATCGAAGAAGAAGATTCTGTCATTGTTTATGCTGAACCAGATCAGTTCCATGCAGTTCAAGAAGCATTTAGAAATGCTGGAATTACGGAGTTTACTGTGGCTGAGCTTACTATGCTTGCACAAAATGATGTAACCCTTCCTGAAGATGCGCAAGCTAAATTTGAAAAAATGATTGATGCACTTGAAGATTTAGATGATGTTCAACAAGTGTACCACAATGTGGACTTAGGCGAATAATAAATAGACAGACCTCCTTGGAAGGTCTGTTTTCTTTTAAAATAAATGAATAAAATGGCTGTTCCGATTAACAATAAAAACAGTGTTATTTTTTTAACACTAAAATCTCAATGTGGAGGGATATGCTTTGAATATTCTATTTAGCTTACTCTCAACTTTACGAATTTTGAGTTATAGAGCACTTTATTTTTTTAGACATATGAATTACAGGCTGCAATGGCTGTTTCGTATGTATGCTCTAGCTTAGGGTATTCAAGTATCGATATTCGCATTGAAGGAAGAAAGGGCGAGCATGGATCATGCTTGCCTTTTATAAGTATAAAAATATAATTATTTTTTTACAGCTGACAGGATAAATATCGTGGCGATAATCAAAAATGAACCAATCCATTCTGCTGCCCCAAAGGAAACATGGAGCCAGGCAACTGCTAAAAAGGCGGCTGATAATGGTTCCACACAGGCTAAAAGACTAGCCTCAGATGCCTTTATGTATTTCATACTTTCCATATAGCAGAAGAAGGCAATTAACGTGCCAAAAATGACTACAAAAATAACGGCTAAAAAAGAAGGAAAGCTCCAGGTTCCTTGAAACACCCATGGCGGATGAATAAAGCTAAAGCTAATTCCTCCCACTGTCATGCCCCAGCCAACCGTGATTAATGAACCCCACCTTGATAATAAATCTCTCGGATAAAGTGTATAGAAAGCAAGTGAAAAAGCAGACAAGATTCCCCAAAATAAAGCCGGAACCGTTATGGATAGTGAATGCATATTTCCTTGAGTAACTAGAAGAAATGTTCCCAACAGAGCAAAAATTATCGCAATCCCTTCATGTTTAGCAGGTAGCTTTTTCCCCCGGATGCTTATATATCCAGCAATAATTACAGGTGCAAGGTATTGCAAGACAGTGGCAGTTGCTGCATTTGCATGTTCAATAGCTGCAAAATAGGTAAATTGAACACCAAACATCCCCAAGATGCCAAAAACGATAAGCTTAACAACATCTTGTTTGTTTTTCCAAATTGTCCAGATATTTTGCTTTCCAACCGTTTGAGAAAACCAGAGTAACCCCACTCCTGAAAAAATCAATCGAGTTACGACAAGCCAACTGGTACTGAAGCCTTGTTGATGAAATAAGTATTGGGCAACCGTCCCGGAGACGCCCCAAAAGGTAGCTGCCATTATAACTAATATCATCCCTTTTGCCCTTGGATACGCCAAGATGACACTGCGCGAATTCATTTTATCCCTCCGAATGATGCAAACTAATTATCTATAAATATAGCAAAGTTTCTTTAGTTATATAAGTAATTTATTTGCTAAGAACCATTTGTGAAACGCGTATGTCGCTATTTTTTTACTGATAGAGCTGAAGAAGGGAATTGCTAGCATGTTTATATTAGTTTGCTAGTCAAATGATAATTCTTGCTATCTGTTGTTATTTAAAGATAAGCATAAGAAATTTTTATGAAAATTGATAAGAGATTCATTCTATACGATATGAAATTTTTGCCATAAAATAGAACTATCATCCAACAAGGGGGAATACCAATGAAGTCAATTATCGTCCCTGAATTTGGGGCACCAGAGGTTATGCAGTATGTAGAGGTTGAGACACCAAAAATAAGTCCTAGCCAGGTGTTAATTAGAGTAGAAAAAACGAGTGTGAATTATGCAGATGTGAAATCTAGGTATGGTAATAAAGGAAAAGAGAACTTCCCTTTTATTCCTGGACTTGATGCATCGGGTGTGATTGTGGAGGTTGGGGCAGATGTAAATCATTTACAACCTGGGCAAAGAGTCATAGCATTTCCAGCTAATGGGTCTTACGCAGAATTTGTAGTCGCGGAAGGTATTCTTACATACGAAATCCCCGATTCAATGGATTTTACCACTGCCGCTGCCTGTCCCACTGTTTCTATCCTTTCTTATAAACTATTAGCCGATATTGCACGGATCGAACAGGGGGAAACCATCCTCATTCATTCCGCTGCAGGTGGAGTGGGAACTACAGCTATTCAGCTAGCAAAACTGCTAGGTGCGAGTAAAATTATCGGAACGGTCGGTGACGAAAATAAAGCGTCTGTTGCCATTAAGGCTGGTGCAGATCATGTTATTTGCTATACCAACGATGATTTTTCACGTAAAGTAAATGAATTAACAGATAATCAAGGCGTAGATATTGTCCTCGATTCCATTGCTGGTGAGATAACAGGGCAAAGTCTAACCTGTCTTGCACCATATGGTAGGTTGGTTCAATTTGGGAATTCAAGTGGGGCAGTTGGAAGCTTTAAAACCAGTGATCTGCACTCTAGCTGTCGGTCAGTACTAGGCTTTAGCTTAGGAACGACAAGAAAAAAACGACCAAAGACCTTACAGTCCACAGCCAAGGAAGTGCTCAAATTGTTTAGTGAAGGAAAATTAAAAATGGAGGTTGGTCATCACTATCCCTTGGAGGCTGCTATTACTGCTCACAAGCTAATTGAAAGTAGACTAAGTACTGGAAAAATCATATTAGATGTAAGAGATTCTCTATCTTAAAAATTTAGACCTCTAAATTAGATATTGAAAAGCCCCTAATCAGGCTACACTGGTTTTAGGGGTTGTTTTTTTGTGATTATGGTAAGTATCATTTCACTTCATCCCTTTAAAGTGTGTTAATATTCAAACTAGGACCATAGGGAAAGGATGGATAGAATGTCTTTAGAAAGTGTAAAAAATCATTTTAAACAATGGAATCGCGATATTGATATAATGGAATTTGACACCTCAAGTGCAACTGTTGAGCAGGCAGCCGAGACAATTGGAGTGATACCTGCACGAATTGCCAAAACTTTATCCTTTAGGGGATCGGAGGAAAATGCGATCTTAATTGTTGCTGCTGGGGATGCAAAAATTGATAATAAAAAATTTCGTGCTAAATTTGGCTTCAAACCCCGAATGCTTTCGCCAGATGAGGTTTTGGAGCAAACGGGTCATGTCATTGGTGGTGTCTGTCCGTTTGGTTTAAATAAAGAATTAGATGTATACCTTGATGTATCAATGAAACGATTTGATACCCTTTTCCCAGCATGCGGAAGCACCAATTCAGCGATTGAATTAACGAAAGAAGAGTTATACGATTATTCTTTTGCCAAGGACTGGGTAGATGTTTGTAAAGAGTGGAATGAGGAGCAGTTGAATGAAAGTGAAACTGTCACAAGTGAAGTACGATAATTACATACTATGGTTTAAGGAAAAGGACTAAGTTGTCCTTTTTTGTATTTATGGATATTATTGTAAAAATAACTTGCCCGTAATATAGGTAAATGGTATATGATGAATACTATAGATAGATATACCATTTAATATTTTAGGGGGAAATTTTTGAAGATATGAAAAGACAGTACCATCTCGATTGGATCCGTGTGCTTGCAACACTAGCCGTTTTCATTTATCACTGTTTCATGTTTTTTAATCCCTGGCCTTGGCATGTAAAAAATAATGAGACCGACCCAACCTATATTACAGCGGTCTCTTTGTTTATGAGTTCTTGGTTGATGCCGATTTTTTTCACAGTATCGGGGATGAGCTCCTATTATGCCCTCCAGAAAAGGTCTGTCCACGAATATGTGAAGGAACGACTTGCTAGGTTAGGGGTACCGCTTTTGTTTGGTGTTATGATACTATCGCCTCCACAGGTATATATGGAACGCGTGAGTCATGGGCAGTTTTCCGGATCCTTTTTTTCGTGGTTTCCGCAGTATTTTGATGGAGTTTATTTAGATATTGGAGGAACGGGAAATTTTGCTTTTGTAGGTCTGCATTTATGGTATTTGTTAATACTTATGATATTTAGCATTTTTACGGTTCCACTTTTACTTAAAAAGAAACCGTCTATTATGAAAGAATTAAAATCCTACCAATTATATCTGATGACTATTCCTTTAATGATTGTATCCACTTTTGTTGATGTTGTTCGTCTAGGAGGTTGGGACATTACTTTCTATTTGGTCTTATTTTTATTTGGTTATTTTATTCTTACAAAAGAATCTTTCAAAAAGGTGATTGAAAAATTACTTCCTATCAATCTCGTTATTTCAGTTTGTACAACCATCTTTTTTGTATATGGATTCTTTTCAGATATGCCTTCAACTGGTTTTATTGCAACAATGGTTTTTGCATCCATTAAGTCACTGAATTGTTGGATGTGGATTCTTGTCATTTTTGCTGTTGCCAAAAGGCATTTATCTTTTTCAAATAAATGGTTAACATACAGTTCACAAGCATCCATGCCGTTCTATGTTCTCCATCAGCCGGTTATTGTTACTTTAGGATTTTTTATCGCTAATAAGGCATGGTCCATTCCTGTAAAACTCATCTTTTTAATGGTTGTTGCTTTTTTTATCATTATGTTTATTTATCATATAATCATTTCCAAGGTATCCATTTTACGAATCCTGTTTGGTATCAAAGGGGATAATAAACCAAAGTCTAGCCCAGATGTTAAAATAGTTGGTTCTTAAAATGTGTAAAAAGCAATTTAAAAGAAGCCTAATTTTGAACAAAAAAATGACTATCAAATTAGTTTAAATTTGATAGTCATTTTTGGTTGTGTTTTATATGTTTGCGAGGGATGGAAACCTGATAGAAAGCCAAGTTCACTCTAGAAAGCGATTTATTCGAAATGTTTGGTGACGAATTCTCCAATTTCATCAATTGCCTGTTGTCCCTCAGGGATGGCGAACGTCTGAAAAACATGCCACATATCATCCCATACCTTAAAACTGACTTCTACTCCCGCTGCCCGAGCTCGGTCAACTAGACGGGCGGCATCACTTAGCAGGATTTCATCATTTCCAACATGGACTAACAGGGAAGGAAGCCCTGTTAAATCAGCATATATAGGTGAAACTAGCGGATGACGCGGATCTAGATCACGAATATACAACGCTGGGGTTAAACGAGTTGCATCTGGTGATAACCATGGGTCCACTTCTGCACGTGTTACCATGGATTCCCCGGTGCCTTCCATGTCTGTCCAAGGGGATAATAGCACAGCTAAAGCAGGCAGTGGGTCGCCCGCATCCTTAAGAGATAAAAGGGTTGCTAATGTTAGTCCGCCACCTGCTGAATCACCACCAATGACGATATTTTTTGAAGATACTCCTGAGTTGAGAAGCCATCGGTAGACACTAACGGCATCTTCAATTGCGGCTGGAAAAGGATGTTCAGGAGCGAGTCTGTATTCTGGTACCAGTACACGTGCGGCAGTGGAGCGAGACAGCTTTGATGCTAAGTATCGGTGTGTATTACAGCTACCCATTATGTAGGCACCACCATGAAGGTAAAGGAAAACACGGTCTTCTACTGCATTTGGTGCGGTTATCCATTCAGCTGCTATTCCTTCAATTTCCACTTTTTCAACAGTAATATCTTGACCTACAGGGGTTAAAGCGGATAAAGCTTCTAATCCTTGTCTAGCTGTTTCAATATTTGCTTCAGGTGATTGGTTTGCCTTTGACATCTGTAAATACTGCCTTACTAAGAGACTTTCTTGACTGGCCATCAAAATTTCCCCTTTCAATTTGAGAGTAAGTGCTTACATATATGTAATTCTCCCTCATTTACCGATTTCCTCCATTATTTAACAACTATCTTTATGAATGTAGGTTCTATGTGACCGAAAACATTGGGAAAAATTTAAACCGGTCACGTAGTGGCTCTACGTGACCGATTTAAACAAAATTTTCATAAGTGAACTTCCATGTGACCGACTATACTGAAGTTCTCACCTCGGTATCAATGGTTTTACCGAGATAGCAGGGGAGAAGGTGGTAACGATGCAGCCCTCTAATTGCTTTGGACTTAACAATCCTAAATTAAAGGCTGATTTTATTTTACTATCATCTGGTTTCTTAACCACTTGGATGAGATCATGCAACTGTAATTCTTCCAGCCTTCTAACGGTGTCCACTTCTTGATATCTTTCCGTTTTACGAATCTGTCTTTGTAGTTTGAATCCACTAATTGTAATTTCCCCTTTATGGTTGCACCCTACCAGATTATTAAAATATGCTTGGAATGCATCCTTCAGTGTATTCATTTCCATTTCAATTTCTTTTTTCTTTTTATTAAGCTCGTAATACTTGTTTAACATCTCACCTGTAATTAAGGAATCATTGTTATTTAACAATCTCCTCGCCCCCTTACGAACGTATATTCTATATTATGATGATCCTGCAGAAATAAGTACTGCAAAAAATTTTCTCATTTGGAGGGAGAAGGATATTGAACTAAAACAAATAATGTTTTAAGAGATATCCTTCAAGATTGGCTAGTAAGATAGAAGTGGAGCCAGAATTTTTAGTTTTTTGGAAATATCAATCTATAAAAAATAGGAGTGATAAAAAATGAGTAATTTGAATACTGCTTTGTTGGTCATTGACATGCAGGTTGGACCTCTTTATGGAACATATAAGAAAGATGAAACAATGGTAACAGTTCAGGAAATAATTGCCACCGCAGAAGCAAAAAAGATACCGATCTTCTATATTCAACATGAAGAACTAGCTGGAGGTTTTTTGGAAAGAGGCACACCTTTTTGGCGATTTGTAGACGGAATTTCTCCACGTTCCTCCGATCGGATTATTAATAAAATGAGTACGGATGCCTTTCATGAGACTTCTCTACAGAATGAATTAGATTCTCTAGAGGTTTCTCGATTGATTGTAGTTGGTGCAAGAACGGAATACTGTGTTGACACAACATGCCGAAGAGCGGTTACCTTAGGATACAATGTAACATTAGTATCAGATGGTCATACAACTGCAGACGGTGCTATACCAGCAGAAATGATTATTAAGCATCACAACCACCATTTAAGCACCGTAAAAACAGTTCATCATGAGATAACAGTTACGCCCGCCGCACAAATTGTATTTTTATAAACCACGATGCATATTTGGGGTCAGGCACCACAATTAAGAAAAAATATTTGCATTCTTGTCGAATTACTGGCAATCTTATGTAAGTAGTATTAAAATCTTCTCGGAAAGACAAATAGGTGATTAAATGATTGAAGTAAAGACGTCGAAACTTAGTGATGGAGAATTAAATAGAGGGGTATTTGCGACACAGGATATAGCAAAAGGTGAATTGTTTCATGAGGCACCGGTTATTCCTTATCCGAACAGGGAGCATGTTCATATCGAAAAAACATTGCTAGCTGATTATGCTTTTGAGTACGGACAGAACCACACGGCCCTATTGTTAGGGTATGGTATGCTGTTTAATCATTCTTATCAGCCTAATGCCATTTATGAAATTAACTTTCCTAATCATACGTTTGACTTTTATGCATATCGGGATATAAAAGCAGGAGAAGAAATTCTTATCAATTATAATGGCGATGTGGATGATGATGAGCCGCTTTGGTTTAACAAAGAGGAAAAAACAGATAGTCAAGATGAGTAATAAAAGAGGATAGAGAGTGAGCGATTAAATTCGCCCTTTCTATCCTTTTGTTTTTATGTGTAGTTATTATATTTTCATGCTAAAAGGGAATAGTATAGGAAGGATTTGTCAGGAAAAGTCATTCATAGAAAACCAGGAAATAGGTGAATGGTTTGAGTCATGAAGCAATTGGTATGTTAATAACCATAGCTATAGCTGCAATTGGATGCTTATACTTTATTAGAATTGACTGGAAGAGGTACGGGCTTCTCTACTTAATTAGTGGATTAGCGGCTAATCTACTTTGCTATACCTTTACCTATCTTGGATTTTACAGCTTCCCAAACAACGTTTTACATAATGGTTTCTTAACCCCTTTTGGTTTAGTTTCAACAGTCTTCCCCCTGTTAACCATGTTTGGAGTTCGATTTAGTCCTGACAGTTGGAGTTGGAAAATTCCCTTTTATTGGGCACTCGTTCATTTAGGAGTGCTAGGAGAAGTAATACTAAAACATACCATTATTTTTAAATTTGAACCGGAATGGGATTTATGGGATTCCTATACCTTATGGTGGTTATATTATTTACTTTTTGAACTTTTAGGTGGAAAAATTGTACCATCACAGCATAGAAAACCAATTAGCTCAGATTCTTTTCGATATGGTAAATGGGGCTGGATCGTCCTGCATGTGATTGTCATTAGTACGATTTTTTTAGCTGGGGTTTATGTAGGGGTTACCATATTCAAATAGGTTAGAAAAATAGGAATTAGCAGCGTATCTCTTTTATGATAGGCTGCTGTTTTCGTTACACCCATAATAAAATATTTGCTTAATTAAATCACGCCTATATAGATATACAACAATTTGTTTATAGTTCAGCTGGAATAAGCTAGAATTAGGATGTAATTTATTGAAAAAGGAAATTTGATCTATTTAAGTAAATTTAAGGGTGGGGCAGGGGAGTAGAATGAAATGCATAGTTACAAAGGGATGTATTAATTACGAAATTTCAGGTAGTGGTTTTCCGATTCTAATTTTGCATTCGATGGGGACTGACTACCGGTCGATGAAGGCTTGGTTAGAGCCTGTTTTTAATGATATTAAAGGGTTTCAAAGGATATATATCGATATCCCTGCACACGGTCAAAGTTTGATTGATGATCATTTTTCATCTTCTGACGACATGCTTTTAAATATCTTAGATTTTATTGATCAGATTATTCCAAACCAAGAATTTTCTCTAATAGGTTTTTCGTATGGTGGGTATTTAGCGCAAGGAATCTTACACCAAAGGACAAACCTAGTGAAAAGTATTTGTTTATTGGCTACAGCACTCCATCTAAAAGAAAAAAGAATTCTTCCTGAAAAAGTAGTTCAGGATCAAGATACTGGTGCATTAGTGGAACTAGATTCAGATATAAAAATAGCGTTTGAAACATTAATGAATATCCAAAATAAAGAAAACCTTGAAATCTTTTTAAGAGAAATTCAACCTGGTCGTTTATTAGCAAATCGGAATTTTTTACTGTCAAATTGGCGAGAAAAAGGCTATTATTTTTCGGAAGAACCATTACAGGACGCTGATAGGGTTTCACTTCCCGCTCTCCTTATCTTAGGGAAACAAGATTCAATCTGTGGGTACAAAGATCACTTTAATCTTTTTGAAAAATTTTCTCATGCTACGTTTGCTGTATTAGATCAAGCGGGTCATATGTTACATATTGAAAAACGTGAAATTGTTCAAGGTTTAATTAAAGATTGGTTAACTAGGTCGAATGCTATTAGTAAATAATTCATTAAAGCTAGAGAAAAGGTCAATCGGAAGAAAAATTCCGGTTGACCTTGTTTTTTTGTAAGGTAATTCAGTTAAGACTAATAAAACAAACCATTTTGCCAGTCTGATAATGAAGGAGCTTAAACATTGACAAGGGTAGAGATCTTAAATTTATTAGTATTGATTGAGTCGGTCTACACAAGCTTTGTGACAAAGGATGAAATGGTCCTTTTTTGGTTTAAGATAGGTCCATATTTGGACTCTGAAAAAGTATTGGAAAAAGTTCGAAGCCACATTAGAAAAAGCCCGTATCCTCCTAGCGTTGAGGATCTAATTGATTTTTCAGGTGATATGTTGATGCCTCCATTGTCTTATACTGCAGGTGAAAGGGGCATTAGAGGTAACAGGCAAGATTCTCTTTCAGCTTGGATGCGTGAATACTCCATTAGATAGGTTTTAGGGTTGACCTTGTTTAAGAAAAACAGGGTACCCGCCCATGCCTTTTTTGAATTTCAACATAGTCTAGACTGTAACCTACACAAAGGAGAGTTGCTCTAATGAATGATATTATGCAATTTACTGGTGAAACGAGGACAATGGGTGGATTCCCAGGCATGGGTGGAACAGGGACAATGGGTGGATTCCCAGGCATGGGTGGAGCAGGAACAATGGGTGGATTCCCAGGTATGGGTGGAACAGGAGCAATGGGAGGATTCCCTGGCATGGGTGGCATGAGTATGGGAGGATTCCCTGGCATGGGCGGCATGGGCATGGGAGGATTTCCAGGCATGGGCGGCATGGGCATGGGAGGATTTCCAGGCATGGGCGGCATGGGCATGGGAGGATTTCCTGGCCATGGTTGGCATGGCGGTTGGGGAGGACACCATGGTCAGCCATGGCATGGTGGCTGGGGAGGACACCACGGTCATCCATGGCATGGCGGCTGGGGAGGTCACTTCGGGCATGGAGGATTTAGCGGCTTTTGAAGTTCTCCAGTTAATGATTGATATGGAGGCTTGTGACGAGCCACCATTCAACAATGAATGATGTTTTTTCAGGCTATAAATAAAAAATAAATGCTTATCTTAAATTGTTTAGAAGTAAAGAATTAGGTATGCCCTCAAACAAAAATGAAAAAGCCTTGTTCAATCAAGGCTTTTTCTTATGATTTAAAAATTTGTTAACTGAAATAAAATACTGATAATTCCTTATTAGTAGACTGGTATTTTCTGATAATTACAATTAATATAGAACTATTCTGGTAAATATAGGGGGAAATAGAAATGTTAATTCAAAAGGCTACAATAGATGAACTTGAAGTCGTAACCGAACTCTTTGATTTGTATCGAGTGTTTTACGAACAAGCATCAGACCTTAATGCAGCGAAAGAGTTTTTGAAAGAAAGAATAGTTAATGAGGAGTCGGTAATCTTCGTCGCTCTTGAAGACAATGAGGCACTTGGATTTGTCCAGCTTTATCCGTCGTTTTCATCTGTTAGCATGAAGCGCTCGTGGGTACTCAATGATTTGTATGTAAAAAAACAAGCACGCGGCAAAGGTGTGGGGGAAAATCTAATCAACACGGCGCTTCATTTTGCAAAAGAAACTGGGGCAAAAGGAGTATTACTTGAAACAGGCAAAGAAAACATTAACGCTCAAAGACTCTATGAAAAAATTGGTTTTGTGAAGGAAACAAATTATTTTTATTATTATACGGTTTAAGCTCTGCATAAAATAGAATAGTAAAGTTTGTGGGGAGGCGAAAAATGAACCAGAGAAAGAAACTTATGATTATTTGTTTTATTTTTATGGTTTTAAGTCTTATTGGTTTTGCATTAATCGCTGGCAGCACGATGAATCCTTCACAATATTCCGGTAATGGTAATTTTGCCATTCTGTTTACTATGCCAACCGTACCAATATACCTTATATTTCTTTATTATCTAAGCCGATGGATTGATAAAGCGATAAACGGAATAAGTGTGAAAAATCGGCTTACATTTCTTGGCTGTCTGGCAGTTGTATTTGTTGTACTCATCTTCTTGGAAGTTAGATACATTCAGAATTTGGTTATCTTACTTGGAGGAGGGCCTGAGAGCCCAGAATCGAGGATCTACCGTTTTGGCTGGTATAATCAATATACCAATACGTTATATTTTAATTGGATCACTTTCATTTTGGGTATGGTTCTAAGTGTGATAATCTCCATAGGTTATAGTCTAATAAAAAAGAGTTCAAACAATAACTAGGAAGCAGAAAAATGACTGCTTCCTTTCCTTTTGGAGTAACCCTATGATTTTATCCCTGTTCATATTCGTTAATTATTCAAATTGCCTACACTTTTAGTATCCATAAATCTGATAAACTGAAAATATAGTATATATGAGGTGATGGTAATGAAAAATTTAGCGTCAACGGATGAGGTACAGTGTGGGAAAGTCTATATGGTTGAAATGCAGGATGGAGAAATTAGTTCTTTTCGAGTATTAGGCGAGACACCAACCCATTATATTTTTTCTTATTCTACTAACGAAAATGTAGAAGTATTTGAAAAGGCGAAAAATGAAGTAATTGGTATATTTGAGGTTCGTGAGTGGTGGGATACAAAGGGCAAAAATGAAGGTCCTTTAGTAAACTGGTAATCTTCTAAGAGAGAATAATTATTTTCTAATATGTTAAAATAATACATATATAGAAAATATTTTTTTTGCGGTGAGGGGAGAGGTTCGTGCTTTTTCATTATCATTTTTGGACACCACATCTTGAGGAAATGGAGAAATTTTATGAAGACCTGGGGTTTCGAGTAAATCAACGTGTAGGGAAATACAAAGGGACTTTTCAAACCTTTAATCCTCCGTTATCCTGGGATGAATTTAGGGATCAAGGGATCATATTTCGTATCATTGAAATGAAGAAAGGGAATGTAAATATAAGCTTTGGTTTTGGAAAACGTATAATGTTTGATCATATCGGGTTCCTCGTGACAAATGAAGAGAAAAGCAAAATTTGTGAAAATGCTAACCTTTTGAACTGGAAAGTGGAATTAGGAGAAAGAAGAACCTTCATAACAACTCCGTATCAATTTTTGATTGAATTACAAACACATTTGGATGCAGTAGATGGAGATGGAAAGATAGCAGAAATTGATAAAATGGTCATCTCTACGCCCATTGAGGGATTGGAGGAGGACTTGGAGATGCTTTTTGGAAAAAAAGTACTTGAAATACAAAGTATAATAGAAGAACCTGTGATGTTGAAAGAAGTAAAGCTATCGTTAGTTAATAAAAATGAAATTATTGACCCAAATGGGGTACAAATTAATCTTGATTCAGGAGCAGAATCCTAAATAAAAATTCCCCCTTATCTCATATAGGGGGGACTCCAATTATTTTACTTTACCAAGCAATTCAGCTAAATGTTTCCGAATTGCTTCTGGATTTCCGGAAATTTTTTCTTCTCTTTGTTGGTCTTTTCTCCATTTTTCGAGTGATTTCACTAATACCTCTTGCTCATTGGCTTGTGGAATAACTACGACACCGTCTGCATCCCCAACAATTAAATCCCCGGGAAGGACAGCGGTACCTCCGCAGGAAATTGGAACATTCACTTCGCCAACTCCGGCTTTGCCACTTGCAGCAACAGTCGTTCCCTTACAAAAGACAGGAAAGTTCAATTCTTTAATTCCTACAATGTCACGAATGACCCCGTCAACAACAAGTCCACTAATACCAAGTGTTTGAGCCATTCCAACGACAAAGTCTCCAGCAATGGCTCGATATTGGTCGCCTTTTGCATCAATGACTAAAACATCACCTTGTTTTGCTTCGTTTATAGCTTTTAGGACTGCAAGATTATCCCCGACAGGAATTTTGACTGTATATGCTCTTCCTACAAGCTTGTATTCTTCCTTTAGTGGTTTGATGGAAGGATGTAGGTTATTTAATCCGTCCATCGCATCGGAAATACATGTAGTGGGAATATTGCGAAATTTAGCTGCAAGATGATCCATTTCCATTCTCCTTTCTTCAATTCATCTATATTAAATTATAGCTTAAAACAGAAAAGGGAGGACTTTTGTATGCAGTCCTCCTGAGTACTATTGATTTTTTAAGGAATGGTATTGGGCAATATGATTATCTAATAATTGGCTGATTTGAACGGTTCTCTCGTTTGTAAGACCGTTAGTTAGACCGCAATGAATCATTTCTTTACGAAGAACCTCGATGGCAGCTTTTAATTCACTATATGTCAGTTCCTTCACTAGCATAATACCCACATCCAAATTTAGTAGTTTAATACATGTAATTACATTTATAACAATAAATATGGAAAGTAACTTTGGTTCAATTATATGGTAAATAAATGTGGTTTAGCAGTGAAACATCTCACAATTAGTGAACATTCTAGTACATTTTTCATATAAAGGTAGTATTATTTACACAGAAGAGAAGGCTGATTCAATTTTTAAATAATACTATTTTTGGCAGAATTGCTATCGTTTAAGTCTGAGTCTTGGATATATGAGATAGGGATGATCATCGGAACAAAATCTCCATTTTGTTCTCCATATCCTTGATTTCGTTTGTAAGAGATGAAATGGTCTATGAACTGTGTTGGGCCCGTGTTAAGAAGGGAGCCATGGTCCAATACGTTCACTTTTAACCCTCCAACATTCACTATCATCGGTGCAAAAATCATTTCGTTCACCCCTTCGAGTGCTGTAACCTTTAAATAATGCTGTTCTTAACTGAATTACTATCTGTAACATCAGGGTCAACTACCCAAGAAATTGGAATATAAACAGGAGAGAGGTCTCCATTTTGTTCTCCAACGCCCTGGTTTCGTTTATAAGTTTGAAACTGATCGATAAGCTGGTAGGGTCCTAGGTTAACAAAGGACCCATTATCTACAGTATTGACCTTAAATCCTAAAAAGGTAATCGCCATTGGTGCAATGTTCAATATAATCACTCCTATGCATAATTTCTGTTATATCCATGGTTGTAGATGCACAAGTTATTTATCATTTTTTACAGAAGGTGAGTCATTACAATCATCATCTAATATCATGTGGATGGGTATGGCTGTTAAAGAGTAGTCTGCACTTTGCTGGCCAAAACCTTGATTTTTTTTCCCGGCAACATAATTACCTATATGGAAGGTTGACCCTAATGAAATAGGACTTGTGTGATCAGCACTGTTTATCTTCAAATCACCAATGTTGATTTTTGTTGGGATAAAAAACATCCTTACCTCCTAAGGTTTTTTAGAAAGGCTTTGTTAAACTGCCTGTTGATTTCCGCTCCAGGCACTTCGCTTTCCGTGGGTGTTTCGGCGAGCCTCCTCGGCGCTTGCGCCTGCGGGGTCTCTCCTGAACCATACTCCCACAGGAGTCTTCGTGCCTTCCGCTCCAATCAACAGGGTGTAAAAATCAACACTGTTCTTTAACACATCCTTTAGAAAAGAAGATGACATATTATTTTTTAAATATATTCGTTGGAGGGGAGTAACAGAACGTGATAAAATTCCATAAAAAAAAGAAAGTGGGGGTAAACCACTTTCAAATGAAGGAAAACTTTTATGGGTTAATACAGCATATGTTCATGCTTGTACGTGCATGTAGTGAACATGTCCATTAGAAAAAAATTTTTTTAAAAAAGGGCGCTAACAAATCTCTTGAATAAGCTCAATCGTATTATTTTTGGGCGAATTGACCAACGATGAAACCTCGTATGACTCCATTAAACTCTCATTCAGTGGAACAAGGAATTGATTTAAAAAATGGGGGTCTGTAATCGATGTGTCCAGCCAGATTTTCTCATCCTCCGGTTTCAATATAACGGGCATTCGATCATGAATATCCTTCATTAGTTCATTTGGTTTTGTAGTAATGACCGAACAAGTATGGATCGTTTGACCACCTGGCGACTTCCAGCCTTCCCAAATTCCTGCCATTGCAAATAATTCATTTGACTTTAGTTTGATTCGCATCGGTGTTTTTGTTTTATCTTCGTTCCTTTTCCATTCATAAAAGCTATCAGCAATTACTAAACAGCGCTTTTTCTTAAAGGCATTTCGGAAGCTGGGCTTTTCATTTAAAGTCTCCGCGCGGGCGTTAATCATTTTATGTCCGAGAGTTGCATCCTTTGCCCACGGGGGAATCAAGCCCCATTTTAAAAACCCCATTCTGTTAGACTTTCCATCATTGATCACTGCAAGCACACCCTGAGAAGGTGCAATATTATAACTGGGGGAAAAATACTCTTCATCGAGAAAAGATTGAATTTCATAACGGTCCATAATTTCTTCCAAGGTAGCAGTAAGTGTAAATCGCCCACACATTTAGGTCACCTCAACGTTAAATTACGTTTATTGTAGCAAAATAATTAAAAAGGGTAAAATTAGTCCAATGATTGAAGAAAAAGGAGCCTCCATTATATTTGAAGGCTCCTAAATTACTTTTTTCAATGTGTTCTACGTGCAAAATCCACAAAGCGAAATTTATCAGGTCTATGTCTTGATTCTGTATATTGGAAAAGGGTTGCATCATCTAAATAAACATAGTTTTTGATAACAACGACATTATGAAAGCCATCTAAGTCTAAAAGGGTCCGGTCTTCGATAGTAGGCTCCACTACGACTATTTCCTTTTTTGCAAAGCTTATAGTTAGCTTTAATTCGTTTTCAATATACTGGTAGATCGAGTCGGAACAAATCTCTTCCGTTAAATGAGGGACAAACTTTTTACTTAAGAAATCCTTATCTAAAATAATCTTTTCCCCATTCATTTCCCTTGTACGTACGACCTTCCAGACCTGTTCTTTACTTCCTAATTGCAGCTGCTGTCTAATGAATCCATCGGGTTTCATTAACAAAAACTCATTAACAATTGTTTTTGGTTTGCTCCCCATTTTATTGGCAAGTTCTTTAAAACTGACCAAGCCTGAAACAGGAAAATCAAATTTGCTAATGTCTATGACAATCGAACCTTTACCTCTAACTTTTTGGATATATCCGTTTTGCGAGAGCAGGTTTAACGCTTTCCGAATAGTTTCCCTCGATGTATCATATTGGTCCTTTAATTCGTTTTCAGAGGGAAGAAGCGTCTGTGGGGGGATTTCCCCACTCTTAATTTGCTCCACAATATTGTTATAGATAGTTAGGTATTTGTTTGTCATAGTGACATCTCCGTTCATTTTTTCAAGTAGTACACAAGTGATTCATATGGTCTTAATCGGATTTCCCCGCCAAATTTCGCAGAATCCATGTAATTAGAGAGTAACATCTCACTTGTAAATTCATCAAGATTTAAATGAGAAGGGAGGTGGAATGTCTTTTCTTTTCCATAAAAATTATTAATCACCACTAATTTTTCAGATCCACTTGACCGGATATACGCAAATAACTCTTCATCTTTATCCAAAATGAGTTCAAAATCACCGTCTGTAATCACATCATATTGTTTTCTTAATTGGATTAGCTTTTGGTAGTGGAAGAAAATAGAGTCTGAATCGCTAATAGCTTGTTCAGCGTTAATTTCTTTGTAGTTTCTTGCCGTACCAATCCACGGTGTACCAGTAGTAAAGCCCGCGTGTTCACTAGCATTCCATTGTACAGGAGTTCTAGAATTATCTCGAGATTTTTGTTTTAGAATTTCAAGAATTTCTTGGTCTGTTAAGCCTTCCTGTTTCTTAATGTGATAAATATTTAAGGACTCGACATCACGATAGTCGTCAATCTTAGTAAAATTTGGATTCGTCATCCCAAATTCCTCCCCTTGATAAATATAAGGGGTTCCTTGCATCAAATGCAGGGCGGTTGCCAGCATTTTAGCAGATTCTTTATGATAGGTTTGGTCATTGCCGAAGCGTGAAACCACACGTGGCTGGTCATGATTACACCAGAAGAGGGCATTCCAACCGCCACCTTGATTCATTTGGACCTGCCATGTAGTTAGAATTTGCTTTAATGATTGAAAATCAAAATCTGCTTTTGTCCACTTATCTCCATTTGGATAATCAACCTTCAGATGATGGAAACTAAACGTCATATTTAATTCTTCCTGATCAGGATTCGTATAACGAATACTATTATCAATGGATGTAGAAGACATTTCGCCAACGGTCATAATATTGTATTTTGAAAAAACTTGCTCGTTCATTTCATGCAAAAATTCATGTATTCTTGGTCCATCTGTATAAAATTTACGGCCATCACTGTCATCTTGAGGGAAGTGTTGGTCTTTAGAAATTAAATTAATCACATCCAAGCGGAATCCATCGACACCTTTTTTTAACCAAAAGTGCATCATCTCATATAGTGCCTCGCGTAACTTTTGGTTTTCCCAATTGAGGTCTGCTTGTGTAACATCGAACAAATGAAGGTAGTACTGGTCAGTTGCTTGATCGTACTCCCATGCAGATCCACCAAATTTTGATTCCCAGTTCGTTGGCGGTTCACCGTTTTTACCATCTTTCCAAATATAGAAGTCACGGTACGGGTTATCCCTAGAGGACTTGGCTTGTTTAAACCACTCATGCTCAGTGGAGGTATGGTTGATTACGATGTCCATAATGATCTTAATATTCCGTTTATGAGCTTGTTCTAGGAGTCGATCAAAATCAGCCATTGTTCCGTATTCTTCATGAATGGAATAATAATCACTAATATCATAACCGTTATCACGTTGAGGGGATTGATATATAGGTGTTAACCAAAGAACATCGACCCCAAGTTCTTTTAAATAATCCAATTTTTCAATGATTCCTTGGATATCTCCAGTACCATTTCCGGTTGTATCATTAAAACTCTTTGGATAAATTTGATAAACGACTGCTTTTTTCCACCATGCTGTTGACATACTAAACACCTGCCTATTATTTTTGAAATTCTCTAATGTGGAAAAGGAGGGAGATGGTCTCCCTCCTATATGGAGTGTCATTTTATTTTTTTAGATTTAACTTTTTAATACCTGTTTTTGCAAAGATGTTAGTTAAAATGAATGGAACCACAATTGCAATCAACATACATACTGCAAACATAGCCATATATTTTGGCTGTATGGATAAGATTCCAGGAAGGCCACCGACACCAATTGAGTTAGCCATTACACCTGTTGCTACTGATACAACACCAGCAATCATGGAGCCGATCATGGCAGCTAAGAAGGGGAAGCCATATTTCAAGTTAATACCGAACATTGCTGGCTCAGTTACACCTAAGTAACAAGAAATTGCCGCTGGTATTGAAACCTGCTTTTCTTCTTCATTTTTACGGTTGATAAAAATCATTGCAAGAACTGCTGAACCTTGAGCAATGTTAGATAAAGCAATCATTGGCCATAGATTTGTACCACCAAGTTCACTCATCAATTGAAGATCAATTGCATTTGTCATATGGTGTAAGCCTGTAATAACAAGTGGAGCGTATGCAAAGCCAAAGATTGCGGCAAATAACCAGCCAAACGCAGAAGTTAAACTTGAGTAAACCACATGAGAGATACCAGAACCGATAGACCAGCCGATCGGACCTAAAATGGTGTGTGCGATTAATACTGTTGGAACTAATGCGAAAAACGGAACAACAATCATAGAGATTGAGTTTGGTACGATTTTACGTAATCTTGTTTCCAAGAACCCTAATACAATTCCAGCTAAAATCGCAGGGATTACTTGTGCTTGATAACCAATCATCTTAATATGAGCAAACCCAAAATCCCATGTTGGTATTTCCTTTGCACCTGCAACGCCATAAGCATTTAATAATTGAGGAGACACTAGGGTAATACCCAAAACGATACCCAAAATTTGCGAAGCGCCCATTTTCTTTGCCACTGACCATGTAATACCAACCGGTAAGAAGTGGAATATAGCTTCTCCGATTAACCATAGGAATGAGTGGACCCCAGCCCAAAATTGTGAAACTTCAATAATAGTTTTTGTTCCATCTTCGAGTAATTTAATGTCACCGATTACATTTCGGAAGCCAAGAATTAAACCTCCGACCACGAGTGCGGGAATTAATGGTGTGAAGATTTCAGCTAAGTGACCCATCATTCGCTGTAGCCAGTTCATATTTTGCTTGGCTGCTACTTTGGCTTCCTCTTTTGATGTGCCTTCTACATCGGCAATTTTGACAAAATCGTTGTAGAAACTCGAAACATCATTTCCGATAATGACTTGGAATTGTCCAGCTTGGGTAAATGTACCTTTTACAAGCTGGATGCCTTCGATTTTTTCAACATCAGCTTTTGATGGATCATTTAATACAAATCGCATGCGTGTTACACAATGGGTAACAGCTGCAATGTTTTCTTTTCCTCCAATGTGCTTTAATAAATCTTTTGAAGGCTCTGTGTACTTAGACATTTTCTCTTTCCCCCTGTAAATGGGATTGGCCCCATTATTATCTATTTAGTATCTGATATATATACAAGCAGTAATGAGTACGGTTACATAAGAGGTACTCCTCTTGTATATACAAGTTTTGAGTACGTTTTCATTCTAACTTGTATATACAGGTATGTCAACAGCGAAAGCTTAGAAATATTTTTCTTTGTAAATTCCCTATGAACACACACCAGTTTCTAAGAAATAAATGGTAATTTCGTAATATGTCTTTCGAATTACTTTTTGTCTTTACAGCATTAAACCGTTGAATGAATTTTGCGAAAATGGTACACTATAGATGTTTAAATTCTTCTGAGTTTAGACCTCCTAATTGTTGAGAACTTAGCCTAGACCACTAAGTTCTCGTTTGAACCTTTGAACAACAGTTCAAGGGTTCTTTTTTTACCAAAAAAAAGGTTGGAATATTCCAACCTCAACTTTCACATATAGAGTCCCGCTAAGAAAATTCCAAGTGTTTTTTGATATATCTCGTCAAATTGGGAAAGGGGGAGAGGGTTAATTCCTTTCCCAATCTCTATTGTAAATCCTGGCCTTCTCCAATCTTGGATAAACCAGTCTTTATAACCTGCATAGCTTTCAATCGTTTTTACAGGCTCATATCCACTGACTCTACTAAATTCAGTCACTATTGTCTCTGACTCAGGGGGTTCTTGATTTTCAAATCCCCAGTACATTACTTCACCTTGTGTATGGAATGCTAGCACTCGTGAAAAATCCCGCCTTTTTGTCAAATCTGCCATCGCAATGGCTTCAGGCTCAGAGAGGGGCTTTTCGCCACCATAATCCCTTGGTCCTGGCTGGTCTGGATTCCTTGCCTTTTCGAGCTCCCATCTAGCAGGGAATTGATCGTTAAGGTCAACACCTCTAATGTTGGCCTTCCATCCCGAAAAATCCGTACTGCCTTTATTGTAGTCGATGACTTTTGTATTCCATGGCTCGCTTGAAGGTGGACCATGTAAAACGAGATCGACACCATCTGGGTTTACCATTGGTACAATTGATAAAGTGCTCTGCTGGTAAAATTTACTGGTTGAAAGTCCACGAATGGCATTGTGATTTGTCAGTGATAATAGGTAATCATTAATAAAAGTCATAATGATGGGGGTAGTAATCCATTCATTTGCATGGAAAGATCCATTGTAGTGAACCCTTTTCCCACCAGTACCAATCACCATTTCAGGAATATTTTTCCCTAAAACTGTTTTTCCTATTGACGCTATCTGTAAAAATGGGTAAACACTTTGTAATCGGTTGATATCAGTGTTCAAGGTTTGATAGTCGTATCTTTGTCCGCCGTTCACTAATCTCCAGGTTATCCTTAATGGAACCTTAATTGTTTGCCCCACTTTTATGTTATTAGGATTTATGTTTGGGTTAATTAGTTGCAGGGTTTCTAGTGGGAGATTACGATTTTGAGCTATTTTCCATAAAGTATCACCCTGGCGTATTTGATATTCCTGAGCGACAAAACCTGGAATCCGGATCTTTTGTCCAATGGAAAGAGCATTTGGTTGCACGTCCCGATTGGAATCATAAATTAATTGCAAATCTATTTTAAATAACTGACTATAGTGCCATAAAGAATCCCCTTGTCTAACAATGATATCCATGAAAGCACCTCCAGATGAAATTAGACATATTAGTAAAATTTATGCTTTAGAGGATAAAATATTAGGCTTTTATGGTGATTGGCACCAAATGGATCTATCCATTACATGGTAAAATTGTATTGGGTAATTGATATTGTCTTTTGCTTATTCTAGGAATCTGCTTTTCCATTCTGGTAATGGCAGTAGGCAGTGATCTTTTTTTCCAAACCATTTATAACGATTTTTGGCAATCCATTCATAAAGTCGGTCTCTAATAAAAGGAGGGACTACCAGGAAAACGGATAGCATTTTCCAAAGACCATTCAAATGGGTACAAACTCGTAAAGCGGCAGTGGATTTTACAAATATTCTTTTATCTTCAATTAAAACAAAGCTGTCTATATCGGTTGTTAATCCGTACGTTTTTAAGAGATTTTGACCAGTTTTGCTTTGAAGGGAGGCAAATTTAAAGGTTCCAGCCGAATCTCTTTTGATTATAAATTGTACGCTTTTATTGCAAAGATTGCAGACACCGTCGAATAATATTATTCGTTCCATGGAGTTCACCAACTATTTTCATTTTTATTAGCTTAACATATGAAAGGAATAAATATAATTTGCTTTAAAAGGTCGGTTATTAAAAAACAGAATGATTTTTCGAACATAATGTAAAAACTCGAAACCTACAACTTAGATTTTTCGTCTTAATATGTATTAGATAGTATGTAGGGAATGATACTCAGGCGGAAACTTAAAGGGGATATAAATATGTGGAAAAACGAATTAAGTGAATTATTAAATGTTAACTATCCAATCATTCAAGCTCCAATGGCTGGGGGAATAACATCGTCGGAGCTTGTATCAGCTGTCTCGAATGCAGGGGGTCTTGGAATGGTAGGGGCTGGGTATATGAGTCCTGAGCAGCTACAGAAACAAATTAAGGCTATTCGGAAATTAACCGATAAACCTTTTGGGGTAAATTTATTTGTTCCTTCAACCTATTCAACTGATGTTGATAAACTGGAAAGAGCCATGGCTCTTTTACAGCCTATAAAGGATCAATACGATATTGCCGATCAACACACACTTCCTACATTTGATCAAGACTGCAAGACTTTTCAGGAACATATAAATATAATCATTGAAGAAAAAGTACCCATTTGTTCTTTTACCTTTGGCTTGCCTACACAGGAAGTAATCAAAAAACTTAAGCAATATTCAGTAATACTAATTGGCACAGCAACAACGGTACAAGAGGCAATAATCAATGAACAGGCCGGCATGGATGCCGTTGTTGTCCAAGGTGCGGAAGCAGGCGGGCACCGTGGAACATTCCAACATGAAGATAAAAGTGGCTTAGTCGGACTGATGTCGCTTATTCCACAAACCGCGGATTCTATTCGTATTCCATTAATCGCAGCTGGGGGAATAATGGATGGGAGGGGAATCAGCGCGGCCAAAATACTTGGAGCGTCAGGTGTCCAGATGGGGACTGCCTTTCTAGTATGTGAAGAAAGCGGCGCACATCCCCTTCATAAGGAAGCTATATTAATGGCAACAGAAGAACAAACTGTACTAACAAAAGCATTTTCAGGGAAACTGGCTAGAGGTATAAACAACAGTTTTATAGAAATGTTGAACCCATATGAAGATGAACTTCCTGACTATCCCATACAAAATGAATTATCGAAGGCAATACGAAAAGCCTCTTCGTCCATGGGTAAAAAGGATTGTATGTCACTATGGTCAGGCCAGAGTCCACGTTTAGCAAAGAGAATTACTGTTCAGGAACTTATGGAAAGGTTAAAACTGGAAATGGATAGGTAGTGTAAAAGAAAAATTAATAACAAATATCATTTGGTATCCAGTATTCAGTTGGAAAATTTATGTATTCAAACTGTTTTTATGATATTATGAAAATAGTTCGACAAAATATTTATTTAGTAATCTCGTGATTAAAGTGAGCAATTTATTTAAGGGGAGGGACTCGCATGAAAAAAAGTATACAAAAAGCTCCCTACCTATTATTTTTATTAGTATTTCCAGCTTTGGCCATTGTTTATAGTTTTTTAAATAACCGTTCACATAAAGCCTTTGATATTTCTACATCAGTGGATCAAGTGATCCCATTTTTGCCGTTTTTTATTATTCCGTATATTTTTTGGTATGTATATATATTTATGTTTTTAGTCTACTTTTGGTATAAGGATACGAAGGTATATTTAAGAACAGTGCTTTTGATTGTGGTTGCCGAGTTGATTTGCTTTGTTATTTATTTCTTTTTTCAAACCACTGTTTCAAGGCCAATAATACAAGGAGATACCTTTCTTCAAGTGCTTGTGCAGTGGATATATGAAAACGATCGGCCATATAATTGTTTTCCGAGCATACACGTACTTACAACGTTTGCCGTTATGCTTGCCTCACTTCACATAAAAAACAAGCATTTAATTACTAATTTATGTATTCATGTTTCAGGGTCATTAATTATTATTTCCACTCTTTTTGTTAAACAACATGTCATTCTTGATATGGTGGGTTCGATGTTTCTGGTTACATTCCTTTATGGAATTACATTTGAACTGTTAATCTTTCGTTTGGGCGAAAAGTCTGAGCCAATTTCATTAAAAAATAAATAGTTCCGTATAAAAAGAGTGTGCATAGACACTCTTTTTGTTTTGTAAAGCTTGTTTATAATTCAACCACAAGACGGTGTTTTAAGTCATATGGACTGTTTTTATATGTTGCATATTTACAAAAACAGGGTCTTCTTTTGCACTGATTAATTCTACGAAATTATTTTTAATTCCTTGAACTTTTCCAATTACATTCTCATTTTCTCCAATATTGAAGACAATTAAATCGCCAACACATTTCTCTATTTGGACTTCGAATGATCGTGCAAATGTATGGCCACTTGGATTGACTGGAAGACTTGAATTACTAAGGCCATATGGCCGTTGGTTACTGGTATAAGGGATTAACCATTTAAGATGGTGAAGGGAGATAAACATCGTTTTATAAATAGGGGAATAAAATACAAAGTAATTATTCATGATACTAATTATATACCCATGTAATGCTTGTTTACTTGTTACATAGATTTCTGTAAATATTCCCTTTGCAGCTGTTAGTGTTTTTCTCAAGGATATCTCTTCGTTGTGGTTGTAAATTGGTGTAGGCTCATCATTAAAACTAATTTCAGCTATTTCATCATGTTTTAAGAATTGCCAGTTTTGTATATGAATTATAGGGATATATAGATAGTCATTACCATTAAAAACAACCCATAAATCACTACCAATATCTACTAATAAACCACTGATCATTTTCTTTCCGGAAATCTCTAGTTTGATATATTTTCCTATCTTATCTTTCGAGTTCATTTACTCACTTCCTTTCCTTAGATGTTCCATTTACAAATAGAGAAGGGCTGAAGCAGCAAAGGGATATTTTAAAATTCATTTATGAGATCTGCCCAGCTCGTATTTGTAATAGGATTTGAGGTTGCACAAAAAGAAATTTTTTACCGAACAATCAACGTATACTATGTCCATTGCATGTGAGTGTCAGTAATTATAATCTAAAAGTTCTTTTGCTTCTATTTGGCCATCCGGCAAACGGGAAAGCTTTTATTTCATCACGACGGACAGGTTCACCTGTAAAGCGGAAAGCATGTGTTTCTTTATCTTTTTGTTTCCACACACTCTTCGTATCGTTTGTATTCATTTCATGTGTAGTATTTTCCACCTTATGATTGGAAGCATTCTGAGACTTGCTTGGTTTTGGTGTATGTTGAGCAACTTCCTGTGTTTTGGTTGTTATTATTTCCTTCTTTGCCATTGGTAATAGCGGTGCAGGTTTAGGTTCCAATTTAAAGAGAGGGGCTACTTCTTTTTCATGTTTCTTCTCTTTGGAAGGCTCATCAATATTGGATTTATTTGACTTAGGTTCTTCGTTCTTTTTGTCATTATGAGCCATTTCAATTTGTGGTTTCTTTGTTTCCGCAACCACTTTTGGTGTTGTTTCTTCAGAATGAGTTTTTTTATTCTTGTGAGGTACTTCTTTGATTTGATTAACAACTGTTTCACATTTTATTGGTTGTGACCAAACCATCTTTTCTTCTGTTTCCACTTCGACCGGTTTCTTTTCAGATGCTTTAGCTTTCTTTTCAGAACTTTTGTTCGATGATGATTTTGTCTTTTGTTTAGATTTTTCTTCTGTTTCCTTAGATGAATGACAGTCTTTATCTTCATCTTCTTTCTTATTGTCGTCACTATTGTTGGATTTATCGCTGCTATTTTTGCTCTCTTTTGCATCTTCCTGTTTGGACTCTTCTTCTTTAAGAACGCCTTTTAAAATATTTGATACATGCTCTACCTTGATTAGAATCCGCTCTTCTCCGTTAATCACAGTAACGAAATCTTCATCAATGTCACTTAAGACTCCAGTAAATTTTTGTTTGTTGAAAGCTAGTATGGTTACCCAGGTATTTTGGAAGGAATTAAGGAGTTCTTTTAAACTTTGAGTTTTTTGGAAGTTTACTGAAGATATATCAGGTTGGAATTGTTTTGTGTTTTTTGTGATAGCTTGAATTTTTTCGATATTATAATAAAAGATATATTTTTTTTCGGTTTCAAGTACAACATGGTCTTTTTCAACGCCGATTAATTTTCCTTTATATACATTCTCACCTACATAAAGATTTACATTAAATCCCTTTAGCAAATCCAATGCAGCTGAAAACTTATCTAACCCCATGAAAAAATCCTCCTTTAGATAGTATTGGTCGCTTCTCTTGTGGAGAAGCGACAAATGTGTTATTCGTTATCCTCGTGATCTCCTTGATCTTCGTTCTTATTCTTATCGTTGTCACTATCTGATTTGCCAGAGTCATCTTTTTTTCTTTCAACCATTAAGCCGTAGCTAATGTTTCGGATATGTTTCATGGAGAAACGTACCACTTCTTCTTTAACAATTAGTGAAGCAAAGTGTTTGTTGGCGTCACTTAGTACACCTTCTAATGATTCAGAGCCGCCACGATTGATTTTTACCCATTGGAATCTGATACTTTCTAAAAGTTTATGAAAGTTTTCAGCAGTTTTATAATCTAATTTGTCAGGGATATCTATTCCTAGTTTCATGTCGTCTTTTGAGCTTTCTGTCACACTTCTAACATGATTAGTCTTATAGTAAACAACACCATCATTTTCTGTTAAAAGGACAAAATAGTCTTCAAAAACGGCAAGTAATTTCCCTTTTCTTGATTCTGGACCTCCCCGGTCAACCCTAATTGTTTTACCTACAAATAAATTCATTAATTCTCTATCCATAAAAGTTATATCCTCCTTTTATTAAATAAACATTTACACTGCATCTATATGTATCACGGGGTGATGTTGTACTAATAAAGTAGCCTTTTTTTCATAGTCCCACTAAAAAATAGGCAAAAAAAGGTATATGATACATGACCATATACCTAAAAGTTATATAAGAGTTGATAATTTTTTCTTTAGATACGTACCTCTTTTATTAATAAAATTAAAAAATACAAGTTTTTCTTTCTCGAAGGTTTCAATTGTAGAAGTTAAATAGGGATCTTGATGGAGATTTGCCGTTATTTCTTCAAAAAGACTATTAATAATGGGCTTCTGTACTGAAAGTGAAAAATCATTTTCTAAAATATTTGTAAGTATTTCTTGATATTTTCGTTTGAAATTTGAAAAATGGAGCAATCGACCAGTGAGTGTATTATATCCAGTTATAGGCACATAGTCATAGTCAAGCAGCTTACCATGGAGGTTTCTTCCCCATGTACCATCATAATCCCAAGGTGTTATTTCATATAGCTTTGTCTCACTATTTTTATATAAAGCATAATTATGAATAAATCCGTCATAATTTTGTGTACAAACAGCCCCTGCAACCCATTTTAAATATTTATCAACGTCAAGGAAATGATGAATTTCTTTCTCAAAATCCTCATTTTTATAGGTATTAATCTTGGCTATAAAGCGTCCTAATTCCTCTAAATCCTCTTTTTTCCCATATTTTATTGTGTACCCTTGGTCTAAACGAGTTTTTAGTTCATTTTTTTTAGTTAAAAGTGAAAAATTTGCTCGGTTATTCGTTGCATAGATAATCGAACCTTCCGGTAAATTCCTTTTTTTAAGAAGAAATTGATCAAAAGATTCTATTTCCAAATATATACCTTTACAAAATCCGTTTATATAAAGAAGAACATGCTTAGAGTGGGGAGAAATAACCCCAATACGATCAAAAAAATCTAGTGAAAGTTTGTTTCTTGACAAGGAAATATCAGAATACTCAGCATTAAGATGTATTTCATGAGCTCCATTAAAGGTGTTGGGCTTTTGAAAAACAATCCGATAAGATCTCTTTTTCTTATCTCTTATCACGTTTCCTCTATAGGAGAGCTTTATGTTTAGGCGATTATTCCCTATCTTTAAAACTGCTGGTACTAATTCATCCTCCCATATATCCTTTTCTAATTTCCTTAACCACTTTGGATTAATAAAAATTTCATATTTTAACACGTAAATACCCCTTAACAGTATTTTTTTTAGTTATATGTGTAAGGCGTTGTGGATGTGTATAATCCCAAAAATATTAAGGGTCTAAAAAATATATGTTTGTCTATGGCAAATGCGCTAAATTTTCATAAATTGGAATAGAAAATATAAATTTTTTAGAAAGTGGTGGAAAAATGGTTTTAAAGCTTGATATTGAGCAGTTACTTTCAGAAGCTAAGGAAAACGGGCTAGATGGGTTTTTAGATAATAATCCAGTAGGTAAAAAAGGAGATAAGTCCGGTTCTGGTAGCGCAGGTAATAGTGGAACACATGGAAGCAGCGGTAGCCATGGAGGTAGTGGAAGCCATGGAGGTAGCGGAAGCCATGGAGGTAGCGGAAGCCATGGTGGCAGTGGCAGTCATGGAGGTAGTGGCAGCGGAGGCCAAGGCGGAACACAAGGTAGCGGTTCAGGCGGTAGTCATGGTGGAAGTAATGGAAGCAAAGGTAAAAAAGGTCCGAAAGGTAAAAAAGGAAATAGCAGTCAAGGAGGCAGTGGCTCAGGCGGAAGCGGAGGCAGTGGTTCAGGCGGAAGCGGAAGCAGTGGCTCAAGCGGAAGCGGAGGCAGCCAAGGAGGCAGTGGCTCATGTGGAAGCGGAGGCAGCCAAGGAGGCAGTGGCTCAAGCGGAAGCGGAGGCAGCCAAGGAGGCAGTGGCTCATGTGGAAGCGGAGGCAGCCAAGGAGGCAGTGGCTCATGTGGAAGCGGAGGCAGCCAAGGAGGTACTGGAAGCCACGGCAAAAAAGGCAAAAAAGGGCCAAAGGGCAAAAAAGGGCATGGTAGTAGCGGAAGCCATGGCAATAATGGAAGCCACGGCAATAGCGGAAGCCAGGGTAGTAGCGGAAGCCATGGCAATAGCGGAAGCCAGGGTAGTAGTGGAAGCCATGGCAGTAGTGGAAGTCAAGGTAGCAGTGGAAGCCAAGGAAGCAGTGGAAGTCAAGGAAGCTGTGGAAGTAACGGAAGCAGCGGAAGTAACGGAAGCAGCGGAAGTAACGGAAGCAGCGGAAGTAACGGAAGCCACGGCAGCAGCGGTAGTCATGGAAGCAATGGAAGCCACGGCAAAAAAGGTAAAAAAGGTAAAAAAGGCAAAAAGGGTCCAAAGGGTAAAAAGGGTCCTAAAGGTAAAAAATAGTCACGCATTAACAAATTTGACCGATACTCAAAAAGTATCGGTTTATTTTTTTGTAACAACCTGTACATAAACCTAGTAAATAGCATTAGTGATATTCGTCTACCCCAAAATTAATAGGTATAAATCTATTAAGCATTTTAAAAAAATATTTAGATTTTCGCTGATTTGTTCATTTACGAGATATTCGTTTAGAACAAGCCTTTCTATACTTACGTACTATACAGCAAGGACAAGAGTTATTATATAAACGGAAAATAAGGAAGGAAACTTATAGAAGGGAGTAAATTAAATTTTATGTATCAACTTTCGACGGTGATTATCACCATTTTAGCTTTCGTGCTGACGATGGTTCTGATCTTTATCCGTCCCAAAAATATGAATGAGGCCATCCCAGCAACCATAGGGGCTGTTTTGGTATTCCTAAGCGGAAGTGTATCTGTAGGGGATTTATTTGACATCAGCTCCAAGGTGACAGGTGCAGCCATCACCATAATAGCCACTATTGTAATGGCAATCGTACTAGAAAGCTTCGGTTTTTTTAGTTGGACCGCTGCCCTAATGTTAAAAGTATCAAAAGGGTCGGGTGTACGACTATTCTGGAATACGTTATTACTTTGCTTTTTAATGACCCTGTTTTTTAATAACGATGGAAGTATCTTGATAACGACACCGATCCTCATCCTTATATTAAATAATCTTAAGCTAAAAACCCGACAAAAAATACCTTTCCTATTAAGCGGAGCACTCATTGCAACTGCCTCTAGTGCACCAATTGGCGTTAGTAATATTGTTAATCTAATTGCCTTGAAAATTATCGGAATGGATCTTTATCTTCAAACAGAAATGATGTTTATCCCTGGGGTACTCGGACTGTTGTTTCTATCTTACTTGCTGTTTCTCGTATTTAAAAAGGACATTCCAAAAGAGATCCGTTTCCATTCCTACACCATTCCACTTCAGAAAAACCGTCTCTATCATCCACTGCAAAAAAACGCAGATAGCCTATTTGAACAACAAAAGAAACTCATGATTAATATGCTTATTTTCGTTTTTATTGTTAGAATCAGTCTATTTATCGCCTCATTTATTGGGATCTCTGTAACTTTAGTAGCTGTGCTAGGTTCTATAATTTTATTAATTTGGAGATGGATTCACCTAAAAGTAAATCCAAAGGACGTGTTAGGAAAAATTCCATGGCACATTTTAATATTCGCCTTTAGTATGTATGTCATCATATTTGGATTGCACAATATTGGTTTAACCAACTTTCTAATTGGACATCTTCAAACACTAGTCAATGATAGTTTACTGCACGCCAGTATAACGATGGGGGCTATCACAGCTTTACTATCAAATATCTTTAATAACCATCCTGCTTTAATGATTTCAACACTGGCATTAACGGACATGGGACTAGACCCGCTGATTATGAAAACTGTCTACCTGGCGAACATTATTGGTAGTGATATAGGCTCATTAATCCTACCGATTGGAACACTTGCTACATTAATCTGGATGCATATATTGAGGAAAAATAAAATTCATATAAGTTGGCTCGATTATATGAAAGTCACAATCATTGTAATTCCACCAACGTTGATATTTACTTTAATCAGCTTGTACCTATGGCTCTTACTTGTTTTCGTCAACTAATAGATTAAAATCCCCAAGTCTCAAAGGCTGGGGATTTTTACTATTTTTCTAAAGAGTGGAAATAACCAACAGCCAACGTAAATACCAAGCAAATTTAATAGTAAATCATCAATATCCAAGCTGCCGCGGTGGGTGGAAAATTGTAGTAATTCAATAGCAGTGATCGCTGCAAATGGGACAATAATTATCTTCAAAAGAGAAGCTCGATTTACTCTGAGTAAAATACCATAGGGGAGAAATAATCCTATGTTAGCAGCCAAATTATATAGTGAAATCAAGACATCTACTTTCCCAGATAGATAAAAGGCAATCGTGGAAAAGGGAATTAAATTTATAGAATTGTAGCTTTGATCATTTGGACGAAGGAACAATAATATCAATAATCCAACCGTGTAAAAAAGGATAAATGTTAAAAAAAGTGAATAGGAAAGTTGGATTGATTCCTTCCTAATTAATAAAAGACTAATAAGAAAGAACATATAGATACAAAACCAGACAACCACTAATACAACTGGGTGTAGATAACTTGTTAATTTAAATAATACAGGAGATAAAATAAGAAACGTTCCTATTGAAAGGAACAATGATAAAATGTAAGTTTTTTTCACGCTCACACCACCAAGATATTTATAAAAAAGGGATTAGCTCATTCTGCTTTATTTTATCGTACTAGGATTCGTAAATAAAGGAACAGCGTAGTTCAACTGTTGGTTATTAGAGATGCACAAATTTGTTGTTATTGCATATATGGATAATGGATAACTTTTTGCTCAACCAAGGATGTGAATCATGTGGTTAATTCTCTCAATAACCCACAAGAATGGTCGAAACGAATAGGGAGAATGTTTCAGCAAATTATACAAGAAGTTGAGCAGGTTCGAGAAACGTTTTCGGTTACAGGTGCTGAATATAATCGGGATAACTTACTAGCTTACCTTGCACTTAGAAAACATAACATTTTTGATTTTCAGTTGTCATTAGCAGAACAGGGGCTTGCAGCAATAGAAAATTCCTTTTGCCACGTACTATATTCATTAGAAAAAATCTTGAGTCATTTACATGTAGAAGTGAATATACCTACGACACTTGCTATACCAACTCCTTCTGATTCAAAAGGGATTATGAAAACTCGGTCGGAAGAATTGCTTGGAAAGGGAAACAATCAGTTGCATTCGACAATCATGGTGACGTTAGATGCTAAAATGGCAAACAACCAACCACTTATAAGTGAGCTGTTACTAAGGGGTATGAATATAGCAAGAATCAATTGTGCCCATGATGACCATGAAGAATGGAAACAGTTAATTGAAGGGGTAAGGATGGCTGAGAATAGGCTTAGGGATACAGGGCATTATCACGACAGGACGTGCAAGATATATATGGATTTAGCTGGTCCAAAGGTACGGATTGGCAAACTTCCTCTTGAAGATATTATTGTCAAGAAGGGTGATTCCTTACGATTATTATTAGATTCAGATAAACTGGGTCATCCCGCTTCAGCAGATGTACCAGCGGGAGTACCAGTTACACTTGAAAAGGCATTTCGAAACGTCCGAATCGATGATCGTATTTTTATAGATGATGGGAAAATCTTTGGAATTGTAAGACATGTTACAAAAGAACACATTGAAATTGAAGTACACTCACCTGAAGGTAAGGCGTACCGAATAAAAGAAGGAAAAGGATTGAATTTACCTGATTCTCTTCTTAGTTTAAATGTTCCTGCTTTGACCGAAAAAGATATTAATGACTTAGCATTTATTTCGAAGTACGCAGATATTTTGGGAGTTTCCTTTGTCCACTCCCCTTTAGACTTGAAAAAACTTCGGGTTGAATTGAGTAAATATGAAGTACCTCATTTGGGTGTGGTGGCAAAAATTGAAACCAAAGATGCTGTCCATCATTTAGCTAGAATTATCCTAGACGGATTACAATTTGAGCGGTTTGGTATTATGATTGCAAGAGGAGACCTTGCAGTAGAGGTGGGGCCTGAGAACCTTTCCTTTGTCCAAGAAGAAGTTTTGGCCATTTGTTCAGCTGCTTATGTCCCTGTTATTTTGGCAACGGGTGTCCTAGAACGGTTAACAAAAAAGGGTATACCTTCACGGTCTGAAATGACAGATGTATTTTTAGCAAGAAGGGCAAATTGTATTATGCTTAATAAAGGGACCTATATTTTGAACGCATTAGACATGCTGACAAAAGTACTTATTACAGACGAGGCAGAAAGGCTAACATCGAACGAGAGGAAACGGAATCTAACTGCTCAATACGGTGTATTAAGGTGATCAATGAGGATTTTTTTATTATCACCATCCGCGCAGACTTTTTGTCTGCGCGTTTTTTTGTTTCTTCAAATGATAATAACCTATAAAATAGAAATAAATAGAAATCGATCGGAGGTTTCGAATGAATTCTCAGTATTTATACTATTTTTTAATGTTAAGACGTGCCTTTCAAGCGTTTGAAAACCATGTACCCATTCGAACTACAATGAATGATTTAGTGGAAATTCTTTTTTGCACACAAAGGAACGTCAAACTCGTTCTAAATAAATTAAAGGATGAAAAACTAATTGAATTTCATTCGGGAAAGGGGAGAGGAAACGGCTCTACCATAATTTTTTTAGAAAATCTTGAGCAAAGTTTACAACAACAAACACATGCGCTTTTAAATAAAAATGAGATTATGAAAGCTTTGGAGTTAGTAAAAGAATTTGGTGAAGGCACCAAGGTAGAATCCTTTATTATGGAATGGGTGTCTACTTATTTTGGTTATAAACAAGTGAATTCAAAAGATAACGAGGAATTAGAAATCCTAAGATTCCCTATCTACCGGCCACTTACTACCATCGATCCGGTTCACGTTTTTTTCGATTTGGATGCTCATATTGTGATGCAGGTTTATAATACATTAGTAGAATATGATTATAAAAATAGATCTTTTCGTAAAAGTCTTGCACATAATTGGGAATGCAGTGAGGATAAAAAAAGCTGGTTATTTTATTTACGAAAGGGAGTTCGGTTCCATAACGGAAGGGAATTAACAGCTGAAGATGTAAAACATTCCATCCTGAGGTTATGGCATTCTCCTCATAAATGGCTTGTTAGTGATATAAAAGAGATAAAAATACTCTCAAAATACTCGATTCTTTTTCAACTACAAGAGCCTAACACTTTGTTTCTATATTTTGTTTCGTTTGCACCGATGTCTATAATTGATATTTTTGATCCTTCTGAAGGATTTGCTAAACTACCAATAGGGACTGGACCATTTAAAGTAGAATCAGTTGATTCTAATCATTGTGTATTAACTGCCTTTAAATACTACTTTGGAGGACGGCCACATTTGGATAAAGTAGAGATTATTAGATTGCCAGAAGATTTAAGAGAAGATATGGAAGAAAGAAAGAGACTTATTTTTGATACTGGAGAAAGTCCATCAACACCTATGACGCAATGGGATGAAAAACAGAGTATCTTTTCTGGAACGAACATTTTAACCATGAATGTAGCAAAAAGTGGTCCAATACAAAATCTAAGGTTAAGGAGAGACATACTCTCCCATATTGATCGAGAAAAACTAACTCATTTAGGTAAACCAAGGTTGGGCGTTGCTAGTGGTTTTATAATAACTGAAGAGATTGACGCACCATCTCCTATCGTTGAAAAAGAAACAAAGGTTTCTGGTAAAGAGAGTGTATCTTCAATAGGGTATAGTGGAGAGAGATTGACACTTGTTACATACAAAAGGCACGCACAAGATGCCTATTCCATACAACAACAATTAATAGAAAAGGGGATAAATGTAATAGTTAAGATTGTGGAGTGGGATGAAATCCAAAGTCATCAGATTTTAAATGAGGCAGATATGATTTTATTTGAAGGAACACCAAATGGAAACTTCATTTCCCTATTTGAGTTATTCCTATTTGAAAGAGGGTTTATTTATCCTTTTTTAACGGTTTCAATGAAAGAAACAATGAATGAAAAAATAACAAAAATTAAAAAAGAAATTCATCCTTCTACAAGAATAAAGAAGTATCGTGAACTCGAAAAGTTCCTTGTTGAGGAGGGCGTCTTAGGATTCTTAGTTCATAAACAAGTGGAAGTTTCCTATGATACCACCTTAGAGGGAGTTTCCTTTAACTCAAGAATGTGGATTGACTTTAAGGACCTGTGGTACAAGCAAACTGAAATCGACAAGTTCAATGCAGATGAATAAAGAAGCCCTTGTGGCTTCTTTTTAGTTTAGGCTGTGTTAAACTTGTCTGTTGATTTCCGCTCCAGGCGCTTCGCTTTCCGTGGGCGTTTCGGCGAGCCTCCTCGGCGCTTGCGCCTGCGGGGTCTCCCCTGAACCGTACTCCCACAGGAGTCTTCGCGCCTTCCTCTCCAATCAACAGGGTATAAAATCTACAATGTTCTTTAACACAGCCTAGTTTGAAAACATGAAAAAAAAGAAAAAGTTTTACGATTTTTAGCTGGTCAATGCCAACGTACAATGAAAGTAGAAATATAAATGCAAAGGAGCAAATCTAATGGCAGTTGATCAGTCTTATCAAAAGGTTACTATTTGGCAATACAAAGAATTCACGTTCCTACTTGCTGCGAGTTTGTTATTAAGTATTGGGAATAAAATCTATGAACTTCTTTTACCGTTAATTATGTATGATTTATCAGGAGGTTCTTCTATCGTTATGACCTCAATGAGGACAGCTGAGCTATTACCGAATTTATTTTTCGGAATAGTTGTCGGGATCATTGTAGACAGAGTGAATAAAAAGAAATGGGCTATGTGGATGATTCTCGTTCAAGCGGTCGTCCTACTTATCATGTATGGTATGTTTGGGGCGCACTTATACAAACCTATTATCTTTTATTTGTTTGGATTTATCTTAATGACACTAAATTATGGTTTTTTTAATACCCAAGTGAGTCTTATTAAATTAAGTGTGCCTCTTCCACTGTTAACAAGTGCAAATGCAAAATTTTCATTTATTGAAACTTTTGTTGGGATCATGGGTCCAGTCTTCTTAGGGGTTGTTCTTTTATTTGCCAACAAGGCCCAGGGCTTATTTATAACAGTGATTTTATACGTATTGGCCTACTTCTTAATCATGAATCTTACGGTAAATGAGCCTGTGAAAAAAGGGAGTAAAAACTCGTTCTGGTCGGATTTTAAAGAGGGCTGGGATGTTTTTACGAAAAATAAAGCACTCAAAACCATGACTTTGTTCATTTTATTCATCAATTGCACCATGATTGTTGTCAGTAATACGGTATTAATTTTTGGAACAGTAGATTTACATCTATCTAATTCTGTTCTATCGATTATTTTAGCTACAGCTGGAGTAGGGGGATTAATCGCTAGTTTAACTATCAATCGTTTAAGAATTCGGTTTAAATTAGGAGTTTTATTTGGGGCCGCTATTATTGGAAATTCCATCGCATATGTAGGCTTTTATTTAACAAACCATCTTTATCTATTGGCCCTTTGTTTACTTTTAAACGGATATTCCACTACTATTTATATTATTTGTGCTTATACTTTTAGACACGAGCAAACACCTTCTGCATTTATGGGGAGAATTGGAGGACTAACAGGTTCTTTGTTCAGGATAGGCATGCCGATTAGTATGCTTTTATCAGGGTGGTTGATTAACTGGTGGGGGACTTCTTCTATATTTATTAGTTCAGCGGTATTCAATGTAATTATCTTTCTTTTTTACCGACGAACTTTACTTTGGAAGCTGCAGTAAAAAGGAACAACGATATAAGGCTGATCCATTAGCAATGGATTCAGCCTCCTGTTCCACTTAAGCTTAGATATGAAAAAGTTGTTCCATTTCTTCTTGTTTTAAAAGATTTCCAATAAAGAAGGAACCAAATATACCGTAAACGGCACTTACTTCGTCGAATCTTGTTTCATAAATTAATTTTTTAAATTGAAGTGCGTCATTACTAAATAATGTGACACCCCATTCATAGTCATCAAATCCTACAGAGCCCGTCACTATTCGTTTTACTTGATCGGTATATGGTTTACCCGTATCAATGTGCTCAAACATCAATCTTTTTCGTTCTTCCATCGGCAGCATAAACCAATTAGCCTTTTCACCACGTAATTTACTCATTGGATAAAAACAAACATATTCAGTTTTTGGTATGACAGGGTATAGCTTAGCTAGCATGGCAGGATCTTCGTAAGGATTTGTTGCTGCTTGAGAGTAACTACTTTTTTCTATTACAGATAAATAAGAGTAGGCTGGTTTTGTGAAATTTGCAAATGAAGTTTTACTGAATTCTGTTTCCACTATATTAAGTTCTTTCATAGTAGGGCGCAAAATCATAAACATAATATCTGCTTTTTGCCCTACAATCGTATACACTGAATGACTTCCTCTTTGTTCAGATTCTATTCTATCCCACTTATTAATTAATTTTTTGATTTCATATATCGCGTGCTCACGTTCTTCCTCAGAGGCTGATTTCCATTTTTCCCAGTCAAACATCCTAAAGTCATGTAAGCAATACCAGCCTTCAATTGTTTTCATTGCTTGATTCATTATAATCACTCCAAGTATTAATTAATAACATCTTCATAGTGTAAATGATAAATATTTTCATTTGAGAATGTCGTGATTTATATCACTTACATCGACTGATTTTACAAAAAGATCTAGTTACTTGGATTTTTGCCGCAGTATAGGTACAATCTAAGAATGGAGATTTTTCTTAGTAAATTAATATGATGATTGGGGAAAGTACAATGATTGCAAAAACCGAAGAGGATTTTAATGGCTTAAAGGAAATTGGAAAAATAGTTGCTTCTATTAGAGATGCATTGGTACAGAAGGCGAAACCCGGCATTACAACCTTAGAACTTGATGAATTAGCAGGGGAGTTATTCGAAAAGGCAGGAGCCATTTCAGCACCAAAAGGGGAATATGATTTTCCTGGTTATACATGTATCAGTGTAAATGAAAGAAGTGGCACATGGAATTCCAGGTAAGCGTGTCATTCAGGAAGGAGACCTCGTCAACATCGATGTGTCAGGTTCAAAGAACGGATATTTTGCTGATACTGGTATTTCGGTTGTTGTTGGAGAGGGTGAAGAGATTTTAACAAAAATTTGTGATGTGGCAAAAGAAGCTTTCGAAGCCGGTTTGAAGAAAGCTAAACCAGGTTCGAAGAAAAGTGGAATCGGTAAAGCGGTAATTCAAACCGCTAAACAAAATGGATTAACCGTTATTAAAAATTTAACAGGTCACGGCGTTGGTCGGTCTATCCATGAGGCACCGGACCATGTATATAATTATTTTGAGCCATGGGATGATGAACTGTTAAAAGAAGGTATGGTGATCGCCTTTGAACCATTTATCTCTACTGAAGAAGAGGAAGTCTTTCAATTGGATGACGGATGGACTTATGTAACTAAAAAGAGCTTTGTTGCGCAAATTGAACATACACTCATTCTTACAAAAAACGGACCAATTATTACTACCCTCTAAGGGAAGGTATGTCTATCATATTTAGAATGGATATAGATCTTTTCCAAATTAGGGAGAAGATTTATATCTTTTTCGCTTTACAAATCAAAACCGTAACGTTGACTGTACGGTTTATCGTGGTATAATTAATTGTTAAAGGGAGTTTTCCTTTAGCAAGTTGGTCCTTAGAAATTTAATAAATAAATAGATTCCTTATATAAACAGGAGGTGTAATCCTTACTTTATTTTAAGTAAGGAGGCCATTGATTATTGGTAATTTAATAATAATAGCAATTTTAATTGCTTTTACAGCATTTTTCGTATCTTATGAGTTTGCTATTGTTAAAATCCGCGGGTCGCGTATTGATCAGTTAGTTGCTGAAGGGAACAAAAACGCAATCTTTGCGAAGACGATTATAACAAATCTAGATGAATATCTATCAGCCTGTCAATTAGGGATTACCGTGACAGCGTTGGGGTTAGGTTGGTTGGGTGAACCTACAGTGGAACATATTCTTCATCCCTTATTTATCCATTTTCAACTACCAGAGTCAATTTCAGGCGTCCTATCATTTATCCTTGCGTTTGCTTCTGTAACATTTATTCATGTTGTGGTTGGTGAACTAGCACCAAAGACCTTCGCAATTCAAAAAGCTGAAGCTGTTACACTGACATTTGCAAGGCCTATGATTCTGTTTTATAAAATAATGTACCCTTTTATCAAATCGCTGAATGGTTCAGCACGGTTAGTAACGGGAATCTTCGGGTTAAAGCCTGCTTCTGAACATGAAGTGGCACACTCTGAAGAAGAACTTCAGTTAATCATTTCAGAGAGTTATAAAAATGGTGAAATTAATCAATCTGAATATAAATATGTGAATAACATTTTTGAATTTGATGATCGGCACGCAAACGAAATTATGGTGCCACGTACAGAAATTGTAGCATTTGATATTTCACAATCCTTGAATGAATGTTTGCAAATTGTTACCACTGAGAATTATACAAGATACCCCGTCATTGATGGAGACAAAGATAACATCGTGGGTATGGTGAACATGAAAGAGGTTTTTACTGAATATATAAAAGGTAAAAATGTAGAAGCACCAATCGAGGAGTACGTTCGTCCAGTGATACAAGTGATTGAATCTATTCCTATCCATGACTTACTAGTTAAAATGCAAAAGGAACGAGTGCATATGGCTATCTTGATGGATGAATATGGCGGAACCGCTGGATTAGTGACGGTTGAGGATATATTAGAAGAAATTGTTGGGGAAATCCGAGATGAATTTGATGCGGATGAGGTACCTGATATTAATAAAATTAGTGAAACGAAAACCATTGTAGATGGAAAAGTTCTTATAGATGAGATTAATAACTTATTTGGCTTAGATCTTGAAAATACAGATATGGATACAATTGGTGGATGGATCTTGTCTGAAAGGATCGATGTAGTCGAAGGTGATACATTGAAATATAACGACTATGAATTTTAAAGTTCTTGAAATTGACGGATATCATATTAAGTCATTACAAATCTTAAAAATAAACCAAGAATCCTACGCGTAAATTATAGGGGGCTGACTCAAAATATAAGAGTCAGCCTCCTTTTTTATTACCCCAAATTCCTGTAAGTCAATAATCATATTTACAAATTATTCTTGTAATAGTAACATATGAGTCGTAATTAATTTTGAAATCACCAAGTTTGATACATATTGGAAATCTGGAGACCATAGAGTATACATGCTCATTGTGTTTCTTTATAAAAAAAGGGGTATTAAACTGTATCTGTATTGATTGGATGGGGGCGAAATGGTGAATTTATTAAAAAAAAGGAGTAACTTGATTAAGTTACATCCTGCGCAAATACTGGCAATTGGGTTTGCTGCCTTAATTGTAATTGGTACGATCCTGTTAATGCTTCCTTTTTCAACCTATGAAGAAGGACGGGGACTTAACTTTATTGATGCACTGTTTGAAGCAACTTCTGCAGTGTGCGTAACAGGTTTAGCTGTAGTGGATACTGGTACCACTTTTACCCTTTTCGGACAAATTGTCCTTCTCTGTCTCATTCAAATAGGCGGTTGGGGATTTATGACAACAGGAATTTTAATGTTTATTATCTTGGGCAAGAAAATCGGCTTGAAGGAGAGGCTACTCCTCCAAGATTCATTAAATCTTTTTACTCTGTCTGGAGTAGTAAAGCTTGTTCGGAGGATTATTACAATCACATTAATTGTTGAAATTCTTGGTGCCATCTTTTTAGCTATTCGATGGTCAAATGAAATGAGCGTTGGAAAAGCGATTTATTATGGGATTTTTCATTCTATTTCTGCTTTTAACAATGCTGGTTTTGGACTTGAATCAGATAGTTTGAGTAAGTGGGTGGGGGACCCGACAGTTAACATAGTAATTACTATGTTATTCATCATCGGCGGTATTGGCTTTACGGTGATCCTTGAATTATGGCAAAAAAGAACCTTGCGGAGATTGTCTCTACATTCAAAGGTAGCTTTACTTATGACTTTAATCTTAAATGTAGTAGGGTTTCTAATTATCTTGGTCGCTGAATTTAATAACCCTCATACCATTGGAAAGCTTAGTTTGGATGACAAACTATGGGCGTCATATTTCCAGGGGGTTGTACCCCGAACAGCTGGCTTCAATACAATAGATATTGGTCAGATGACACAATCATCTCTAGTGTTTATGATGGCACTTATGTTTATTGGAGCCTCATCAGGGTCTACTGGTGGAGGAATTAAAGTAACAACTTTCGCCATCATTATGTTAGCTTTTTGGACAGTAGTGACCAACAGGGAAGATGTTAATATATTTAGAAGACGGATTTCATGGAGATTAGTGAATAAGTCCTTATCCATCGGGGTTACGGCGATTATATTTATATTCACCATTTTCTTTTTACTAACCTTTACTGAACATGCCCCAATGAGTAAGATCTTGTTTGAAACCATCTCAGCCTTTGGTACAGTAGGATTATCTGCAGGATTAACAGGAGATCTCTCACCACTTGGAAGAATTCTAATCACTATACTCATGTTTATTGGAAGAATTGGCCCATTAACGATGGCCTTTGCATTAATGTCTAATCGTCCGGAATCAAAAGTTAGATATGCTGAAGAGAAGATATTAATTGGATAACAATCAAAGGGCTGACTCCATTTAAAGGAATCAGCCTCTTTCATTATTAGTTCAAATTGATATGAACTTCTAAACACTTTGCCCCACCTTTTTGGGTTTGAAAAACCACTTCATCATCGGAGGAGTAACAATCGTTGTTACAAGAATGACAACTACTAATATTGCAAATAATTCTTGATTTAATAGGTTGGCCTCTAAGCCGATAGCTGCAATAATTAGGGCCACCTCACCGCGGGAGACCATTGCAGAACCAATTCCAAATGAACTATTCCAAGAGAATCCGGCTAACTTCGCAGCAAGAGAAGCTCCAAATAACTTCGTTAAAATAGCTAAAATACTTAACAGCACAATTAATCCGATATGCTTGCTTATACCGGCAAATTGAGCACTGACACCAATTGAAGTGAAAAAGACGGGAACAAAAATCGAATAACCAATTGTCTCTACTTTTTCGAAGACTTCATGTTTAAAATTTGTTAAGCTAATGGCTACTCCTGCAATATAAGAACCAATAATGGCGGCCACGCCTGTATATTCCGCCAAGTAGGCATACACAAAACAAATAATTAATGCTGAGGAAATAACAGTTTCCGTTACAAAAAGTTTGGCAAAACGCTTTAAAAATAGGGGAACTACCTTCCAACCAATAAGAATGGCACCTGCAAAAAATACCACCTTTTTCACAATAACTAAACCTAAATTGACATCCCCACCAGCAAGACTCATTAAAAAAGCTAATGCTATAATAACTAACACATCATCTATGACGGCTGCGCCGAGAATTGTCGTACCTTCACGAGTTTTTAGTTGGTCCATTTCCTTAAGAGCTTGAACGGAAATACTGACACTTGTCGCCGAAAGCAATAACCCTAAAAACCATGATTGTAAAGATGAAAGTTCTAGTGCCATTCCAGTAAAATAACCAAGAACAAGAGGTACAAGAATCCCACCAACACCTACTAAGGTAGATGCTTTTCCTGTTCGTTTAAACTCATCGAGATCCGTTTCTAAACCTGCGATAAACATCAAAAGAATGACGCCGATTTCACTAAATTCTTTTAGGGTATGGGTTTCGTTAATTAATCCTAATACAGATGGCCCTAAAACTATTCCAATTAGAAGTTTCCCTAAAACAGAAGGTTGCCCTAATCGGACACTTAAGCTTCCCGCTATTTTTGATGCAATCAAAATAATAGCTAAATGAAGTATGAGCAAAAAAACCCTCCTTACTTTTACAGATAAAAAGACTCCTTCCAAGTATCAGTAATTGAAGATTATTTTATCCTTTATTTATTATTCTAAACTTAAAATTCATTGTCTCTACTTTGATGAGTATTGACGTTAAATTGTATACAAATAATAAAATGGACAAAAAACAGAGCGAATTTTTTCGTTCTGTTTTTTCAATCTTAATATTTTATTTATAGGCTCTGTTATCATTCATTGTTGAATTTCGATTAGATAGGAGAATTCATAATAAAAACAAAAGCTATTTCCTCTATAAGTAACCACCGTTTTCAAAGTGAAAATGTCGGTCACCTGAATTTTTAATGGAGGTAGTGACCTGCACTATTTTACTTATTAGCTCTGTAATCAGCTATTGTTGTTTTCCGTGTAGGTAGGAGAATTCATAAGCGGAGAATCTCCCGCTATTGTGATATAGAGGTAGCTTACTATTCAGAAATAAGGGGAGAAAATCCCACTATTGTATAAAAAGTAAGCTTATGAAGGAGAAATAAGGGGAGAAATTCCCGTTAACTGCTCTAAAATAAGACAAAATCCATCGATTTGGATCATATAAGTGGAAAAACTCCCCTTATTTTTAAGGAAATAAGGGTATTTCCCAATTTAAGAGGAATTCTTCCGCTTATTTTTCGCACACTTTGAAATCAACATTCAGTTATAACAGAGCCTATTTATAAAATCCTATCACTTTCAATGTATGTTTCAAATGCAGGATGAAATTCCTTTTGATAATGTTGATCCGGACATGACTTTATTACGATTGCTTTTAAGGTATTGGAACGGTGGGTTTCTAATACTTTGTTACATTTTGGACAAAGTTCAACAAAGAGATTTTTTAGAAATCGCATTGGTCAACCTCCTATTCATTTAATTCCTATAGTTATACTCTGAATTATACAAGAAAATAATGATTTTTCAATAGGTATTTATATAGTCCCATTAAATTAAGGAAAAATGCTAAATGAAAATAAATTAATTTTTTTCCTGTTGACACTAACTTTATTTTAAATTATCATTATACCTATAGGGGTATAGTGGTGTGTGGAAAAATAAACAACTTATCCTGGAATAAAACAAGGTTAAAATAATAAAAGGTTTTAATCATTAAAAGCTATATGGAGGTATAGATAGATGGTACAAATTACCCAGGCTGCCATTACAGCCATTACAAATGAAGTTCAGGACATTCTTAATGATGGAAAAAAGCCGCTTATACGTTTATCAATGGGAATTGGCTGAGGCGGACCTCAGCTGCGCCTGACTCTGGAAGAGTCAGCTTTAGAATCCGATGAAATTACAGAAAAAGATGGTATTCAATTTTTGGTCAATCAAAGAGATAAGTATTATTTTGATGATGTGAGTCTTGATTACTCTAAGTCCATATTTGGTGGTGGACAATTTAGATTAATATAATAACCAAAAAACACGTTGGAAAAATACCAGCGTGTTTTTGTTTTTTTTATTATTGTAAATGAGTCGGCGGAGGGGAAGCGTGACTTTCATTTTTAACTTCTGTAAAAAGATTCTCCTGACTAACATCAACCTTATTTAAATGCTTACTGAGTTGTAATAATATTGAATTATTTATTGATAAAATTTGTATTAATTCATTATATTCTTTTTTCGTCATTGGTTGAGCTTCAGGCGTCAATGTTAAACCTAATTGTCCATTTGGTTCTAATGTCGCAAATTTAACATCTTTAAAGTTAGTCACATTTTTCTGTCGTAAGGTCATCTCCAGTTGATCAACCGTTAATCTAAGTTTTTTTAAATTTGTTTCATTTATAACACCATTTTCAATAACTACTTTAGCTTTACCTGTAATAAGTTTTTCAAAACTATTTGACTTTACTTGTAAAAACTCTAAAGAAATAAGAGTAGCAACCAACACTGCTCCAACCATAAATGTGTTACCTAGTTTTGCACCAGAAACAGGTTGAATAAGTAGGGACCCCAACGCAATCATAATCACAGTTTCTGCAATGGTCATTTGAGATATTGTCTTTCTCCCTGCTACACGTAATAGGAGGGTACCAAAAAGGACAATCAAGATTGCTTTCCAAATCAAATTTAAATCCATCTATGAACCTCCTTTACCCTCATCCATCTTTTAGTATGTAACTAAAATAATGAATAATATGATTTCTTCACTCTAACAAATTTTACCTCCACTAGAACATTTTCATCAGGAGATACTTTATTAGTAGGAATTGAAAGGAGAGAAATTATGTCAAAGAAAAATTTACAAGATAAACAAGTCTGGCAGGAAGTTTTAAAGACTGTGAAAACTCTTGATCCTCATAAGTTAGAAATTATTAAAGCAACCTTACCTATTGTTAAGGAACACGGTGAAGCAATAACTAAACATTTTTATAAACGTATGTTTAAACAGCATCCTGAGCTCCTAAACATTTTTAACCAAACACACCAAATGACGGGTCACCAGCCTAAAGCATTAGCTGACGCTGTATATGGCGCAGCAGCAAATATTGAAGACTTTAGCAAAATCATGCCTGTGTTGGAGAGAATTGGTGAAAAACATCGTAGCCTGCAAATTAAGCCTGAACACTATCCAATAGTTGGAGAGAATTTACTAGGTGCTATTAAGGAAGTTCTTGGAGATGCAGCTACTAACGAAATCATTGATGCTTGGGCTGATGCCTATGAGGTAATATCGGACGTTTTTATTCGAATGGAAGATCGAATGTATAAAACTACTGAAACTATTCCAGGGGGGTGGGCAGGTTTTCGTGATTTTGTTGTAGATAAAAAAGTAGAGGAAAGTGATGTCATTACTTCCTTTTACTTAAAACCAAAGGATGGAAAACAAATTGCTGTTTTTATACCGGGGCAATACATAACGGTAAAAATGGAAATGGCAGGCGAAGAATATACGCATTTACGTCAATATAGCTTATCTGATAGCCCTGGCTTAGACTATTATAGGATAAGTGTGAAAAGAGAAGATTCAAAAGATCAAACGATCCCAGCAGGAATCGTTTCCACCTATTTGCATACCCATGTTAAGGAAGGAGACATTATTCCGATTACTGCACCTGCTGGTGACTTTTATTTGGATACGGAATCTACCTTACCATTGGTGTTAATTAGCGGTGGGGTTGGTCTTACACCAATGATGTGTATGTTAAATACGACGGTCAAAGAATATCCAAATCGGGAAATTTACTATATACACGCATCCATCAATAGTAAAATGCATGCATTTAAAAAACACGTAAATGATCTGGCCGCAGAGCATAAAAATGTAAAATCCTTTGTTATTTACGAGAAGCCCACTGATCAAGATAGAGAAATGAACAATTTTGATAAAGAAGGATATATAAGCCTTGAACTACTTCAACAATTCATACCGACAAAGGAAGCGGACTTTTACTTTTGCGGACCTGAACCATTTATGAAAGTAGTAAATAAATCATTAAAACAGTGGGGAATCCCAGAAGAACGCATTCATTACGAATTCTTCGGATCATTTGGAAGCTTAGAATAGCTAGAATAATAAAGAATGGCAAGATGATATAATCTCATCTTGCCATTCTTTATTTGGGTGATAGATACCTGAAAAATATAAGGTTATGTAGATTTCCGAAGAAAAGCGGAGGGAAACGTAGATAATTTTAATTGTTTCCGTTTACATTACATTTCACAAATTTGTCACATTATTATATACTTGCTTTTGTTAACAACGGCCCCGACTTTCATGAGAGTTGAAAGTCATATAAAAAACAAATAAAGGGAGAGGTACTACATTTTGAATTTAAGTACAATTAAATATTCATGGTTTGGAAAAGTAAAGGGAGATATTTTGGCTGGTATTGTTGTTGCTCTGGCCTTAATTCCAGAAGCTATTTCCTTTTCAATTATTGCTGGTGTCGACCCAATGGTTGGTTTATACGCTTCGTTTTGTATTGCGGTTACGAAATCATTGTAGGTGGTCGTCCTGCAATGATTTCGGCGGCTACAGGTGCAACAGCTTTATTGATGACTACATTGGTGAAAGATCATGGCTTGCAATACCTACTTGCTGCAACCATATTAACAGGTATCATTCAAATCATTATGGGGGCATTAAAATTAGGAAGCCTAATGAAATTTGTCCCTCGCTCGGTAATGATTGGATTTGTTAATGCTTTAGCAATCTTAATTTTTGCTGCCCAATTACCTCATTTTGTCGGCGAATCATGGCAAATGTATGCGATGGTGGCAGGAGCTCTTGCTATTATTTACATTTTACCCCGGTTTACAAAGGCTGTTCCATCACCACTAGTAGCGATTCTAGTCATAACAGCTATTGCAATTTTTACAGGAAGTGATGTTCGCACCGTTGGGGATATGGGAGAATTAACTTCTAAATTACCTGTATTTTTACTTCCTGACATACCAGTAAACTTCGAGACTTTGCAAATCATATTTCCATATTCCTTATCCATTGCCATAGTGGGATTAGTCGAGTCATTATTAACTGCTCAGATTATTGATGATTTGACAGACACGGAAAGTGATAAAAATAAGGAAGCACGTGGTCAAGGAATTGCGAATATTGTTTCTGTTTTCTTTGGCGGGATGGCTGGTTGTGCGATGATTGGACAATCTGGCATCAATGTCAAATCTGGGGGAAGAGGACGTCTCTCCACATTGACTGCAGGTGCCTTTTTAATGATCCTAATTGTTTTATTAAAAGGATTCCTTGTACAAATTCCTATGGCGGCTTTAGTTGGTGTTATGATCATGGTATCCATTGGAACTTTTGATTGGTCATGTCTAAAATCAATGAAAAAGGTTCCAATAACTGATACACTTGTGATGATTGTAACGGTAATAACTGTGATTGAAACACATGATTTATCAAAAGGTGTTTTAGTAGGAATCCTCTTGAGTGCGATTTTCTTCGCAGCAAAGATTTCAAAAGTCAAAGTAAGTACCATTTCCTCTAAAGGCTCTCATAAAAAAGTGTATCAAGTATCAGGACAACTCTTTTTTGCCTCTGTAACAGATTTTGTTAATAGCTTTGATTATAAAGAAGATGTACAGGAAATCGATTTAGATCTATCTAAAGCCCATCTTTGGGACGATTCCGCTGTGGGTGCTATCGATAAAGTTATCATTAAATATCATCAAAACGGAGTTAAGGTAACTCTAAAAGGATTAAATACTGAAAGTAATAAACTCCTTGAAAGAATTGCCGTTCATAATAAACCAGGTGGACTAGAGAAAGTTGCTAATCATTAATGTCAAAAACACGCTGAAATCAGCGTGTTTTTTATTTTGTTCCCTTTTGTTAGCAATTTGATTCTTTTGACCAAGTCCCCTTTAAAAAGTTCATCATAAAATAACCTAAGGATTGTTGGTTCCTTTAGGAGGGATTTATGAAAATACTTTTGCTATCAGGCGGCTCAGGAAAAAGACTGTGGCCTTTATCCAACCAAGTGAGATCAAAGCAATTTCTCAAACTATTAATAGATGAAAACGGAATATATGAGTCCATGATCCAAAGGGTTTGCCGACAAATAGAATCTGTTGGCCTTCTTCCTTCGACTTATCTTGTAACGTGTCAAAACCAATTAGAAATTATCAGAAATCAGATTGGTGATGAAATCAAGATTTTATGTGAACCAGTGCAAAGGGGGACATTTCCATCTATATCTTTAGCATGTACCTTCTTTCATACAAATTTACATGTAAACCCGGATGAAACGATTTGTGTGTTACCGGTGGATTCACTTGTAGATATAACTTTTTACCAACTATTAAAAAAAATTCCGGATTTTATAAATCAATCTGATGCAAATCTTGCACTTTTAGGTGTTCCACCTCAACTACCATCGAATCAATTTGGGTATATAGTACCAGTAATCAAGAATAAAGAATCCTTTTATCCAATAAGCCAATTTATTGAAAAACCAGATTGTACTGAAGCAAAAAATTTGTTAGAGAAAAATGCCCTTTGGAATTGTGGTGTTTTTGCTTTTCCTTTAAAATTTATACTTTCTTATCTAAAGAGTAATGGATTACCTACTGATTATAATGAAATGTTAGATATCTATAAGAATTTAACAAAAAATAGTTTCGATTATGAGGTGGTTGAAAAATCAACCGGATCAATCGTAATCCCATATAATGGACTGTGGAAAGACTTAGGTTCTTGGACAGCAATTACTGAACAATTAAAAAACAAAGTCATAGGTAAAGGTGAAATTTCAGAGGATTCAACTGAAACATACATTGTCAATGAACTTCCATTGCCCATACATGTAATCGGAATTTCGGATAGTATCATAGTAGCTGGGCATGATGGCATTCTAATCTCCGATAAAAATAAATCAGAGAATATAAAGCGAATAATAAAAAACACACTACCGATGTATGAAGAAAAAAGATGGGGAGATTACAGGATTTTATCTCGATCTACGACGGAGGAAGGGATGGAGAGTCAAACTAAACTGATCAAAGTAGCACCAGGTAAAAATATGAGTTATCAAACACATAATTTAAGGCAAGAAACATGGACTGTTATTTCAGGAACGGGGGAATTTATCTTAGATGATCAGTTATTCTCTATCTATGCTGGTGATGTTCTAATCATCCCTGTTGGTGCTAAACATGGGGTGAAGGCAATCACGCCTTTGGAAATTATTGAGGTACAATTGGGAACAAAAATTGATGAAGAGGATATCATCAGGCTTACCGATTCCTGGGAGGTTGCAGTGAAACGATGTAAATAAGGAGGAAGTTCATTGATCTCTATCATATGTTGCACCATTCGGCAGCACTTAATGGAGAATGTGTTTAAGAACTATGAATGTCAGGTTTGGAAAGAAAAAGAACTAATTATTCTTTTAAACCAACATGATATGGATATAGCTAAATGGGAAAAAAGAGCGAAATTATCTTCAAATGTAACAGTTTGTCAATTGAAGGAAGAGGTTACATTGGGCGAATCACTAAATTTTGCTATTGATAAAGCAAAGTATCCGTTTATTGCAAAATTTGATGATGACGATTATTATGCACCCAATTATTTAGTAAGATCAATGGATGCCTTACTGAAAACAAGTGCAGATGTTGTTGGTAAAAGAACGGTTTATATGTACTTTGAAGAGGAAAAAATTCTTGCGTTACACAAGCCAGCAAAAGAGAATCAATTCGTCAAACAGGGGATAAAAGGAGCGACTTTGCTGTTTAAAAAAGAGATTTGTGAAAGTGTAAAGTTTCCTTCATTAAATCTTGGTGAAGACACTACATTCTTAAAAGAATGTGCAAAAAACAACTATAAAGTATTTTCAGCAGACAAAAACAATTATGTTTGTTTGAGGACATCTAAATCAGGTCATCATACTTGGAACATAAGTAATCAAATTCTTTTAAGAAAATCATCAATTATTTGTAAAACAGAAGACTATAAACCATTCATTCAAGATTAGAGCGGGTAAACAATGATTGTTTTTTAAGGGGATAAAAATGGAAAACTATCAGGTTGTATGGAGAGGTCCTGTTTTGGATTCAACTGGGTATGGGATTGCAAGCAGAGAATATGCCTTGGCATTAGACCGCCAAGGGGTTGATGTGAAAATTGAAACCTATACTTGGGGTTTCCCTTCAAAACCTATTGAAAAAGTCAAAAGTGATAGATTATCAAAATTAATTGAAAAACCATATGCATTTGAAAAACAAAGGATATTAATTATTCACTCTCCACCGGGAAATATCGATTTGAAGGAGGAGGATAGAAAGAAATTCGATCGAATTATTTTGAATACTGTATGGGAAACAACAAAAATCCCCAGTAAATGGCTGCCGACGATCCAATCCGTTGATGCAGTTTGTGTCCCTTGCTCGCATAATATTGCTGCAATGTTGAATAGCGGAGTAACTGTACCGTTATATCTAGTACCACACGGAGCCGATACCAACACGTTTAATCCCAATAATAATAAACTATTACTCAATCAAGCAATCGGAAAATTTGTTTTCGTATCTGTATTTGATTTTAAACATCGAAAAAATCCTGAAACGTTATTAAAGGCCTATTGGGAGGAATTTTCTTCAAACGATGATGTTCTTCTATTGATTAAAACCTATGGGAATTCACGAAAAAATATCCTTTTTACAATAAATAATTTTAAAAAAAGTTGGGGGATGGGAAATGAAACTGCCCCACTTTTCATCGTTACAGGAATCATAGGAGAAGATCAATTAAAAGGCATTTATACGCTAGGTAATGCATTTGTTCTCCCTACAAGGGGAGAAGGCGTAGGTCTGCCATTTATTGAAGCATTATCAAGTGGTATTCCAGTAATAGCAACTGGATGGGGTGGACAAATGGATTTTTTACATGAAGATAACTCATTTTTAGTCGATTACAAACTTAGTCCAACCGCCATTCATAACCATGGTGAAAATACTATAGCAGCATTTTATCCTAATTCGTCGGAAAACGAAGGGCAACTTTGGGCAGAAGCCGATTTGGCTGACTTAAAAAGGCAAATGAGATTTGCATTTAAAAACCCCGAACTTTGTAAACATAAAGGAGAACGAGGGAGAAGGGATATGATAAAACTAACGTGGGATCATGCTGGGGTCGCAATAAAAAATGCTATAAAAGATCTTATAGGTTAGAGGGTTTAAAGCCCTCTATCTCCTCTTGTATCCCTTTAGCAATTTTATTCCATGTAAAATTGTCATTAATGTATTTCTGTCCATTAGATGCAACCTCTTTTAAAAATGCTTCTTTTTGATAATAATCATTTAATTTAATTGCAAAATTTTCTCTTTCAACATGAATGTAATGGTTATGATCGATTAGATTTAAACCTCTTACCCCAAATTCGGTTGAAAACAAAGGAATCCCAGCTGATAAAAATTCTAATGTTTTCAGATTAACACCTGCACCACTCATTATAGGATTAATTGCCAAATCGGCTTCTTCAAATATTCTTAACTTTTGTTTGTGATGAATTCGGCCTAAAAATTTCACATTTGTTTTTCTCATTTTAATAAAAGGGTTACAGCAGCCACCGGCAATAATAAAATCTAAATCCACACATTTGTCAGCTAATTGATTAATGATAAAATCAACAGCTTCAATGTTAGGTAGATATTCAGATCCGATGAACATGGCCTTTGGCTTTTTATTCGATGTTTCTGTTATCTTTTTTATCCATGTATCCGGATGAATTCCATTTGGCGCTAATTTTATTTGGTTTTGGTTTTTATGATATATGTCAATAAAGCTTTCTCTTTCATTTTCAGAAGTTGTAAATACTAAATCGGCACATTCTACTAATTTTTTCTCCTCCACATATAAGATAGGGAGAAATTCCTTCGCTTTCTCATTTGTCCAAATTTGATTTGCTAAACCGTATTCATGATTGTGGCTGTTATAAATTCTCATTTTACCATCTATTCCTAAATATTGATCATATCCGAGCAGAAAAGGGGATTCATGGATTATAATGTCGCTTGATTTATACAAGTTATTAAAATATCTTTTATAAACCGTGTTTTGATAGGAAAGTTTTATATGTTTAATTAAAGTAAATTCATAAGAATTTTCTTTACCTATTTGAAAATCATCCCTTTGTTCATTGTAGAGGGGATCTTTTTCCACTTTATACTCTCTGAATGTAGGAGAATATGGAAATAGACCACTTTTATGACCGAGTGTTTGAGATAAGAGGTTTATATTATAATACCTGCTAAGTTCTTTATAAAGATGGTAATATCTTAAAGTACCTCCACTTGTGGGAGGATTAACTGTTGGAAAATGATTAATGACCAGTATATTTTTCATCATTTTCTCCCCTTTTGCATTACGCTCTCAAAAACCTCCAATGTTTCCTTTGCACTATCCTCCCATGAGAAAATTTTCACCCGTTCATTGCTTTTTTCGAGAAGGTACTGCCTTGTCTGTGGGTTTAATACTTTAAGTATTTGCAAGGCAATCTCATCTGTGTTGTCAGGGTTAAATTGCAACGCAGCTTCCTCAACAATCTCTGGAATGCTTCCTCTATTTGAACAAACGATTGGACATTGTGCTCTCATTGCTTCCACTAATGGAATGCCAAACCCCTCATAAAGAGAAGGGAAGAGCAAAAAGGTGGCGTGAAAATAAAGGAATGGCATTTCGTTTTGGGGGACATAGTCTAATATCTTTACTTGTTTTTCTAAATGATGCTGCTTTAAGAAATTTAATACCCTTTGAAAAATGATGTTCCCTTTGTACGTATAACCTGTAAGAACAAGATAAACCTCCTTGTTGTAATGATCGCGTAGAGACAAAATTGCTTTTAGAAGATTAAGATGATTTTTATGTGGATTATAACTAGCTGGGTAAATTGCAAACACATCGGGCAATTTATATTTTTCCTTTATTTTTCCAATATCACCTTCGTCCAGCACCCTTTCGAAACCTATTGGAGCATCCTGATATATTACATGAATTTTTTCTTCAGGAATTTGAAGGTTCTGGATAATAGTCTGTTTTGAAAAGTTTGAAACCGTAATGACTGCATCAAATGACGGGGAAAATTGTTGGTAATAGTTATTATGCCAATCCAAATTGTCTGAAACATACTGAGGGTATGCAGTATGAAGAAGATCATGGATGGTCACCACTGTTGGAATAGGGATGTTTGGGATATATGACCGGTGTAATGGGGAGAACCATACATCTATTTGATACTGGTGAATAGCTTCATGAATCTGAACTGGGTTCTTTACATCCTTAAATATTACTCTTTTAATTTGCTCATGTTGATCAGGAAAAGTATCTCGGTATGGTCTGGTAATAAAAAGGAATAACTTCAGATTTTGTTGAACCTTCACTAGATGCCAAATTAAGTTTTTTACGTACTGTTCAACCCCTCCATGTCTGTCCTGCGAAAAATTCAAAAGATTAATGCCAATTCTCATATGATTACCCCCTAAATTAAATTTTCCTATGAAGGTTGTTATTTAGTATCGTGGTGTATTTTTATTTGACTCTTTTAATAGGTTATTATTCTTTTTAAATGGGGGAACGGCATTTATCAAATGAAATTATAGACAATATCACATTTTTCAAATAGTACTATATTCGCCCTTTCAGAATGTTGTACTTCATCATTTAATATAAAGGAAGGGAGGGATATTAATGGGAGACCATCATGATAAACATGAACTCAACAAAGTAAAACTTACTACAGGGCCATTTCTTATTCCTGAGGAAGTGGGTACTGATATTCAAATAGGGCGAAATAATGATAGACTTATTATTATATTAAAAAACCCTACGAATAAAGAATTAAAAGCATCTGTCAATCTTGGTATATGCCGTCAACCAAACGGATATCCAATGTCAGCTCCAAATCCTAATCAATTTCAAGTATTCAGTGACATCCATGAAAAGGATTTCTCTTTAGGTACACATGAATTAGATCCTCATACTTGTACAAGAATTGAAAGAGATATTCCTGGTGGCGGTTTCGATAGCATTGGAATCGGAACGGGTGAGAGAAATGCTGTTTATCGAGTAACAGTAGAAGGTGATTTCAGAATCTGCAAGAAGACTTGTCAACCAATTTGCGGTCTGCTTGAAGTTTCAGTTGTTGCCGGCAGTATTTTTAACCCTCAGGAACCTGGACTTGAACAAGCTGACCCGGCCACGTTTTTCCGGTATAAAGATTTTGTTTTTTGTGAAGAACATAAAGACGATTAATTTCCATACACTCCGTAAAGAAGATGGCATTTTTTAATGTCATCTTTTTTAATTCATCCTTGTCTGATTTTAATATATTCTTGTTGGTATTCAGTTATAAATTTTTGATTTTTTTCATGTGTTGGATTGAAATTTAATCCATATTCAACTATTTTAATACCATCGCAATTGAAACCTTGAAGTCCAATATGTTGGAAATAACTCTCATTTGAGACCAGGAGGGGTATACCCTTACTTCTTAAAAAATTACTCCAGGCCCAATCAAAGGAATCGCTGGGAGGTAGATTCTTAACTATTTCATTTATTATTTCTCTGGACATTATTGAACCTGCAGCACCAATATGATTTTTTTCTAAAAATACATTTTTATTTATCTTCAATTTTTTCATTGGTCTATGAAGTCGAGAATTGTACAAACTCATAATACCCTTGGTGTGATTAAAATGTTCCTCTGTGAAGTTTAACCAATCAGGGCGGCAAATAAGGTCTGAATCCATCGTAACGAGGATGTCATCTTGTGTGGTTAAAAAATCAAGATACATTTGTCTTAAATTTCGGTCTGGACCCATATTCTTATCTCTTTGAATGATCGTAACTGCATTAGGAAATAGGCTCTTTAAATCTGCAATGTCTAATTCAGTACTACAATCATCAAAAATACGGATGTTACAAGAGTCTATATTTTGTGACAAATTTAATGACTGCTGATGTTTAACTAAGTATTTCTTTCTATTAAAAGTAGTAATTCCGATTGTAACTTTCATTTTTTACCACCTTTCATGAATGAAGCTTTCATATATCTTATGAAACTCGAAAGGCTAAGGTAACAAACTCATACATAAAAAGACCGCTAACATTAGCGGTCGTCATTGCTATAATCCCAATATTTCAGGGTATCCGTTTTCCCTGTAGGCTCACTTTTTACCACATTTCCATCCTTGTCTTTATAAACCTCATATTCCTCATACGTTTCAAGGATATACCCATCTACTTTTTCCCGTTTTTCAAGTTTTTCTTCTAAAACGGGAATGTCTTCCGATACTTCTACGTCAACTGGCTGAGCCATAACAGGTTGGTCGGCAGAGTAAGCATAATCCTTATTCAAAAAGGAATAAGGCGAATCGAGATAGGCGGCAAAACCTAAAATGGCGATAAGGAAACATACATTAATAAAGGTTTTACGTTTCATTCTTTCAGGCTCCTTTATACATCAATCCTTATTACCCATTTTATGCATGTCCTAGCAACATATTCCTTCATTAAGATATTACATGTTGGTTGTTTTAACTGCAGCCACCTGCGGTCGAAACAGAAGAAATAAGATAAATGCTGCCATGGAAATCACTGCACCTGAAATATATGGGAGACCTATAGAAAGTGAGAACAACCAGCCACCAATCGGCGGTCCCATTATCCGTCCGAGAGAATCGAAGGAAGATAGAAGTCCCGTTGAACTCCCATGGCCAGCAGTAGACATTTTTGTAATTAGTGAAGATACACTCGGACGAATGACCCCATTTCCTAACCCAAAAATGGTTAAAAAGATAGCAGCTGTTGAAAAGTTATGTACTAGTAAAATTAAGCCAAAACCAATGGCTGAAACAATAATTCCACCTTGAATGACCGTGCTTTCTCCGTATTTCTTAGTCAATTTGCCAACTAATCCCCCTTGCACCAAGGCACTGCCAAATCCCATGATCATAAAAATATAACCGAGTTGAGTGCTCTCCAAACCAGCTCTTTTTGCCGCAAAATACGCAAAGGTTGCCTCTAATCCAGATAGAGATAAAGAAATTAGTAATTGAACGAAAAAAAGAACGGAGACTCTCGAGTTAAAAGCTTTCCAAATGGAGTCTCTTTTAACAGTGCTCTTTTTATTTGTAGATTCTTTTAGTAAAAGGAAAACCAGCACCAAAGTAATTAAAGATGATCCACTAGCTAAATAAAAGGGCATACTTAAGCTGATTTTCGAAAAAATTCCGCCTATTGCTGGACCGAAAACAAAGCCCAGGCCAGTGGCAGCTCCCACAATCCCCATACCTTTCCCACGATTTTCTTCTGTTGTAATGTCTGCCACGTATGCCATGGCGGTTGGCATATTAGCAGAGGAGAGAATACCGCCTAAAATTCTTGCTGCAAACAACATCCATAGTTCAGTGGAAACCGCTTGGATAAAGAAAGATAAGGCAAGTCCAGTTATACCAATCATCATTACTGGTTTACGCCCGATCCGATCTGAAACCTGTCCCCATAACGGCGCAAAAATGAGTTGCATAAGTGAATAAACCGCCATCAATAGTCCGAGCTCAGTTGGGCTCGCTCCAATTTCTTCAGCGTAAAAAGGTAAGACCGGGATAATAATACCAAACCCAACCATAACTAAAAACATTACTACAAATAAAATAGGTAAAGCTCCTTTAGTTTGCAAAGGTATTTCACTCCTTAGATGATTTCAACTGTTGTTGTCATATGGTAAATTTCACTATTAATAGAATAATGGAAAGTACAGTGACAATACAACCTTAAAACATTAATTCAAGATTCAGTAAATATAAAGAATTTACAGAATGGGGGGGGAGAGTTAATTGGATTTATATTCATAAAATTATAAATATTTGCTATGATAACAAAGCATATATATTCAGATTGAATACGGGGATGATGAGAATGAAAAAGAAGTGGGAAAAGCAAATTGATCCGAATAATAAGTATGGTGGGGCGTTTATATTAGGTGATCGTGATATAGAATTACCACCTAATGCGGTTGTGTCGGTTACAAGAGGTGAGCAGTTTAACATTCCTCGTCTTATCATCAATGGAATGTTAAACCAAATGATTATGAAGGCAATGAGTAAAAATGAGAATCTCTTGTATGCAGAGTTAAAAGGGCAGCTAGAGGGTGGTGTAGGACAAACGATGACTGTTTGGAAAGCAGGAAAAGAGATGAACTCTTTCCGAACAAGCGGCGTGCATAATTTCTCACGTAAGTTTTTTAGCTGGGTGTTTTATAGTGGGAAGGTTCAATCATACTTTTTTACTTGGAAGTGTAATGGTCGTATACCAACCTATGAGGAAGCCGCTGAAATTGTCACCACCAATGGGAGGCATTTTGACGGAGGAAAGCTTGTTAGAAAAGCACAGCAGCCAAAAGATACGAATAAAAAACCTAGCTAATTATAGTAGGATTGGTTCGCAAATAAAACTTGGATTTACGCAAATAAAAGGGATAGAATCGCAAATAAACCCTGAGTTTTCGCAAATAAAACCAGGAGAATCGCAAATAAAATCTGAGTTTTCGCAAATAAACAATGAATTTAAGTAAATTTTGACCTGAAATTTCACAAATACCTTGAATATAGTAAAGAGGATGCCTGTTTTGGGCATCCTCTTTACCTATTTCACTGCTTTTCTTGTACTTTCTGATGCAAAGTCTGCAATAATGACAAGAATCATATAACAAAGGAGAAGCAGAGTAATTTGAGTATATTGGAAAAAGCTCATTGCCAATTTAAATTCCATACCAAGGCCGCCTGCGCCAACAAATCCAACCACAATGGTTGTTCTCATAATCACTTCCCAGCGATAGAGAATATAGGTAAGAAAGCGAGGTAACACCGTTGGCAGGATTCCATAAAAGAAAATCTGAATCTTGGATGCACCCGAGGATGCTAGATTTCTTATTGGTCGAGGATCCATATCTTCAATAACCTCTGCCCAAAGCTTCCCAAGTATACCAAAATTGTGGAGAGCAAGAGCAATGGCACCCGGCAAGATCCCAGGTTTAAAGATAAAAATAATCATCATGGCCCATACAAGCTCGGGTACGGCTCGTGAAAAGATAAAAGATAGGCGAACCAATCCATAAAGGATCCAATTATACCAGTTATTAGACAACGTAAGACGTCCATTTGCGATATTTCTAGCCGCTGGAATCACAGTTAGAAAGGCTGCAATCGTTGAAAATCCGATGGCCATAATACTCATTTCTAACGTTTCATAGGTTAATTTTAATGCTGATGACCAACTAGCAGCATCTAAGAAAGCTATATCTTCTTGATTTAAACCAATTAATCCACCGAAGAACTTTTTAGCGTATTCTAAATTTTTTTCAGTTAATAGCTCAAATAAATGGGCATTTTCAGCCAAATTAATATATAACCAAGAGCCCACAATTAGCAGAACCGTAAAGAGGGTAGACATCCAGCCATAACTAAAACCACTTCTTTTTTTCCGCTCCGTTAACCCTTTCCGAACAAAACTACTCCAAATATCTACCAGCAGCACCAAAGTAATTAGAAAAAATACATAGGTCCATACTTGATCGTACTTCAAATCAGCCAAAGATAATTGAATCTGGTAGCCCAAGCCACCTAGCCCGACAAAACTCATTATGGCTGATGAACGAATCGAACATTCAAAGCGATACATCGTATAGCTAATCATATCTGCCCAAACTAAAGGTAAATAGCCATAAACTAAGGTTTGTATTCTTGATGCGCCTAAAGATTTCAATGCACGAATCGGGTTTTGTGGCACATCGTTTAACATATCTGCAAATATACGGCCAAGAATCCCTCCGTAAGGAATGGCAAGGGCAAAGATAGCTGCAAACGGTGATAAGCCGACGGCTGCCACAAAAAGCCAAGCCCAGATCAGTTCATGGATAGACCTTGTAAAACCTAATATCCCTCTAAAAAATACCTTTGAAACCATTCGGGAAACTCGGTTTGACGTTAAAGTACCTGATGCCAGAACCCCAACAATAAATGCATAAATAATTGCCAGCGACATTCCAGCAACAGCGTAAGCAAGGGTGATCCAAGATGATTCTAACCCTTTGAGCAGCACCTCCGAAGTCAAATCGGGATGAAGAATGCCTTCAAAAATTTGCATCATGGTGGGAATCCCACCCGCATGAAATAAATCTGCATTCCATTTAATAGAGAAGAGACTCCAAGAGAAAATGGCCACTAACAGTAAAGTGAGGAGGAAGCGGTTATGCACGCGAAAGATGGATCTTTGTTTCGTCATCTTACCCTTGCTCCTTTAACTGATAGAGGTCTTTAAGCAATTCATCAGTCACTTGATCTGTTGGTAAATCAAAAAATATTTCTCCGTTCTTAAGAGAAATAATCCTTGTAAAATACTTTCGCGCATATTCAACAGAATGCAAGCTAGCAATTAATGTTTGCTTTTCCTCAGTTACAATTTTAGTCAGCATAGCTAGAACATCTTCTGCTCGTGCTGGGTCAAGAGAGGCAACCGGTTCATCAGCTAGAATGACTTCTGGCCTTTGAACCAATAATCGCGCCATCGCTACACGCTGTTGTTCGCCTCCAGATAAAGAGGAGGTAATTTCATATACTTTGTCACCTAAGCCGACTCGCTCAAGCGCCCTGATAGCTAGTTCTTTTTCTTGAGGAATAAGTAATGAAAAAAGGGACTTAATAAGGCCCCAGTCACCTAAATTTCCAGCCAAGACATTATGAATAACAGCTAGTGGACCAATTAAATCGAACTGTTGTCGGATCACGCCTACTTTTTTGGACAAGGCTTTCCCATTTTTATAAGTTGCATGAGAACTTCCATCAATTAAAAGTTCTCCGCTTTGAATGGGGACCAATCCTGCTATGGCATTCAGAAGGGTTGTTTTTCCGGCCCCACTTGGTCCAATTAACGCAACTAATTCTCCTTCCTTTATAGAAAAAGAAAGGGAAGATAGGGCTATCTTCCGCTCATAGTGTTTCGATATGTTTTTTGCTTCTATTTTTATATTTGAAGACATCTCAACTACACCTACTACTTAATAATCTGTAATTCTTTTGCAACCTTTTGAATCTTTTTGTAGTTATCGTTTTTCGTTTCAATAAAGTTATCCGTTTGGAAAAAGTCAGTGATGTCTTTTTGTTCAGTTGTAATACCGAGAATGGCATCCTCCACTTTTTTCTTCGAGCCTTTTCCAAAAACTTCATCCACATTGCTATTGATGGTCCAGTTGTAGTCATAGAAAGCAGGGGTTGTATAGAATACTTTTACTTTATTCGTATCCACTTTCCCTTCTTTTACAGCAGCTTGCCAAACAGCCTCATTTAATGCACCAGCTTTATACGTACCAGCTTCAATTAATTTATATGTGGTATCATGTGAACCAGAGAAGTTAGGTTTCCCATCAAAATCTGTATTTGGATCAATTCCTTCTTCTGATATGAAGTAACGTGGCATTAGGTGACCTGAAGTAGAGCTTTCACTGCCGAAAGTGAACGATTTTCCTTTTAAGTCTTCTAGGGACTTAATTCCTGATCCCTCTTGAGTAATAAACACCGAATGAAACTCAGCATCTCTTGGTCTTTGCGCGAATGATTCAGCATCTGGAACAAGGTTTCTAGCTTGTACGCTTGTTAATCCGCCAAACCATGCCATATGAATTTCACCACGTTGAAAGCCAGTAACAAGTGCTGCATAATCAACGGATGGGACAAATTCAACCTTCATCCCCGTTTTTTCGCTTAGGTAATTTGCAACAGCTGTCATCCCTTTTTCTAGGTCAGCAGCGTTTTGGTCGGGAATCGCACCTATTTTAAACACTTCTTTAGTTGTGTTTCCTTTTTTAGTTTCACTTGATTTTTCTTCTTTCTGTCCACATGCAGCTAAAGAAAATAGTAGCAATACAGTAATCATAACAGACAACCATTTTTTCATTAACAAAATCTCCTCGGTTCTTATATATAATAGATATGTCCTTGCCTTTAAAATTATAGAGAAATGCTATTTTAAAATAAATTCATTAAATCGATTTATCCTATCTACATAAATCTATTTAATCGATAGTTAAATGTCGGTTAAATGCTTAAAAAGCCTATGAAAATAGGAAAAATCCCTGCAATAGCGCAGGGGTTTTAAAATATCGTTAAAACGGATAAATGTGACCATTCTTCAACATTCCAAACTTTTGTTTTTCTCGTGTATGAAAGGCCGAAACGAAATAGGAGTTTCTATTTTTATTAGTATTAATGAAGAAGTTTAGACAAGCACCCTTACTTGTACATATACTAGTAAAAAATAAAGGGGGACAAAGGGTGGCGGTCAATCAAGACGGAATTAGTATCGGTACGATTTCTGGCGGTATTGTTAACTTTGGAGGAGCTGTATATATAGCTCCCATTTCGGTAACAAAATCCATAACTGGTTCTGGTGAAGGAAATCAGGGGACAGATGTGTCTAAGAAAACAGTGTCGAATTCTTCGAATCAAAATAGTGTAATGAGTTTAATTGATTTAATAAGGCGGAGCAAAGAGTAGCTCCGCCTATATTTTTTATGTGTAAATTATGATGCTCTTAAACTGGAAGAAGCTTGCTGTTGCTCGGATGGTTTAACTACGTTAAAAATAATGTTTAAAAAGATAGCAGTAAAGCTTCCAGCGACAATTCCATTGTTGGTTAAGATTTTTATGCTTTCTGGAAGGTGGGTAAATAAATCAGGTACAGCAGTTACACCAAGACCCATACCAACTGAGCAAGCAATGATAAGCAGATTTTCTTGTGAAGCAAATTCCACTTTGCTTAGCATTTTAATTCCATAGGCAATTACCATTCCAAACATGGCTACCATTGCCCCACCTAGAACAGGTGTTGGGATCACCGTTGTAAACGCACCTATTTTTGGCACAAAACCAAGAACCACAAGGATTCCACCCATCGTATAGATAACATTTTTCCCTTTTACACCAGATAACTGAACGAGTCCAACGTTCTGGGAATAGGTGGTATACGGGAAGGCATTAAACAAAGCACCAAGTATGCTAGCAATTCCTTCTGCACGATAACCCCTTGATAAATCCTCCTCGGTAAGCTTTTTTCCTGTTATATCACTTAATGCTAAATAGACACCTGTTGACTCTACTAGACTAACAATAGCTACTAATGTCATTGTAATAATCGGTGTTAATTCAAAGGAAGGAGTTCCAAAATAAAAGGGTTTGACCATATGAAACCATGAAGCGTCGGTTACAGCTGCAAAATTCACCTTACCCATTAAAGATGCTGCAATTGTTCCAGCAACTAATCCAAGGAGGATTGAAATAGAGCGGATAAAGCCTTTTGTAAATCTATAAAGTAAAATGATAAATAACAATGTACCGAAAGCAAGACTGATATTTGAGATACTGCCAAAATCAGGGCTCCCTTGGCCCCCAGCCATGTTGTTCATTGCAACTGGAATTAAGGTAATCCCTATGATGGTAACGACTGAACCAGTAACGACAGGAGGGAAGAACTTAATTAATTTACCGAAAAATTGTGAAATGAGAACAACGATTAGACCTGAAATAAGAATAGAGCCGTATATGGAAGATATACCGTATTGGCTGCCAATTGAAATGATGGGTCCGACAGCCGTAAAGGTACACCCTAGAACAATTGGTAAGCCCACACCAAAAAAACGATTCTGCCAAACTTGTAAAATAGTGGCTATACCACACATTAATATGTCGATGGAAACTAAATAGGTTAATTGTTCTCCGGAAAATTTTAGTGCTCCTCCAATAATAAGTGGTACAATCACTGCACCAGCATACATGGCTAACACATGTTGAATTCCTAAAGATGCTATTTTTAAAGGATGTTGTTTCATTTGATATATTCCTCCACTTTTTCATTAATAAATGTAACCTCTCCATTTGTAAGTGAGGCAATTTGGGCTAAAGATTCAACCCTTAAACCAAGATCCTGTAGCTTACGGGAACCGTTTTGGAAGGATTTTTCAATCACAATGCCAATACCAGTAACCTCTGCACCAGTTTGTTGAACGATGTTCACTAAGCCAAGGGCGGCCTCTCCGTTAGCAAGAAAATCATCAATGATCAGTACTTTATCATTTGCATCCACATATTTTTTTGAGACAGATATTTCATTTGTTTCATTTTTTGTAAACGAATAAACACTCGCTGTGAGCAAATCATCTGTAAGGGTTAAAGATTTCTTTTTCCTGGCAAAAACGACAGGGACCATCATATGTAATCCAGCCATGACAGCAGGTGCAATTCCAGACGATTCAATGGTCACGATTTTTGTAATCCCGTTTCCATTAAACCGAGCAGCAAACTCTTTGCCAATCTCGTTCATTAAAGAAGGGTCCAATTGATGATTCAAAAACGAATCTACCTTTAGAACATGTTCATTTAGGACTTTTCCGTCCTTTTTAATTTTTTCCTCTAATAGTTTCATATTTACCTCCTAAAAAATAAAAAGCCCAAAAGTCATGTTCACAACAAAAATGGAGTGAGCAATGACCTTTGGGCTTATATGCCGTAAGGATATAGAAGTATTCGTTTGTATAAACGAACTTCTATTACTCACTCATAGTCAGATTGTTAACGGCAATCTGGTAGAAACTTGCGGGCCATATCCCCGCTATTATATGAGTGATACTTTATTAATTTACTAACATTATAGCATGAGTAAAGTAGAAATCAATCTAATTTTATCTAAAATGCGAATGTTGTGTTTTATATTAGTTCAAACATTCGTCTTTAATCAAGTTTCATATTTATTCCCTCTAAAGATTGAATAACCATTCATTTTCATGTACTATAAAGAAGAGTGTTTTATTCAGAAAATTCTAAATTAGGAGTGAGTGCGATGAATAAAAGTATTCCTGAAAACTGGTGGACACAGCTTAGGCTTCCTGTTATTTCTGCACCAATGTTTTTAGTATCTGGTCCGGACCTTGTTAAAAATTGTTGCTTAAATGGAGTGATTGGTTCTTTTCCTGCTCCCAATGCAAGACCCATCGAGGTACTTGATCAATGGATGGGACAATTAAATGAAGAGCTAGAGGAAGCCCGTGTACAGAATCCTGATCGTAAAATTGCTCCGTGGGCCATGAATATGGTGGTACATAGCACGTATGGCCGGCTTCAGGATGAGTTGGAGCTGATTAAAAAGCATAAGCCACAATTAGTGATTACTTCGTTAGGCAGTCCCAAACATGTAGTCGACATTGTACACGAATACGGTGGTCTTGTATTCTCAGATGTAAGCGATTTAAAATTTGCTAGAAAAGCAGCAGAAACAGGAGTCGATGGTTTAATTTTAGTAGCAAGCGGTGCGGGTGGGCATGCCGGTCAAATTAATAGCTTTGCTTTTGTTGACATGGTAAGAAGTTTTTGGGATGGAATAATCATCCTTGCTGGTTCCATTTCAACAGGTAAAGGAATTTTAGCTGCTCAAGCTGCTGGTGCGGATCTTGCTTATATGGGAACACGCTTCATTGTGGCCACAGAAAGCATGGCAAATGATGAATATAGAGAGATGCTAGTTGAGTCCACACAGGAAGATATTGTTTTAACAGATGCGTTTTCAGGTGTGATGTGTAATATGTTAAAACCTAGTATTGTAAAAGCGGGATTAAACCCTGAACAGCTTGTAAAAAAAGACCAAGTTAACTTTGATAGTATGCAGAGAGAGACGAAATCAAAAGCATGGCGGGATATTTGGTCTGCTGGTCATGGAGTGGGGGCAATTGATAAAATTGAATCAACCGCCGAAATTATTAATCGATTAGAGCTTGAGTATAAAGAGGCTCTCGAAAAAGTGAATCGGAATGCTAGTAAATTAAACGGGGTTCATGTGAATTAATAGGTTCTTAGTGGAATAAATGTAGTATAGAGAAGAGAAGGCTCAATGAGGGTCTTCTCTTCTCTAAAAATACTAACCGGTTAGAATGTAAAAAATTTAAACCAAAGTATTATCTATTCTTATAATATAGGAGAGATGTAAATGGTAGAAAAAACTCACCCTTACTGGCCAACACAATTACCCGCTAAACTAACTTATTTACAGGGAGAAAAGCCCCTCGTTGATTACTTGGAACAACATGCCAAACAGACACCTAATGAAACAGCCTACATTTTTTACGGTACGAGGATTTCTTGGAGTGCACTTTCGAATCAAGTACAGCGATTTGCACACTATTTACATAGGATGGGCGTGAAGAAGGGGAGTTGTGTAGCCCTTTATATGCAAAACTGCCCTCAATATATAATTGCTCATTTTGCTATACAAAAATTAGGCGGAATGGTAGTTCCTTTGAATCCTATGTTTAAAGAGAATGAATTAGCTTACTTTTTAGAAGAAGCACCGATTGAAGGAATCATTTCAGGTTCAGAAGGGTATCCCCTTGTGAAAAAAGCAATAGAAAAAACCCACCCATTACAATTTGTTGTTACCACAAATTATCATGATTTCCTCCCAGAACAGCCCGAATGGAAGTTTCCAGAAGAATTCCTATTACCCAAACAACATTTCACTGAAACAGATGACTTTTGTGAAATTCTCCAAAATGAATCACCCTATGAAGCCAAGGAACCGATTGATCTATGGAGTGATGTTGGCTTAATCGTTTTCACCTCAGGCACAACCGGCAGGCCGAAAGGTGCCATGTTAACCTACGGAAATGCGTTATTTAAAACAGCTGCCTCTATGCAAGCAAATGGAATGGGGGAAAAAGATGTTTTATTAGCTAGTGCCCCGTTATGTCATATTGCTGGTATGGTCATGGGACTTAATAGTCCCGTATACACAGGGCGACCATGTGTATTATTTACTCGTTTTGATCCTCTTGCCACCGTTGAAGCTATTGAAAAAGAACGGATCACATATTGGTATAGCATTGCCCCTATGAATTGGGCCATTTTACAACTTCCAACCATCAAGGAAAGAAATCTTTCCAGTTTAAAAAAGAATTTAGCAACGAGCTTTGGTATCCAAGTGACTGCAGAATTAGCGGATAATTGGCGTACTCTGACAAATGGATGTAGCCTCTTTGAAGCAGCCTATGGCCTTAGTGAGACACACACCTGTGATACCTTTATGCCAAAAGATAAAATTAAGTATGGATCCTGTGGAATTCCCATTTATGAAACACAAATACGGATTTTGAACCTTGAAACAGGCGAGGAACAACCGGCAGGTAAAGAGGGAGAAATTGTTATTAAAAACCCTGGTGTATTTAAAGGGTATTTAAATAGACCTCCTGCTACCTCAGAGACACTGCAGGACGGTTGGGTTCATACAGGAGATATAGGGTATCTTGACGATGAGGGCTATTTATATTTCCTTGGTCGGGTAAAGGAAATGATAAAAAGTTCGGGTTATAGTATTTTTCCTGAGGATGTTGAAGCTCTACTAAACCTCCACCCTGCTATTAGACAATCCGCTGTCATTGGTGTTCCTGATCCTTTAAAAGGTGAAGTGGTGAAAGCGTTTGTTGTTTTACATGATAGAGAAAAAGAGAAACTTACAGCTGAAGACCTTATTGCATGGGCAAAAGAGACGATGGCTGCCTATAAATATCCCCGCTATATAGAAATCATTGATCAACTTCCCGCAACACCTTCTGGGAAGGTACTTCGAAAATTACTAAAAGAGGAGTAGGAGAGCGAAACATGGATACTTTAAAGCAACTTACTAATGATCTGCAGGCAAAGAAAGAAGCCGCTCTTTTAGGTGGAGGACCCGAAAAAATAGCCGCACAACATAATAGAGGACTGCTGACAGCGAGGGAGAGAATAAATAAATTAACGGATGCAGGGACCTTTATGGAGCTCGGCATGCTTAATACTTCTGATGTAAAAGGAACTGAACATAAAAGCTATGGAGATGGACTCATTACAGGTGTAGGTAAAATAAACGGTAGACCTGCGATTATTCAAGCAGGGGACAAGACTGTATTCGCCGGTACAGAAGGCAATGTCCATATTCGTAAATCAAAGAGTATACATGAATTTGCTGTAAAAAACGGCCTGCCGATTTTCTCTCTTCATGAAGGTGGAGGCTTACGGATGCCAGATGGAATGGGGTCTGATGGAATAAGCGATAAATTGTTTCCACGTGAAATGCTTACCCTTCATCGCCAAGTTCCGACCATGACAGCTATTCTTGGTGATAGCTTTGGCGGTCCAACCTGGGCCGCAGTATCTTCTGATTTCGTTACCCAGCTCCAAGGGACATGTATGGCTATTGCAGGGCCACGAATGCTTGAACTTGCAAATGGTCAAAAATTAACTCCGGAGGAATTAGGAGGAGTAGATATTCATCATAAATTTACGGGTCAAATTGATGAGGATGGTAGTACAGAAGATGAATGTATTGAGCAGTTAAAAAACTTCTTTTCATATATGCCACAGCATGCAGGTGAACGGCCGAAAATGAGACAAACGAACGATGATCCCTATCGCCTGGTTGAAGAAGTATTTACTATTTTGCCTCAGCAAAACAATCGTGTATATGATATGAAGAAAATAATTGAAGTGCTCGTTGATGATGGGGTTACCTTTGAGTATCAAAGAAAATTTGGTAAAGGACTCATTACAACTTTTGCTCACTTAAATGGACATTGTGTAGGTATCGTTGCTAACCAGCCAAATCAGTATGCTGGTGCACCAGGACCACAGGAATGTCAAAAGGCAACGGAATTTATTTGTTTATGTGATTCCTACCATATCCCGCTTATTTTCCTGCATGATACACCTGGTTTTCGAATCAGCAGTGAAGCGGAGAAAGCAAAAATGCCGACAAAAATCATGGTTTGGAATCAGGCATTGGCGCTAGCCACTGTACCTAAAATATCCGTTGTGATTCGAAAAAGTATTGGTGCTGCTTACGGGAATATGTGCGGCCCTGGAATGGGAGGAGATTTAGTCGTCGCCTGGCCGACAGCAGAGATTAATTTTACCGGACCAGAAGTTGGAGTCAACGTAGTTTTTGGGAGAGAACTTGCTCGCGCTGAAAATCCAAAAGAGGAAAGGCAGAAGCTATTAGAGTTATGGTCCTTTGACAGCTCACCATATAAAGCTGCAGCCAAGCATTTAATTGATGATGTCATACACCCTAGTGAAACGAGAAAATTTCTCTGTCAATCCCTCGAATATCTGCTGACTTCTAAGCGTGAAAAAAGTGAACGGCTATTGTCGGCGTGGCCAACTGGTATATAAAGTGAAAAGGAACCTGTCCATGATATGGATAGGTTCCTTTTTGTTCAAGGATAAGTCATTTATTTTTTCTTTTTTTGCTCTTTGGCGACCATTTTAATTACTTTATAACCCGGTTTCAATTTGATCTTTTTTGTTTCCTTGTCTGTTACTACTTGGTACATCGTATATTTTCGAGGTACATGTTCTAATCGATCGATTTTCTTAATCGTTTCTTTATGAAAATATTTGTGTATTTTCCTCATTTGCTTTTCTTGATTTTCGCCGTAAAAGAATCCATAGGCAAGCTTGAACAGGAAAATAAACACGAAACCAATAAGAAGTGTATAAATAAGAGAATACAATAATGACAAAGTTGACATCCTTTCTTTGAAACAATCTATTGTTAATTAACTGATTATAACGTAATGGTAGTCGTAATTGAAATGAACAATATTCCAAAGTGTAGGTTTTATGCTTAAATAACTGCTATTTAGATAGGGTATCCTAAAAAAGTATAAAAATATTTTTAGCTTTTGTCCTCTAGGTATGAACAACACATTAATTTTATGATAAAGTATTGGTAGAAATCCTTTGATTACGCTGTTTATCAGCTGTATATTGTCCGTCCTACACGGACAAATGTTTTTTAAGGAAAAAAAATATAACCTACGAACGCAAATAGGGGGAATCGAGCATGTCCAGTACGATTTTGGAGCAATTTTTAAATGAAAATCTAGAGGATTTAAAAGGGAAGGGTTTATACAATGTTATTGACCCACTTGAAAGTCCCAACGGCCCATTAATTAAGATAAATGGCAGAGAGCTTGTCAATCTTTCTTCCAATAACTATTTAGGTTTAGCAACCGATGAACGATTAAAAAAGGCAGCAGCTGATGCAATCGAAAAATTTGGTGTCGGTGCTGGTGCGGTCCGGACCATCAACGGGACACTTAAACTTCATGTTGAATTAGAAGAAAAATTAGCTGAATTCAAGCATACTGAAGCAGCAATTGCTTACCAATCCGGTTTTAACTGTAATATGGCAGCTATTTCTGCTGTAATGGATAAAAATGACGCCATTTTATCTGATGAATTAAACCACGCATCTATTATAGATGGTTGCCGCCTTTCTAGAGCAAAAATTATTCGTGTCAACCACTCTGACATGGAAGACTTACGTGCAAAGGCCAAAGAAGCGAAAGAGTCCGGCCTCTATAATAAAATCATGGTAATTACTGATGGTGTGTTCTCTATGGACGGGGATGTCGCTTTATTACCTGAAATTGTAAAAATTGCAGAAGAATTCGATTTGATTACATATGTAGATGATGCCCATGGCTCCGGTGTCCTTGGTGATGGGGCAGGGACAGTTAAGCATTTTGGCCTTTCTGATAAAATAGATTTCCAAATTGGGACACTATCCAAAGCAATTGGTGTTGTTGGCGGATATGTGGCTGGGAAGAAGAATTTAATTGACTGGTTAAAGGTTCGTAGTCGCCCATTCTTATTCTCTACTTCTCTAACTCCTGCAGATGTTGCTGCAAGTAAGAAGTCCATTGAAATCTTAATGGAAAGTACGGAACTTAACGAAAAGCTTTGGGAAAATGGTAACTATTTGAAAAAAGGGTTAAAAGAATTAGGCTTCAATATCGGCAACAGTGAAACCCCAATCACTCCATGTATCATCGGGGACGAAGCACTTACTCAACAATTCAGCAAACGTCTGAATGAAGAAGGTGTATATGCAAAGGCGATTGTGTTCCCAACTGTACCAAAAGGAACAGGACGTGTTCGCAATATGCCAACTGCTGCCCATACAAAAGAAATGCTTGATCGAGCAATTGCGATTTATGAGAAGGTCGGCAAGGAAATGGGCGTTATTTAATCTATGGGTATGAACGGAACCTTTAGGTATTGGGTGACGTAGCTATAATTGAAGACAGAATTACTTAGCATAAGTGAAGAGGACGGAGAAACAATGAAGCGTATTTTAATTACAGGCGCCTTAGGTCAAATTGGTTCAGAATTAACCTTAAAACTAAGAGACATATACGGAGCAGATAACGTTATTGCTACAGATATCAAGAAGAATGACAGCGAGGCAGCAAATAGCGGACCGTTTGAAACGGTAGATGTAACAGATTTAAACAAAATGGTGGAAACAGCAAAAAAATACAAAGTAGACACAGTGATGCATTTAGCCGCACTTCTTTCAGCAACCGCGGAAGCAAAGCCGGTATTTGCTTGGAACTTGAATATGGGCGGTCTAATGAATGCATTAGAAACAGCTAGAGAGCTTAATGCTCAATTCTTTACTCCAAGTTCTATTGGAGCATTTGGCCCAACTACACCTAAAGACAGTACACCACAGGACACGATTATGCGTCCAACCACCATGTATGGTGTCAATAAGGTAGCAGGAGAATTGTTATCGGATTATTATTATCACAAGTTTGGTGTTGATACTCGTGGCTTACGTTTCCCAGGATTAATTTCTTATGTGGCTCTTCCTGGTGGAGGTACAACGGATTATGCGGTAGAGATCTATTATGAAGCCATTAAAAATGGTAAGTATACTTCCTATATTGATAAAGGCACATATATGGATATGATGTACATGCCTGATGCCTTAAATGCGATTGTTGATTTAATGGAGGCAGATCCTGCGAAGTTGATTCACCGCAATTCATTTAACGTAACAGCAATGAGCTTTGACCCTGAGGAGATCGCAACTAGTATTGCTAAGTATATCCCTGGCTTTGAAATTTCATATAATGTCGACCCAGCCCGTCAAAGTATTGCGGATAGTTGGCCAAATTCGATTGATGCATCAGCTGCTAAAAATGAATGGGGCTTTACTTACGAGTATGATTTAGACAAAATGACACGAGATATGATTGAAAAACTGCGTCAAAAACTGTAAAAGGGGAATCCTGAGTCTAGAATGGCTCAGGATTTTTTTATGAAAAAGAGGATTGGCAATTTTTGAGGGGAATTGGCTCATTTATTTGTAAGTATGGCTAATTTCCAAGTTGTATTGGCTCATTTCTTGCTTTGATTGGCTCATTTTTCTAAGGTATTGGCATTTTTACCATAATTTAGGGTAAATACACGATAAAAAAACAGCGAAGCATAAGCACTTCGCTGTTATCTTTTTACATAAATAAGTTTATCTTTTTTCTCGGTCACTCGACCGATAATGGCTGCATGCGACAAGCCTTTTGCATGAAGATCATCAACATATGTTTGTGCTTCCTCTTCGCCCATTGAAATAAGTAGACCACCAGAGGTAATTGCATCACACAGAACAAGCTGCTCCTCAGGGAGAATTCCTTCCTCATAAACAACATCGTTGATTAACCATTGATGATTTGATTTGGATCCACCTGGTACCACACCCGTCCTTCGCTAACTGCAAAGTACCTTCTAGCATAGGAACCTGATTATTGGCGATTTCAAAGCTCACATCACTTCCGCGAGCCATTTCACTGCCATGACCCAATAGCCCGAAACCGGTAATGTCAGTAACGGAATGCGGCAGATAATTGGTTAGAACCTCTGAAGCAGTCTTATTCAACATCGCCATTGTTTCCGTAACGATTTGTTCTTGCTCAGCTGTAACCACACTTCTTTTGATTCCGGTTGTCAAAATTCCTACACCAATTGGCTTCGTTAATACAAGGACATCGCCAGGTTTAGCTCCGACATTTTTCCAAACCTTATCAGGGTGAACAATTCCAGTAACCGAAAGACCAAATTTAGGTTCTTGGTCATCAATGGAATGACCGCCAACAGTAATAGCACCAGCCTCTTTCACCTTATCAGCAGCACCACGTAGAATCTCGGATAGCATTTCGGCTCCTAGTTTTTTAATAGGAAAACCAACAATATTTAAGACCGTTTTAGGTTGGCCGCCCATGGCATAGACATCGCTTAATGCGTTTGCAGCTGTAATTTGCCCAAACATATAAGGATCATCCACAATAGGGGTAAAATAGTCTACAGTCTGTATAAGTGCAATCGAATCAGTTAACTTATATACTCCAGCGTCATCAGACGTATCCAGCCCCACTAGTAATTCGGGAACAGGTTCTTGTTTAGGTAACAGACGCAAAACTTGCGCCAGGTCCTCAGGACCAATTTTGCAGCCTCAACCAGCTTTTGTTGATAAAGAGGTTAGGCGAATTTTTTCTTGCTCACTCAACATGTCCACCTCCATTCTCATAGTATAACTCTTTGGTGCAAAATCCGCACTTAAAAGAGACAAAAGATTTGCGATGGAATAGGGGATGGGGTAAAATAATTCTACTATATAGATAGAGGAAATGTGGAGGTTTACAAAGATGAAGAACTATCATGTCGTCGTTGAATTTTGTATGCAATGAAACTACGCACCCAAAGCCGCGAGTTTCGCGGAAGAGTTATTTAACCATTTTTATCGAAACATACAAAAGCTTGAATTAATTCCTAGCTCAGGGGGAGCATTTGAAGTAACAGTCGATGGCGAAAAAATATACTCCAAGCTGGAAACAGGAATTTTTCCTGATACAGATGAAATCATTCAAATAATGGAATCTAAATAATAAAGAAGAGGCCGACTCCATGGTTAATGAGTCGGCCTTCTTTATTGACGGTAATTACATTATGTTAACTTATAATTAAAAAATAATGCCTCTTAAAGCTTAAGGCAAGGTAATAAATCTATTTTTCCCAACACCATTCTTTGTCTTTGATATAAAAATCTCTAATATACCATTCGTAAAGGTGGCGAAGACCTCTTGTTTAATCACTAAAAAAGGAAAATCGATACTTCGCAACTTTTTGGATTGGTTTTCTGAAGGGGGATATTTTGTAGCAGTGATACATAATTTACTTTCTTCAATATATACTTTAATCTCTGATGCATCATATTCTGTTAACAGCGCTTCAACAATCCATTCCTTTTCCGTCTCATACAGATCGATTCGGAATTGAGTTTGATCATGATACGATGTTAGCGGATCTAGAAAATAATTTTCCAGCCATTTTTCTACTAACTCATAATCAAAGGATTGATTTTGAGTTTGTCTTTTTTTAGTCATAATTAAACCCCCTTGCTCGTTTCATTTTATTCATTGGTCCTTAAAATGTGAAACTCCTATGGTATAATGGGGCAAAAGATGGATGAATGAAGGAGTTTTTATGGTGAAACAATGGTTACGTTCCATTCCTGCAGTGCATGAACTTCAAAATCATGAGAGGTTTTTACATCTCCTTAAAGTAAGCCAGCTTGATACTAAGCAGCTTACAAAACAATTAAAAGAAGTACTCGATGATATAAGATCTGCTCTAATAAAGGATATATGGCCAGGTTCTATTCCTGGAACAAACTCTTTTAATGATGATTTATTTCTCATTTTGGAAAATAAATTAGACAAACAATTTTCCTATACTATAGAAAAAGTAATTAATGCAACGGGGACTATACTACATACCAATCTTGGCAGGGCAAGGCTAAGTGAGAATGCGATTAATCATGTCGTTGAAACCGCTCGAAATTACTCCAATCTTGAATATAAGTTAAAAGAAGGGGAGAGAGGTTCACGTCACAGTCATGTTGAAGCACTTATTAAGGAAATCACCGGTGCAGAGGCAGCAATGGTTGTAAATAACAATGCGTCTGCTGTTTATCTTGTACTTAGAGCACTAGCGAAAAATAAAGAAGTCATTGTTTCAAGGGGGCAGCTTGTTGAGATTGGCGGATCCTTTAGAATTTCATCTATTATGGAGGAAAGCGGTGCAATCTTAAAAGAAGTAGGGACAACCAATAAGACACATCTTTTTGATTATGAAGATGCTGTTACTTCTGAGACAGCGATCATTATGAAGGTCCATACAAGTAATTTTAAGGTGATTGGCTTTACAAAGGCTGTGGAAACAGAGGAACTTATTGCACTATCTCAGAAACACGATGATGCTATTTTTTATGAGGATTTAGGTAGTGGTGCCCTCTATGACTTCAGAAAACATGGAATTGGAGAAGAGCCAGTAGTAAAAGATGTCATAGAAATGGGGGCAGATCTTGTGACTTTTAGTGGCGATAAGCTTCTTGGTGGTCCGCAAGCAGGAATTATTGCTGGCAAGAAAGAAATCATTGATAAATTGAAGAAACATCAGTTAGCACGGGTGGTTCGAGTCGATAAGATGACGTTAGCAGCGCTTGAGGGAACACTAATTGATTATGCCCGCGGTGAACATGCCTTGCGAAATATTCCGGTCATTCGTGATTTATTAGTTTCTATTCATGAATTAGACGAAAGATGCCATTCTTTTGTTACCAGATTGTTACAAAGGACAAAGAGATATGAGACAAAAATTTTCAAAGACATTAGTCAAGTAGGTGGGGGAACCATGCCTGATGTCGAGTTGCCAACATGGGTAATAGCCCTGAAACATGATACCTTTACAGCCGAACAGCTTGGCAGGAAATTAAGAACGGAATGCAAGCCAGCTATTGTAGGACGAATCCAAAAAGATGAGTTTATAATTGACCTTAGAACCGTAACAGTTGAAGAAGAAAACAACTTATTAGATGCTTTAGTAAATGTGGACCCCTCTTAAAAAAAGAGGGGTTTATTTTATTTATTTACATATCATGATGTGTATTATGTTTTGCACGGGTATGGTTGCGATTCTTAACTTTATGAGAACCGCTTAATGGTTCTGGCTGCCCCGATTGTTTTGGTGCATTTTTTCTCATGTCTTTGCCATCGTTTTTGTTCATTTTTCATCCCTCCTACATATTAGGATGCAAGGATTAAGTCTTTTTATGCTGAATAAATTTTGTTCTTCTGTGCAATTTAACGGTAAACAAAATTAAGGAGTGAAAAAACAATGGAGAAATATCCTTACAACAAGGACAAGCAACAGGCATTTCAGGCAGCACAACAAGGATATGAAGAGGTACAAGGATTTTTTAATCAAATCGTAAATGATAGTGCTAATTATGGCCATCAATTAAAGCATCTAAAAAACGAAGTCAATGAAGCATATCAGCAAATTGAGAATGCTTTGGAGGTTGCATCTGAACACCAACGTGCACAATTAGAGCGATTCCAGCAAGATTTACAAAGTATTGTAGCCGAAGTAAATCAGACTGAATAGGGCATAAAACAAAAAGGGGTCTCGTCCCACTGCTCAGTGGACGAGACCCCTTTTTTTATTGATTTTTCTTACGCTTTTTATTGTTCATCTTTTCTTTTACACTTAATCCTTGCTCACTTGCTAGTTCCTCATTAAACCCTGCACCATTTCCTTGTCCTTTAGCAGCGTTTGCTCCAGGAATTACATGGTTTGATTTGCGCTTTGCCATCTCTCATTCACCTCCTGATATTGTTACTATTTCCTTTAGACCTTGAAAAATGACAATCAATTGGTTTTTTGAGATAATAATAACGAAAAATTTGATTTTCCTGATTTCTGTATTCACTTATGACCCATAAGATTTTCGAAATATTCGGAACAAAATACATAAAAAAACATAAGAAAAACTTATCAATCACAATAACTTTCTTGTTATTTACTTATGTAAAAGGTTGTATTAAGATTAGAATTGTGAGAAAAGTGAAGATGGATGGGAAAATTCAAACTTTTCGACTTTTCATTAAACTTGTATTATGATGACGAACGAGGGGGTTTTTACACATGGTAAAAAATGATGTATTTAATGCGCGTTCTTCCTTTGAAGTAAACGGCAAACGCTACCACTACTACCGTTTAGCAGCATTGGAAGAGGCAGGCATTGGTAACGTTACCAAATTGCCTTATTCTGTAAAAGTATTACTTGAATCTGTTTTACGCCAATATGATGGCCGTGTAATCACAAAAGAGCATGTTGAAAACTTAGCAAAATGGGGAACAGCAGAGCTTAAAGAGGTGGATGTACCATTTAAGCCTTCACGTGTTATCCTCCAAGACTTCACTGGTGTTCCAGCAGTAGTAGACCTTGCTTCTTTAAGAAAAGCAATGGCTGACCTTGGTGGAGATCCAGATAAAATCAACCCTGAAAAAACAGTTGATCTTGTTATTGACCACTCTGTACAAGTTGATGCATATGGTTCAGCTGATTCATTAAAAGTAAACATGGATCTAGAATTCGAACGTAACGCAGAGCGCTACCAATTCTTAAGCTGGGCTCAAAAATCATTCAATAACTACCGTGCAGTTCCACCAGCAACTGGTATCGTTCACCAAGTAAACCTTGAATACTTAGCAGACGTTGTTCATGTTGCTGAAACTGACGGTGAACTTGAAGCATATCCAGATACATTAGTAGGAACTGATTCACATACTACCATGATTAACGGTCTTGGTGTTCTAGGATGGGGCGTAGGTGGTATTGAAGCAGAAGCAGGAATGCTTGGACAGCCTTCATATTTCCCAGTACCTGAAGTTGTTGGTGTTAAGTTAACCGGTGAACTTCCAAACGGTGCTACCGCTACTGACTTAGCATTAAAAGTAACTCAAGTACTTCGCAGTAATGGAGTAGTTGGTAAATTTGTCGAATTCTTTGGACCTGGTGTATCAGTACTTCCACTTGCTGACCGTGCAACTATTGCCAACATGGCCCCTGAATATGGTGCTACTTGCGGTTTCTTCCCGGTTGACGGTGAAGCAATTGAGTACTTACGCTTAACTGGCCGTGAAGAAGAACAAATTCATGTTGTTGAACAGTACTGCAAAGCAAATAGCTTGTTCTTTGATGCATCTTTTGAGCCTGTTTATTCAAATGTGGTTGAAATTGATCTTTCAGTAATTGAACCAAATCTTTCTGGTCCTAAGCGTCCACAAGATTTGATTCCACTTTCAAAAATGAAAGAGGAGTTCACTAAAGCTATTTCTGCACCACAAGGAAACCAAGGTTTCGGTTTACAAGCTGACGAACTTGCAAAAGAAGCAACAATTAAATTTAATAACGGTGATGAAGCTGCCATCAAAACAGGTGCTGTTGCGATTGCTTCTATCACTAGCTGTACAAATACTTCCAACCCATATGTTCTTGTTGGAGCAGGACTTGTTGCGAAGAAGGCAGTTGAGCTAGGAATGGAAGTTCCTAAGTTTGTAAAAACTTCTTTAGCACCAGGTTCAAAGGTTGTAACTGGATACCTTCGTGATTCAGGATTACTTCCATATTTAGAACAAATCGGCTTCAACCTTGTTGGTTACGGCTGTACAACATGTATCGGTAACTCCGGTCCATTAAAGGAAGAAATTGAAAAAACTATCGCTGAAAATGATCTTTTAGTTACATCTGTTCTTTCAGGTAACCGTAACTTTGAAGGCCGTATTCACCCGCTTGTAAAAGCTAACTACCTTGCTTCACCACCACTTGTGGTTGCATATGCCCTTGCTGGTACAGTGAATATTGATTTCGGCTCTGAAGCAATTGGTAAAGATAAAGACGGTAACGATGTATTCTTCAAGGATATTTGGCCATCAACTGCTGAAGTAAATGATGTTGTTAAACGTACGGTCACTCCTGAATTATTCCGTAGAGAATACGAGAATGTGTTCGGTGATAACGAACGTTGGAACGAAATTAAAACTAGCAATGAGCCATTATACACTTGGGATGAAGATTCAACTTATATTGCTAACCCACCATTCTTTGAAGGTTTATCACCAGAACCAGGTACGGTTGAACCTTTAGCAGGACTTCGTGTAGTTGGTAAGTTCGGTGACTCTGTTACAACGGACCACATTTCACCTGCAGGAGCAATTGGTAAAAATACTCCAGCTGGTAAATACCTATTAGAAAAAGGCGTTCAACCTCGTGACTTTAACTCATACGGCTCTCGTCGTGGTAACCACGAAGTTATGATGCGTGGAACGTTCGCGAACATTCGTATCCGTAACCAAATCGCTCCTGGTACAGAAGGTGGTTTCACAACTTACTGGCCAACAGGTGAAGTTACTTCCATTTACGATGCTTGCATGAAGTACAAAGAAAATGGCACTGGACTAATGGTTCTTGCTGGTAAAGATTACGGAATGGGCTCATCTCGTGACTGGGCTGCTAAAGGAACAAACCTTTTAGGTATTAAAACTGTTCTTGCAGAAAGCTTCGAGCGTATCCACCGTTCAAACCTAGTATTAATGGGTGTTCTTCCACTTCAATTCAAGGATGGCGATAGTGCTGAAACTCTTGGATTAACTGGTAAAGAGACATTTGAAGTACAAGTAGACGAAAATGTAAGACCACGTGATCTTCTAAAAGTTACAGCTACTGACGAAGCTGGTAACAAGAAAGAATTCGAAGTTCTTGTTCGTTTCGATTCTGAAGTTGAAATTGACTACTACCGTCACGGTGGAATTCTACCAATGGTTCTACGTGAAAAATTACAAGCTTAATTTGATAAACACCATGCCAGCTGGCATGGTGTTTTTTTAAGAAAGGATTTTGCGCGACCTGCTAATGAAATGTTTGACAATTTAAATGGTCGTCAAATAAAATAAAACTATCAAACGAAAAGGAATGATTAAGTACCGATGAAGTTATAATCTTATTTTTCAGTACATGATTCGAAAAACGAAAAATGTTGAACCTGAAGAATAGGATTAGTCTGTCCTTTTTTATGTCCTGATCGTACATGTATAACAATGCAAACCTTTTAACAGGTGTATTTGTTGTCTCGTTTTTACGGGAATTCATGATATTTTTAGACATAAATCTCTCTTTCAGGTTCATTGAAGGGAGTTTTTTTATGCTTACAAATCAAAAAACGATAATAAAAGTTACAGGTTTAGATAAAAATTTTCAATTACGAAAGGTATTAGACCAGATTCATTTTGAGATTAAAAACGGAGAAAGAATCGGTCTGGTTGGCTATAATGGAACTGGAAAAACAACTTTGGCAAATATTCTCTTCGGAAAAATACTACCTGATAAAGGACATATTGAAAAGCGAGAGGATTTAAAAATTGGCTACCTTTCGCAATCGATTGATTATGAAATGAACGATTTTCACGAGTCCATATTCGGGAGCGCCAATAATGTGTTGTACCAGCATACTAAAGAGCTTGAGCTCAAGAAGGTCTATGATTGGGAGGAAACACGCCTATCCCATCTAAGCGGTGGAGAAAAATTAAAGCTTGCCTTATCTATGATTTGGTCATCCCAACCAGACTTTTTAATTCTAGATGAACCCACTAACCATTTAGATTTTACAGGGATTGAATGGCTGGTTTCCGAATTAGAAACATTCCATGGAGCTGTTTTGACCATCTCCCATGACCGGCATTTTTTAGACAGAACGGTTAATCGTATATTTGAATTAGAAAATAGTAAAATTCATTTTTACAATGGGAACTATAGCAGCTACCGGAAGGAAAAACAACAACGAACCGAGAACCACCGGCACCAGTATAACGTACAACAACGTCAAATTGAAATAGTTGAAAATCAAATGGAACAGCTAAAGTCTTGGTCTGATAAGGCCCACCAGACTTCAACCAAGCAAAGCAGGGATTACGGATATAAAGAGTATCACCGGGCAAAAGCTAAGAAAAGAGATACCCAAGTCAAATCAAAGATGAAACGATTGCAGAATGAACTTGAGAAAAATAAGATCGAAAAGCCTCTTGAAGAAGCAGCAGTTAGATTTCAATTTGAGAATCATGGAAAAAGAGGAAAACGGATTATTGAGGCAAAGAATCTTGGAAAAGTTTTCACAGACGAGACCCTTTTCCATGAATCCCACTTCTACATTAATCATGGAGAACGGATTGGACTGTTAGGTGAAAATGGCTGTGGAAAGTCAACTTTACTAAAAATGATATTAGATCAGGAGAGCGTCTCATTTGGGGAACTGTGGAGGAGTGACTCTATACAGATTGCCTATTTGAGCCAGGATGTAGATGACTTGCCAGCAGAAAAAACGGCGATTGAGGCATTGGGTTTTACAGATAGAGAAAGTATTCTTAAGGCTAGGACTTTGCTTGCCAATTTAGGGTTAAAGGATACTTTTATTACAAAGCCTATTTCTACATTAAGCTTAGGAGAACGGACGCGAGTCAAGCTTGTGGAGATGTTAATGAAGGAATATGATGTTCTCATTTTAGATGAACCTACCAATCATTTGGATTTACCTAGTAGGGAACAGCTTGAACGGACGGTAGCTGATTTTACAGGGACTATTATTACTGTGTCACATGATTATTATTTTCTTAATAAACTGTGTGATCGATTGTTAGTTTTTGAAGGTCAACAAATCAAGCGAGTGGAAATGAAGCCAGAGCAGTATTTGAATAAAGATAAAACGGGTGGCCAAAGTTCGAAGGAACAGCTTTTAATTATTGAAAACAGAATAGCTTCGATTTTGGGGGAATTATCAACAATTGATCAAAAAGATCCGAAATATCTGGTTTTAGACAAGGAATTTAATGAACTTCTTAAACAAAAACGAAATTTTAACAGCTAAAAAACTGAAGAGAGCATAAATTATTGCTCTCTTCAGTTTTTTTTCATCGTTTATTTGCGGAAACTTCATTTTTATTTGCGGAAAAGTGCATTTTATTTGCGATAAATCGCCCTTTATTTGCGTAAAACAAGCTTTTATTTGCGTACCACAATTTCCCTTAATTTCTACCCAATAACGTGAGAAGCTCTTTCTCTCTTTCTGCTCTCATTCCTGATTTCCACTCATCCTGAGAAATATGTCGAGTCTTTTCCCACTCATAAATATCCGATATGCTCTCGTCCAGCGTCCTGAACGTAAGTCCACTTTTCACTGCCTTATCAATATTGATTGAAAAAGTACCCTTCCAAGGCTTTTCAAGTTCAGGCGAAAGCGGGGCATTTTCTGGAACCCATAAAGGCATTTCAGTCCAAGGTGCAACCTTTTGTTCAAGAAGGAACTCCTCATCAGCCCATACAATTTCAGCATCAGAACCAGTAACTCTTAAGCATGCGTCAATGAATTGTTTCATCGTTAGAGGAAAATCAGGTCCTGTTGCATTAAACGTTCCAGAGGTGTTAGCTGTCATCATCTTCAAAATCCACTTCGAAAGGTCATTGTTATCTATTAGCTGTACACGTCGGTTCTCATTTCCGGGCACTAACACGTTTCCACCCTTTGCAACCCTATGTACCCAATATGGAATACGATCTGTATAGTCATTAGGACCAATTAATTGCCCAGCGCGTACATTTAATACTCTGCCAGGCATATTCATTTCTGCAATCCTTTCACATAATGCTTTAAAATGTCCGTAATACTCATAAATAGGACCATTCACATCCTTTGAAAGCTCATTTGATTTCTCAAAAGACATGTCTAACACAGGATAGGTTTCATCTAAATTTTCTGGAACCCAGTCCTGATAAACAGAAATACTAGAAATAAAGGCATAGTGTTTCACCCGATCTTTAAGTAACTCCGTGCTATTTTTTACGGTAGAAGGAATAAAACCGCTAGTATCCAAAACCGTATCCCAATAGCGGTTTTTAAGCTCACACAAGTCTCCAAACCGATCGCCAGTAATGATTTCAATATCCTTAAGACCTACGTTTTGATTACCACGATTAAAAATCGTTACTTCATGATTTTGAGATAGTGCTTCTTCTACGAATGTTCTCCCTAAAAATCTGCTACCGCCTAAAACTAGTATTTTCAACTTTAATCATCTCCTCTCACATACTTCATCTTAACAAATTTCCCGATAATTCTGTTAATGATAAGAATTCCAATTTTCAAAAATGAAAGTATTGCATATGTCTTGAATATTGTTAAAATTACAAAGGTAGTAGTACTTTTAAAAATAAATTACTTCTGAGTGAACAATGAGGAGATGTTTTTTATGGAACAAGCTTTTTTACAATCCGTATCATATGATAATGGGATATTAAAAATATTAGATCAAACCAAAATTCCAAATGTTACAGAATTTCTTGAAATCACTAAAATTGAAGATGCATGGGACGCCATTAAACAATTAAAGGTTCGTGGTGCACCTGCAATCGGAATAGCTGCTGCTTATGGGTTAGTAGTTGGAATAAAGGATGCGCCTGAAAATTCCTTCGAGGATTTTTATGCTTATTTTAAAAAGCAAGCTGATTATTTAGCTACCTCACGGCCCACTGCGGTCAACTTATTTTGGGCGCTAAAGCGGATGGATGAGAAGGCACTAAAAGAGAAAGACCAACCTGTTCAACAAATAAAAGCAGCACTCGAAAATGAAGCACATACCATCCGTAATGAAGACGAAGAGGTTTGTCGGACAATCGGAGAGCATGCGTTAACACTATTAAATGATGGAATGGGCGTCCTTACCCATTGTAATGCAGGCGGAATTGCAACCGCAAGATATGGAACAGCGCTAGCCCCCCTATACCTGGCAAAAGAAAAAGGTTGGAATATAAAAGTATTTGCAGATGAAACAAGACCGCTCCTTCAGGGTGCACGACTAACTGCTTGGGAGTTAATGCAAGCTGGCATTGATGTTACATTAATAACTGATAATATGGCTGCAATGGTTATGCAAAAAGGTTGGGTGCAAGCGGTGATTGTGGGATGTGACCGAGTTGCAGCGAATGGTGACGTAGCAAATAAAATTGGAACGTATGGAGTAGCGTTATTAGCGAAAGCCCATAATATTCCGTTCTATGTAGCCGCACCTATTTCAACAATCGATTTAGAAACTAAAACTGGGGATGAAATCCCAATTGAAGAACGTGAGGCGACTGAAATTACTGAAGGTTTTGGAAAAAGAACGGCTCCGGAGGGAGTAAAGGTATTTAATCCAGCCTTTGATGTGACGCCACATGAACTTATAACTGCTATAATAACAGAAAAGGGCATCCTAACAGGAAATTACCAAGAAGAGCTTCCAAAACTTTTTAAATGATAAAAGTGGAAAGCGGGTATGTACATGATTTCTGAAATTAAATATAAAAAACAAATTTGTGAAATTGGAAAAAGAATCTATGATAAAGGGTTTGTAGCTGCAAACGATGGAAATATTTCGATTCGTCTTAGTGAGGATGAATTTCTTATCACCCCTACAGGTGTTAGTAAAGGTTTTATGACACCAGAAATGATCGTAAAAGTGAATGCGGATGGTGACGTATTGGAGGGGGATTACCGTCCCACTTCTGAAATGAAAATGCACATGCTTGTGTATCAAGAGAGGCCAGACATACAAGCTATTGTGCATGTTCATCCACCCTATGCCACTGCGTTTGCAATTGCAGGTATTCCTTTAGATCAAGCCATTATGCCAGAGTCTGTAGTCTACCTAGGTAGCATTCCTGTGGCAGAGTATGGGACCCCTTCAACGGAAGAAGTACCAAATGCGGTGAAGAAATATGTTTACGACCATCAAGGGGTCTTATTAGAAAACCACGGAGCGTTAACATGGGGAAGAGACCTTGAACATGCTTATTTCCTAATAGAATCGATGGAATTTACCGCCAAAATTAATTGGATTTCTAAGCAATTAAATGGGGATCGGGAGTTATCGAAGAACCATGTTCAAACTTTGGTTGAAATGAAAGCAAAAATGGGCATAAAAGGAAATTCACCCCTTGGTGTTGAAACTGAAACTGACGTTCATTCGGTGAAACGTACTCCTCCCATTGAACAAAGCTTATCAAAACAGGATCTTCAAACGATTGTTGAGAACGTAACAAAAAATATATTGGACGAGTTAAAGAAACATTTGTAGGAAGGAAGCAAGCCATTTGTGCTTGCTTTTTCCTTTTTTTCCTTTCTATCATTAAGAGTTTATAAAATTGTCACAGTTTCGGCATATCCCCGTTTTGTTTCAACTGAGTTTATAGTGTAAAATCGATGTAGCAGATTATGAACCTAAGGAGGAGTCGGGGATGATAAAGAAAATAATTGCTGCCGTTGTTTTGGTTTCTCTCCTTACAGTAGCAATTGTACAAGCAATGGATAAAAAGACAGAGGCACCCGAAACGACAAGTCAAGCAAGTGCTAATAATGAAGGTCTATCGATAGGAGCAAAAGCACCCGATTTTGAATTAAAAACATTAACAGGTGAAACCGTGAAGCTCTCCGACTTAAAAGGTAAAAAGGTTATGCTTAACTTCTGGGCTACCTGGTGTCCACCATGTAAAGCAGAAATGCCTGAAATGGAGCAATTTTCTAAGCAGGCTGGAGATGATGTCGTTATTCTTGCTGTTAACATTGACCCACAACTAGATGTCCAAGGTTTTGTTAACGAAAACAAGATTACCTTTCCAGTCCTTTTAGATGCTGAAGACAAAGTGAATGAAGCCTATCAGGTATTATCTATCCCAACCACGTATTTTATTAACTCAAAAGGGGTTATTAAAAATAAATTTACGGGATCAATGACCCTTGATGTGATGAAGGACTTTACCGAAAAATTAAAATAGTACCGAAGACATTGGTTTTGGCCGATGTCTTTTTTCTTTGTCTTAAACAAAGAAAAAGAAAAAACTCTTTTTAATTAATATTCAAAAAGTTGTAATAATTGAAACCGTTTCCGGGCATAATAACTGTTACAATAGGAAATAAGGAAGGTGATACTAATGAGAAAACCTAGAAAACGCTCATTTGCAGAACTTGTTTTAGAAAATAAATCACAACTATTAAAAGATCGTGCTGCAATGGAAAAAATTGAACAGCGCCTAGAAGAAAAGCGTCTCGGAAAAGCCGAGTAACCTTAAAAGTTTACCAATTATGTTTTCCATCCTTATGGACAAAATGTTAGTAAGGAGGGATCATGATATGAGTAATCCAAAAAGAGACCATAAGCATTTTACGCCAAGCCATTTAGGAACACAGCCTCGAGGCTTTAGTGGCAATAAGGGAAAAAAAATGAATGATACATCAGGTAAACACGCTCAGGTAATTCAAACTAAGGGCGAATAATAGATGAATGGATAAGACCCACTATTTCAGTGGGTCTTTTTTCTGCTAATGTTAAAATTGCATTTTTTTCTCTGTGATATTTTTCTGCTATCGTTACAAACTATATCTGTAGTAAAAACATTCTAAGGAGGAATTTGACAATGGCCTACAATAACAAACCTAATCCTGATGATCGTAGCGATAATGTAGAGAAACTTCAATCAATGATTCATAATACAATTGAAAATATGGAAGCGGCTGAAGAATCGCTTGCTTTTACCGACAGCGAGCAACAGCGCCAACAAATCGAATCGAAAAATCAACGGAGACGCGAAAGTATCGACTCATTCCGCTCAGAAATTAAAGACGAAGCCCAAAATCAACAAAGCTAATAATAGCAGAAGAACCTGTTCCGTTTATGGACAGGTTCTTTTTTCACCTGTATTGCCCTCCTTAGTACAGGATATTTCTTTTGCTTAGACTTGTTATGGTAAGATAGAAGGGAAATTTTTAAAAAGAAGTGATGACATTGAAACAACTAACCAATCAACGAACTCTATATACGGAACAAATCAGACAGTGGGAACAGGAACTTAACGAAACTGGTATCCTTACTAATGAAAGTCAGCTCATTAGTGCAATCAGTCAGGAAACGGATCCTAAATCCCTATCCAAGCTTTTAACGCTAGGAGCACAATCAAGGCTAGGTCGGGATAAAGAGGACACTTTAGCAGCTGTTTGGTTTGCAAAAGCCCTCGAACTTGATCCTGAAAACCAAAGGGCAAAGGAATTTAGTATTCAATCTGACTGGAAGAAAATGAAGGATTTTCTGGCTCCACTTTCGTTCCCGCCTATAAGAGAAACGGATAACCGTACGGCCAAGAAAAAAACAGCTGAGCAGTACATAGATATTTGCCAAAGCTTTTTAAAAGCATCAGAAGAACAATTGAAAGATTTACAAACAAAAGTAGATGTAGCTTCCACGATGGTGAATAAACAGCTTTTTTTCAAATATCAGAAACTTTCTGAATTACTATTTACTGCCATAGAGGAAACTGGAAGTCTGTTAAAAGCAGCGAAAGAATATGATCAATCAATTACCGGTGTCTTCCATACATCTACTTTTTTTGAGGATTTAAAATTGCATATGGCCAATGTTGATGAAGTAAAAAGATCATGGGAACAGCAATTTCTTGAAGAACAACCCTCAGAAATCACAGCAGATAACGCATTGGATGAATTAAATAGTATGATTGGGATGGATTTAGTTAAAAAACGCGTGAATGATTTTTACCGATTCCTAAAATACCAAAAGCAACGTAAAGAGCTTGGTTTTCAAGTCAAAGATGAACTAAGTTTAAATATGATTTTAACAGGAAACCCAGGAACTGGTAAAACAACACTTGCTCGTTTATTGGCAAAAATTTATTATGAGTTGGGTGTACTTCCACGGGAAGAAGTAATTGAGACAGACCGCTCGCAATTAGTCGGGGGCTTTGTAGGACAAACAGAGGAAAACGTCCGATCCATCGTTGAAAAGTCCATTGGCGGTGTATTATTTATTGATGAAGCTTATAGCTTAAAACGCGAGGGTCAAACGGGGAATGATTATGGTCAATCTGCTATTGATACCCTTGTTTCACTGATGACCGGAAGTGAATATGGCGGAAGGTTTGCGGTCATTTTAGCTGGGTATCCTGAAGAAATGCGCTCGTTCATAGATGCCAATCCTGGATTACGTAGTCGTTTTCCTCAATCAAATTTTATCCATTTACCTAATTATTCGAACGAGGAGTTAATTCAGATTGCCGAAAAAGTGGCATTAGACAACGATTATCTACTGACTGAGGAATCAAAAAGCGAAATTGAGCTTCGTCTTGAACAAGAACGAGTGGATGAAACCTTTGGAAACGCGAGAACAGCACGAAATATTGTGTTAGATGCCATTTTTAAAAAGGGGTCAGAGAAGCAATCTGCAGAAAATGATCTTTTAGATTATATGCTCCTCAACAAAGAAGATTTTCGTTTGGAAAAAGCGCACAGCACAGATTCACCACAGGAAAAACTGGACCAGCTCATTGGTCTTAACGCCTTGAAAGAAGAAATGAGATCATTAATATCGTTTGTAAAAATGCAACAGTTTAGAAGAAAACAGGGATTACCGACAGTACCCATTCAACTTCATGCTGTATTTACCGGAAATCCTGGTACAGGTAAAACTACTGTGGCTAAAATTTATGCGGAGTACTTAAAAGAATGCGGTATTCTAAAACGAGGACACCTTATTGTAGCTAGCAGGGCCGATTTTGTTGCTGGTTATGTAGGTCAAACTGCCGGGAAAACAAAGAAAAAGATTAAGGAAGCACTAGGTGGTGTGTTATTCATTGACGAAGCATATTCTCTTCTTAGTCATTCAAACAGTGATTTCGGGAAAGAAGTTATTGATACACTAGTCGATGAAATGACAAAGCAAAACGAAAACCTTGTGGTTGTCTTAGCAGGCTACCCAAATGAAATGGATCAACTCTTGGAGAGCAATCCTGGGCTCCGCTCAAGATTTAAAAAATACTTCCTATTTCCTGATTACTCTTCAGAAGAGTTACTTGAAATCATGGCCACGTATGCCGAAAGCTTTCAATACCACTTAACAGAGGATGCAAAGAAGCGATTAATTGAGGCCATTGAAACAGAAGATTCCAGAGGGAACGGCCGTTTTGCTACAAACGTGGTCGATGAAATGATTCAAGCACAAGCATCTCGGCTAATGAAATTAGAACAGGATAATGAACTTATTGAAAAATCGATGTTCCTTGAAGCAGAAGATGTTAAGGTGGCCATAGGTAAAATAAAATAATTTTAAAGTAATGAGAGGAACGTTGTCCGTGGAGAACTATTTTATTTCGACTAGAGAGATTCAACTTTACTATGCAGATACAGATATGATGGGTGTCATTTACCATGCAAATTATTTAAAGTTTTTTGAGCTAGGAAGAACAGGGTTTATTGAGGATCTTGGCTATAATTACTTAGCAATGGAAGAGTCTGGTTACTATGCTCCCGTATATGATATTCAAATCACTTACAAAAAACCGTTACGCTATGGCGATAAGGCCTTTGTTAAAACGTGGGTAGAGTTAAACGATGGAATAAAAACAATTTATGGATATACGATAATTAATGGAAACGAAGAAATATGTGCAGAAGGAAAGTCTACTCATATTATTGTTAAAAAGGATAATTTCAGGCCTACCTCCTTTAAAAAAGCCTTCCCGGAATGGTATTTAAAATATGAGGAAGTAAAGAAAAAATAACTGAGAGTTCCTAGAAAAAGCACTTATATCCTAGATACTTAAAGTTTGGGGTGACGTAGTGGCATTCGGTATTAAGAGACAGGAAATTATTGATTGGAAAAGAAAAATTGACAGGGGAGAAATTGCTTTTTTAACTCATTATTGGCTGGATGACCGTTTTCCAGGAGCAAAAACTGTAACAAAGGTAGGTTGTCAGGATCTTGACAAACTCGCAGCCTGGGGTAAAAAATATGGTTTAAAAAAGGAATGGATTCATCACAGAGCAGATGGCTATTCTCATTTCGATTTAATTGGTGATAGGGGCAAAAACGTTTTACAAAAAGCGGGCTTAACAGAGCATATATGGAGTGAATAAATAGAGGCTGGCTCATCAATGAGTCAACCTCTATTGCTTTTTATTTCTTATATTGAAAACTAGGTTCTTCATAGGTTTCTTGATAGTCAATTGTTAAATCATGATCATCAAAGAACCATACATCCTTTTCTTCAATATAAAAGACAATTCCGTCTACCATTGTTTGTGTACCAATATCTATGGGTTCGTCTGTCGAGATTCCTAAAGAAAAACCACTTTGTACTGTGCTGCATCCTCCGTACCGAGCAAAAAAGCGAACATAATCACCCTTTTTAAGACCTAGTTCTCTTTTATACCACGCTACAGCCTCATTTGTAATATGTATATTCATGTAAGAGACTCCTTTCTAGCTGCTAATCCTTTTATTATATAAGAAAAGCGGATGAGAATCGAATGATTCGAATTTTATAACGGCAAAACTACCCAGCCAAGAAGCAACAGAAGGACTGTAATGATGCTATGAATAATAAAGGAAGGGAGTAAACTCTTTGATTTAACAGTGACGAAGCCAAATACAACACCCAATAGGAAATAGAACAAACTTATTTTTATCGAGTAACCAAACATCGTTGTATACAGCCCATATGCAGCACTACTTAGTAAGATACCCATACGCTTGCTGCTCATTCGGATAAACTGCGTAATAAATATTCCCCTCCACAATAATTCTTCTAAAAATGAATTCAATCCAGAAAATAGTAGTATCAAACCAATCTTTAAGATAGTCCATTCTCCCGCCTTCATTACAAGGACAAGAATTACACTTAACACAAGGAGAGCTAGCATGAAATAAAAAAGCAGAAAGAAGGAGATTGTGAAATGGCTGGTTATTTGAATGGGAGAATTCCTAATAAAGCTTATGTAAGAATAGCCTGTTGGCTTATTGAATTTCTTTATCACATAGGTTATTAGTATAATCGGAATCGTCCATAACAATTGACTTATTAATACAAGTGTAAAAGGCGATAGTGGGTACGCATCGATAAAATGGTCTGCGTAGCCAATGAGTAAATTACCTAAAAAAAATGCAACGATCAACCAGACAAATAGCCGATTGTTTTCCTTAAAAAAAGCAACCAGTATTAGTAACCCAAAAAGGATTATAAAGAAAAGCGAATAAAAACCTCTTGTAAAAAGGAAGGACATAATGGTAAAAAGTCCACCTAACAACAAACCTCTAGAGTATCTAGTGTCCATTCCTATTACTCCTTTCATATAATTTGTTCATTAGAAAAAAGCCCCGTCTTAACGGAGCCATTGTTTCATATGTTGTTGAATTTCTTTGTATTTCGCATCCGCATTCGTAAGCCCAAATGTTGCTGCATTCTCCAATGGAACAACCTTAAAGTGGTGATATTTTTGACTAGTAATATAGGTTGGAAAGAAGACTGGATTCGAAATTTCGATAGTTGTCCCTTTGTCTGTAATTTGTTTAGTTACATCGATTGTGGCTAAACCGCCAATGTCTTTATAATTATTATTCTGAGCAGAAAGAAAGTTGCCTAATGAATAAACCACAAATGCTTTCCTTCCATCCGTTGTGTTGAACCATTCCATAGGTTGAAGGACATGCGGATGAGAACCAAATATGATATCCACACCTTCATTTGCCAAGAAACGAGCTAAATCCTTTTGATTATTTGTTGGAATTCGTTGATATTCATTCCCCCAATGAATGCTCATCACAACTAAATCCGCTGCTTTTCTTGCTCGTTGAATTTCTCCTTTCATTCTCTCACGGTCAATCAGGTTGACAAGAAAATCCTTCCCTTTGGGGACGGGGATTCCATTTGTTCCGTATGTGTAGGAAAGGAAGCAGATTTTTATTCCATTTTTATTTATAATCCTTAAATTTTGTTGATCCTTATCATCTACAAAGCTCCCCACATATGGTAAACCTATACTTTGTAAGTAGGCAGCTTCTGATTGAACTCCTTTAAACCCTCTATCTAATGTATGGTTATTGGCGGTTGAAACGATATCGACACCTGTATGAATGAGGGCATCGGCTACCTCATGGGGACTATTAAACTTAGGGTAACCTGAAAGTCCTAGTTCCAAGCCTCCAAGCATGCTTTCTTGATTTGCTGTTAATACATCTGGTTTTTCTAATAGTGCTTTTATATTTTCAAACATTGGATCGAAATTATAATCTTTTCCATTGAAGGCATCTTGGTAGACTACATCGTGGATCAGTATATCTCCAATTGCTCCAATCGTTACTTTTTCAATCAGCTTTCGATTTGTTAGTTGGAAAGGCCGCGTACTATGATTTTTTGAAGGATAGTTTTTCTTTTCGTTTTTTTCTTTTTGCTCATTCACAAAGAGGATAGATGCAAGAGTGGTACAAATAAAAATAATTAAAACAGAGGTAATAAAAGCTTTCTTTCTCATAAATTTCTCCTTGTATGAGCTTGTTCAGGCAAATTATTTTCGTACTCCTTGATAATACTATAATATATTAGTATGATTTTTTAAATTTTTATTTGGACAAATAATAAGAAGATAGGGGCGTGAATCTGATGTTTCGTATTACAGGGAATGCTCATAAGATATTACAGGATTCAATAAACAAAGAAAAAAAGACAGAGAATGAAATACTTTATATCCGATTAAGTATGGGAATTGGTTGAGGTGGGCCAAAATTAAATCTGTCTCTGGAAGAGCGGAAAATTCAAGGGGATCTTACTTTTGAGTTCGATGACCTAACTATCCTTATTCATGAAAAAGAGTTTGTTTACTTCGATCACACAAAGCTCGATTATATTGACGATGTATTAGGAAATAAAAAATTCCATCTATTAAGAATGTAGGAAATAGGCTGCCCCATTTAAAGTCAACCTATTTCTAAGAATAAATCTTTATGACTCTTCTAATTCATCAAGAAACTGAAGTAATTCCTCAAAATTTCTAGTAACTTTTATCGGAGAATAGTCTGTTCCTTCCTCAGGGTTCTTAAACTCGACAATAAAGTCATTTACATCGGTGCTCTCTGAAACAACGGTTGAAAAAATAAGTTCTTGTTTAACAATTTGCAATTTTATCCCCCTCCATGAACTGACACTTATTCCTACTTTTATTCTATAGGAAAAAAAAGGGATATAACCAAAGGGATTTCGACATTTTTATGAAAAATGGCTATAAAAGAACCGAATCGGTTCCTTTATAGCCATTTGATTTTTGGTTCTGTCTTATTGATGATCCTCTTAATATTTGCCCGGTGGCGGTAAATGACAAATGATGCTAATAACGTCACAGCAATTAGTAACGGGACATTCCATATGACCAGTGCGTAAATGACTGCACAGAGACCTGCAATCATAGATGATAACGAAACATATTTTGTTATGTACAGACTGAGAAAAAAGACAACCAAAACTGTGATGAACATTAATGGAGCACAGAGTAGTAAAACTCCTCCTGAAGTGGCAACTGCTTTACCTCCACGGAATCCCGCAAAAATTGGGTAAGTGTGACCAATAACAGCAAGGACACCAGCTAGTAATGGGTTAATGTCTACATGAAAGAGGTAGGGTAAGGAAGCTGCTAAAGTCCCTTTCAAAATATCAGCAAGAGTAACGGCAATTCCTGCTTTCACTCCAAGTGTTCGAAAAGTGTTCGTGCCTCCTAAATTTCCGCTTCCGTGCTGACGAATATCGGTTTTATAAAACGTTTTACCGATGATTAACCCTGAGGGGATTGAGCCTAGCAAATAGGCAAGGATCAAGACTAATATAATTTGAACCATTCATAATTTCTCCTTCGATAAAAGATCCAGTTCTTTTATTTTACCATGTATTGATTAAAAAACACTATTGCTTTCTTGATTAACTTTAATTATTAGTGAAGAAGGGACCGAAAGAGATTCTAAAAATACCTTCTCAATTGCAATAAGATACCTTAGGATAGAAATAAGGAGGAAGGGAAACATGGCACGTCTAGAATATACAAAAAATAATAATCTATCAACTAAATGGATAATCGGAGGATTCATAAGTGCTATTTTACTTATTATCTCTTCTATTTTTCTAATACTTTATCCATTTGCATCCACAGAGAAAAAGACCTATTTTCAAGGCCAGCATCCAATCCTTTTCATGGGAAAGCAACAAGGAAATGCCTTTATTGAAGAAAACACCTTGTTTGTGCCACTTTCATTTGTGAAAAAAAATATGGATGGCACGATCCATTATGATGAGAAATCAAAATCAGTTATTATCACTACGACAGATAAAGTTGTACAAATGCCAACTGATTCGTTAAGTTATTATGTGAATCAAAAGCCAGTAAACTTACAGCTGTCTCCCATTCTTGCGAAGAATGGAGAACTATATATTGCGCTTGATCCAATCTTATCTCTTTACCCTATTCAATATAAAACATTACCTGATAGTAATGCGATATGGATTCAACAGGATGGTGATCAATACGAGAATGGTAGATTAACAGATAAGGAAATTAATAAAGAGAAGCTTAGACTTCGCACAAAGCCCACCTGGCATTCACCCTATGTCGCTGACATGAAATCGAAAGAAGAGATCATCATTGAGGGTGAAAAAGACGAATTTTATCTTGTTAGGAAAGCAAACGGTGTTAGCGGCTATATAAAAAAAGATTATGTCTCAAAAGGGGCACGCGTAAAGATATCCATAAAGAACGAGCGGAAAACATTTCAAATACCCAAAATAAATGGACCCATTCAATTAACATGGGAAGCCGTCTATACCAAGAATCCTGACATGTCGAAAATACCAGAAATGACAGGATTAAATGTTATTTCACCTACATGGTTCTCCCTTGCTAGCAATTATGGAGCAGTTAAAAACCTTGCCTCACTTGATTATAGTAAATGGGCTCAAGGAAAGGGATATCAAGTTTGGGGTGTATTTTCTAATTCCTTTGATCCTCAATTGACCCACGAAGCATTCAAAGATTTTGATACAAGAGCAGCGATTATCCGGCAACTGCTTCACTTTAGTCAGATGTATCAGCTTCAAGGGATGAACTTTGATATAGAAAATGTTAATCCTGAGGATGGACCATTAGTTACTCAATTTATGAGAGAGGCAGCGCCATACCTGCACGAAGCAGGCCTTGTCATTTCGATGGATATTACCTTCTCAGCGGGGGCTAACAACAACTGGTCTTCATTTTATGAAAGACCACAACTAGCCAAAATTGTCGACTACCTTATTGTTATGGCCTATGATGAGCATACCAATGCCTCTTCAGGATCAGGGAGTGTGGCAAGTTTGCCATGGGTGGAACGAAACCTTGAAAGACTTCTGACAGAAGTGCCAAAGGAAAAATTAATTCTTGGGGTTCCTTTATATGCAAGGCTCTGGAAGGAACAAATGAATGCTAATGGTACGGTGGAAATAACAGCAAAGGCCCTAGCAATGGATAAAGTGAAAGCGTGGCTGACTGAAAAAGGTCTACAGCCAAAATATGATGAAGAAAGTGGCCAAAACTACGCAGAATTTTATGCAGCAGATGAAAAAGCGACCTATAAAATATGGATTGAGGATGAATTGTCATTGAATAAACGAGCAGACCTAGCGATCAAATATGAACTCGCTGGGATTGGTACATGGTCCCGACTATTTGGGGATCAAACCGCTTGGACAGCATTAAATCTACTAGCTGATCGATCAGTGACGCAAAAATAATCAAAGGGGTGGCACTCCTTTGATTATTTTTTTTGCAATATACGCTTTTTTCAAAGTAACTAAGAACAATTAGAGTCAATTTTATTACAAAAATATGAAGAATTTTCAAACCATTTGTTAACTCGTTGAAAGCAATGTATAGAGCCCATATAATTTAGATAAAATCAGATAAACAAGCAAAAACCGGCCGATTCCAAACAAACAAATGGGCCTTTTTTCTTATATAACTTTCATTAAAAGAAGAAAGAGGTGATCATCATATGGCAAGAAATATCCCACAATATTTAACCTATCAATTTCCTGATATTAAGGTGTTGTTAGTTGAAGAAGAAAAGTTTTCTCGTGAGAAGCTTTTACGTATCCTTAAGCGCCGTTTTACAACGCTTTTTGTAGCTAGTGACAGTGTGGAAGGTTTAAAGCTCTATCAGCAATATCAACCTGACATAGTCATTATTGATATTACAATGGATCAGATGGGTCAGTTAGAAATGGTGCAAAGAATAAGAGAAATGAATGCTAACGTACAAGTAATTCTAACAACTAATCATGATGATAATGATTTTTTTATTCACATGATTAAGGGTTACTCGAATCATATCATCCTAAAGCCTATTAATTTAGATTATTTCTTTCAAGCCATACAATCATCTGTAAACCAAATTCAATTGGAAAATGAAATTAAGAACAATATCGCAGCAGTTGATTACTTTGCAAATACTATAGATCGTGTGAAGTTCCATGAATATTTGATAGAGGAAGTAAAACGTACCAGAGATGGTACCCACCCTTTTTCTATTATTAAAATGGAAATCGACTTCTTTCAAAAAATTATTGATGGTTTTGGCATGAATGCAGGTGAAGAAGTGTTAACTACTATTTCAACCATTATCCAACAGAAAATTAGTGAAAAGGATATTTTGGGTCGTGGGAAAACTGATGAATTCTTCCTTCTACTCCCGAATATTGAAGCAGATGATGCAGTTGAAATTGCAGAGTCTCTTCGTTTTTTAATAGAGAACTTTGATTTTAAAAGTATTGGAAAAGTGACATGCAGCTTTGGGGTTACTGAACATTTAAACTGGAAATCAAAGAAAGAATTACTAAACGAGGCAGAGATCGCTCTCCATAAGTCAAAAAAGAATGGACGTAATCGTGTAACATTGTTCAGCAAAGCTCATTAAGAAGGTGCCCAATTGTTATTTTTGTATATAACACTATCCCTAACAATTTCCTTAATGGTGGTAATATTGTTCCACTGTTTTAGTAAGATTCGTAAGTTAATGAATCAGCTAAAAACAAGTGAAAGTAATTATCAAGATTTAACAGCAAAGTATAACTTGAGGAATCAAAAATTTGAAATACGCATACAGGAAGAACTTGAAAAAAATAGGCAAAAAGATCTTCTATTAATCCGACATTCTAAATTTGCAGCAATAGGTGAAATGATTTCGAGCATGGGGCAACAATGGCTTCAACCACTAAATAGTCTATCACTATTAATTCAGGATGTCAGAGAAGCGCGTGAATTTGGTGAAATTGATGATCAGTATATTGACCGCTTTACAGTGGAAAGTTTGGCCCAAATAAATGTAATGTCAGGTATAGTGAATGATCTACGGAAGTTTTACCAGCTAAATACGGAAAAAAGCTTCTTCTCTGTTGGAGATTCGATTGAGGATGCATTAACGATGTTTTCCCCAAGCCTTAAAAATCATAATATCCAGGTGTCATATGAATATAGGGGGCAACATATCGGATATGGTTATCCAAATGAATTTAGCCAGGTCATGGTCATTCTATTTTCAATCTTTCGAGATACCTTTGTGGATAAAAATATAAAAAAACGCAAAATGGTTATCAAATTAGAGGAATCAAAAGAATGCGTAATTGTAGAGGTCTTTGAAAATTCAGGTGGTATCGATCCCGCTCATATTCAGAAGATATTTGACCCGTATTTTTCCACCCGTTCTGATGGATCAGGATTGGACCATTTTATAGCAAGAATGATCCTTGAGAAAATGGATGGTAGAATTTCTGTTGAAAATACAAGCGATGGGTCCAAATTTCTCATTGCACTGCCAAGGTGTGCTGTTTCAACCGAACCAGAGGGTGTTTCCGTATAAATAATCTCATTAGCTCCTGATGAAAGCAGGGGCTTTTTTTTATTTAAAAGCGTTATATTATGTTTTTAACTCCGTTAACGGTAAAATAAAAGAAAAAAGCTAGGAGTGAGTATGATGACAGTTGAAATCCCAAGTCGCGAAGAACTAGGGGCAATTTTAAAAAAAGCAAAAAGAATTGCTGTTGTAGGTTTAAGTAATAACCCTGAGCGTACCTCCTATCAGGTTTCTGCAGCAATGCAAAAGGCGGGCTATGAAATTATCCCCGTCAATCCTACCATTGATGGGGAAGTACTCGGTGTAAAAGCCGTCGCATCGCTAAAGGATATCGAAGGTCATATTGATATCGTAAACGTTTTCCGTCGTTCCGAACAGTTATTTGATGTTGCAAAGGAATTTGCTGACATTGATGCAGATATCTTTTGGGCCCAACTTGGTCTTATCAATGAAGAAGCCTATACATTCCTTAAAGAAAAGGGATATACGGTTGTTATGGACCGCTGCATTAAAGTCGAGCATGCATTGACAAAATAATGTTCAAAAAAACTGCTAATCATTAGCAGTTTTTTCTATTTTTTTAAGCAAAAAGCGAGGAAAATGATATGTCAAAAATATGTTATTTAAAATTACGTATTTGCCAAATCTGAATAAATCGCTACAATTAAGCATAGACGTCACAAGAACATGTGATAAAATAAATAGTGGCAAACATGGGTTCTATTCCATTTTTTAAAGGATTAATGACTCATTTGAGCGAATGATTAAATGGAAAGTTTATAAAGCAATTAGAAGGTTTTTTCTTTTTGTAGGGTATGAAAGGGGTATTTTAGTGGCAAGAACTCAGCAAGCTTTTGATTATAATGATGATGCCATACAGGTGCTTGAAGGTTTAGAAGCCGTCAGAAAGCGCCCGGGAATGTACATTGGCAGTACGGATGCACGAGGACTGCACCATCTTGTGTATGAGATCGTAGATAATTCTGTCGATGAAGTGCTAGCTGGCTTTGGTGATCACATTATTGTAAAAATACACAAAGATAATTCCATAAGTGTTATTGATAAAGGACGCTGGAATGCCTACAGGAATGCACAAAATGGGGAAACCTACACCTGAGGTCATATTAACGGTCCTTCATGCCGGCGGTAAGTTCGGCCAAGGCGGATATAAGACGAGCGGTGGTTTACACGGGGTTGGTGCATCTGTAGTAAATGCATTATCAGAGTGGTTAACCGTTACCATTAAAAGGGACGGATTTATTTATGAGCAGAGGTTTGAAAATGGCGGTAAGCCTGTAACCACACTTGAAAAAATCGGTAAAACAAATCAGGCAGGAACAACGATTCACTTTAAGCCGGACCCATCTATTTTTTCAACCACAACATATAATTTTGAAACTTTATGTGAGAGGTTAAGAGAATCAGCTTTCTTACTAAAAGGACTGAAAATCGAAATTATTGACGATAGAAACGGATTTCACGAAGTGTTCCACTTTGAAAATGGTATTGAAGCATTTGTTGAATACCTAAACGAAGAGAAGGATACTCTCCACCATGTTGTCAGCTTTGAAGGAACACAAAATGGAATTGAAGTAGAATTTGCTTTTCAGTTTAATGATGGCTATTCAGAAAATGTCCTTTCGTTTGTAAACAATGTTCGCACGAAGGATGGCGGTACGCACGAAGCTGGTTCCAAAACAGCAATGACCCGTGTTTTCAATGATTATGCTAGAAAAGTATCGCTTTTAAAGGAAAAAGACAAAAACCTTGATGGTGCAGATATTCGTGAAGGCTTAGCGGCAATTATTTCTGTTAGAATCCCTGAACAATTGCTCCAGTTTGAAGGACAAACCAAAGGGAAATTAGGTACCAGTGAAGCACGATCATCGGTTGATGCAGTGGTATCTGAGCATCTCACTTATTTCCTTGAAGAAAATCCTGATATTAGTTCTTTACTCATTAAGAAATCTATCAAAGCATACCAAGCGAGGGAAGCAGCTAGAAAAGCTCGTGAGGATGCACGAAGTGGAAAGAAAAAGAAACGGTCTGAAGCAGTCTTGTCCGGAAAACTGACTCCGGCACAATCAAGAAATCCCCAAAGGAACGAGCTTTATCTAGTTGAGGGTGACTCTGCAGGTGGATCTGCTAAGCAAGGTCGTGACCGTCGTTTTCAGGCGGTTCTGCCACTTCGGGGTAAAGTTATTAACACGGAAAAAGCAAAGCTCGCTGATATTTTTAAAAACGAAGAAATAAATACCATCATTCATGCAATCGGCGGCGGTGTTGGTTCAGACTTCAATGTAGAGGATATCAATTACGATAAAGTCGTTATCATGACAGATGCTGATACAGATGGAGCCCATATTCAGGTTCTGTTGCTTACTTTCTTTTATCGTTATATGAAGCCCTTGCTAGAAGCAGGAAAAGTATTTATTGCCCTTCCTCCACTGTATAAAGTGAGTAAAGGAACGGGTAAAAAAGAAATCATTGAATATGCCTGGAATGAAGATGAGCTTCAGGATGCCATGAAAAAGGTTGGAAGAGGTTATATTATTCAACGTTATAAAGGACTCGGAGAAATGAATGCAGATCAGCTATGGGAAACAACCATGGACCCTGAAACTAGAACGCTGATTCGAGTGAGAATTGATGATGCTGCAAGAGCGGAACGCCGTGTAACCACACTTATGGGCGATAAGGTAGAACCGCGACGTAAATGGATTGAAAGTAATGTGGCATTTGGTTTAGAAGAGGATGACACCATATTGGAAAATGAAAATATAACGGTCTCTGAGGAGGGTTCTGAAGGATGAGCGCAACAGAAAAATTCCGTGACTTACCTCTAGAAGATGTACTTGGCGATCGTTTTGGTAGATATAGTAAATATATTATTCAAGAGCGTGCCCTGCCAGATGCCAGGGACGGTCTAAAGCCCGTACAACGAAGAATTCTTTATGCTATGCACGTGGAAGGAAATACGTTCGATAAGGGCTTTCGTAAATCAGCCAAAACAGTCGGTAACGTTATTGGTAACTATCATCCACATGGTGACTCTTCCGTGTATGAAGCAATGGTCCGGATGAGTCAGGATTGGAAGGTTAGAAACGTTCTTGTTCAAATGCATGGAAATAACGGTAGTGTAGACGGTGACCCGCCTGCAGCTATGCGTTACACAGAAGCTCGCCTTTCGGCTATTGCAGCTGAACTGTTACGTGATATAGAGAAGCAAACGGTAGAATTTATTCCAAACTTTGATGATACTTCAAAGGAACCAACTGTTTTACCTGCGATGTTTCCAAACCTCCTTGTTAACGGGTCTACCGGGATCTCTGCCGGATATGCAACAGATATTCCACCGCACCATCTTGGGGAAATCATTGATGGGGTAATTATGAGAATGGAACAACCTGATGTTTCAGTCGATGAGCTCATGACGATTGTCAAAGGCCCCGACTTTCCAACTGGTGGGATCATTCAAGGTATAGATGGGATTAAAAAAGCCTATGAAACTGGTAAAGGCAAAATTATCGTTCGAGGAAAGGCCGAAATTGAAGAAGTTCGCGGTGGTAAGCAGCAAATTGTGATTACTGAAATCCCTTACGAAATCAATAAGGCTAACCTTGTCAAAAAAATGGATGAATTCCGCCTTGATCGGAAAGTCGAAGGAATGTCTGAGGTTCGGGATGAGACAGACCGTACAGGCATGCGAATTGTTATTGAATTGAAAAAAGATGCCGATGCAGAAGGTGTTTTAAACTATTTATATAAAAATAGTGATCTTCAAGTAACCTACAACTTTAATATGGTTGCTATTCATAAAAAACGGCCAAAATTAATGGGTCTTAGAGAGCTACTAGATGCTTATATCGAACATCAAAAAGAAGTGGTTACAAAAAGAACCCAATTTGAACTAAACAAGGCAAAGGAACGCCAGCACATAGTTGAAGGATTAATGAAAGCATTATCCATCCTAGATGAGGTTATTGCAACGATTCGTGCATCGAAGGATAAACGCGATGCGAAGGACAATTTAATTGCGAAATATGCATTTACCGAGCTACAGGCAGAAGCCATCGTTTCTTTACAGCTTTATCGCTTAACAAATACAGATATCACTGCTTTAAGACAGGAAGCAGAAGAATTGGCCAAGAAAATCGAAGAGCTTACTAGCATCTTAGCAAGTGAGAAAAAGCTTTTCTCTGTCATTAAAAAAGAGTTAAAAGATGTGAAAAAGCGCTTTGCTGATGAACGACGCTCCAAAATTGAAGCGGAAATCGAAGAATTGAAAATAAATCTAGAAGTAACTGTACCGAGTGAAGATGTTATTGTTACCGTCACGAAGGAAGGTTATGTAAAGCGGACAAGTCAGCGGTCGTACGCTGCTTCCAATGGACAAGATTTAGCAATGAAGGATTCCGACCGCTTATTTGCACAGCTTGACATGAATACCAAGGATGTCCTTCTCCTCTTCACGAACAAAGGGAATTACTTATTCTGCCCTGTTCATGAACTGCCTGATATCCGCTGGAAAGATCTCGGACAGCATGTGGCCAATATTATTCCAATTGAACGTGACGAGGAAATTATCAAAGCCCTTCCGATTAAGGATTTTGAAACGGAAGCCTTCATAGTGTTTGTAACCAAAAACGGAATGATAAAGAAAACTGAGCTTAAAGCATATAAAGCACAGCGATACTCCAAGCCGCTTGTTGCTGTGAATCTTAAAGATGATGACCAAGTGATTGACGTTCACTTAACCGATGGAACGAAAGAAGTATTCATGATTACCAATTTCGGGTATGCCCTATGGTTCCATGAGGAAGAAATTAGTATTGTTGGTCAACGTGCCGCGGGAGTAAAAGGCATCAATTTAAAGGATGGAGACTTTGTAGTTGGTGGTAAACTGATTACTCCTGACAGCAAAGAAAGCATTGTCATTGCAACACAGCGTGGCTCTGTGAAGAGGATGAAGTTAAAAGAGTTTGAAAAATCATCACGTGCTAAACGAGGTGTAGTTATTTTAAGAGAGCTTAAATCGAACCCACATCGAGTCATTGGCTTCGCTGTCGCTAATGACCCGGACCTTATTTTTATTCAAACAGAAAAAGGTTATTTAGAAACTTTTAAAGCTGAAGATATTCGTTTTAGCGACCGGTACTCAAACGGTTCGTTTATCCTTGATGAGGGTGACAACGGTAAGGTTAGTAACGTTTGGAAAGAGGAAGCTACTCAAAATCCAAGTGAATAAGATGGTTAATGGACTCTCTAAAATTTAGAGAGTCTTTTTTCATCATTTTTCCATTTCTGGACATACTAGTTTTTATCAAGGTTTGGAGGGGAAATGGATGAAAAAAGAGATGCTGCTTGCTTTGGTTGCGTGTTTTTTTATATCTCTAACTGCCATTACCGGAGTCTACGCAATCGAAAAAAATAAGGAAACAGTAACGTTATCCAAAGAGGAAATGGATATTACTGGAGATGGAAAAGATGATGTTATTCTTTTAAAAGGAGTTCCTTATGATGAAAAGGATTCATATTTAAAAAGAATTTATCTTGAAGTGGCCGCTTCCAATGAGAAAACGTATACCCTTTCATTAGAAAGTGGTTCTAAGGCTTCCGTTCGGCTCATCGACCTAAACAATGATGGTGTAAAAGACTTATTTACGAGTGTTTTATCGGAAGAAAATGAAGGAACTGTGGTCAACCTTCTATACTCTTTAAAAGACTTTGAAGTCACCAAATTAGCAGTACCTGAACCACTCGAGATGGAGAGTCACTTTTTAAATAATTTTAAGGCTGAGATCCAATTAGCCCAAACTGGAAAGTCCTATTTATTCGATCTAAAAGATCGAAAGAATTATTATAGGAAAATGGGCGTCTATTATAAAGGAAAATTAAATGAACCAACCGAATTAACCGTCAATACATTTAACAGTTTGAATCCAGTTACACTTGAAGGAGAGATAAAGGGGCTAAAAGGAATACAACGCGTAACTGGTATTGCAAATGGTGACACGATTGCATTGGTTGAATCTACTTGGATATTTGACAAGGGTCATTGGAGATTGCTTTTTAGCGATGTAAAGAAGGAACAGCAAAAATAACAATAATGATATTCATGAAATAGGCATTTGTCACGAAAAAATTGAATTTTCATATACTAAGGTAGCTCTTTTGAAAGGAGGAAGCTTTTGATGAGTGTCTTCATTCCTTCAAAATTATCGGTAAGCTACCAAGCCCCCGCTACCCCTTTTCGTCCTGTAGAGGGAAGAAAATATACACTTACTCATTCGGATACCACTGGACAGCTATTTCTAACAATAGGTTGTGAATACAATTATAGTGCCGTCAACTACAGCATGCGTGATGAGGTATTGGCTGAGTGGGTACCCCAGTTAGGGGAATATTCATTGTGTGCTCGTGTCTATGTAAGCGGTGGGGAATATGATGAAAATTACACAAAAGTCCGTTTTATGATTTTTCAAAAGGAATTAAATTTAGCATTAAAAGCAATAGTTAATGGGGATCAAGCACTATTTTCAAACTTCCCATGGCTGTTGGAAGCCCCAATTTTATGTTCATTTTGAATCTATTTATCCTCCATTTAATCAGGTTATATTTTACGGTACACCGAGGAACTATTTGATTTGATTATAGCTAGATATTAATTTTAAGCACAGGTAAACCTGTGTTTTTTTGTGGGAAAACAACTAATCTTGGTAAAATTTGACCAAATTTTTCATGGGGAATATACTTAATTCACTAATGCTGAAAAGGAAAGTAATAACATTATTTTTTAAAGATTTTTCCAATTTCGTGGTAAAAAAGGGAGGGAAGATTTTTGTTAAAATTAACAAAATACTTACGACCATTTCAGCAGCCAATCTACCTAGTACTTGTCCTTGTCCTTCTACAGTCATTAGCTGAGCTGTATCTGCCAACGTTAATGGCCGATATAGTCGACAAGGGCGTCGTAACAGGAGATACGGACTACATATGGAAAATTGGCGGTTTTATGCTGCTCGTAGCGGCTGGAGGAATGATTTGTTCCATAGCAGCTAGCTTTTTTTCAGCGAAGGCCGCATCAGGTTTTGGAAAATTATTGCGTTCTAGCGTATTTTCTCATGTGAGCAAATTTTCCTTACATGAATTTGATCAACTGGGTACATCTTCATTGATTACGAGAACAACGAACGACATTACCCAAATCCAACAGGTGCTTGTAATGATGCTGAGAATGATGGCCATGGCACCAATGATGTGCATTGGTGGGATTATTATGGCCTATTCAAAGGATACCAAATTGACGCTAGTGCTGGCCGTTTCTTTGCCTGTTCTTGTGATTGCCATTGTCATTATAGCTAGAAAAGGGATCCCACTATTTAAAGCCATGCAGGTAAAACTCGATAAACTTAACCGGGTTTTACGAGAAAACTTAACAGGAATTCGCGTCATTCGCTCCTTTAATCGGGCGGATCACGAGAAAAAGAGGTTTAATGAAGCCAACTGGGATTTAACGCAAACCGCTATTAAAGTAAACAAACTTATGGCAGCTATGATGCCAATTATGATGCTCGTCCTCAATCTTTCAACCGTCGCTATTATTTGGTTTGGTGGTCTTCGTATTAGCAATGGCCATATGCAGGTCGGAGATATGATGGCATTTATTCAATATGCTATGCAAATAATGTTCTCGTTTGTCATGCTATCTATGATGTTCGTGATGATACCACGGGCCTCCGTCTCGGCTGTCAGAATAAACGAGGTCCTTGAGACTTTGGCAGATATTAATGATTGGTCTGTGTCTACGTCTGTAGAAAGTGTGCGGGGGCTGGTAGAATTCAAAGATGTCACGTTTAGTTATCCTGGAGCTGAAATGCCAGCGATTGAGAATATATCGTTTAAAATGATTCCTGGTGAGGTAACTGCCATAATAGGTGGAACAGGGTCTGGTAAATCAACACTCATTAATTTGATCCCGCGTTTTTATGATGCGGAAAGTGGCACAGTCTTAGTAGATGGTGTAGATGTGCGAGAAATGACACAGGAACGACTCCGTGAAAAGATTGGCTTTGTCCCGCAGCAGGCCGTGCTTTTTACAGGGACGATATCAGAAAATATCCGTTACGGTAAAGAAAATGCAACAGAGGATGAAGTAAAGCATGCAGCTGATATCGCACAAGCAACTGATTTTATTTCTGCAATGGATGAGGGCTTTGATGCGAAGATTGCTCAAGGGGGAACAAATGTTTCGGGTGGTCAGAAACAGCGCTTATCCATCGCCCGTGCCCTTGTGCGACAACCAGAGATTTATATTTTTGATGATAGTTTCTCTGCATTGGACTTTAAAACAGATGCCAAGCTGCGGTCTGCATTAAAACAGGAAACTGTTGATTCAACTGTATTAATTGTTGCGCAGCGTGTGAGTACGATTATGGATGCAGACCAAATCATTGTACTAGATAATGGCCGAATCTCAGGCATTGGTACACATAAAGAACTGTTGGATAAAAGTCCGGTATATCGTGAAATCGTAATGTCTCAGCTTTCCGAGGAGGAGATAGCATGAGTAGAGACTCGAAAAGACAAGACGGCGTACCAGGTGCTGGAACTCGGAGACCGGGGCCAGGAGGCGGATTCGGCCCAATGGGCATGGGGATGCCTGTCCAAAAAGCAAAGGATTTTAGAGGAACACTTAGAAGATTAATAGGATACTTAAGACCATATAAACTACAGCTTCTTTCTGTATTACTTACCGCAATGATCAGTACAGTATTCGCTATTGTCAGCCCGAAAATTATGGGGAAGGCAACAACCAAACTGTTTGAGGGCTTAATGATGAAGATTAAAGGTGTGCCTGGTGCAAAAATAGATTTTGACTATATTGGTCAGATCATAATTTTATTAATTGGTCTTTATCTAATGAGTGCGATCTTTGCCTATATTCAGCAGTATATCATGGCTGGAGTCGCTCAAAAAACCGTCTATAACCTGCGTAATGAAGTGGAAGAAAAACTTAACCGACTGCCGCTAAAATACTTTGATTCCCGGACACATGGGGAGATCCTCAGCCGTGCAGTGAATGATGTAGATAATATTAGTACTACTTTACAGCAAAGCTTAACCCAGCTCATTACTTCGGTTGTCACGCTAATTGGAGTGATTGTGATGATGCTTTCAATTAGTCCGTTGATGACACTCATTGTGGTTGTAACACTGCCGTTGAGCTTTATTGCTACTGCAAAAATCGCAAAAAAATCACAACAGTTTTTTAAAAAACAACAAAAATCGTTGGGACAGCTTAATGGGCATGTTGAAGAAATGTATACAGGTCATAAAGTCATTAAGGTATTTGGGCATGAAAAAAAGTCCATTGAACAATTTGAGGGAATAAATGAAAAGCTCTATCAAGCAGGTTGGAAAGCGCAATTCGTTTCTGGCATGATTATGCCTTTAATGTCTTTTATAAATAATATTGGGTATGTTTTAGTATCCGTTGCTGGCGGTATTTTAGTTACAAAAAAGGCGATTGAGATCGGTGATATTCAAGCCTTTATCCAATATACAAGACAATTTTCTCAGCCAATCGCTCAAACAGCATCGATTGCAAACATAATTCAGTCCACGGTTGCGAGCGCGGAACGGGTGTTTGAAATACTAGACGAAACAGAGGAAATACCTGAAGCGGTTGAAGCTCTCATAATTGATTCTCCTAAGGGTGACGTAGCATTTGAAAATGTCTCTTTTGGATATAAAGAAAACGAACTGTTAATTGAAAATATGAATATTGAAGTGGAAAGAGGTAAAAAAGTAGCGATTGTTGGGCCAACAGGGGCTGGTAAAACGACTCTTATAAATTTATTGATGCGCTTTTATGAAATCAACGAGGGTAAGATTTTGATAGATGGCATTGATATTAGAATGTTAAAACGTGCGCACCTAAGAAGCTTTTTCGGTATGGTGCTGCAAGACACTTGGCTGTTCAATAGCTCTATTCGTGACAATATCGCGTACGGTAGAGAGGGAGCGACCGAAGAGGAAATTATTTCAGCGGCACAAGCGGCTAACGCCGACCATTTTATCCGCACACTGCCTGAGGGTTATGATACGATTTTGAATGAAGAAGCATCCAATATCTCGCAAGGACAGAAGCAGCTATTAACGATTGCCAGGGCGATTCTAGCAAATCCTGCTATATTGATTTTAGATGAAGCAACCAGCAGTGTAGATACTCGGACAGAAGTGCAGATTCAGCGGGCCATGAATCATTTGATGAAGGGACGTACGAGCTTTATTATTGCACACCGGTTATCTACGATTCGAGATGCTGATCTGATTCTTGTGATGAATAATGGAAGTGTGATAGAAAAAGGGAATCACGCAGAGTTGTTGGCAAGTGGCGGTTTTTATGCTGATTTGTATAATAGTCAGTTTACTGGTAGTGGTGGAATAAAGAATGTAGGATAGTGTAGTTGATAGAGGCGTTTAGGGAGTCTAGTGGACTTTCTAGACGTTTTTTTTGTAACTTTTGGAGTGGTGGGTCGTAGATAAGAGGTAGGGTTCGTGAGTTGATTTGGTAGTATTATCCATATTTTGTAGAATTCCTTTGTGATTTTGTAGAATAACTCGTAAATTTGTAGAATTCTTCATTAGTTTTGTAGAATTCCTTATGGATTTTGTAGAATTCCTATGTTTTTAAAAAAGGCATATGACATGGCAACCAATAAGGATAAAAAATAGTAGAAGGGAGGCCTAACGATATGCGGTTCTATTCAAAAAAAGGGCTTATCACCGGGGTTCTTTTATGGGGTACCATACTCTTTTTAATAGGATCATTCATTTTTCTCCCCGGAGGACCAGATGGGATGGGGGAGACCACTACAACCATATTAACTACTATTTTATTAACCACATTTATTAGCTGGGTGTGGTTCGGAACCTATTATGAAATTAAAGGAAAACAATTTATCGTTGTCAGTGGACCATTTCGTTGGAAAATTGATATTATGTCAATCAATAGTATTCGAAAAACACTAAATCCATTATCAAGCCCAGCATTATCAATAAAACGACTTCAAATACGATACGGTAATTACAACACAATTTTAATTTCACCTAAACATGAAAAAGAATTCTGTAAGATGATCAAAAAAATAAATCCTAAGATTGAAATCAATTTTAACTAAAAAAATTCATTCTGTCTCAATTTCACAAGTATACTTTGGATATGAGACATATTTTAATTTCCTTTTTATAAGTTCCTAGAATATGTATTATGTTCGGGGCGTTGTATAGAATCCTAAAATCTTACTCTATCCGATGTTTATAATTACTTTTTTTAGCCTTTTCCACATCAACAAAATTAACACTATATTCAATTACATCATTAATAAATAAATCATGCTTTTTCGCAAATTCTTTTACTTTCTCTAATAGGTTTTTGTCATAGGTTGTTTTATATTGAACCCTGTCAGTAGGTCTTAATTCTTTGTTAAAGCTAATATAGCCTTTAGATAAAACATTTTGTAATCCACTTTCAATTAGGTAGTTAATATGTGTATTATTGTTTGCTGCTACTTGATTTAAATAATTTATTAAAGATCTACTAATGTTTGTTCTGAATTTAATTCTCGAATTATCTGTTGTTTGAATCAACTTTCCATTTACTGATACCCACATTGCAATCACTCCTAATATTTAATATTGACTTATTTTTCATTTATACGTTGTGTCATATAATCCTTTTTATATGAAGTGTAATAACCCATTTCATCATTATAAATAATTTTTGCTAGTTTAGGAAGTTCGTATTTTCCTTTAACCCATACTCGGTATATCCGATTTCCAGCATTACTAATCTGGGATGTAATCTCTGTTCGTAAGTCCCAAGATTGAAAAACAGATAGAAGTCCGTTAGCAAATCCAATACTTCCTGTTGTTATATTCATTACATATCCTTTCTTTTGAACCCAACCATCACCATCAATTACACCTCTTATAAATGCAGGTAAGTATTTATTAGGAACATTTGGAAAGGACACTGTTAAAGATTTATTATGTTGGATTCCTAAAACCTCCAAGTCTTTTTTTAATGTTTTTGAGTTAATAATTAAAGTAGGGGTCTGTCTTGTTTTTGCAATTGGAGATAAAATATAATCTGCACCCATATAAATTGCAATTAGACGTAGTATCTGTTCGTTTTTTTGGGTAAACGAAATGGACTGAGTATCTTTATTAACGCATCCATCTGTAATAAATAGACCTAATACCCATGCCATCTTATTTGTCCATACCTTAAAGAAGTCTTCATTCACCTTATGAATTCGAACTGTTCTATTTGTTTCAATGTCATGTCTGTTTAAAAGCTTTCTTATTCCACGATCTGTTAATCCAGTAGCCTCAACCATCATTTTATAAGATAGACCATTTAAGTACATTTCAATGATTTGCTCGTTAGTAATATCTGGCTTTCTAGGCATTTGAACGTCCTCCTAATATAGAAGTACCTCAATTTAATTATACGAACAAATGTTCTTAATGTCAAAAACCAAGAGAATAATATCAAATAAAAAATCTGTATTTGTCTAATAATCGTAACAAATACAGACCAGTAAAAAATAAAAGTCAAATTTAATCCTTCGGCATATCCATCTTATCAACAGCATCCTTTAGATCATCATTACGGATATGTGTATATATCATTGTTGTTTGGATCGATGAATGGCCTAATTGGCGTCGTAATTTCGGTACATCATTAATCTCTGAATGGTATCTGGTAGCAAATGAATGCCGTAGCTTATGTACCGATAACGATGGTTTACCGAATGCTGCAGCATATTTTTCAATTAATTTTTCCACCGCACGCGCTGTCAGTCTACGAGATTTACCTTTAGGACCCATGGGAGCCGAAATAAATAGCGCTTTATAATTCTTATCAATCTGGTATTTTGAAACTCTGACAGCCAAATATTCTTGTAAATCCGCCATCGCCACCTGGCTGAAATACACATATTGTTCTTTATTTCCTTTACGAATCACTCGTGCAGTGAATTTGCTAAAATCAATATCATCCACGTCTAATCCGACCAACTCAGATAGACGGAGGCCGGAGCCTAAAATCAACGATACAATGGCCGTATCACGCTGCTGATTCATTTTATAAAAATGATAGATTCTCTTATTATCCTTGTTTAATTCGCCGTAATCATGTGCAATAAACGCTCTAAACTTCTCATATTCATCTCCAAGAAGGATTTTGCCTTCCATTTTGTTGGCGATTGTTTCCATGCTTTCCTTAATCTCATTAAATTCAATCTTAGCCATAACATTTCGTTGAATATAAGGCTGTAAATCACGTGTCTCAGCGATATTCTGCAAATAGTTAAACAAGGATTTCAGCGCAGAAAGCTTCCGATTGACGGTAATTTCTTTGTTATTTAATTGATAATGTAAAAAGTTTAAGAAATTATCGACTTCGATTACAGTCATTTTCTCTAATTGTTCAAGCGGAATATCTTTAACATCGTCAGACCATAATTGCTCACTGACCATCCAATTAAAAAAGATCTTGAAATCATGACAATAGTTTAATAAGGATGCTGCCGAGAGCTTTCGTTGTTTGTGATTGATATATTCAGCCACATACCAAGGCAATTCATTTAATAATTGCTGAAGTTTTTTATAATTTAATTGTTTTGTTTGATACGCCATAAATTCACCTCATCATTAATATATTCGACCTCCCTTTTTAAAATCCTTCTATTATTACGTCAAATTTATATTTTACGTAATAATATTTATTTACATAATTTCATCTTCTCCACATTCGTTCATTCAACAATAATGAGCTACCCAAACGGTAGCTCATTGCGTCATTATAGAATTGTGTTTTTCATATTGGCATACATCGCCTTCACGGTCTCATCAATTTCATCTCGGGACATCCTCATCGCTTTTTCAGCACGTGCGTAACCAATTTCGGTTTTTCCTGCTTCTAGTCCTTTAAATATCGCATCTGCAAATTCATCTACAGGGGTGCCAAAGGTATGTAAGCCTACTCCGCCTAAATCGGTATTAACTGCCGGAGGCGCAATTTCGATCACCTCAATGGCCGTATCTTCAAGCTGATGTCGTAAGCTCATCGTAAATGAATGAACCGCCGCTTTCGTAGCTGAATAAATCGGCGCAATCACCATTGGAGTAAACGCTAAACCAGATGATACATTAAGGATAGCCCCATAGTCTTTATTGGCAAAATACGGTGCAAATAGCATGCATAAATGAAATGGTGCCTCGATGTTAGACGCTATTTCTTGACTGTAATAGCTCCAATCTTCCTTTGTGTTCGTTTTAAGTACATGATAGCGCTGCTGAATGCCTGCGTTGTTTACAAGCACGTTCACTTCGGGGTGCTCGTCCTTTACCCAGTCGAACAAAGTAATCCGATCAGATTCTTTGGTGACATCACAAACGCGGGTAATCAGTTCAGGATATTTTTCCTTTGCTTCCTGTAGCTTTTCTTCGCGTCTGCCGCAGACAATGACCTTATTGCCTGCTATTATGAATCTCTCGGCAAACGCAAAACCGATTCCTGCTGACCCTCCAGTAATAAGTACGGTATTCCCTGATAGTTTCATCATATCCCTCTTTCGTTGAATGTTTTTTCATTCCTCATAACATATTCATTATTCTTCCTTTTCCCTAGTTAAAAATTCTACCATACGAATTAACAATCCTTCTTATGCCTTTACAAAGTGAAAAGACCCCCTCGCGCTAAAGAATTAGCATTCGGGGGCCTGACTCTCTCAATTCTATTCTCGTTTTTTTGCAATAATCTCAGTGATATAGGCGGTGACATCTTTTATTTGTTGCTCTGTAAGAATATCTCCAAAAGCAGGCATTGTTGTTCCGCCCTTATTTATCCTTTCTGTTACCTTCTCGGGATCCTTTGCAACTTGACTAAGCTGTAAATCAGGCCCATTATGTCCCCCTGTTCCTTCTCTTCCATGACAGGCCAGACAGTTTCCTTCAAATACGTTCTGACCCTCATCGACACTTGCTGTTACTTCAACAGCACCATCGTTTGTGGTCTCATCAGTCTTAACAGCTACTGGAGTAGTCCCAGATTCAATCGTACCGTCCAAGGCAAATGTCCATAGCGAGTCTCCATGCTTCGTCCCAGCAAGAGAATTTCCTGCAACAAGGACAGAAATATATTGTTTTCCATCGACTTCATAGGCGATTGGCGCGGCATTTACACCAGCATCTGTCTTGAACTCCCACACTTGATCACCCGTTTTGGCATCATATGCAATTAATCTGCCATCATTATGACCGACAAAAACAAGGCCTCCCTTAGTCGTTAAAACACCGCTATAGGCACTATCGTCCCATACCTTTTGCCAAGCTATTTTATTTGTTTTCACATCGATCGCCGTCACTGTGCCTCGCCTTGGGGAATCATCTACAGGTGCGATGATACTTCCAAGGTACATACTTCCTTCTTTAAACTCCTCTTCACTTCTGGTAAAAAGCTGGTACTGATCTGTAGCTACGACATAAAAATAACCAGTGTCTGGATTGTAGGCGGATGGTGGCCAGTTGGCGCCTCCAGCTGCCGCTGGTTTTAAAAGAAGTGGCTCTTCCCAGAAAGGATCAAATATTTTACCAAATTCCCCTTCATATTTAGGGGCATCCTTGGCAAGAGCCTCTTTTGTTACCTCTTGTGGAACAAACGCATCCCCTTTTGGAATCGGCTGAGTAGGTGAAGTTGCTTGACGTTTATCCTGCGGAACAGGTACTTCATCAATTCCTATTAACGGCTCCCCATTCGTCCGATCCAAAATGTATACCCATCCAGTTTTCCCCGCTTGAGCTAATCCTTTTCTCATTTTCCCATCGATCTCAACATCAAATAAAACGACAGGATTTGGTGCATCTAAATCCCAAATATCATGGTGCACCTCTTGAAAATGCCACTTGTATTTACCCGTTTCTGCATCAATCGCCACAATTGAAGCGGCAAATAGGTTATCCCCTGATCGTTTACTTCCATCTAAGTCTGGGGCAGCATTTCCAGTTGAGAAATAGAGCAGTCCCGTTTCAGGGTCAACAGCCGGTGTCTGCCAGACTGGCGCACCGCCGCGTTTCCATGAATCATTTTCACTAGGCCATGTTTCATGTCCAGTTTCTCCAGGCCCTGGAATGGTATAGAATCGCCAAAGTTCTTTTCCACTTTTTGCATCAAAGGCAGTTACCCTGCCCCTTGTTCCATATTCACCGCCTGAGATACCCGTGTATATTTTGCCGTTATAGTATAGCGGTGCGCTTGTAATCGTATAGCCCTTTTTCCAATCATCAACTACGGTTGACCAAACTTCTTTACCTGTTTTCTGATCTAACGCCACAAGCTTTGCATCTAAAAGACCTACATAAACCAAGCCATCACCAATGGCAACTCCCCGGCTTGTCCAGCCACAGCAAACAGTGGTTAATTCGCCAATTTCAGGCTTATAAATCCATAAATTCTCACCCGTTTTTACATCAAGTGCCGATACCTCATCAGCCCCTGTAATAATATACATTACTCCATTATAAACAATAGGTGATGCCTCACCTGAATACTTAAACTCTTGACCAGAACCAAGGTGTGTTACCCATTTTCCTTTTAAATTTTTAACATTCGTAGAATTGATTTCATCTAATGTAGAATATCTTTGATTAAATGTACTGCCGCCATTTGTAATCCAATTCTCTCCTGGAAGCGTTGTCAATTCCTTGCTCGTAAATGCTGGTGGAATCGGATCCTTTGGCACCTCTGCTTGTTGTGCGGGAACTTTTTCAATTTCTTTAGGCTTACTAGCTGTTTGTTCGGTTTTATTGCCTGAGCTCAGAAAAAAATAAAATCCGACAATGATGATAAACAGGACCAAAAAGCTGGCAATAACAAGCCATTTGTTTTGTTGAACTTTCATTTTACCCCCACCTTCTCTCTTTTTTCTTTTCTAGTAAGATAATATATTCATAAAATAGTATATTTTTAGGGAAAATTGATTATTGAATTTTTAGAATATACATACTATTTTATGATATAATCACTATACCAAACGGACTAAAAGGCCCACAATCAACAGAAAGTTAAAATGTGTTGAGGTAATAAACAATTTACCAAAAATTGTTTACTTAAGGAGGATTTTTCATGATCAATCACAAAAATATCTCTAAAAAACAACAACATACAGTAATGGATTTCTACTCCGTCTTGGCGGACCTGACTGCTAAAAACGGATATTCCATGTTATCCATTTCAGAAATCGTGTCACACTCCGGATATAATCGTGCAACATTTTATAAGTACTTTAAGAATAAACAAGATCTTGCCAACTCTTTCGTTGAATACATATCTCATGAGTTCTATCAAGAATGCCGTCATCCTTTTAATGAAAAAGAACAAATTAACTTCAATCGCATGAAACCACAAGAGTTTACAATTTTCCATCATATTATGAAACATTCTCATTATTATAGATTATTAATAGTAAACGACACTGTTCCAAAATTACAGAGTTCCATTATAGAAACCATTATTACAATATTACAAAATGAACTGCTTTTCGCTAATTTTCAAGATAGTTCACCTATATTTAATTCGAATGCCTTCTATAAAGCGTATGGTTTTTACGGATTAATCCATGAATGGATTAAAAGTGACTTTCAAATCTCACCCAATTTAATAATGAAAGATTTACTCACTATTTTTACAACCGACAATTCTAAAGCTAATATTCAGTCTAGTTTTTCAAGCAGTTTGTAGAATTTTGTTCTTGGTGTTCTTACGGGGTTTGCGAAGAGGATATTCGAGAGATTTATAATGGGAAGGGCTTAAGGAAATGACCAATGTGATATAAACAAGTGGCGCGATATAATAGCGAACAAAAAAATAATGAAACAATAATCCTGTGTTTCAAGGAATTTTGTTTCATTACACTTAGGTCATCTCCGGTAAAAGAATAATAAATTCTGTCCCCTTATCCTTTTCACTGTTTACATATATTTTACCCTTGAATAAGCGGACGATTTGAAAACTGACCATCATCCCTAATCCTGTTCCACTTTCCTTTAAGGAATAAAATGGAGATCCAAGCCTATCAATTTGTTCTTTTGTCATCCCGATCCCTTGGTCTTTAATGATAATCTTTATATATCCATCTTTAGTTGAAGTACATGTAATCCAGACACTTCCACCATCCGGCATTGACTCTATCGCATTTTTTAATATATTTATCAATGATTGGTTTAATTTTTGAGGATTAGCATAAATCCAACAGTTATCACGAACATCAGTTTTAACGTCAACCTTATGGTTCTTGGCATACCCTTGGATGATATTTGCTACACGTTGCAGCTGAAAACCAACTTCAATTTTTTCGAAATGATTTATGGAAGGTTTTCCAAAAGATAAAAAATCATTAATAATTTCATTTGCACGATCTAATTCTTCTATGGATAATTGGATATATTCATTCTTTTTATCAGGTGAAACAGGCTCGTTTAAAAGTTGCAAGAAGCCACGAGTAACTTGCATCGGATTTCTAATTTCATGTGCGAAAACACTTGTTAACTCGCTTATAACACGTAATTTCTCCGAATTTTGCATCTCTAACCGTAGCTGGTGAATCTCCCTTATATTTTCAATTAACAAAGTGAAGACCCATGTAACGACTACTGCAAAAATAAGATGAATCAACTGTACTTTAATGTACTCTGCGGAAAAATCCCTTAGAATACCAAAAAAAAGAAGGCCAAACATACAGTAGTAAAAGGCAAGACTGACAGCAACTTTTACCCTTTTATCCTTTTTCGAATTTGCAAACGATTTTTGAAAGTACAATATTACAGGTAGAGAGAATATTAATACAAGAACAGTATTATAAAATCCTATACTGAACCCAGAACATAGCCGGATGATAATGATAAGGGCTGATAGAAAGATGCCAGGCCAAAATCCGCCGTATAAGGTTCCAAATAAAAGAGGAATAATTCTTAACTCCAATCGAGCATTTTGCCCATAACTCACTGGAAAGGACATGCAAAATAAGATTGATATTCCCCACAAAATGGTCATTATTAAGTTTCGATTCTTATCAGTCTTTACCCTCTCAGTAATAAATGTATAGTAAATAAATATGGGTACGACCATAAACGTTAATTGCAGCAAAAAATCCTTTATTATACTCATCTTCGTTACCTTTTCTTTTCTATTCAAAATCTCACACTGATTCCATATTATACTTTAATTGTGTAATTTGTCGACTATTGTTCTTTTGAACGAAAAAAAGTAGTATTTCTTTCCCCTTATTTTTGATATCTTATAAATAACATAATGAAAAACAGATCGTGAGGGCTGTTGCAATGATCTTAACAAAAAGAAGACGTGAATTTTTGGATCAAATTTGCCGACAATATCATACAACCAATCTTCCTGTACATTATTCTGAGGTGGCCGAAGCAATTGGTGTGAGTAAATGGACAGCGTACGATGTGCTAAAAACCCTTGAAAGCCAAGGTCTTGTAAAAAGAAACTATTCTACTAATGAAAATGAAACAGGGCGTTCAGTTGTGGTCTTCTCCCCTACTGAAATGGCAGAGGAAATGTTTCAAAAAGAACGAAGAGAAACATCAAATATGGAAGAATGGGAAGCAATTCTAAACCATATGACAGAATTAATTGAGAATCATCAAAGTCTACCCTTAATGGATGCGATTCATAATATTATCACTCGCATGAAAACAGTAGACGTTAAGCTGGAATTTTGTGCTTACTTTCTATGTGTCCTGATTTTATATTTAAATAGCCTAGGAAAAACTGTCAAGAGTCTCACTGTCAACATGGTCAATGCGTCACCAGAAACCAAAGTTAACCTTACAGTATTTGTCGGTGCGGTTATAGGAATGATTATTCAGTCTGTCGGTGATGAATTAAGTCCTGAAATGATTACATTAGTACAACAATTTTTCAAAAATGTTAATCAACTAAATGGAGAGGAACTACGGTTACTTATCGCGTTTATTGAGCAAAGCTAAAGCTCCCTTCCCCCTCTTCACTATTGTTAGTCAGTCAGACTCCACTGTCTGACTTTTCTTTTTTATTTAGGAATTAATAGTTATTCTACACATATAATTATCTGAATATTAATTATATTCACAAGACTCTCTTGACAATTATCAAGTAATCACGTTATATAAGTTGTATACCTATTTGTTTTTTGGTCTTTTGGGTATGAACAAACCCTCTTTTTGGGTCTTTTGTGTACCCTCCAGATTTACATCTACTTCGTAGACTACTATAAAAGGCAATCCTATATTTTTATAAAAGCGAGGTAATGTTATGTATAAAGTCTATTGCAGAACTTTTCAGGGAGTGATGAAAACTACCTCCTACTTCTTACCCTGGAAAGAGCCTGAATTATTAGAGGGTGAAAATAGTTTATCTAAATTGCCACAACGAATCAAAAGTCAAAATATCGAAAGCGTTTTAATCGTTACCGACCAAGGCATTGTATCTGTTGGATTAATAGATGCATTTCTTGAAGCCTTAAGTAAAGAAAAAATTAAATTCGTTATGTATGACAAAACCGTCCCGAATCCAACCATAGATAACATCGAGGAAGCTTTGAAATTGTATCATTCTAACAATTGTAGCGGGATTGTTGCTTTTGGCGGGGGCTCTCCCTTGGATTGCGCCAAAGGTGTTGGTGCACGGGTGGCTAGACCTAATAAAAGCATTCCACAGATGAAGGGTATATTGAAGATTCTAAAGAAAATGCCGCCCCTTTTTGCCATTCCTACTACGGCGGGTACAGGAAGTGAAGCCACTATTGCAGCGGTAGTCTCAAACAGTGATACGCATGAAAAATATGCATTAATGGATCCTTCTCTTCTCCCACATGTGGCTGTATTAGATCCTTTGCTAACGGTTAACCTGCCCCCACATATCACTGCCGCTACGGGAATTGATGCTTTGACACATGCGGTTGAAGCCTATATCGGGAGAGGTAACACCAAGGAAACAAAGAAATACAGTATTGAAGCCGTAAAATTAATTTTTGAAAATTTGTATGAAGCCTATTCTAATGGGACAAACATAATGGCACGTAAAAATATGCAAAAAGCAGCCTATTTGGCAGGAATGGCATTTACTAGAGCGTATGTTGGTTATGTCCACGCAATCGCACATACACTGGGTGGTTTTTATTCTGTACCGCATGGTCTGGCAAATGCCGTCATTTTACCATATGTGCTAGAGTATTATGGGGATTCCGTCTATCAGCCGCTCTCAGAGCTTGCTGATTTAGTTGGACTCAGTCAACCTGGAGATACTATTGAACAAAAAGCACGTAAATTTATTGATGCCATAAAGGAACTGAATGAGAGATTAGAAATACCAAAAAAAATCAGCGGAATGATTGATAATGATATCTCTGTGATGGTGGATCGAGCTTTTAAGGAAGCCAATCCCCTCTACCCTGTGCCGAAAATCCTCAATAAAGAGGACTTAAACACACTTTATCAACTAATTAAGGAATAAGATGTATTTCATTACTGATGTAATGTCAAATATAGCAAGGTGGTTGAAGAAATGGAAAACTATAGCTCCCTAGTAGCTAAACAAAAATCTTACTTTCGAACGGAAATGACAAAAGATCTTACTTTCCGCCTCAATGCACTTCAGAAGCTGCGAACAGCTATTAAAAATAATGAAAACAAACTAATGGAAGCACTTAGAGCAGATTTAAACAAATCTGAATTCGATGCCTATACCTCTGAAATTGGTTTTGTTCTCGAAGAATTACGATTTACGATTAAACATTTACGTTCTTGGGTAAAGCCAAAACGAGTAAAAACACCGCTTACCCATATCGGTTCAACTAGCTACATTTATTCGGAACCATATGGTGTGACGTTGATTATCGCTCCATGGAATTATCCGTTTCAGTTAGCCATAGCACCTTTAATCGGCGCCATAGCGGCAGGAAACTGCGCCATCATTAAGCCTTCAGAGTTAACACCAAAAACATCTGAATTACTTGGTACAATGATAAAAGAGTTATTCTCCGAGGAATTTGTTGCAGTTGTAAAAGGCGGTGTGGAAACTAGTCAGGCCTTGCTGCAGGAAAAGTTTGATTATATCTTCTTTACCGGTAGTGTCCCTGTGGGAAAAGTAATCATGGAAGCTGCTGCGAAAAATTTGGTCCCTGTTACATTAGAGCTTGGTGGTAAGAGCCCTTGTATTGTACACGAAGATGCGAATATAAAACTTGCTGCCAAACGAATTGCTTGGGGAAAATTCACTAATGCCGGTCAAACCTGTATTGCACCCGACTACTTATACATTCATAAAAACATCAAAGATCAATTCCTTCAACAATTTAAAGAGACAACGATGGAATTATATGGGATTCAACCATTAAACAATCCAAATTATACTCGGATTGTAAGTGAACGTCATTTTGAACGATTAGCTTCCTTCTTAGTTAATGGAAAACAGTTTATGGGAGGTCAAACAAATAAAGACAAACTAAGTATAGAGCCGACCGTTCTTACTCAAATCACTTGGGAAGATCCGGTTATGCAGGATGAAATTTTTGGTCCGATCCTTCCTGTGCTTGAGTACAGTGAGTTACATGAGGTGATTGAGGGAATTCACCGTCACCCGAAACCGCTCGCCCTTTATATTTTTACAGAAAGCAAAAACCTCCAACAAGAGGTCTTAAACAGCGTTTCTTTTGGTGGAGGGTGTGTAAACGATACAGTTTACCACTTTGTCTCTCCGTACCTCCCATTTGGCGGAGTGGGAAATAGCGGCATCGGTGCATATCATGGAAAAGGAAATTTTGATACCTTCTCCCATAATAAGAGTGTACTTAAGCAAACGACCTTATTCGATATTCCCTTTCGCTACCCGAATGTTAAAAATGGACTACAAAAAATTAAGCTCTTTATGAAATAAAAGAACTCGGCCTCTTTGATAGAGTGCCGAGTTTTTTTTTGTTACTTTTTATTCATTTACTTCTTGTTTCTTCCCTTTTCGCTTCAGTTTCATTAATGTTTCATACACAATCGGAACAATCAACAGAGTGAGTAAGGTAGAACTTGTTAACCCACCAATTACAGTTACACCCAACCCTTTTGTGATCAAACCGCTTCCTTCGATACCCACTGCAAGTGGAATAAGGGCACCAATGGTTGCAATAGCAGTCATAAGAATTGGACGAACACGCGTTCCTGCTGCTTCAATAATAGCATCTCTTGTCGATAAACCTTCGTTTTCTTTATGAATGACACGGTCTATTAAGACAATTGCATTGGTTACTACGATTCCAATTAACATGAGTGCACCTATCATTGCAGATACGCTCAAAGTTTCTCCTGCAATCAGTAACCCAATCAACCCACCAATAATTGTAAATGGCAGGGAGAACAGAATAGCAAATGGAGCTAATCCGCCTCCAAATGTGATAACAAGGACTAAGTAAACAATCGCAATGGCTGCGAGCATCGCAAGTCCAAGTTGTCTAAAAGAATCATTAATATCTTCCGTTACACCACCCATTGAAACATCCACATTGGCTGGAATGTCAAGCTTATCTACCTTTTTTTGCACTGCAGTTGATACTTTTGCTACATCCTTCGTCTTGATCTCACCCGTCACATTCGTATAAATACGACCATCGCGCCGCTTTATAGTATCTGAGGTATTTCCTTCTTTAATTTCCACAACGTCTTTAATTGGAATAGTTACTCCAAGTGGTGATGTTAGGGTCTTATCTGTTAGTTCTTGAATATCAGAATATCCCTTCTTCTCCACATCTACATATACATTCATTTCTTTATCATCTTTTTTAATAGTTGTTAATACCTGGCGTTGTCCATTACCTGAAAGCTCCATTCCAATTTGGGCAGCTGTTAATCCCAATTGACTGAGCTTTTCTTGATTGGCAACAAGCGTATATTCATCATACGTAGCAGAAATACCTGTTTTTACGTTCGTAAGTGAGCTATTTTCTTTCATGATCTTTTCAATATGGTTGACAATAGGCTTAATGTCATCAATGGTATCTCCATAAACATTAAGTGCCAGCTGGTTACTTGAGCCCATACCAGAGAAGTCCTGTTTAGACCATTCCCCTTTGTCGTTTCTTTTCTTTAATGCCTTAATGACATTTTCCGTTTCCTTGTCAAAATTTTTCGTGTCTGCATCATAACCTATAAAAAACATGGCAGAATTACTTTCGCCAGGATTCATTGGGTTCTCACCGCCGACAGAAAATTGAATATCTTTCACATTGGTTCTTTGACTTAAGAATCCATTTGCTTCTGTGGCGATTCTCTCTACTTCATCAATGGTTTGACCTGGTGCAGGTTTATAGGTCGCCACAATCATTTTTTGTTCATCTGATGGCAAGAAGCTTACTCCAATGACTGGAACAAGGAAAAGGCTTCCCACCAATAGTAATATTGCGAGACCAGAAGTGATTAACTTATGATTTAACGCCCACTTTAAAACCTTTCTATACCCAGAGGCTAATTTATTTGGTTTCTCCTCACTCATGTGCTTTGAGGTCACACCCTTTTTAAATAAGGAATGAGCCATCATTGGAACGACTGTAATTGCCACTAATAAAGAAGCAAGCAATGAGAAAACAATAGTAAGCGCAAATGGCAAGAACATTTCACCAATTGGTCCCTTTACTAATCCTAATGGTAGGAAAACCGCAATGGTTACAATCGTAGAAGACATGATTGGCATGAACATTTCTTTTGTCGCTTCTACAATCAGTTCTTTTCCTGTAAATTCCTCATTTTGCAACGACATCCGTCTAAAAATATTTTCAATAACAACAATGGAGTCATCAATCACGCGTCCAATAGCTACGGTCATTGCTCCAAGTGTCATCATATTCAGTGTGATATCCATTTGTTTTAATAATAAAACAGCAATGAGTAATGACAATGGAATAGATACAACTGAAATAACGGTAGTACGGAAGTTTCGTAGGAAAAGCAAAATGATAATCATCGCAAAAATGGCACCAAATATGGCCTTATCTAGCATTGTAGAAACTGAATCTTCAATCGGTTTCCCTTGATCATAAATGGGGGTTATATTTAACCCGTCCATTTTCTTTTCAAACTCATTTAGTTGGTTTTTAACCGCATTAACTACATCAACTGTATTGGCATCCTGTGCACTTACAATTTGGATACCGATAGATTCCTTACCATTTGTTCTTGAAATAGACTCTGCTTTTCCAACTACTTCAATTGTCGCGATATCTTTTAATTCAATGGTAGGAATACCCGTTTGCATTTGCGCAGGCTGCCCTTGAGTAGATGGTGTGCCTGTAATATTTTGTTGTTTTCCTTGCGTAGGACTGGTCATTCCCTGGTTAGAAGTTGCACTAGGTACCCCTTGCTGTTGACCACTTGCAGTTGGGACTACCGGTATCTTTAATGATTTTAGATCGTCAATCGTTTGGATATTCCCATCCACTACAACAGATTTTTGTGTATCCTTAAATGTGTATAAACCTAATGGAAAAGAAATATCAGATGCTTTAATTAAATTGCGGATTGTTTCTTCCTGTAATCCAAATTGCTTTAATTTATCCTGGTCAAATTTTAATTGAACTTCATCTATTTGCTGACCAGAGATTTGAACAGAAGCTACGCCGTCAATCCCCTTCAATTCAGGAACAATTTTCTTTTCAACCGTATCAGTTAATTCAGCTAATGTCTGTTTGTCATGTGAGATACTTAATGACATGATCGGAAATGCTGAAAAACTTAAACGAGATACTTTTGGTTCTTGAGCACCATCAGGGAGGATAAAATCATTTAATGCTTCTTTTACTTCGTTTTGTGCCTTTTCCATGTCTTTATCAAAATTGTATTCTATTTGAATGGAAGAAGCATTTTGGAATGAAGATGAACTTACAACTGAAACACCATCTAAATTCTTCACTCTACTTTCAATTGGTTCTGTAACTTTCTCTGCGACCTGCTCAGGAGTTGCTCCTGGATAGACGGTCAAAACTGTAACAAGAGGCGTATTGATATTTGGAATCGTTTCAAGTTTCATATTCATACCTGAATACAAACCGGCTACTGTCACAATAATCGTTAATAACCATACAGCAAACTTATTTTTCAATGAAAATTGAATGATTTTTTTCATGCTTTTCTCCTTATTTGTAATGTTGTTGACAATCAAAATGAATTCGTCTAGCATTTGACTATATTGAACAAAAACAATGTTACTGACCGGACAGTCATAAGTCAAGGAATAAATATGTTTTTATATAGTATTATGATGTTTATATGGAGGGTTTATTTTGAATGAGAAGGAAAAATTAATAATTGAATCGGGAATGAAACTATTTGCAACTAAGGGATTCTCCTCCACTTCAATTCAGGAAATTGCAACTGATAGCGGTATATCTAAAGGAGCTTTCTATTTACACTTTAAATCCAAGGATGAGTTATTATTTGCCATACTTGAGTATATCTTTGAGACAGTTCATTCAAACATCCTGAAGTTCGAACATACAGATTTACCATCGCGTGAAAGGTTTTGTAAGCAGCTATCCTCTCTCATGGGGACCTTCATGGGGCATAAAGAATTTTTTATCATGCTTTCAAAAGAACAAGCCATACCACGAAATGATGAAATAAAAAAGCTACTATTTAAAAAGCAATCCGAAACACACCAGCTTTTTCGAAATGGATTAGTGTCCATCTATGGAAAAAATGTCGAGCCATATTCAACAGACCTTTCAATGATATTAGAAGGACTATTCCATTCCTATATGAGGCTAATCATATTTGAACCAGATGAGTTTGAATTAGAGGGTCTAACACAATTTCTTATGAGAAGAATGGATAGCATTGTTAAGGATATTACCTCTGAAAAACCATTTATTTCTGAGGAGAAATTGGAAAAGGTAATTCAAAAATCCATGGACCTATTTGGTAGTACAGATATCAATGAAATCGTACAAAAAATGAGAAATGAATTAGAGCAGTTTGAAAATAAGGAAGCACTAGAAATATCGCTTGACGTATTAGAAGAGGAAATGAAGCGCGAGAATCCTAGAAAACCAGTTCTTAAAGGAATGCTCACTAATTTTAAGGAAGCCGAAGCATTTAAAGGGTATGTGAGAGTGATTTCTTCCTTTTACAATCTTTAAAATGGTGGAGTTTAACACGCCAAATGCATAATATTGACTGACTGGACATTCAGAGTTATAATTTCTGACTGAGAGGTCACCCATAGTAGACAATATAAAACCAACTAGATTGGAGAAAAAAGATGGAAATACAACAAAAAGGGATCAATACACGACTAGTCATTACTGGACTAATTATCGGAATGTTCTTTAGTGCTCTTGAACAAACAATCGTAGGAACTGCCATGCCAACGATTATTGCAGAACTCAATGGATTTAAAATTTTTGCCTGGGTGACAACAGCCTATATGATAACGTCGACAACCATCGTACCTGTTGTCGGTAAATTATCAGACCTTTATGGCAGGCGTTTTCTTTATTTACTTGGGACCATTATCTTCATTATTGGTTCCGGTCTATGTGCAACTGCCACGTCCATGGAACAATTAGTTCTTTATCGAGGCCTTCAGGGAATTGGCGGTGGGATGATTATGCCACTTTCACAAACTATTATTGGGGATATTTTCACAGCAGAACAACGTGCAAAATGGCAAGGAATATTTGGTGGTCTATTTGGATTAAGTTCCGTAATCGGTCCTTTCCTAGGCGGACTTATTGTGGATCATATCAGTTGGCATTGGATTTTCCTTATTAATGTACCTTTCGGATTATTGTCTGCTTTATTAATTTTCGCTGGACTTAAGCATGAAAACCTTGGGAAAAAAGATAAGGTAAGTATCGACTACTTAGGTATTGTTACCTTGATACCAGCAATCGTTTTATTATTAATTGGTTTAACCTTTGGTGGCGATAAATTTGAATGGCTGTCAACGAAATCTTACTTGATTTTTGGCGGAAGCATTGTGCTGTTTATACTCTTTGGCTTTATTGAGAAAAAAGCAGAAGAACCGATTTTAGATCTTTCTTTGTTTAAAAATAGAATTTTTGCAACGATGAATGGGTTAGGGTTCTTGTTAGGTCTTGGAATGTTTGGGGCCATTATGTTCGTTCCAATGTTTATGCAAGGGATTTTAGGTGTTTCTCCTACTCAAGCGGGTTCGACGATGACACCTATGATGATCGCCATGATCGCTGCCAGCGTCATTGGCGGACAACTGCTTCTTAAATTCACTTTCCGTACAGTGCTAACAGCAGGTATGTTACTAGCATCTGCAGGGTTCTTTTTAATGAGTACGATGGGACTTGAATCTAGTGAGTTTACTGCCTATGCATATATGGTTGTTCTGGGGTTAGGTATGGGTCTAGTCATGCCTACATTGATGATTGCCATTCAGAATGAATTTCCAAAATCTCAGCTCGGAACAGTTACTTCGGCTTCCACCTTCTTCCGTTCGATTGGTGGCACGATCGGAATCACCATTTTAAATTCTGTTATGAATCATTCATTAGGAACAAAAATGGTTGAAACTGCAAATAATGCAGATAATCCAATCGCCCAGGCTGCATTAACCAAGCTTTCTGAAAAAACGGATGTATTATTTGGTTTATTGATCAACCCTGGTTTGTTAAAATTGCCAGGTGACATTCAAAAGATGGTTATTCATGGTATTCAAACTGCATGGTCAGAATCGTTTACAACTGTATTCTTATCAGGTCTTATCTTTATTTCGATTGGAATATTAGTCGCGTTATCTGTAGGAAAAGGACGTATAAAGAGAGATAAAGAACTAACTGAAGAAAATGAGCTTCAAGCTAACATACATGGGCAGGAAGTAACTGAATAAAGGTATAGAAAAACCTCGGCAGCTTCACACGTGCCGAGGTTTTTCTATACCTTTTTTATAATTCAAACTCCCATTCATCCTTTAGAATCAAATAAAGGACAAGAAGCATATTTTCTAACTCCTCTTCCGTTTTCCCCTCTGTCTCTAACCTGATTTTGGGTAGTAGAATATCTGCAATTTGTTTAGTAAAATCACGCCTGTCATTCAACGATAATTGATGATATCGGCGGGAGTATGTACTGATAAGCTTCCATTCTTTCATACCTAAAGAGTTCAATGACCAATCATCAATAGACAGGTCATTTACTGTTAATCCTCTGGCTTGTATTTCCTTCTCAATGGGTGAAAGTTTTCTTTTCATTTTTGCTTTCCGCTCATGAACCACCATAGTCCCCGCAACAATATCTCCAAGCCTTTTATGCTTGGAATGGAAAAAAATCATGATCATCCCAAGAAAATAGCAAACTGGCAAAGAATCAACAACGCGCATTAGGTTTCGAATAAAGCTCGAAAGTAACGTGATACTGTGGCCATTTTCCTGAATGACTCGAATCCCTATTAATTTCTTCCCAATCGTCCGTCCCCCTGAAAAGAACTCAAAAGCGAAGAAGTACCCCCCATTCAAGATAAACAGCAGAATTATTGTAATAGCAAGAGGAATGGAATTATCCATAATAAAAAACGGCAAGGATGACATTCCGCTCATAACTACAAAGAATACAACTAAAATGATGACATTGATCGTCATTAATAGTAATTGATCAATGATAAAAGCTGCTGCCCTGCTTCCCAATCCTGCAAGCTGAAACTGAAGGGATACGTATTCAGGTGTTTTTATATCTAAATGGTCTTCATTCAACAGGAATCCCCCATCTCTATCTAGAATATTTCTATAGCTGTTTCAATTTACTAACAAAATTACTATAATTAGGTGAATAATAAAGTTTTAATAGTATGATAATTTTTCTAAAATGCCAAACCAAGAAGGTGTCAAGATGAATGTTAAGCAATTTGTTAAAAAGCACCGTGATGAGTGGAACCAGCTAGAGCTATTGGTCACTTCCATAAATAAAAGCAGAAAAAGAATTACCGGTGAGACCATTATTCAATTTCATCGGCTTTATCAAAAAGCTGCTCAAAATCTTTCGTATAGTCAAACATACTTTCCTAATGATGATGTTACCTTTTATCTAAACGGACTAGTAGCAAAATCACATAACCTTATGTATAAGGATCAAGTATCGAGTATAAAGCAAATTCGTTATTTTTTCAGCACGAAGTTTATTGGATTATTAATCGAACAATGGAGATTTGTTGTCGCTGCCATGATTCTTTTTACTATGGGTGCCATTGGCAGCTTTCTATCCGTATTGAATGATCCCTTACATATTTATTCCATTCTGCCAGCAGAAATCGCTCAAGGAGTTGACCCTGAACAACTTGGAAATGGACATGGTGCGGTTGATTCCTCGGTAATGTCAGCAAGTATAATGACGAACAACATCAAGGTTGCCATTTTAGCCTTCGCAGGTGGAATCACATTTGGTCTTTTGACAGTTTATTTACTTATCTATAATGGCATCATCATTGGTTCATTAGCCGCACTTTTTTGGCATCACAATAAGTCCTATGATTTTTGGGCATATATCGTTCCACATGGAATGATTGAGCTTACAGCCATTTTTATTGCTGGCGGTGCAGGTTTGTTAATGGGCTATAAGCTCTTTGTTCCAGGCCATTTTTCAAGGGGCTTTCAATTGAAGCAGCAAGCGATACGATCTGTTCAGCTTCTTCTTGGTACAATCCCATTATTTGTTATTGCTGGAATAATCGAAGGTTTTATCACACCAGCAGCCATCTCATTAGAAGCTAAGTATATCGTTGCTTGTTTAACTGTGCTTGGTTTAGTTCTATATGTTTTTATTGGTAAGCTCTTACTCATAAAAAATCAGCCTACAAAAGGTTTTGATTCATAATGTCGATATACTGAGAAACTGCAGTAATCGCCAATTTTTCCTCTGGGGCCTCAATCATTTGGAGGCCCTGCTTTTCCCACTTGATTTTCTCCCGTTTCTTAAAAAGTAACTGCTGTTGGGCCATACTTTTTACCATAGCAGCATGTACATCCCTAGGTTCTTCGTTCCTTCTTTTTAAAAGGGTCTCATCTTCAATACCTACCATTAAAAACATATGACGTTGCCTAAGACGCTTTAAGTATGTAAGTGCACTCTCCTCATGTAGAAAGGTGCGAACATCACTAAATAAAAGCAAAAGACTTCGTTTTTTTTGTACCGTTTCTAAGTACTGTAGTACTGAAGCATAATTAGATTCGGTTGCTTCCACATTTATATCATAGACGGCCTTTAGAATCACCTGTAAATGGGCCATGCCTTTGGCAGGTGGCACAAACACCTTTATCTTTTTTGAAAAGGCAAGGACAGAAACATAATCGCCTTTTTTTAGGGCAGCCGCCGCTACAGTTAATGCAGCCTCTAACGATTTTTCTAACCGATTTCCCTTTTTTTGTTCTGCTCCCATCATTCGTCCGCAATCAATTAATAAAGTAATATATTTTCCATGCTCCGGTTCATAATCATTTGTCATAACTTCTTGTAGCTTTGCAGTTTGACGCCAATTTATTTTTCGCGGATCGTCGCCTACTACATAACTTCTTATTTTTGAAAAATCACCCACACCACTTCGATGTTTACGAATTTGCAAACCCTCATTCACAAGAAACCTTTGTGCATTGGCTAAAAATTGCTTTGTCTCTGTTAAATCTGGTATCACTTTTACTGAATCATTAATCTCTAGAGTGATCTGTTTCTCCCATAATCCAAGGAAACTTTTAAAGCGAAAATATAGTTTGGAAACATCATAATTTCCTCTTTTTGTAGCTGTCATTTCATAGGTTACCTGTACAGTAGATTTTCTTGGTATCTCACCCAAGAGGGGAAACGATGTGATGAATGATTGTGGCAATCCATCAATTATTCGATAGGTAAGAGGCCAGCTTGATGCATTTGTTACCTCGATCACTGTCTTATAATTCAAGCCTCTTTCTAACTCCTCCGGTAAAGATCGTTTAATAGTTAATTGAGCCTTTTTTGGAGAAAAGAACAAGTCAAGGAAACTCGCTACTATCGTCATGATATCAACCGTAATTATAGATACCCATGATATTTCTAATACGCTGCCAATTACCAACAGAATCGAAAGAATCATGACAATGAACATGAACCTTTTCGTTGGAAGAATCCCTCTATCTTGGAACAGGAACCGACCCCACAAGCTCTTCAATGATTTGGTCAACGTTTGCTCCCTCCAATTCCACATGTGGAGATAACTGTATTCGGTGTCTTAAAGCTGGCTTTGCCACCATTTTAATATCATCAGGCGTTACATAATTCCGACCATGTATGTATGCCCAAGCCTGAGCAACTTTCCCAATAGATATTCCAGCACGCGTGCTTGCCCCAAAACGAATGGAATCTGACTCCCGTGATTTCCTGACAATCTGCATAATATAATCTAAGACATTCTCTCCTACTGTAACTCTCTCAATTTCTTGTCTAATCGTTTGAAAAGTGTTCATATCTATGAAGGGTTCTACTTGACTTTCAGTAAATCGCTTTTCTATCACTTGTTGTAATACCTTCTTTTCCTCCTCAAACGACGGGAAATTAATTTGTAGTTTGAATAGGAAGCGGTCCTGCTGTGCTTCTGGCAGCGGATATGTACCTTCAAATTCAATTGGATTTTGGGTGGCGACGACAAAAAATACTTCCGGCAATGTATACGTTTCACCTTGAATCGTCACTTGTTTTTCTTCCATCGCTTCTAACAAAGCGGCCTGTGTCTTTGCAGGTGTGCGATTGATTTCATCTGCTAGGAGAATATTTGTAAAAATAGGTCCCTTTAGTGTTTGAAACGCACTTTCTTTCATGTTGTAAATGGTACTTCCGGTAATATCACTTGGAAGTAAATCAGGCGTAAATTGAATCCTATTGAAGTTTCCTCCAAGGAGACTTGCAAGTGTCCTGACCATCTGCGTTTTACCAGTACCCGGAACTCCTTCTAGAAGAACATGTCCTCCAGCTAAAACAGCAGACAATAAGAGTCTTAGATTGAGTCCTTGACCTAAAATTCGTTCCTCATATTTTTCTAAGAAGGATGTTAAAATAGGTTTCATCCCTCATTCACCTCTTTCCTTAATCGATCAAGCTTTCTAGACCAAAGCAAATATTCTTGCTTACTAAGCTTTTCTTTTTCTAATATTATTTCTAATCCGTTTATAAAGGAATTAATTTCACTGCTCGGCATTTGCTTCCATTTCTTCTCCAACAAACTAATGGAATCCCTCCACTCTTTGCTATATGGAATCCGCCAATGTTCCTGTAGCAAGTGTTTCACATAATCAGCCTGAATCCTAATGGAGTCTTGATACCTTCTGCCACGTATAAACCAAGCAGTCATGGCTTGGATTCCCTCATCACTAAATCGAACGGTATCTTCTCTTGGGGTAAAAATAGGTCCAAAGCGTTTTCCTTTATTCCATAGCCAAAGAATCATGATAAGAGTACCTTGTAACAGCAGTATTAAGAACCACATTGGATATACTGCTAATTGACCAGCTGTACTCTTGCCAGTATGCAGGTATTCATCAAACAATATGTTTTGAGGTTTAGCTTCGTCTAAGAGGCTTAAAATAAGTGGCAAATGATCATGGTTTAACAGATTACCATTTGTAATCCATTCTGGTGCAATAGTTACAATCAGCTGACCCTGTCCATACGTTCGTTTTAGTGCAACAGCTCCTGCAGCATCATTTAGTAAAAGCTGATCCTTATCCGTGGGATATAATCGAATAAATGAGTTCATTTCCGCCTTAAAGGAGACATGATTTTGATTCGTCACACTCATTATATCCTTTGATGTTGCAGGAGACTCTTCAAATGGTCTGGTGTTTATTTCAAACATTCCTTTTGGATTGTTTTTAAACAATAAAATGGTATTTCCAGCTTCCATAAAATCTATATAAGCTTTCGTTTCTTTTTGATCTGGAGTAAAAAATGGTTCGATCATAACAAGAAGTTGATTACTTTCTTCTTTTGGCAGTAGGTCAGGGGAATAGGACCAGGTTTTTGCTTCTATTTCATTCTTTACATATGTATAAAATGCTTTCACACCGGTTGGAGCAGGAGAGTCAGAAACGTAACTTGGATAACTCTTCGGCTTTTGCGAATAAATGAAAAAACTTATAAGAATAAATAAAAGGAGTAAAACAGTCAGCCCAATCCATGAACGGCTAATAGTTGGAAGTTTGCTCAAAGCTCTCCTATCTCCTTTCTCCAAGGTGTTCAACTTCATGTTCAGCAAGCCATTGGTTAATTTCTTTCGAAAACTTACTATATTCTTCTTTGCTCACTTTTCTTTCACCATAAGTCACTTCATCAAAAAAATTGGCTAGGAGGAAAAATTGGTCCGCTCTCTGTTGCTGTATTTTCCGAAGTTCTTCATAATACTCCCAATTTGTTTTCCAAATCCTCGCTTCAAGCCATTCCTTATCATGAAGATATAAAAGTAAGGCCAAAAATAAATGACGGGTTGAAAGTGTGTATTCTCCCAGTTCTTCCTGTTTTTTCGCCTCTTCTATATGTTTTTGATAGGACCAATTCATTTCCTTTAATGATCGCAGAGGCTTTTTTTCTCGAAACGTCCGGTTCCGTCTAATGTTACGAACCATAAAAAATGTAAAAATTAACAAAAAAAGAACAACTACTACGATAATACCAATAAGGACTGGTCCTGAAGCGCTACTTGCTGATTCCATGGTAGGAAACAGCTTAGCCAATTGGTCAGCGACCCATTCCTTTGCTCTTTCCCACCAGGTCTCTATCAATCCTTTGGTATCATTTTGGTAGACCCTATATTCTTTACGGTTTAATATATTTTTCAGCGTGTCACGAGCTTTGCTTTGATCAAGCATTTTCATCACCTAGCTTACTTTAGGTATTTACTTTACCAGGTTATAATCATCAATCATTTCTTTTAAATCATCGGCATCATTTCTGAGCTTTAAATCAAGATACATGACACCATAGCCAACTGTAAAAATTAAGGTTGTAAATAGAGTTGCAATATTTGAAATAATGCTTAATAGTACACTATTGCCTAAAAAGAGACCAAACGTCATTTGAACAGCGAAACCGATACTTGAAATAATCAAATAAAATACGAGATATAGCCCCACTAATGGCCATGTCCTCTTTTTCGTCAGTCTCCAGCTTCTGGCCATCCCAGGTGATTCTTTATCTAATACCACAGAACCAAAATAAAAGCTCCAACGAGTCAAAAGTAGCCCAACTCCAACTGCACAACCCAAAAACAATAAGATGGCACCTAGTATACTTATTACAGGATGAATTTCAACGCCAATAACTACTACTAAAGTAATGATTAAAATCGGAACTAAGATGATAGCAAAAACGATCAATCCAAATAAAATGCTGCTTCCAATCATCGGCCAAAATCGGGAAAAGGCCTGTTTAATAACAGAACCAACCGTATATTCTTCATTTCTTCGTACATGATCGATTGCAAAAAGAATAGCAGCCTCTGCCACCGGACCTAGTATGAGGCTAATCAGTCCCACCAAGATCACGCCAACGTCTGCTCCCAAACTGCTTGAGTCAAGTGTTCCTGTTTCTTCAAAGCTAGATAGCATTTGTTCATACCAAGCACCACCAGAACCAACTGCTCTAAAAAAACTAGTTCCAGAAGCCAATTGGACAATAGCTTCCAGTAAATATACAGGTCCCATTATTAATAGTAAAATACGGAAAAAATCCTTAAAGCGGCTTTTACTTATGCTAAAGGTATGATCAAGAATCTCACCAAATCCTTTTGGTTTATTAAACTTTGTATCCAATTTGAAACCCCCTAAGTCTGAAATGATAAATCTGAATTTATACAGCTTTTATTACCTTCACTTTTTTGCAACCTGGTCTTTATTTTCATATACTAACCAATTTGAGCCATTAATTTTATTTGAAGCATCAATTATCTTCTTCTTCACGCGATCGTGCTCTGCGCCTGTTAATAAAGTAGGTTGATAGTTATTCCTTGAGGAAACAGACGATATAGAAAATGGAACGACATTAATTTCTTTTTGGTCTGTAAGTAGACCATTCTTCAAATGAAATGTTTGTTGAAACACAAATGTGTCCTTATCTCTTGGGTTTCTATTCCCACCAAACATGAAATTCCCAAGACTATAAACAATAAACTTACCTTTGTATTCTTCTATACCTTGCACAACATGTGGATGATGACCCAATACCAAATCCGCACCACTATCGATGGTAAAATGGGCTAATGATTTCTGTGACCCTTCTGGTACGTAATGCCCCTCATTTCCCCAGTGATAATGGACAAGAATGATTTGAACCCCCTGATCCCTAAGGTTTTTAATATCCTGAGCCGTTCTATTGCGAACTTCTGCTGTATCATTCCAGCCTTCATATCCTAAAGCGCCAATTTTCACACCTTTAACCGTTGTAATAAATTGATGATCGTAACCAAAATAACCGATTTTTTGATTTTTCAGTGTATTAATAGTATCAGTATACCCTTTATCAAGGTAATCATGGATATGATTGTTTGCTAGATTGACAGCCTCAATCCCACCAAGCTCTAAAATTTGTGCGTACGATGGGTCACCTTTAAAGCGGAAAGTCTTCTGTGCTTTTTGGGTGGCATTTGTTAAGGTTGTTTCTAGATTGACAGTTGTGAGATCGTCATTCTTAAAAATATCATTTAATCCTTTTACAAAATAAGGCAGACCATTTGCGGAGGCCGTCTTGACAAAGGAATCGCTATAAGTAAAGCTTTCATCTGTTCCAAGCGTAAAATCACCGGCTGCGCTAATTTTAATACTAGTTTCTGTAACAGGTTCAGGAGTAACAGTTTGGTTATCTTCTGTTTTTTCTTCCTGTTTGGTTTCTTCCTTCGTCTTAGCTTTTGTAACCTGCTCCGTTCGTACGGGCTCTTTTTTCGCTAATTTTGTAGAAGCTTTTTCTGAGTTTAAGCCGATGAAATAATATGTTCCACCTGAAGCAATCAAAATTAAGAGAATCATGAGGATATTATTCCGTCTTTTTTTTGGCGATCGATGGCGCAGTAATCTGGTATCTGTCCCTTTTTTATCTGACTCTTCATTCATAAATGCAATTAACCCCTTTAATATTTTTCTAACTTTCTTAATTCTATAACAAATTCTTACAATACTCTATTAAAAAAAAACCGTGACCTCCTAACAATAGGAAGAATCACGGTTTTTTGGTAAATTTACAGCTTGGAGAACTCTTCAACTAATTCTTCAAACTTTTTTAATGAGTTTTCAATTGGATATGGTGACGTCAAATCTACACCAGTCTTCTTCAATAACTCTAAAGGATAATCGGAACTGCCACTCTTTAAAAATTCCAAGTAGGATTGAAGTGTATCCTGATCACCTTCAAGAATCCTTGTTGCTAAATGAATCGCTGACGCAAAACCAGTTGCATACTTATAAACGTAAAAAGGACGATAAAAATGAGGTATTCTTGACCACCCATATTTCACTTCCTCATCAAAAACAAGTTCATTCCCATTGTATTCTCTAAACAAGCTTTCGTATGTTTGATTAAATACCTCAACATTAAGCGGTGTCCCTTTTTCTGCCATCTCATGGGTTATCTTTTCAAACTCAGCAAACATCACTTGTGTAAAGAAAGTACCCTTAAATTGGTCAATAAAATGATTGAGCAAATGTTTGCGAGCCTCAACATTCTGCTCATTATTTAATAAATAATTAATTAATAGCACTTCATTAACTGTAGAAGCTACCTCTGCTACAAAAATGCTATACCTTGCCGTTATTTGTGGCTGATGCTCGGAACTTAGTCTGCTGTGTACTCCGTGACCGCATTCATGCACTAAGGTAAATAAACTATCCAAATCATCCTGATGATTTAAAAGGATAAAGGGATGCACTCCATAGACACCTAAATTGTAGGCACCAGATCGTTTGCCAGGCGTTTCCCGAACATCGATATATCTAGCATCCTTAAACTCCTTAAGAATTTGAATATATTCCTCTCCGAGTGGAGCTAATGCCTTACACATGGTTTCATAAGCTTCCTCATATGAGATTACTTGCTTCACTCCACTTACAAGTGGAACACTCATATCATATTGGCGAATTTCAGCTAGCTTTAATTTTTCCTTACGGATTTGTGTATATCGATGCAATGGTGCAATATTCTTTTTTGTTGTTTGTATTAAGTTCTCATATACATCCTTCGGTACTTTATCACCAAATAAAGACTTTTCAAGTGCAGATGGATATTGACGTATTTTAGCTAAAGTAACATTGTTTTTGATGGCTGCTGCCAGAGTGGATGCAATGGAATTTTTTAATTGAACATATGGCTGATAATATGCCTTATAAGCTTCTCTTCGCTTATCACGGTTTTCATTCTCAATGAGCTTTGCATACATTCCCCTAGTTAACTCCACATGTTCCCCGTTGTCATTCGTTACATCTCCGAACTTAATGTCAGCGTTATTAATCATCCCAAACGTATGACTAGGAACAGACAATGCATCACCTAATTGTGATAGTAGTTCTTCCTTTTCCTTACTAAGCACATGTTTCTTATAGCGGAAGGATTCCCATAAATCTTCTGCAAAGTATTCTAGCTTTTCTTCTTCTTCCAAGTATCCTTTTAAAGTTGTCTCATCTAAGCTTAATAAATAAGGCATAAAGAATGAGGTGGAGGAGCTAACCTTCACACTGAGTTGTTTCGCCCGCTCTAATAGAGATTGAGCATTTGTATCCCTTGTGTTTTCATCCACAGATAACATGGCATAAGCGTACAACTTATTAAAATGAAACGATAAAACCTCTTTTTGGTGAAGATACTTATGCAAGGAGGGGCCATCATGTATATTTCCGTCATAATTCTTCAATTGTACAGCAAGTTGTTCCACTAATTGATACTCTTCTTCCCAGTTACTTACATTCGTATAAATATCTGCAAGATTCCACTTCTCATATACGGGTACTTCGTTTCGGCATGTATAGGTTTGCATATAAAACTCCTTCCTCGAAAATCATTTTCACAATTATATACCATAAGTGTCTTAATATCCCTTTTTTTGAAAAATAAAAAGCAGGTCAGCTAATAATCTGACCTGCTTCTAATTATTTATTACTTAAGAGCCATTAATCTTTCGTTGACCTCTTCTTTGCTTAATCCATGTTGCGCAATATAACGGTTCCTTGGATGAACCCTGCATTCATGAGAGCAGCTGCGTAAATGTTTGTGCTCATTTTCTTCTGAACATAGGATTTTTCGGTTACATTCTGGATTTGCACAGTTAACATAGCGTTCACATGGTTGTCCAGTGTAGTAGTCTTTTCCTACCACCACATGCTCTTTTTGATTTACAGGGACACTAATACGCTCATCAAACACATAGAGTTGGCCATCCCAAAGATCTCCCTGTACTTCTGGGTCTTTTCCATACGTAACAATACCGCCATCAAGCTGTGATACATCTTCAAATCCCTCTTGAAGCATCCAACCTGAGAATTTTTCACAACGAATGCCGCCAGTACAATAAGTAAGAATCTTTTTCCCTTCAAACTGTTCCTTATTCTCTCTAATCCATTGCGGAAGATCACGGAAATTTAAGATATCCGGCCTAACAGCTCCTCGGAAATGTCCTAAGTCATATTCATAGTCATTTCTAGCATCGATGACCACTGTATCATCCTTCTGCATTTGTTCAAAAAATTCCCTCGGTTTTAAGTGCTTCCCTGTTAAAACATTAGGATTGATATCGTCCTCTAGACGTAAAGTAACCAACTCTGATCTAGAACGGACCTTCATCTTTTTGAAGGCATGTTCAGATGCTTCATCTATTTTAAAAATTGTACCGGAAAACAGCGGGTGCTGCTCCATGTATTGGATATAGGCATCTGTTTGTTCAATCGTACCGGAAACAGTTCCATTAATTCCTTCTGCGGCAATAATTATTCTGCCTTTTAAGCCTTTTTCATTACAGAATTGGCGATGTTCATTCGCTGTTTCTTCAGGATTCTCTATCTCAACATATTTATAATATAATAATACTCTATATTCTTGATTCATATTTACCACCTTGCACTTTCCTATAATAAAACGTATAAAACATACGTATTTTTAACATTAACCTTATTATTATATCAAAAAATCGAACTACTTTTCAAATGTTTGAACTTCCTCCCGTTAAAAGGTGGATATTACCAACCTATCTTCCCTGCTTTTTCTGTTACAATTTTCAATGAAGAAAACGGAGGAGGAACCATCTAATGAAAAAAAATTATAGCCTCCTTGCACTGGTAATTTCTATTACCTTCATTGGAGGCATTTTTACTGGAATATTTTTCTTTACTAATAACGATCACTCACAATCTAAAAATATACTAAAAGTAGCGCAGTCTGAGATAAAGCCGCAGATAAAGGACTTACCAGAAGTTAAAAAAGCCTCTTCGAAAGTCCTTATTGGTTATGTCCAGGATTTTCGTGATCCAAATATCGTGGATTACAAAAAATTAACACATGTAATTTTTTCTTTTGCCCATCCGACAAAAGACGGAGGGATTTTGCTCAATGGTGATGCTGCTATAGGGAACCTTCGATCGATGGTTGCTAAAGCTCATAAATATGATACAAAAGTGATGCTGGCCGTTGGCGGTTGGTTTCATATAAACGGCGGCGAATCATATGAGTATTTTAAAACCGCAATTTCTAATCCTGTTAGCCGAACAAGGTTAGCTAACGAGCTTACTAGTATCGCTGAACGAGAAAAGCTAGATGGGATTGATATAGACTTTGAACATCCCCGTTCCAAAGCAGATGCTAAAAATCTAGCTACTTTTACGAAGGAATTAAGTAACAAGTTACATGCAAAAAATAAGGAATTATCAATTGCTGTTTACTCCAAAATCCATGCACAAACTCTTACAGAAATTAGCTTTGTGGTGTATGAGCCATCGATGTTCGCCGATGTGGATCATGTTAATATTATGGCTTACGACGGACAGTGGGATGGTGGATATAATGGAGCAAACTTATCACCATACCCGTTTACCGAAAAAATTGTAACCTATTGGACTCATTTATTTGAAACATACCATTACCCAACAGAAAAGCTAGTATTAGGTGTACCTCTTTACGCACAACCTGCTGATCCAAAAATTAAACAGGTATCTTATGGGGCGATCATTAACGAAAACCCTGCCAATGCAAATAGTGATACAGTAAAGATGAACGGAACAACCTATTATTATAATGGCGATGCAACGATGAAAAAGAAAACGAAACTGGCATTGGACCACAGCTTAGGTGGGATGATGCTCTGGGAAGCGGGGCTCGATGCACAAGGCTCTCATAGTTTAACTTCATCTATTTACAATGTTTTGAAGGATTCCAATAAGGAACCTGTAAAATACTATTCGGTTAAGAACGATTAACGATATGAAGCTGAACTCTCTTTAAAAGATGGTTCAGCTTTTTATTGTTTACTTTTTAGCGTCTAGATTATACACGACATGAATTCGTCACAAAATATGGTATTTGTCGAATGTTTTTCCAAGTTTTTTGAAGGAGAATGTCGAAAAAAGGAGAATGAAATAAGGAGTTGAAAAAAGGAGGTAGAAAGATGAAGAAATTATTAACATTATTATTTGGTGCCTTAATCGCTTTATCCCTCTTTGTCACTACGGGGAATACTGCAAAAGCAGCGGATAATGAGGATTGTGGATGTGTACCAGTTGTAGGCGTGGAAAGGAATATTATTGTGGCTGACTTATTAAGCAGTCAAAATTTTAAATCAGCAAAAGAAACGCTTATAACTGCTGGGTATTCTTTCAAAGGAGTATCTTTCATCCAGGTAGCAAAAAACAACGAAGATCCTAAGAAAACTGTTATTATCGTTGTTGTTCCTTTTTATACTAGCGATGGACAAGTTATTATTGCTGGGTTTGTTAATGGTGAATTTGGGGGAGCTCTAAATCCAGAAACAGAAATACCTGTATTACTTCCCTAACAAGGATAAAGGTTCCCCATACGGTTGGGAACCTTTTTTATTTCTAATCCTTCCTAAACATAAACTCTTGCATCTTTCTTATCAAATATTTAGGATTTTCGTACATGCTCATATGTCCCGAAGATTTTATCACTGAATGAGTAATATTAGGTTTTGTCACTGAGAATGTTTTTTCTGCTGGGATGATTTGGTCTTGTTCCCCTGCTAATAATAGGACAGGTAACTCTGTATTTTCTAATACATGATTACGGTCAGGTCTGTCTTTCATTGCTTGCAATGCATGAATGGTACCCTCTTGTGTCGTTCCGTAACCAATCTCCTTTGCTGTTTCTACATATTCTTCATCCTTATGATCAGGAGAAAAAAGCTTGGGTACTAACCCATCAATTAGAGGCCGGACTCCCTGCTGCATCACTTTTTCAATGTTTCCTTGTCTTCCCTTTTTAGCCTCATCTGAATCTGGATATGCAGTGGAATGAACTAAAGAGAATCCATTTAATTGATTACTATACTTCTCAGCAAAAGCAAGAGTAATATACCCTCCCAAGGAGTGCCCGAACATCATTACCTTCTCTAAATTTAGCCCATCGATAAGTTCTTTTATCCGATCTGCCAACGCTTCAATCGTCGAACCATTTGAAGGTGTTTTTGATTCCCCATGTCCGGGCAAATCTGGTGCAATTACCCGGTAGTTTCTTGATAATTCTGGTATGACCTCTTCCCAATAACGAGAACTACCACAAAAACCATGAAGAAGAACAACTGGCATTCCTTCTCCTTTATCCACATATGAAATCGATGAACCTTCAAGTTTTTGAAATTTAACTTCCATCATCCTCACTCCTATCCATTTCCACTCTTCTTGTCATATATATACCCAATTTTACCATAAAGAAAGCATTGCTTTTTCAGAGCAATGCCATAATTATTTTTATATACATGTTATCCAATCTGTTCCTCATTTTGGTCCGTATTCAATAAAGCTCGTTTACTCGGGATTTGCGTTAAATTAGACCTTTTCAATAAGTAATTCATATGTTCAACTGGCATGGACCCATGACCTTTACTGTCTCCAAGAATGAATTGGACCGTGATACCATTATTACTTTTCACCGTCATTAATTCAGCAGAATTAAAAAAATCTTTGATACCTTGGGAAATTTGATACTTTGAACCCTCTTCAATAAACATGAAAGTCTCCTTTGTAAATATTCTCCATGTTAGTATGCCAAATAAAAATGTTTACATACATATTTTTTCCAGTAGGTTCAGAATCAAAAAAAAGAGAGGTATACCTCTCTCCCAAAGTAAGCTATTCATCATCTTCTTCCATCATATCATCAAAAGCCTCAGATACCTTATCAAATTCCTCATCACTTTCAATCGCTGTAAAATCTCCATCCTCATCAACTTTCAAAAAGAAGATATCAATATCCTCTTCCGTTTCTTGTTTCACTTCGTCAGCAAATGCGACGGCCACATACTCTGAGCCTTCAATCGTCATAACTCCAAGTACTTCTACTTCCTGTTCATCGTCATTTTCATCACTAATTGTAAAAATCTCACCAATTTCAATTTTACTCATGTTCATTCCACCCCTAAGGAAAATTTTCTACCTTCAAACAGTATCTCATAAAACCATTGAAATTAATCTAAGTTAGTATGATACTTATCAAAAATCTCAGCAACATAGTTAAAAATCCGATATAATTGTGCTATAAAGTTTTTTGTAAGGAGAGTTCAAATGAATCAAAAAGAGGTAGAAGAAAAGATCATTGATAATTATCGCGGGGAAGAGAAAATGATGATCCTCGTATTTGCCCAATGGTGCATAAATCACAACCTTAATCCGGAAGAATTATACATAAGGGCTTACCCTAACCAAGCAACCAACCCTGCATTGAGGGAAGCCCTTGAGTTAACCGTACCGAAGGAAGAAGCTGGTGAAGTGCCTGATGAAACTCTACTAGGTGTATTATCCTTGTTTGGAAACGATGACCTTGCATTCGTAGTGACGGAAGAGATAAAAAATAGAAAATAAATTTTTTCATGAAAAAAGACACTTGAGAGTTCATTCAGGTGTCTTTCTTATTTTATAGAATTCCAAGCATTCTAACCGTTTGGGTAATGATTAATGGAACCAAGATGGCGATGACTGTTGGGATAAGGAAGGCCATGACGGTCCATTTTTTACTTTTTGTTTCTTTGTAAATATTAATCAATGTAGTTCCGCATGGATAGTGCAATAGTGAAAATAACATCATATTTAACGCGGTCAGCCACGTCCATCCATGATCAAGGAAAATATTCTTTAAGTCCGCTAAATTATCAACTTCAGTTAAGGAACCTGTTGATAAATAACCCATTAAAAGGATAGGCAAGACAATCTCATTAGCCGGTAACCCAAGAATAAATGCCATCATAATATACCCGTCAAGGCCGAGCATTTTTCCAAACGGGTCTAAAAATTCCACTGCATACATCAAAATACTTGTATCACCGATATAGATATTTGCGAACACCCATGTGAGGATGGCTGCTGGAGCAGCAACTTTAACCGCACGTACTAAAACCGACCACGATTTAGTTAAAGAAGAACGTATCACCGTATCAAAAATCTTTGGCCTTCGGTAAGGCGGGAGCTCTAAAGTATAATGTGTAGGGACTCCCTTTAAAGCCGTTTTTGACAAAACCCATGAGACAAAAAAAGTGACGATAATTCCAAATAATACAATTCCGACAATAACCCCTGTGGTAACCAAGGATTTTAACCCACCTGTAAAATTAGCAGCCATAAACAGAGAAGCTAATACTATCAATGTTCCCCAGCGTCCGTTGCATGGTACAAAGTTATTTGTCAGTATGGCAAGCATTCTCTCCCTTGGAGATTCAATGATTCGTGTCGATATGACAGCGGCTGCATTACAGCCAAAGCCCATTGCCATTGTTAAGGATTGCTTACCGTGTGCTCCCACCCTCTTAAACAAACGATCCATATTAAAGGCAACTCTTGGCAGATAACCATAGTTTTCAAGAAGAGCAAAGGTTGGAAAGAAAATTGCCATTGGCGGCAACATCACACTGATGACCCACGTCGTTCCCCGATACAACCCGAGAACTAATATTCCGTGAACCCAATCAGGCGCATGCAGGAACTGAAAGAATGAAGTAAGATATCCCTCGAGGAATCCAAAAAATTCGGCTAACATTGATGAAGGGATATTCGCTCCAGCAATTGTTAAATAGAACAGTACACCTAGCATGGTAATCATAATTGGGAATCCGAATATTGGTGAGGTAAAGATCGCATCCAATTTTTCCGTACGCAAATCCTGTTTTGATTTCGTGTAAGAAATGCCTTCATGACATAATTTATGACTCCGGTCGTATAGATGTTGGACAATCTCATCTCTAACCTCTGATGTTGACAAACTTCGTGCTTCTGCATAAAGCTCTTGAAGACTCATTTCCTATACCTCCTCAGCTACCACTAACCGCTTACTTAGTTCATTAAGTAAAGCCTCATCACCATCTAGTAATCTTAAAGAAACCCAGCGGGCAGAAAGATGATTTCCGACGATTCCCCGAACTTTTGGCTCAATTTGTTTGATCTTTTCTTCTATTTCATCAGGATACGTGATTTGTACCGGATTACATTCTATTGCTCCTGTCACAATACGATCTATCGTATCTAGGAGCATAGGAAACCCCTTTTTATTCCTTGCAGAAATTTTAATTACTGGTACACCTAATCGATTTGTCAGCAACCTTTCATTTATATGAATCCCACGCTGTTCTGCAACATCGATTAAATTTATACAAATCACTACGTTTTTTGTCATCTCTAGCACTTGTAATGCCAAATTGAAGTTTCTTTCTAATGAGGTGGCATCTAGAATTACAAGCGTAATATCTGGTTTCTCAAAAACAATATAATTGCGTGCTACTTCTTCATCTGTTGAGTTGGAAAAAAGTGAATATGTCCCAGGAAGGTCAATCAGATGAAAGGTTTTGTCTTTATACTGAACACTTCCTTGTGCATGTGAAACAGTTTTTCCTGCCCAATTCCCTGTATGCTGACGAAGCCCTGTAAGAGCATTAAATAAGGTACTTTTACCCGTATTCGGATTTCCTGCTAATGCAATGCGATATTCATCCCGCATCAGAAATCAGCTCCCCCTCAATTTTGGAACTTTCCTCTTTTCGTAAGGCAATCGTTGTTTGACTCACACGAAAAGCAATAGGGTCTCCTAATGGACTCTTACGAACAACTTCTACTAACGCTCCATTCACAAAGCCTAAATCTAGCAGTCTTCGTCTCATCACACCATCTAAATTTAAGGATGTTATTTTTATTAAATTTCCCTTTTCCCCTTGAACCAATTTCATTGTTTTAGGTTTATCCATCTCTCTTTCCCCACTTTCAAAGTTTTTACCTCGTGCAACTTTTGTTTAATTATATGTGATGATTCCCCTATTTGTCACCTTTTTTTAAAAAATAAGCTGCCTATTTTTAGGCAGCTTATCAACTATCGCTTATTATAAAATAGTAAACTCATTCCACTCCTCGGGCAGAAGGCTCTGGTAGTGGTTGTGTAAAAATCGATCATCTATCAGGACGATGGTTCCATGGTCGTTTTCAGAGCGAATTAATCTGCCTCCAGCTTGTAACACTTTATTCATTCCTGGATAGATGTAGGCATAATCATAGCCACTCTTGTTCTTTTTATTAAAGTGATCCTTAATAAGATTTTTCTCAAAACCTATTTTAGGTAATCCGACTCCTACGATGACCACGCCGTTTAATCGATCACCGATTAAATCTATTCCCTCTGAAAAAATACCGCCGAGGACAGCAAATCCTAGAACTCCCTTTTCTGATTTAGGCTTAAAGGTTTCTAGAAAGTGTTCCCGCTCTGCTTCAGACATTCCTGAAGCCTGAATAATCGTTTGTGTTTCTTGGTCCTCTGCCTTAAACCCTTCATAGACAGTTAGTAAGTAATCATAGGAAGGAAAGAAGAAAAGATAGTTACCCGGTCGTTGTTTTACCAATGCCAGTAACACACGTATGATTTTCTCTTTTGTCTGTTCGCGGTCACGATATCTGGTGGACAATGGTTTAATAAAAATATCCACCTGTTCCTTTGAAAAAGGAGAAGGAATGGAGAGTACATAATCTCCCTCGTTTCCTCCAAGAATTTCTTGATAATAAGGTAACGGTGAAAGGGTGGCTGAGAAAAATACTTTTGTTCGATATCCTTTCCCCATTTGTGCAAGTAGTTTAGAAGGGTCCATACAAAAGAGCTTGACCAGCAAATCATTCTTATTTTTTTCTGCATAAATAACATAATGTTCATCAACAAAATCAGCAATTTTTATGAATTGATTCACCTTAAAATAGGCTTCCAATAAATTCGGTAAGGCATTTTTTATAAGCATTTCTTCTGCCTTTTTCACAAAATCAATAAGATGACTTACGAAGGTTTCATTTAAAACCTCTAACACCATTTCATTCTCTCTGTCCATATCCTTTTTCATAGAAATAAAGATGGTATTGATCTTGTTGGCAGACTCGTAAATTTCTTTATCGATCCCTTTATAATCTTTTTTCAATTGTAGAAACATTTCTTTATTTAGTGATGCTGAGAACATATCCCTCCCCCGGTCAACGAGGTTATGTGCTTCATCTACCAGTAAAACAGTTGTTTTCTTTTGCTCTTCAACTAAGCGTTTTAAGGATACTCGTGGATCAAAAATGTAATTGTAATCACAAATAACACCATCAGCGGCATAGGAAAGGTCAAGCGAAAATTCAAATGGACAGATCGAATGCTTACGTGCATAGTCACCGATCACTTCACGGGTCAGTCTGTCTTCCTTGGATAAAATATCAAGAATAGCTCCGTTGATGCGGTCATAGTACCCGTCAGCGAATTCACAATAATCCTTTTGGCACTTGGTCTCTTCCTTAAAACAAACTTTGTCCTTTGCGGTAATCGTGACAGTTTTCATACATAATCCGTGTGATGTCATCCTTGCAAAAGCTTCCTCTGCCGTTGATCGTGTAATTGTTTTTGCTGTAAGATAAAAAATACGGGTTAGATGCCCTTCCCCTATCGCCTTAACTGCTGGAAAGAGGGTAGATATCGTTTTGCCAATTCCGGTTGGTGCCTTAACAAAAAGATTCTTTTCATCTAAAATGGATTTATACACAGCTCCCGCTAATTTCCTTTGGCCTGCACGATACGTTTCAAAAGGGAAAGGGAGATCTTTTATACTCGCATTTCGCTTTAATCGATGGACATGCATCAATCTTGCATAGGGTGCATATTTTTCAATCACATGAAAGACAAATGCCTCGAGCTCTGAAAAATGACAAATAGTTTTTAACTGCTTTTTTTCTAAGGTATCCACATGTACATAGGTAAGCTGAACGGTGATTTCCTGTAATTCATGATCCAGCATATACATATAGGCATACATTTTTGCCTGTGCCCAGTGGACAAGGACCCCTTCCAAGTTCAGTTCCTCAAGTGGTCTTGAAAAAGATTTAATTTCATCTATCGTCACGACATGATCCTGAAACAAAAGTCCATCACAACGGCCGTCAATTAGAAAGGTAAACTCTTCAAAGGGAATTTCTGATCGAAGATACACTTCTTTCTGATCACCATCTTTATAAGTTTTCTGGATCGTTTGATGAATTCTTGTTCCATCTAAAAGAGATGACTGAGAGCGGAAACGGTTATCTATGCTACCAGCCAGATAAACATGTTCTACAAGCTTCCGAACAGATAGTTGAATCGTATTTGTCACATGATCACCAACTAATAATAACATAAGAATGTATGTTTGTATTTTAAGTATAGCAGAAATGAATTCATAACAAAAACAAGTAAGGACTACATCGCCCTTACTTGTTTGATATTTTTAGGGTATTTTAGATTTATAACCTAATTTGACCTGTACCACGGACAATTGTTTTTGTCGTTGTAATTGCCTTTATGCCCATTGGTCCCCTAGCATGAAGCTTTTGCGTACTAATTCCGATTTCTGCCCCATAGCCAAACTGCTCCCCATCTGTAAAGCGGGTAGAAGCATTATGGTATAAAACCGCCGCATCCACCGATTGATAAAACAAATGAACATTTGCCTCATTATCACTAATAATCGCTTCCGAATGCTTCGTACCATAACGGTCAATATGTTCAATCGCTTCCTTTACATCGCTAACCACTTTAACTGCTAATATAGGTGCTAAGTATTCTGTGTGCCAGTCCTCTTCTAGGGCTTGCTGTACAAACGGATAAGCAACTGCTAATCCTTCATCCCCCCGAAGTTCTACTTCCCGGTCATAAAGGGCTCTTAAGAGTTCCGACTTATAAGGCCATTTTTCATGAATTAACAACGTTTCAGCAGCATTACATACGGAAGGCCGATGTAATTTGGCATTGATAGCAATTTCAATTGCCATTTTTTCTTCAGCTGATTCGTCAATATACACATGGCAATTTCCAACGCCCGTTTCTAAAACTGGAACAGTAGCATTTTGGATAACGGATTGAATAAGTCCTGCTCCGCCTCGAGGAATGAGGACATCTAGGTATTGGTTCAACTTAAACATTTCAGAGGCTGTCTCACGGCTTGTGTCCTCCAATAGTTGAACCGCATCCTTTGGAATCGACGTTCCTTCGAGTGCCTCTTGCATAGTATGGACGAGGGCTTTATTGGAATGAATTGCGGTAGAACTACCTCTTAGGAGAACCGCATTTCCAGCTTTTAAACAAAGACTTCCTGCATCAACCGTTACATTCGGCCGTGCCTCGTATACCATCCCAATAACCCCGAGCGGAACCCTAATCGTTTCAATTCGAAGTCCATTTGGTCGTTCCCAAGCATCAATTGTTTCACCGATTGGGTCCTCTAAATGTATTAATTGACGAACTCCATCCACAATCTGTTCGATTCTCTCGTTTGTTAATGAGAGTCGATCAATTAAAGAGTCTGATAATCCATTTTTTTTTCCGGTCTCTATGTCCTTCGCATTTTCACTGACTATCCATTCTTTGTTAGATTGGATATGATCAGCCATTTTTTCTAACGCTTCGTTTTTTTCGTTGGATGAAAGCATTCCTAATGTTTTTGAAGCATTTTTTAAAAGACGGGCTTTCTCTAGTAATTCATTCATTCTCCCACTCACTCCTTTGGCATAATGACCCAATTATCACGATGTATTACTTCTACTTTTTTATTAATCGAATACCCTTTCGATTGTTCACCAGGTAAGCCTTTCACTTTTAATAAATTTTTAGAAGAATAATAAATTTGCCCCTTGCCTATGACATTCCCTTTTTGGTTTCTAACCATGACAACGTCTAAGGCATTAAACTCGCCGATGACATTGGTAACTCCTACAGGCAGCAAGCTCTTTCCATGAAACACAATAGCTTTTTCTGCGCCTTCATCAATCTCAATTACACCGCCGACTTGCGAATGATAAGCAATCCATTGCTTTTTCATTTGCATTTGTGTTTGGAAGGGTCCTCCAATATATGTCCCGTCGCCTTTCCCAGTTAAGATATCAACCAGTTTTTCCTTTCCAGTGCCGGTGCCGACAAAAACACTGACGCCAAGGGATAATGCTTTTTTTGCAGCAAGCAGCTTTGACTTCATCCCTCCTGTACCGACAGAAGAACCACTTTCTCCAGCAACTGAGATGAGTTGATCGGATATTTCTGGGATAAAATGATATTTTTTTGCCTCTTTATTCACTTTTGGATTTCCATCGTAGAGGCCATTGATATCCGTTAGAATAATTAACGCATTGGCATGTAGAAAACCACTAACCAGTGCTGACAATAAATCATTGTCTCCGAAGGTCAATTCCTCAATTGACACGGAATCATTCTCATTAATAATTGGTAGAACTCCTCGTTGAAGAAGCTCGGTCATCGTTGAAAATAAGTTTTGAAACCGGACCTGACTGTAAAAATCTTCTCGTGTTAATAAAATTTGAGCTGGAATGATACCAAACTCTTTAAACAGTTGAATGTACTGCTGCATTAGTAGACCTTGCCCGACAGCTGCAGCTGCCTGTTTACCAGCTGTACTTTTAGGTCGTGTTGGATATCCAAGCGATCCAAAGCCTGCAGCAACAGCTCCGGAAGAAATGAGAATAACCTCATGCCCCTGTTCCTTTAAATAGGACAGTGCTTTCACATGATCATTTATTTTTTCTTCTGAAATATGCCCCGAGGCACTTGTAAGTGAGCTGCTTCCAATCTTCACTACCACCAGCTGTTTTTTCATCTGTCTTCGGACCTTTCCTTAATAAAATAAAAAAACGACTCTCCTGTCCTTAAAAAAAGGACGGAAGAATCGTTTCCGCGGTACCACCTTTATTGATGCAGGAAACTTGTGCCTACATCCACTTGAACCTGTAACGAGGGAGGACGGCTTATGTTTGCATAAGCAGCATGTGAGGGCAGGTTCAATTATTTTTCCGTGAGAAACCTTTCAGCCAGTGGGTTTCATTCTCTAACACGTTCCAATGATTTACTAATCCCATACCATTTTTCTATTTTTCAATTTATTTGATTATCCATAGAAAATAGTAAATTGTCAAGACGGATTTTATAGATTAATAAGTTCTTAGGAGGCTTAACATGTAATTGTTCACATAGAAATTTAGGTACCCGAATAAAATTATAAGTAAAATAGGTTGAATAGGGTATTGGGAAATAGGAGGTTATTTAATGGAAAAAAGCAGCTATAAACGTTTGTGGGGTTATGCCACTATTGGTATGTTAACAACTGTTGTCGTTCTGGCTTTTGCAAGGTTATCTTATGGAGTGATTCTTCCGTTTATGCGAGAGGGTCTTCATCTAACGTATAAGGAAGCAGGTTACCTGGGTACCACCACTTCCTTAGGATATTTAAGCACCATTATCTTTGCAGGGATTATTGCATCAAGATGGGGTGGTAAACAGACTATTTTACTTGGAATTTCACTTGTTACGCTAGGCTTAGCTGGACTCACTTTTACTTCTTCATTCCTAGTCACCTTTCTTTTTATGCTTTTATTAGGGATTGGGACCTCCTTTACCTATACCCCTTTTATCTCCTTGCTGGTTGCCTGGTTTCCGCAAAAAAAGGGATTTGTCATTGGTTTAACAACGAGCGGGGCAGGTATTGGAATCCTCTTTGCAGGAATCATCGTTCCCTACCTTGGCAGTTTGAATTCCGAGATAGGTTGGAGAATTGCCTGGGGAGTATTCGCAGTTATTGGGTTGATTGTTGTATTGCTAACTTTATTATTTATAAAAAACCCACCAGTTGAATTGGCTTCTGAACAGGACAGCCGGAAAGAATCTCCAAAAGAAATCTATAAAAATCCGAAAGTGATTAATGTTGGATTAATCTATGGAATTGTTGGTGTAACTTACATTGTCCAGATGATTTTTATCATGAGCTTTATGATTGAATCAGGCATTAACATAAAGTTTGCCGGGCAATTAATGGCATTGAATGGGATTTTGTCTATTTTTAGCGGACCGATATGGGGATTTATTTCTGATAGAATCGGACGGAGAACGTCGCTCATTTTAACAATGGGCCTGACTTTATTTTCTATGGCACTGCCTATTTTCTTTACCACGCTCCTAGGCTTTACCATCCATATCATTATATTAAGCTGCACGTCTACCGGTTTATTTACGTTAACGCAGGCTTCAAGTATGGACCATGTTCGGCCTACTGACATGCCATTAGCTTTTAGTTATGTTACCTTTTACTTTGCAGTGGGTCAATTTATTGGACCAGCAATAGCGGGCTGGTTGATCGAGGATTTTGGCGGATTCAAGAGCGCTTTTTTATTTTCGTCTCTGTGTTTAGTTGTTGGGTTGTTGCTGACGTTTAAGGTAAGAAATTCTGAACAACATGTTCGATTGAAATCAACGATTCATAGTGAATTATCTGAACGAGTTACACAGTAAAATTGGATTCGCGAATAAACTTATCATATTCGCGAATACCTAATAAGAATTCGCGAATAAAAAGCAATAATTCGCGAATAAACTCTCAAAATTCGATAATAAATTTAACATTTTAATCAGAAGAAATAATTTTTCTGGCTGGATTACCTCAAATATAGAAAATTTGTATATAAGAGTAGAAACTGAAGCTAAAAACGCCGCAATTTCTACTCTTTTTTCATAAACTGCCCTAAAAGATATTCGGATACTTTCTCGGAATCAAGTCTTACCGCAATGTATGGCGGTTTAACACCTTTCAGCCCTTCTAAAGGCAACCCCAACCAAAGAAACCGTTGATCGATGACGATAAATGGAAACGACAAACCCTCGTCTACTCTTTCATTTACCAAAAGCTCCGGCCATTCATCATCCGAAATTATCGTTAAGTTCACCTGTTGTGCTCGATTTCTTAACCTCTCCCTCCATTCTTCCGTTAGAACCGTTTGGGATGGTAAAGAAATCACAATTGACCTCCTAGCCATTTCGATATCTTTAAATACCCTATCAAGCTTACGTCCGTGCATCCATTGCAATCGTGGGTGCTGATTCCGAAGCCACTTACCGATATCCACTGTGCCAACCAATTGTTGGCGAAGCTCTTGGTGTTCCACCAACTTTCTCAGTGTTTTTCCAGTATACACATGATTACGAATAAATGAACGATTGCTAACATGAATAAACTTACCCTTCGTTCTTGTGATTGCTACATTGATTAATCGTTCACTATCTTTGCCAGTAAGAAGCATGCCTGCACGGGTTTGAGGGTCGCTATCGACGGTGTCAAAAATCATCACATCACGTTCACTGCCTTGAAAGCGATGGACGGTTGCTGCAATAAGATCGGCTGAAACTCGTTCCTTTTCATAAATATCTTCTAATAGCAGATTCATCAGCTGAGCTTGAGCACGGTATGGAGTTACATAACCAATCGACTGAAATCCAGCCAGGTAGGATTCATGAATTAATTGGAACGACAATAATACTTGCCATGGATTCATTCGAGAATGAGATGTTCGCTCTTGTATACAATGCCTACCTGTATAGCTGGTATCAATAAGAACAGAGGCACGGCCCTGAAAAGGTGCTTTTTCAACCATACTATTCCTGCTAGAGTGGACACTCTCATGGTCACCAACTAGTGAATGATATATATACTTGTTAGTGAAGGCTGATATATCAGGATGCATTCTCCTTTGCTCTTTTAATAAAAAAAGATGGGGGTGGAGTCTGCCCTCATTTACCCATTCAACAACACCTGATCGATGAAAGATGTCCTCCTTTAGCCATGTACTTACTAAGTGATCCCGTGAAGAAGCAATCGGCGGCAATTGCTTAAAGTCACCGCAAATTATCACACGTTTCCCGAGTGAAGCAGCAAAGGCAGCCTGTGGTACATAGGCCATACTGGCTTCATCAAGGATGATAACGTCAAACTCTTTTTCAAAAATGGCGGAATCGGATGCTGCTTTTGCAAGGGTTGCCCCAACTACATATGCATCCTTTATGAATTCGATTTCTTTTTGTCGGATTTTATCAAGCACTCGTGCCATTTTTGTCTCTAACTCTAAAAGGTAATTTGTATCTCGCTTACTAAAGGAGCGGGCCAAATCCTGCTTTAGCTTCCTTCTTTCTTCCGTCAGCATATCCTTCTCTTCAGCTAGCATAGGACTATGGAGCTGAAGAAGTTGACTCGTAGTGATGGCTTCATGATTGGAATGTAGTCCACCTGTATTTCCCCCATAGCGTAGTACCTCTCCTTCACGAAAGCGGTTTTTCTTTTTTAAAAAAGAGGTAACTTCACTAATTAACACGTCTACTGCTTGGTTACTATGAGATAATACCAGAACCCGTTTATCCTGAAAGTATTTATTAGCCGCCACACGTGCTAAGGTATAGGTTTTTCCTGTTCCCGGGGGACCCCAAACAAAAGTTATGGGATTATATTTTGACCGTAGAACTAACTCGTGTACATTGCTTTTTATCTTTTCAATCGGATGTTTCGCTGGCATGGATGGATCCATCAATTTTTTGACACGAAGACGCTTTTGTTTGTTCTTTTTGATATCATCTAGCCGTTCGATAAGATGTTCAAGCAGTTCCCACGGATCATGAAACAGATAGGCTTCCGGGATTAAATCGCCAAATGACTTTTCTAAGTCAACCATTACCCCTCTTCCCTCAGAAGAAAGCACACGTCCATTTTGTTTCATGCTTCCCCATTCGATCCTAATGTTAGAACCTACAGGAATTTGTGAAGGTCCTGATGTATCAAAGTAATACGTATAGGAACCTTCTGTTGACAGCAGTCTCCCATTGGTGACAAGAAATTTATTACTACCGTATTTTTTTAAATAAATGATTTCATTTTGCAGTGCCTGCTGCCATTCTCTTATGTATGATATTGTATTTGTCATTTTTCTCTTCCTTTAACATTTACCTCTTAATAAGAATAGTCTATTTATAGCCCTAAAACAAAAGGAGAATTTTGGCGGTTGTAAAATAAGGAGGAATGTCCATATGAGTAAATTAAATTACTTAGAAATTACTTGGAATTTTAAGAGCTATTATCAAACACTTCGAGATATTAATTACTATCTAAACAGTGATGCTGAAGTTGATCATGTAAAACTAAAAGCAACATCTTCAGTCATTTCAAAGTTAATCCTTGGTTTTATTCGGACTAATGGAACCAGCTTTAGAGAAATGGATCGCGAAAAGTACGAAAAAGAGTTTCTAATTTTTTATGATGATTTTCTTAGTGTAATACAAAATAGTGGTGAAAATAATGTCGACTTTGAGCAATTCACGGCTCTGATTGATGAGATAATTGGGATAGCCGTCAGGAGAAAGGACGCCCTTGACAAAATTCAAAAAGAAAAACTTGGAAACTCTGTTGAAAACGAAGAGGTTATTGAGGAAGTAGGTGACCATTTTTCTAACATTGATGAAGAGCTTTTGACTAAAAAAGAGGTAAGCAAAGCGGACGTACCTGTAGATGATAAAATTGATAATATTATAGTTGAAGACCAAAAACAAGAAGAAGTTGACAATAAGAATGTTGAAGTTGAAATTGAAAATGGAAGCGATGATGCAAATTTTGTTGAAGAAGAAGATAGAGATTTAGATTCTGATATGGGATATAGATATAATGAAAATCTAGATGGTAATATCAATGTGTTTGAAAGTGATGATAATTATCGCTTTAGACCAAGAAAGAAAAGATTTAGATAGTCGATAAACAAATTGACTCATAGAGATCCCTTCCCTATGAGTCAATTTGCTTTTTACATAAAAAAATCGCCTTAAAGGCGATTTTAAGTGAATTAGATTGACACATCTCCAATGGAGAAAGAGCAGTTTAATGCTTCTGAAATTTTAGCTAAGGTTGATATTTGTACATCAAGCTCGCCATCCTCTATTGCAGTAATGAGGTCGGCATCTAAACCAGATAAAGAGGCAAGTCTTTCAATTTCAATTTCTCGATTTACTCTTATTTTCTTTAGTTGATGTCCAATATTGTTCATGATAAACACTCCTCGTGTATGTAAGCGATTACATTTTGTAAATATAATTATAGTAAACTATCTAAAAATTTTCAATACTTTTTAGATTAAGAGGAATAGAAAGTCGAGAGACAGACCCAAATGTAAAGAAGATCCGCCTCTCGACTATTCTTTGAACATGACAACTTTCATTTACTCGTTAATTAATTAGTATCCAGTTCCCTGACCGCCAGTAATGATGGCAATACTTGAGCTAGCACCAATTCTCGTTGCACCAGCTTGAATTAATTTTCTAGCTGTATCTAAATCTCTAACACAAGCAGATGCTTTTACTCCCAAGTCTGGTCCTACAGCTTCACGCATTAACTTGATGTCTTCCGCTGTAGCACAACCAGGGCCAAAACCAGTTGAGGTTTTCACGAAATCTGCGCCAGCCATTTTTGCTAAAATACAAGCCTTTTTCTTTTCTTCAATTTCAAGAAGTCCTGTTTCGATGATTACTTTTACAGGAGCATGACCTTTCGCAGCTAACACAACACCTTCGATGTCCTTTTTCACTGTTTCGAAATCACCTGATTTAAGCGCACCAATGTTGATTACCATATCAATCTCAGTTGCACCATTGGCGATTGCATCGCGTGTTTCAGCAATTTTGACAAATGTGCTTGTGGCACCTAATGGAAAGCCAACTACTGTTGTAATACCCACACTAGAGCCTTTAAGTTCTTTTGCAGCTGTTGAAACCCAGTAAGGATTTACACATACTGTGGCAAATTTATGTTCTTTCGCTTCTTCACAAAGCTTCACAACTTGCTCTTTAGATGCTTCAGGCTTTAATAGTGTGTGGTCAATCATTCTAGCTACAGAAGGACCTGTAATGATGTTAGATGAAGAACCTTCTTTATATGTTACGTTTCCAGAAGAAACAGGTTTTACTTCTTTTAACTCTTCTTTATTCGTTAATTGCTGCATAATTTGATTTGTTATTTGTTCAACCAATGCTTCAATTTGCATCGTGCTCACCTCACATTAATGTAATCGATCAACGATACCGGCAATGACCGCATCAAAAGAACCTTTTGGGTCTTCTAAAATATCTCTTGCCGATCCACCCTCTTCTAGTATCAGCACATAATCGCCAACCCCTGCATGAAAGCGGTCAAACGCAATCATTGCATCACCGCATTCTTTACCTGATGCGTCAACTGGGATGACAACCATGAGCTTTTTATTTTGATGACTGGGTGTTTTAATCGTTGAAACGACATTCCCTACTACTTTTGCTAGTTTCATTATTTTGCTACAGGAAGAATTTTCTCGATATCTGAGTGTGGTCTTGGGATTACATGAACTGATAAGAATTCTCCAACACGCCCAGCTGCATCCGCACCTGCTTCAGTTGCTGCTTTTACTGCACCAACATCACCACGAACCATTACACATACTAAGCCTCCGCCCACATTTACTTTTCCAAGTAATGTCACGTTTGCTGCTTTTGTCATTGCGTCTGCTGCTTCAATAGCTCCTACTAAACCTTTTGTTTCGATCATTCCTAATGCGTTACTCATTTATATTTCCTCCATTCATTTAGTTACATTATAGTAGTCGATAATTCCTAATATCCCCGCGTCTGACGGGACCAAATCTTTGTTTAGTGGTAAGGAAGATTCTCTGCTTTTTGCTAAGTAAACGAGGTCTCCTTCTCCTGATTGTCCAATCGTATCTATAGCCACAAGTGGTTTGCCTTTATCATTCAATTGATCATCTACTGGTTGAACAATCAGAAGCTTTAACCCTTTTAAATTTTCATTTTTATGTGTACAGACCATATTTCCAATCACTTTGGCTACAAACATTTTAAAACCTGCTTTCTAGAATTCCTTTAAGGCATCTTTAGAAAAATTTAACGCCCTAAGAAACGGCTTTCTATTTCCATGATTTTCGTTACTCGACGGTCATGACGTCCGCCAGCAAAATCTGTATCCAACCATGTTTTTACTAATTGCTTGGCAAGACCTTCACCAATAAATTGACCGCCGATGGATAGCACATTTGCATTATTATGTTCACGGCTGTTTATTACCGATGATAAATCCCAGCAAACGGCACCGCGTACACCTGGTATTTTATTTAATACCATTCCGCTGCCAACGCCGACTCCATCTATCATAATCCCTACATACTCTTCATTTGTAGCGACTGTTTCACCTACAAGGAAAGCGATGTCCGGATAATCTACTGATTCATTGGCCTTACATCCATAATCTAAATATTCATAGCCTAATTCTGTTAAATAGGCTTTTAATTTTTCTTTAAGTTCGTATCCACCATGGTCGCAACCGATTGCCACTTTTTTCATTGATTTTGTTCTCCTTTGGCAAATACATTGATAATTGCATCAAATGAATGTGCATGTAAGCTAGCTCCTCCTACAAGAACACCATCGATATCAGGCATTGCACTGTACTCGGCTGCATTGCTTTCATTTGCAGATCCACCGTAAAGAATCGAGATGTTTTCTGCTTTTTGTCCAATCATATTTGTTAAAATTGATCGAATGTAAGAATGGGTTTGCTGGGCAAGTTCAGCTGTAGCAGATTGACCTGTTCCAATTGCCCATACCGGTTCATACGCTAGAATAAAATTGCTGGAAGCAATTTCTTTCAATGCACCGAATAGCTGGGTTGATAAAACTTGTTCTGTTTGCATTGAATTTTTTTCTTCTAGTGTTTCTCCAATACAGATAATGGGGGTAATGCCAGCCTGAATCGCCTGCTTAACCTTTAGATTAATTAGTTGATCATCTTCACCTGCATATTGTCTTCTTTCGGAGTGTCCGATGATACAATAATCACAGCCCACATCCTTTAACATACTGATGGATGTTTCCCCTGTATAGGCACCTTTATCTGCCCAATGTACGTTTTGCCCACCCAACCCAATGGGCTTCTTTGATTGGTTGATAAAAAGATGGGCTGGATACAGGAGCTGTGTCGGAGGACAAACAACTACTGAAACATCATTACTACTTTTTATTTTTTGGAAGAATTCAGCAGTCTCAGCTAGATTTTTATTCATTTTCCAATTGGCAATGACATAGGTTTGCCGATCGTTTTGAAGCTGAAGTTCACCTAGAGACTGACCAATGACATCTCTTACCAAATTTTTGATATAGCTTTCAATGGATTGTTCCATCATGTTGCCCCTTATTCAGTCTTTGGTAGGATACCTTCTACATCTCCGTTTGGACGTGGAATGACATGTACAGATAGTAATGAGCCCACACGCTGAGCTGCTTCTGCACCAGCTTCTGTTGCAGCCTTAACGGCACCTACATCACCGCGAACCATTACAGTAACAAGACCAGCACCAACTAATTCTCTTCCAACTAACGTTACGTTTGCAGCTTTAACCATAGCATCTGCTGCCTCAATTGCACCTACTAAACCTTTTGTTTCGATCATTCCTAATGCTTCTTGACTCATTTTATTTCCTCCTTTAGTTATAACCTCTAATTTTGGTTTTTCTTGTTTTTTTGCTTTTTCTTCTTGTGAAGTGACGGTTTTTTCTTCTTTTGCCTTAGCCAATTACAAACACCCCACTATATGATTCTAAATCCATCAACTAAAACACAGCGGCGCTGGCGCGTAAATGTTTTAGCACTAGTTAATCCTTCACCTGTTGGGCCTGCAATGGTTAGTGTGGTGAATCCTTCACTTTCAAAGCCAAGTCCTGCAACAGATGGACCATTTTTAACAAAAATGGTCGCTTGAATTTCTTGTGCCATTTTTGTTAAGTTGGTTACATTTTGTGAGTGCATAATCGCTGTATGACGGTTACCCTTTTCAGCAATAACGGCTAACTCAATGGCTTTATCGACATCAGGAACTCTGACAATCGGTAAAACTGGCATTAACATTTCTGTCATCACTAATGGGTGATCCTTTGACGTTTCAGCAATAATGAGCTTCACGTTTGGACCTGCTTGAATGCCTGCAGCTTGTAAAATAACAGAGGCATCTTTTCCAATGTAGTCTCTGTTTGGATAAAACTTATCGTTTTTCTTCACAAGGACTGTTTCAAGTAGTTTTTCGAATTGGAAGCCTTTAAGTTCAATAGCCCCATTCTTTACCATTTCTGCCTTAAGGGCATTAGCCACCTTGTCAACAACAAATACTTCTTTTTCAGCTGTACATAGTACATTGTTATCAAAGCTTGCACCCTTAACAATATCTGCTGCTGCTTTTGAAATAATCGCTGTTTCATCTACAACAACAGGAGGATTACCTGGCCCTGCTGCAATTACTTTTTTACCTACAGACATCGCTGCTTTTACAACAGGTCCTCCGCCGGTAACCACAAGTGCGTTAACCTTTGGATGGTTCATGACTTGTGCTGACGTCTCTAAATTAGGTGCTGCCACCGATGTTAGAGTATTTTCAGGACCGCCCGCTGCTACAATCGCTTGGTTTAAAAGTTTAAGTGTTCTAATTGAAACTTGTTTTGCACTTGGATGTGGATTGTAAACAACCGTATTACCTGCGGCAATCAATGAGATCGAATTGTTAATAACGGTTGCTGCCGGGTTCGTAGAAGGTGTAATGGAACCAAATACTCCAATTGGTGCATATTCAACAAGTGTTAAACCATCATCACCAGAATAAGTGGTGCTAACTAGGTCTTCCACGCCAGGTGTCTTATTTGTTGCTAAAAGAATTTTGGCAACTTTATCTCCGACTCTACCAAGTTTTGTTTCTTCTACTGCAAGCTGTGCTAATTCATTAACATGCTTGCGGCTTGTTTCTCTCATGTTTTCAATCATTTGTCTTCTTGTTGACAATGGCAGTTTACGAAGCTTTTCCCATGCAACTCTTGCTGCAGCTGCAGCTTCGTCAACAGTTGCAAACACACCATCGCCTAAGCTAATATCATTTTGTGGGGAAGCAGGTGTATCAGCCGTTTGGTTTTGACCTAATTGCTGAAGCACTTGTTCAACCATTTTTTTGATATCGGTTTCATTTATTTGCAAAATTAATTACCTCCTTTTTTAAAGGTTAATGACCCTTGTATTTCAATTTGATCGACAATCCCTACAATTGCCGCATCAACGGGGACACCGTTTGTAATTTCGGTTTGTCTTGCTGAGCTTCCGCTGACTAGTAATACAACCTCTCCGACGCCAGATCCTACAGTATCAATAGCAACGAATGGTTTTCCGTCTTCCTCGATACTCTTCATATCTAATGGCTGTACAATAAGAAGTTTCTTCCCAGTCAACTTCTCTGCTTTAGTGGTGGATACAATGGAACCAACTACCTTACAAATAATCATTGCGTCCCTCCTTTCAAGCGTCTGATTTCGTAATCACAATCTTTAATTCTTTCGCTAAATCCTTTGCTGAAGGAGTAATCTTACTCCTTAGCGGAACAACTAGTTCCTTTAATCCTGTGTGAAAGGCCTTTTCCACATGCTTCGCTAGAATAAGGGACTGCTTTTCTTCGTAAGCAGTAAATTGATGTTCCACCGTTTGAGTAAGCTTATTTAACGGTACCCATTTCACCTGGTCAGTCTGAATCTGTCTTATGTAAGACTGTATGCGCTCCTGAACAGTATGTGGAGCATGAATTTGTTGATAAACATTTGGTTCTACCCCATTGCTTGCGATAACAACAGGCTTTCCAAGTAATTGATATTGAATAGCAACCCAAACTGCCAGCTCATCATCCATTGTTAATGCCAGCTTGGATAACAATTGATAGGAAGCAGCAGGAACCACAAGAACGGATGATTCTTCAATAATCGTAGTCAATTCTTGCTGATTAATCTCTTCTAATAAAACAAATGGTCGTTCGCTAATAGTTGAATATGAGTTAGCCCACTCTTTTGATACAATCAATTTTACTTCGTAAGTATTAAGGAGCGGGGTAATCGCTTCCAAAACATGAGAAGGATTTGGAGATTGATAACCTAATAGAATAGCAATCGGCTTTTTCTCATTCTCTAGTATTTTATCTTTTAAGTAAGCTTCCACCACTTGCTGGACTAATATTTTAATCTGTGATTGGATATCCACCAGCATCAACCCCCGCTCACTTGCACTCGACTTTCAATGGCTACAATTTCACCAAGCTGTCCATTTTTGATGTTTGCTGCATTTGCTTCATCAATATCGATATGCATTTCAAGTTTGTATTTTGGTGAAACACGAATAAGTACATTTGAAAAAATAACTCCGCGTTCACCCTCGACTCTTACTTGAACACGATCTCCGTCAGAAACACCAAAACTTTCACCATCACTTATATGCATATGAATATGGCGAGCTGCACAAATCAAACCCTCATTAATCGTGACTTGTCCTCGGGGTCCTTGAATCGTAATAGCCTCTGATCCTTTAATATCACCGGAGTTACGAATAGGAGGTTTTACACCTAATGTAAAGCCATCAAATAAGGATACTTCCACTTGTGTACTTCCCCGAGCAGGACCAAGAACTCGGACATTTTGAATCTTACCCTTAGGACCAATCAATGTGACTGTTTCCTTTGCTGCAAATTGATTGGGTTGTGACAAATCCTTCAGCTTGTTTAATTGATAACCTTTTCCAAATAATCTGTCCACATGTTCGGGCGATAAGTGAATATGCCGGTTCGAAGCTGCTATAGGTATTTGCTTTGGTTGTTTTAGAGTGGCTTTGACAATCTCTTCAACTAGTACTCTAATTTTTTCTTTATCCATTAATGCTAATCACCTCCCATTTCGAGTAAAGCCTTGGCAGTATATTGGTCGGTTATGAGAACATTGGCATGCTTGCCCTTTAAGGCACCAAAGATCCCATCAATTTTTGAATTTCCTCCTGCAATAAGAATGCCAAACTCTTTTTCCGCTAAATGGGAGAGCTCAATACCGATTGTTCGATCATTTAAAGCTTCATGGCTTATACGCCCTTCAATATCAATAAATCTAGAGCATATATCCCCAACCGTATTATTCGCTCTGAGAATTTCTACATCATTGTCTAAAAAATAGCCTGCATGCATCAAAGTAGAGTTTTCCCCCGGCTCACCCACTGTAAAAATAGCAATGTTTGCCTGTTTCCCTAGTTCTAATATTTTGTTGACATGCCTGTCCGCAATGATTGCTTGCTTGACAACAATGTGGTCAACAACAGCAGGAACAGGTAAAAAATGAGGTGTCGTATGAAATGCATTGGCTAATCCATTGATAATTTCTGAAGCATAAGTATTTGACTCTGAGTAACTCACCCCACCATTAAGCTGGACAACAGTGACATCCTTCACGTTCTTAGGCTGCAAATTTTTCACTAGTTGAAAAAGGGTTGTTCCCCAAGTAATTCCAATGGTATCGCCGCTTTGGACAATGTCATTTAAGTAACCCGCGGAAACTTCTCCTAGCTTATCTTTTATCAGTTCATCTTCGTACTCAGGGATTGGAGCGACAATACAATGTTTTAATTGAAAAAGCTCCTTAACCTGTGCTGCGAGTTCCTGAACATCCTCAGCCGGATCACATATTTTAATATGAACAACGCCTTCCTGGACGGCTTGCATCAAAAGCCTTGAGACGGTGGGGCGGGAAATACCTAACTTTTTCGCAATGTCCTGTTGACTATAGTCTAATTGGTAATACAATTTAGCCACTTCAACGAGGCGCGAAATTTTTTCATCCGCCATAAGTACATTCACCTAATCTTAAATAATATGAAAATTTGAAACTCCCTTTCTTTTCAAACAAGTAAACGGTTACATCTTTGATAAAAAAATAAAGATAAATGAAATTATGTAAATCTTGGATGAACATTTGCCAATTTAATTATAACCGATGCTCCATTTCTGTCAATCACTCTTTCGGAGTATTTCGACATTTTTTTCTCTTGATTATAGAATTGACCTAGATATTTCCTGTTATGTCCATTTCGTGAACATTTTCTTTCATGAAAAAAAGAACATTTGTCAGTTACAAAATGTAAGGTGACAAATGTTCTCATATATCTTCTATTCAATTTTTCTCAGGGCCTCTGTAAGTGTTTTAGTGATAAATTGTAGATCCTTGTGCTCAATATTCAATGGTGGCGCTAAGGTTAAAACATTGTTAAAACCAGCTACCGTTGCTCCATTCTTACCGATTAATATCCCTTCCTGCTTACAATAGGCAATAACTTGATTGACCCTTTCAGCGTCCAAAGGATCCTTTGTATTTTTATCTCTAACTAGTTCAATCCCAATTAACAAACCTTTTCCACGAACATTCCCTACATAGGGATGATCCTGGAGAAGATTAGTTAAATCATTTAATAACTGTTCACCTAGGTCCCTTGAACGATCAAACAGTTCTTCCTTTTCCATAATTTCAAGATTTTTCAAAGCAAGTGCGCAAGCTGCTGGATTTCCACCGAAGGTATTCACATGACGGAAGTAATCATATTCCTCCGATCCTTTAAAGGCTTCATAAATCTCTCTTCGGACGGCAGTCGCTGAAAGTGGTAAATAGGCGCTTGTAATCCCTTTGGCCATGGTAATAATATCTGGTTTTATACCGTAGTTCATAAAACCAAATGGTTTACCTGTACGGCCAAAGCCGCATATAACCTCATCCACAATTAGAAGGGCACCGTGTTTTTCACAAACCTCTTTTGCTGCCTTCATATACCCATCTGGTGGAACAAGAACTCCTCCACCGGTAATAATTGGTTCCATAATCATAGCAGCAATCGTCTCACTTAATTCCCAAGTCATTGTCCGATCAATTTCTTTTACAGAGGAAAGTTCCCTTGCATCTGTCACATTTGTATCGTCTCGGTAGGAATCCGGTGGTGAGACGTGAATGAACCCTGGTGCAAGTGGTTCATATTTGTATTTCCTTTGAGCCTGCCCTGTTGCAGCTAAAGCCCCCATAGAGTTTCCGTGATAAGCACGGTAACGGGAAACGATTTTATAGCGATTATTTTCACCCTTTTGCTGATGGTATTGGCGTACAATTTTAAAGGCTGTTTCGTTTGCCTCCGACCCGCTGTTTGAAAAAAAGATGACGTATTCATCGCCAAGTAATTCATTTAGTTTTTCAGCTAATTTTATAGCTGGTACATGGCTTTGTGAAAGTGGAAAATATGCCATCTCTTTTAATTGTTCATATGCGGCTTCAGCCAGCTCAGTCCTGCCATAGCCGACGTTCACACACCACAGTCCAGCCATCGCATCTAAATAGCGTTTACCATCTGCATCGGTTACCCATGAACCTTCAGCTTTTGACGCAACAATCGTTGCCTTCGGATTATATGGCTTCATCGAATGCCAAACATACTTATCATCCTGCTCCAATAACGTCTCATTCGGTCGACTTGTTTGAACCATCTCGTATACCCCCAATTCTTTAGATGGTGCCTGACACCAAAAGTATTATAGATACCATGTTTATGCGTCAAACCTTGAAGTAATCATTTTTTTACGTGTATAGAAGTTTAGCCCGTCTTTTCCGTTGACGTGAAGGTCACCATAGAATGAATCCTTCCAGCCTGAGAATGGGAAAAAGGCCATTGTTGCTGGGACCCCAACGTTGATACCAAGCATCCCTGCGTCTGCTTCTTCACGGAACTGTCGAACCGCTTTTGCATTATTTGTATAGATGGTTGCACCATTTCCATACCTAGATTTTCGAATATATTCCAATCCCTCGTCTAAGTCCTTTGCTCGTAGTAAGCTTAAGACAGGAGCAAAGATTTCGTCCTTTGCAATTGTCATATCAGGGGTAACACGATCAAAGATGGTAGGTCCTAAGAAGTTCCCTTCTGGAAGTTCATCCATCTCTCTTCGGCCATCCCTGATTAAATCAGCACCTTCAGAAATTCCCTTTTCAATGTAAGTGAGTACTTTATCACGATGTTCTTTACGAATAATAGGAGTTAATAATACCTCATCGTCCATACCATTTCCGATAATTAATTCATCCGCCTTTTTCTTTAATGCTGCTACAAACGGCTCATTGTCTCCCACCACGACAACGGCACTACATGCCATACAGCGTTGACCTGCACTGCCAAATGTAGAACTGATGATATGTTGTACCGCCTTATCCATATCGGCATCTGGCATAACTATGTGGTGGTTCTTTGCTCCGGAGAGTGCTTGAACACGTTTTCCTTCTGCTGCAGCACGCTCATATACATACTTTGCGACCGGTTGTGAACCTACAAAGGAGATTGCTGCAATATCCTTATGTTCTAGTAAGCCGTTAACCACATCGTGTGCACCATGCACTACATTTAAAACCCCATTTGGTGCTCCTGCCTCAGTAAAGAGCTCGGCTAATCGATTAGCTAAAATAGGTGTCCGTTCAGATGGCTTTAATACAAAGGTGTTTCCACATGCAACGGCTAGTGGGAACATCCATAGAGGCACCATCATTGGGAAGTTGAATGGAGTAATTCCGCCAACAACACCTAATGGGTAACGGAACATTTCTGAATCGATATCCTCCGCAATACCAGATAAGGTTTCACCCATCATTAAAGTAGGAGCGCCTGAGGCAAATTCAACACACTCGATACCACGTTGAACTTCTCCATAAGCCTCTTTGTAAGCCTTTCCATTCTCTTGAACAATCAATCTAGCCAATTCCTCATGATTTTCTGTTAATAAATAGTGATATTTAAATAGAATCCTAGCACGCTTTGGTACAGGTACGTTTTTCCACTTTTTAAATGCTTCCTTAGCTGCGCTTACAGCAAGATTTACATCTTCTTTTGAAGACACTGGGACCTTAGTGATTACTTCATTCGTGGCTGGATTAGGGACATCTAGGGTTTGCACACTGTTCGAACTTACCCATTCACCGTTAATAAAATTTTTAAGTACTATTGTTTCGTTTTTTGTTACGCTCATGTTTTATCCTCCTCATTCTTCAAATATAATTGTAAAATTCGGTTAATTTATAACTTATACTCTTATTATCTCGAAACTACTTCCCGCATTCATTAGACATTCCGTAAAACATAAAGAAGTATTTCTTCGACAAAATGAACATGTTCCTAGGTTTAAAGCACCTGATTTATTTTCTTTGGCTGAGAGGCGGCCAAGTAATCATAAACAAGTAGCATGAATTCAATAGCTATCCGTTTTTCATGTTCCATAAAGTCCTCTCCTAACAAATTCTCAAGCTTTTGTAAACGATGATAGAGTGTCTGTCTAACTATAAAAAGCTTATTGGAGGTTTCTTGTTTCGAACCATTACATTCTAAGTATGCCTTTAATGTCTCTAGCAACTTACCATTATATTTTTGGTCATACTGAATCACTGGTTGAAGGTATTCAGAGGCAATCTCCTGTAAATCAGTATGTTTACTCATTTGCGAAATCAGACGATATAAATGTAAATCTTCATAAAAATGATAAATTTGTTTATTTGTCATTTTTTGCTGAATCCGAAGAGTCTCTTTTGCCGTTTGATAGCTCTTATGTATGTCATCGAATGCTTGAATAAATTTACCAGCAGCAATAATAAGCTTTGCAGAACTCTGTTTTCTAACGAATTCTGAGTCCTGAATGGAATCAATGGACCTTTTAATTCGTTCCTTAAGATTTTTCTTCGGTCGATTATTTAGAAGGATAAAGGTAATTTCATTTCGTTTTTCCACAAAGATAACAGCAAACCCATTCTGTTCGAATACAGAACGAAATAATAATTTTAAATAGGTAACATCCTGACTAAGTTTATCTTTAAAGGAAATGAGTTTGGTAATTAAGACTGCTGCATCACTCGATTTTGTTTTTATCCCATTTTCAATTAGATATTCGTGTATGTCCTCAAGTGCATGCTCGCCCTCTAACCATCCATGAAGCCATTCATATTCTTCCACTCGCTTTTTTTCCTCAACAAACAAATCTCTTAATAAATGCTGAGCTAATGCGGTTGCTGTTCGGTCTAGAATCAACAAATCATATTCACTAACGGGAATAGCCTCTGAATAGATAAACAATTCAGCGTATTCTTGACCGAATAAAAAAATGGGCGAGGATGCAATCCATTCACATGGTTGTGTCTTTGATTTTTCTAACTGGTTAATAATTGCAATTTGTTCATTGCGGTTGATCTCAGGCACAAATTCATGCTCATTGTCCTTCAGTCGAAAGATGATTTGCAGATCTAGTGCTGAAAATATAAATTGAAGAATATCTTCATATGTTTCAATCGTTAATAATCGTTTATTTAAGCTTTGAGAATAATTCTCTAAATCAGATATCTTTTGATATTGCTGATTAATAATGGTCGAATGAAGATCCTGCGTGATTTCAACGAACAGAACTTCCTGTTGAAATACAATAATAGGGAATTGATGTTCATCTGCTAATGAAGTTACTTCGCCCGGTATCTCCGTAATATATGTTCCTATTTCAATACATAATCCAGCAGCCTTGTTTTCGATTAACTCTTTGACAAGTGAGACAAATAAATCGACATGATCTTTCCAAGCAACACCTGTGGATAAAATTAGCTCGTTCCCATTTAACAGATTACGGATACTCGTTACTTCAACGACATGAACCCATTTAACAATTCGATGGATTCCTCCCTCACCTGCAATAACTCTGGCATGTTCAAAATGCTTTCTTTTAAAAACATCTGCAACCGTTAACTGAAAGTGTTCTTTCATAGATTTATCTCCTTAAATATTAAGAAGTTAATAGTAGCAAAGAAAGGATTGGCACTTCCACCAATCCTTTTCTTTCAAATGTAATTTCTTAGATTTCTTGATTCTGTTTGATTAATAAACTTGAAAAATATTTTCTTGCATTTGCTGTACCAATATGAAGTGTTTCAGTTACGTTTCCACTTGGATGTACGAAGTCAACCGAAGCGCCATTTAAATGCTCTCTCACACCGCTTATCCTGCATCCTTTTTGGATGAGAAAGTCAATTTTATCTCTTTCATCTAAAAATTGTTGATGCTCTGACATCCTATCCATCCCTCCAATAAGCCTAATTTAGTATAAATCAACATTATTAGGAATTTCTTCAATGACAGCTTCGTAGGCATTTTCCTCGATTACCCAATCGCGGCCAACAGATATACCTAAATATTTTTCATCACTTGGATCTTCAATTTCTGCTTGACGATACTTTTGGAACCACCAGTATTTTGCTAGAACATAATAGATTCCCGCACCAACTAGGAATCCTACTAAGAAACCATAATTCGGTACAAAATAAGATGCTACAGCTCCAATTACCCAAGCAATAAAACCTGCTAGATTCACTCCGCCCATGTATTTATACTGACCTTTGTCTTCGTATAATTCTGGCACATTTACACGTCGTTTACGCAGCAGGTAATAATCAGCAAACAGGATACCGACAATCGCTGAAAGAATCCCACCTACAAAGAGTAAAATAGGAATAATAACCCCAAATAATGTCCACGGCTGAACGATTGTTCCAACAACGCCGGCTGTGATTACTCCTGCCCAAAATGGAAACTTTGGACCACCTACATTTGAGAAAATTGTTGCTGCCGGAACCACGTTTGCTGCAGTATTTGTAGACCATTGAGCTAATACAATCATTAATAATAAAATAGCTAGGATAAATCCGCCTGCTGCTTTTTGTAGTGCCACAACGGGGTCATAATTTAATACAGCAATATAAGAAACGGCACCAATGATAATCATAAAGGTCTGAGTTAATGGCATTGCTATAAGATTGCCAATTAATGAGCCTTTATTTCGCTTAAACCAATTCTTTTCATTAATAGGTGCTTTAATGAAACGAGAAATAGAAGGAATATCCGCACTTAATGTAGCCCAAAAGCCCATGTTACTAAATATAACAACTAAAAAGGCTGAAAAAGCTGCACCACCTGTAACTGGTGATTCCACCCAGCTCCAAACATCTCTTCCTGCACTTGCTGCCTGATCCGATAATGTCACATACATCCATAATGAAATAATAAGAATAATAGGGGCCGCTAAATCGGCAAACCGTTCAATAGATTTTATTCCAAGGGCCGTATTGACTAATTGAACGACGGCAAAAATAAGGAAACAAACAAACCAATTATCAAAGCCAAATAAAATATTTAAAATACCATTCATCGCTGTTGCACCAAAATAGGTATTTATACCAAACCACATTGATGCTGTTACACCACGGGTGATCGATGGGATATGAGTGCCAATCGTCCCAAACGGTGCTCTCATATAAACAGGAAAAGATATACCATGTTCGATTCCAATATCCGCAATTAAAGAAATGAAGAAACCAATCGCGAGACTTCCAATCACAGTTGCGAGAATAACCCATGGCAATGATAGGTTAATTACTCCTGCGCCGCCTATTGCAAACGTTGCAAGTACAACGACCATTCCTACCCACATGAACGAATACCCTAATCTAGTAATCGTCCGGTCTTTTTGATGAATTGGTAATAAATCTGGTGATTTTAAATGGCTTTTTTTCATGTAAACACTCCTTGTTTCGGTTTAATTTTATAGAATGTACCATCCCAAAATTCAAACAACCGACAAATAAAATAAAAAATAATAAAGGGAGCAACTGCTCAGAAACTGAGCAATTGCCGGAGTGTAGTGCAACTATTGATGGAGACTTGAGCTGTAATAGTTGTTAGATTGATAGGGTTTCACCTTGGTTTAGCGTAGTATTCAAATTATATTTTGCTCTCTTTAAATATTGACCAGATCCTGGTTTACCAACAAACTGTTTGTCGCGAACAACATACTCCCCGCGTACTAAAACAGAAACAGGCTCACCTGTAACCTTCATTCCTTCAAAGGCATTATAATCAACGGCCATATGATGGGTTTCTGCAGATATTACTCTTTCAACATTCGGGTCAAAAATAACGAGGTCTGCATCAGCACCAATGGCAATAGTCCCTTTCTTTGGGAATAATCCGAAGAGCTTGGCAATACGTGTTGAAGTAATATCAACAAACTGGTTCAGACTAATTCGCCCTTTCTTCACCCCCTCAGAAAATAATATGGATATACGGTCCTCAATAATTGGGCCGCCATTCGGGATTTTGGTGAAATCATCCCTACCTAAATCCTTTTGTCCTTTAAAATCGAATGAACACTGATCAGAACCCAGTGTCTGAAGTTGTCCGCTCTTCAGGGCGTTCCATAAAACTTCCTGATTCCACTTTTCTCTAAGTGGCGGCGACCAAACATATTTTGCTCCCTCAAAATTAGGTTTTTCTAAATAGCTTTGATCAAGAACTAAATATTGTGGGCACGTTTCCCCCCATACATCAAACCCTTTACTGCGTGCTTCTGCAATTTTTTCAACGGCATCTGCGCAAGATACATGGACTACGTATAATTGCGAGTTTGCTAGTCCCGTTAGCTTGGCTGCACGGCCTGTGGCTTCTCCTTCAAGTTCAGGTGGTCTTGTTAGTGCATGATAAATCGGTTCAGTTTTTCCTTCCTCGAGAGCTTTCTTAGTTAAATAATCAATAACATCTCCGTTTTCTGCATGTACCATAACTAAGCCGCCATGTTCCTTCGCGGTCACAAGTGTTCGGAATAGTGTTTCATCATCGGCCTGAAACACATTTTTATAAGCCATAAATACTTTAAATGATGTAATTCCTTCCTCACTAATTACCTGTGGAAGTTCATTTAGGACTTCCTCGTTGATTTCTGAAATCATTAAATGGAACCCATAATCGATTACTGCTTTTTCCCTTGATTTATTATGCCAGGTTTGAATCGCATTTTTCAGAGGTTCCCCTTTATTCGTTAAGCAGAAATCAATTACCGTAGTCGTCCCCCCAAAAGCAGCAGCAATTGTTCCGGATTCGAAATCATCCTTTGTGACAGTTCCGCCAAATGGCATATCTAAGTGAGTATGTGGATCAATACCCCCTGGAAAAACAAGACAGCCTTTCGCATCAATAACTTCCGCTCCGATAGAAGAGAGATTGGTACCAATTTGTGTTATTTTCCCATCTTCAATTAAGACCTCTGCATGATACGTATCTGTTGCTGTGACAATTGTTCCGTTTTTTATAATTTTCTTCATCACTTTTCCCTCCTAATCTATTTTTATTTAGCTACGTCTGCTTTACATTCAAGTGCACCATTCAATACAGCTTGACGATCATTCCAAGTCATTGGAGGCATTTCTCTTGCTGCCTCTACCATATCGATAGCCCCATCTACAGGACATACAATCGAACATAGATTACAGCCCACGCAATCTTCTTCCCTAACCTTCAAGTAGCTTTTTCCATTTTCGTCTTTCAGCATATCAATACACTGGTGAGAGGTATCTTCACAAGCGATATGGCACTTATTACAATTAATACAAACTTCTGTATTAATTTTTGCAACAATATTGTAGTTAAGGTCTAGGTTACCCCAGTCAGAATATCTTGGTACAGATTTTCCAATAATATCGGTTACCGAGGCAATTCCTTTACTATCTAAATAATTATTAAGTCCTTCAATCATGTCCTCGACAATGCGGAAGCCATGATGCATTGCTGCCGTACATACCTGAACACCAGTTGCACCCATTAACAGAAATTCTACTGTGTCCTTCCAGTTGGAAATTCCGCCAATACCAGAAATAGGTACATTAATATGCGGGTTTCGTGCACATTCTGCTACCATATTTAAAGCAATTGGTTTAACTGCAGGTCCACAATAACCCCCATGTGCTCCCTTTCCTGCCACATGTGGAATAGTATTCCAGGAATCAAGGTCCACTCCCATCAAACTATTAATGGTGTTAATCATACTAATGGCATCCGCACCGCCATTACATGCAGCTTCAGCAGTAGCCGTAATATCGGTAATATTTGGTGTTAATTTGACTATTACAGGTGTTTTAGCCACTTCTTTCACCCAATAGGTTTGACGCTCTACTAAAGCAGGTACCTGCCCAGAGGCCGCTCCCATACCCCGCTCTGCCATTCCGTGTGGACAACCAAAATTTAATTCAAGTCCGTCGACCCCTACATCTTCCACACGCTTAACAATTTCATGCCATTTCTCTTGTTTTGGTTCCACCATTAACGAAGCAATAATTGCATGATTTGGGAATCGCTTTTTAGTTTCATAGATTTCTTTTAAGTTCACTTCCAATGGTCTGTCGGTAATCAACTCTATGTTATTGAAGCCAGCAACCCTTTGTCCGTTAAAACTAACAGCAGCAAATCTAGAAGAAACATTCAAAATAGGATCTCCTAATGTTTTCCAAACCGCTCCTCCCCATCCAGCTTCAAATGCTCTCTGTACCTGATAACCCGAATTGGTAGGAGGTGCTGACGCCAGCCAAAATGGATTAGGAGATTTTATCCCTGCAAGATTAATACGTAAATCGGCCATCGTAATTTCTCTCCTTTGCATTCAAATAAGTACTATGCAGATCCAACAACTGAAAATTGCTTGTGAATAGCATAAGCAACATTCTTCCCTTGTTGGGCTGCGGTTACGACCATTGCGTCCCCTTTTCCTTTACCAAATACAACATCACCACAGGCGAATATTTTCGGATTGGAGGTTTGGAATGTTTCCTGATTTACTTTTACAACCCCGCCTTCGTGCTGAAGGCCAAATTTATTAATCAGCTCCAGATGTCTTGTTTGCCCGATTGCTTTCACTACTGCATCAACCGGTAAGATGTGTTCAGACCCTTCAATTTCAACTGGTCTACGTCGCCCATCCTTTTCTGGTTCACCAAGCCTCATCTTGATACACTCAATTCCCTTTACATTCCCAGCTTCATCACCAATGAGCCTTTTCGGTGCGGTTAACCATCGGAACTCGACACCATCTTGCTTAGCGAATTCATACTCAAAATCATAAGCTGTCATTTCATCTTCCGTTCTTCGGTATAGGATTTTTACGTTTTCAGCCCCTAAACGAACGGAGCATGTTGCACCGTCGATAGCTGTATTTCCAGCACCGATAACGACCACTCGTTTGCCGACAAATTCCTTGGATAATTGACCACTTTTAGTAGCCTTGACAAATTCAATAGCATCATAGACACCATTTAAATTCTCACCGTCAATACCAAGGTTCGGTACATGAGCCATACCAACTGCTAAAATAACAAAATCAAAGTTTTCCGTGATTTCTTCAACGGAGATATCTTTTCCCACCATTGTGTTGGTTTTTATTTTTACATTTAATTTTTCTACTTGTTCTACTTCCCAGAAGGAAATCGTTTGCGGTAAGCGAAAGGAAACGATACCGTATGTGTTTAATCCACCCGCTTTGTCTGCCGCTTCAAATATGGTCACGTCATATCCTAATCTAGCTAACTCTCTAGCCGCTGATAATCCAGCAGGTCCACCACCAATGACAGCTACTGTATGACCATTTGAATCACCTGGCTGGAAAAGTGTCTGTTCATTTCTAATAGCCCAATCTGTCGCATACCTTTGCAGATTGCCAATCATTATTGGTTTTGTTGAATGATTTAGGACACAAGCTCCTTCACAAAGTTCTTCTGTGGGACAAACTCTTGAACAACTTGCACCTACTGGATTTGAGGACATAATGGTTTTTGCTGAGCCTAGTAAGTTTCCTGAGGCAATTTTTTTAATAAAGGTTGGAATATCAATCCCTGTCGGACAGGCTTTAATACATGGGGCGTCATAGCAATAGAGGCATCGATTGGATTCTTCAACCGCTTCATTGTTTGTTAGACCTTGTTCCACCTCTAGAAAATTCTTTTCAAGATCGGAAAAGGATATACGCTGCATTTTTTCGTTTGGCAAAGAGAAGTCCTCCTTTAACATGTAAAATTCATTTCCAATTACATTTAACATGAAAAATTAAAAATGAAAGCGCTTTAAAAACATTGTTCTTTTGTAATGGATTTTGGAATATCACCAGCCTCCTTCTCCTTACGTGTGTATTTTGCAGAAAATTCTGCATCTTAATCTTATTTTACAGACCTGAAATAGGCATTGCACCTTACATTTTGTTAAATGGTGCATGCATTTGATTATCCATTATGTAAAAAGTGGTGCAGATAACTTCTTGTACATTTTCTGAATACTTTTTCAATTTAACATAAGCATACTAAAAAAAATGTAAAAATAAATCGAATTGTCAATTTTTCTTACATGGTTTTTTCTCGACATCATTTTACAAGTGAAAAAGCATACCTTGAGAAAGGTATGCTTAATTGGTTATTTCATTTTGATAATATTTAGCAAGCTGGATGATCATAGCTCCCATTCTTTCATGCTCTGGGACAAGGACCCTTTCAATCCCTTCCTCTTTCAGCGCTTCTAAAGTAACTTTTCCAACAGCAACGGCTAATACATGATGACAAAAGGCCTCAGAGATCTCATTATGAAGATTATTCACTCTCGCATAATCAAAAAGGGAACGTACTTGGGTAGCCGTGGTAAAACATACTGCGTGGCAATCGTTGTTTTGTAATTCTTGACATAATTTTTGAACAGTCTCCGTCTCTGGGGCAATGTGTTGATAAGGAAGAATTTTTTGTACAAAAGCACCGCGCTCCTCTAGAAAGTGAGATAAACCCGGTGCTGTTTCACCATGTAACTGGACCATGACTTTCTTACCGGAAAAATCAAAGTTTTGTAAAGCACGTATTAATCCCGTTGTCGTTCCGTCTTCATCGATATCCTCTGGGACAATCTCCATCTTTTTAAGTGCTGCAAGTGTTTTATACCCTCTTGAAGCAACCTTTGCCCCACGTACAATTGATAGAAAGTCATCTTTATATCCCAGCTTTTCAGCGATCTTGACCATTGTTTCAAGACCTATGCCTGTTGTAAAAACAACCCAATCTGCACCGTTTTTAATAAATTCAACTAAATCAGGCTCTACTTGCTTCTCAGCTAAAAATACTGTTCCCTGTAGGGAGCGTACAAGAGGAACTCCACCTTGTTTTTCAATTAATGTCTGTAATTCTTCAAGTTTTCGCGAACTACCGATGACAATTCGCTTACCAGCTAATGCCTTCTTCATCGTAATTTTGTCCTTTTTGCGATTTGTTGAATTTCATCGGAACGATATATATGTATCCCCATATTTTCTATTGCAGCTACTTCTGCCATGGCAATTGCTACTTTTTGCGCTTCTACTGCACTATATTTCCTTAATGGTCCAACCATTAGGTTGTTAAATAAACTACTTACTTTTTCTGCTATTTTTTCTCCCAAACGGAATTCCCCCCTATCACCTAACAACAAGGATGGACGAAAAATATGAAGAGAAGGTAAGTCCATCTTTTTTAGCGCTTCCTCGACGTCCCCCTTTACTTTATTGTAAAAAAAGAGTGATTTTGAGTTAGCACCCATCGCGGTTACTATAAGAAATTTTTCAACCCCTTGCTTACTAGCTAATTTCGCTGCTTCAACTGGATAGTCATAATCCACCTTACGAAAGGCTTCCTTTGTTTTTGCTTTTTTAATAGTGGTTCCTAAACAGCAAAATACATTAGAAACTTGAAATAACTCTTCTTCGTTTTCCAAATGATCGAAATTAACCACGTGCGGTTCACAAACAGGATTGATAATTTCAATAGGTCTTCGAATTAACAACACTATTTTTTCATATGTATTTTGTTCAATTAAGGTTTCTACTAATACTTTCCCTACGAGCCCACTTCCGCCTAAGACCAATGCTGTTTTTCCTCGATTATTCACTTTAACTCCCCCTTCATCATCATTCTCCCATTTCTTTTAACAAATTCCAACGGCTTTTTTACGATTCTTTGGACATACTTTATGAAGTGGAAACTACATAAAAGGAGGAATGTAAGTGGGAAATGAAGAGCACTTCAGTGATTTTATTAACCATGTTTCCATCCAAGCAAAAATGGAGAATGTCTGGAGTTATACATGTGGCTCTTGGGAAAATTGTAATGTGGAAACCATTCAATCTTTCTTGTCTCAGTGTATGGAATATAATATTGACCCGCAGTTTTGCATGAACTGGGTGGAGCAGCATCAGAATGAAATTCCTAATTGGTCAGCTGTTTCTGAAACCTCCCTTGGCTGGGTAAATCAGCATACATCAACTGGTTCAGCTATTTCTATTTCAGAACAAGACTTAAGTTAAAAAGGGAAAAGCATGACAAATTCACAAAACATTCGTTTGTCATGCTTCTTTCATTAATGAAGTACAAGAGTATAGCATATTAATTATTTTGCTTTTTCAAGACAGGATATAAGTCTCTTTTCAATATCGAGTGCAATTTGTCCAAGGTTTTCATCTGACACCATGCTCATTAATGCAGACGGCTTAGGCATTCCTATTTTCGTTTGGTTCTCATCCCTATAAACAACGATTTTACACGGTAGAAAATAACCCACTAAATTATTTTCCATCAATACTCGTTTTGCTTCATGAGGATTGCAGACCTCTAGAACAATAAATTCCTTTTCAAGGTCTACCCCTTTTTCTTTCAATTTTTCTTGTATATTAAAACTCCACAGCACACCAAACTTCTCGTCTTTTAAAGCTTCCTCCACAGCCTTAACTGCTTCAGTAAGTGATTTATTGGATTCAACGGTATAATGAAACATATGGCTATTCCCCCCCTTTTCCACTATCTCACAGCACAGCGATTTGGCCCAATTTCCATTTCTCTTTGTTTTTCTTCATCAGGTGCTATTTTCCCCATATTAGTTTCACGGATCTCTTGATATGAATTAGGCTGTGGGGGCAGGTTCTCTGTCACTGTTTTTCTAAACTCTGTCTCGTTTTTAATATTTAAACCGTGATTTTCTTTATATAAGGTACCAAGTTTTTTAGAGATACTTCCATCGTCATTCATCTCGTTTATACCCATATAATGTGCCGGTAAAACCAAAAGTTCATCAGGAAGGTCCTTATAACGATTGTATAGAGTATTCCGTAAATCTCCCACCCAGTCCTCCGCTTTACCAGCTAAGTCAGGACGTCCAATAGAATCAATAAATAAAATATCACCAGTTAATAAGTATTGATTATCAACGAGAAATGATGTACTGCCAATTGTATGACCAGGAGAATATATCGCCTTAATAGTGGTTTCACCTATGTTGTACTCATCTCCATCATTTATAGGTGTAAAATCAAAAATTACTTCTTCCGCATCTTTTGGTGGTAAAAAGTATGTTGCTCCATGATTTTCAGCAAGCCTTCTTCCACCAGAGATATGGTCTGCATGGAGATGAGTATCCAAGACATGAGTCAGCTTAATATTGTGTTCATTTATATGTTGTTCGTATGGCTCGAGCATTCTATTTGTATCAATCATAGCACTGGTTCCATGTGATTCAACCAAGTAAGATAAACATCCTTTTCCTATTCGCACAAATTGATATATAGCTCCACCATTTTTTAAATCTCCTATCTTTATGGGTTCTAAATGTTCACTGTAGGCCTTCATTCCGCCTTCAACGCTGTAAACCATTTGTGAATCCCGCTTCTGCTATTTGCTCTGCAACAAATTCAGATGAACCACCTTTTGCACAAACTACATAGATAGCAGTACCTTTAGGAAGTTTATCTACGATAGAGTCTACTCCTTCGAGTAGATCAAAATATGGTGCATTAATGATATGAACATTCTTCCCCTCAATTTTCCAATCATCAAAGTCATCTGTATTTCTAGCGTCGAGGATAAAGACTTCTTCATGATTCAGTATTTTTTTTGTTAATTCTTTTACTGTTACTGTTTTAACTGCAGCTTGATCTGACATATCTGCACCACCATTTCTAATCTCTTTTTAGAAGGTAAGAGTGACATCGGCATCCTTAGCAAAAGTTAGGAATGTCACAGCTCCGCCTACATCTATTCCTTCAACAAAATGCTCTTTTTCTAAGCTCATAACATCCATTGTCATTTGACAAGCTATCATCTTGACACCCATTTCTGTTGCCATTCCAACCAGTTCATGAACTGGTGGAACATTCGCCTTTTTAAAGCCTTCTTGAAAATGTTCAGTTCCAGCAGGCATCGGTAAATTTTTATATCCTTCTTTGTGAATAAGATTTAACCCTTCAAAAGTAAAAAAAATACACACTTCTGCATCTGTTGCTGCAGCTGCTGTTGCGATATTAAACACCTTATATGCATCAAACATACCACCATTTGCTGCGATTATAGCTACCTTCATTTTCGTTCCTCCTATTTAGTTGCTTTTATTAATTGGTCCAGTCCAATCTTTCATACCTGGGACAACATTCTTTACATTACCGAACCCTTTTCCTGCTAGTTGTTGGGCTGCTAAATCACTGCGATTACCAGAGCGGCAAACTATATGAAGATGATCTTCTTTATTTAATTCCTCAAATCGTTTTTCTAAATCACCTAATGGTATATTAATCGCTCCAGGTATATGACCAAAGGCATACTCAGCTGGCTCTCGAACATCCAAAACAGTTACTTTTTCATTTCCTTCAAGCTTCTTTAACAAATCATCTAAGGAAACAACATCTGGATGCGTGGTCTCACTTTTTTCCTCTTCAGCACTGGCTTTTCGAAGGTAATGTTTAAGGATATCCCCTTCCTCAATTGTTCCAAGGTATTGGTTCCCAGTACTTGTTGCCCATGCTTTTAAATCAGCTGTAGACCCTTTATCCGTAGCTTGAATTTCTAATACCTGACCAGGTTCTAATGTAGTCATTTCTTTTTTAGTTTTTACAATAGGCATTGGACAAGCTAAACCCTTTGCATCCAAAACTTTATTGACATCCATTGCTTACACCCCTTTCGTACATATTATCTTTCAAAAACTCCAATCAATGCCTTTCTATTATTTCCACCAATTTCACTAAGCCATTAAGATATTTTGTGATAATTATCACAGCAGAACTGTTTTATTTACGTTAGTATACCTATAAGGGTATATAAAAAGGAGGAAATATCCATGGCTAAAAAAATTGTTATTATCGGTGGAGTAGCTGGAGGAGCAACTGCTGCAGCACGTTTAAGAAGATTAGATGAATCATCAACAATCGTTCTGTTTGAACGTGGAGAACATATCTCGTTTGCCAATTGCGGTCTGCCATATTATATTGGTGAAACCATTAAAGATCGGAAAAAGTTACTTGTCCAAACGGTGGAAGGAATGAGCAAGAAATTCAACTTAGATATCCGAAATTTAAGTGAGGTTGCTGAAATTAATCGAGACAAAAAAACCGTAACGGTTAAGAATCTAAAAACAAATGAAGTATACGAAGAAAGTTATGATACCTTGGTACTTTCACCTGGTGCGAAGCCAATATTCCCACCAATAGAAGGAATAAAGGATTCCACAAATATCTTTACACTAAGGAATATTCCTGATACAGATAAAATTAAAAACGCTGTTGACCAACAAAACCCTCAAAAAGCAGTTGTTGTTGGTGGTGGTTTTATTGGTCTTGAAATGGCAGAAAATCTTGCCGAACGAGGAATTGAAGTAACAGTGGTTGAAATGGCAAATCAGGTCATGGCTCCACTTGATTATGAAATGGCTTCAATTGTTCACGACCATTTACGTAACAAAGGCGTCATCTTGATTTTAGAAGATGGTGTAAAAGCATTTAAGGAACAAGGCAGCATAATTGAACTTACTAGTGGTACTAAATTAAACTCTGATTTAACCATTTTATCTATTGGTGTAAGACCAGAAAATCAACTTGCAATTAATGCTGGTTTAAATGTCGGAGACCGCGGTGGAATTCAGGTTAATGAATTCTTACAAACAAATGATGAGAATATATTTGCTATTGGTGATGCTATTGAAGTAACTGACTATATTAACGGCAATGCTGCGATGATTCCACTTGCAGGGCCTGCTAACCGTCAAGGACGAATTGTTGCCAATAACATCTATGGGAAAGCTGAAAAATATAAAGGAACTCTCGGAACATCCATTGCGAAAGTTTTTGATATTACAGTTGCTGCTACAGGTAATAATGAGAAACGGTTAAAGCAGTTAAATGTAAACTATCAAGCCATTCATATTCACCCAGCATGTCATGCTAGCTACTACCCTGGTGCGGAATCTATTGCTTTAAAATTGTTGTTTGATCCAAGTAATGGAAAAATCCTTGGTGCACAAGCTGTCGGCAAAGATGGTGTGGATAAAAGGATTGATGTCATTGCAACTGCAATAAAAGGAAACCTAACTGTTTTTGATTTAACCGAAGTAGAACTATCTTACGCACCGCCATATTCTTCTGCCAAAGACCCTGTAAATATGGCGGGATATGTGGCTTCCAATATTATCGACGGAGATGTTGCAACAGTTCAATGGCATGAAGTTGATGAAATTGTCAAAAATGGCGGGTTACTCATTGATGTTCGTGAGCCAAATGAGAGAGAAAATGGATTTATCAAAGGCTCAATCAATGTACCACTTGGTGAAATTAGAGAAAAACTTCATACTTTCCCTAAAAATGAAATCATTTATGTATCTTGTCAGGTAGGATTAAGAGGCTATTTAGCAGCAAGAATTCTTACTGAGAATGGCTTTAAAGTCAAAAATGTAGATGGTGGTTGGAAAACTTATTCATCTGTATTTAATCAAAAAAAGAAGACTAATGCTACAGTATTGTAACAATTACTCCAAGTTATATTCTTAAATTATTATAAAATAAACCTTGTAGGTAATATAGCATTGGAGGAATTAAAAATGAAAAAATTAGTGACAGGAGCATTTACAGCCGTTTTGCTACTTGGGTTAGGTACTGGTGTTATGGCAGCTAGTGATCAGATTGCATGTAAAGTTGGTGATTTTAAAGAAATGCTCCCATTTATGCAGGAGAAGCATCCTGAATTAAATGAAAAGCAACTTAAGGAAATGCATAAGGACTGTGCTGCAAAAATGAAAAAAGAAACGAATACAGATTGTATGATTAACAAATAATTTACAAAAAAAAAAGCACATCAAAAGTGCTTTTTTTTGTCTTTATGTAAATTATTACTTTAAAACATTAAAAAATAGGCTCCAAATAACAAAGTAATAAAAATAATTAAGATACTAAGTGTTATGATATATTTTTTGGAAGCTGTAAAGGTTTGCTGATTAATTGTGGTAACCTTTCTCAAATATACAATTGTCGCCATTAAAATAGTAACAATTCCTAGTCCTACAGAGGCGATCCCTATTAAGTTTGCTAAAAGATCGCCTATCGGGGAGAGACTAGACATCATATTAAAATGTAAATTTGTTACTAAAAAGCCAACACCAATTATTGCGATAGCTGTTCGGATCCATGCTAAATATGTCCGTTCATTTGCAAGATGCTGTTGAATATATTTTGAATCTACTGTCTGCTTAATTTCTTGTTCCTTTACTTCTTCCTTGCTCATTATATCCCTACTTTTTGTTTAATCCACACTTTGTAATAGTTCAGTCATCATTTCTTTATCCATAGGACCTACAATCTTTTTCCGGATAACGCCTTTGGTATCAATAATATAACTGGTTGGAATAGTAACAGCCTGATATGTTTGTCCAACTTGTCCTTCGCTATCAAGTACGATTGGGAAAGTTAAGCCATAATCTTTCACGAATGCCCCAATATTATCACTGCTTTTTTCTGAAGTAGTTAAATTAACAGCTAAAATTGTTACTTGATTATTTTTTTGTTCCTCATAAAACTCCTGCATATGCGGCATCTCAGCTTTACATGGTGGACACCATGTGGCCCAGAAATTTAATATTACTTTCTTCCCTACCATATCAGAAAGCTTTACTTCTTGTCCATCCAAGGTTTTTAAACTAAAATTCGGTGCCTTATTCCCTTCCTGCAGCCCTATTTCTAGATTCTTTGATGTTGTTGCAGCTTCCTTCACCTCACTACCTTTTTCTGTTTTATTTGACGACGATAATGAGGTATCATAAATTCCCCATCCAATTAAACCAATTAATGCAATTACGATCATTAAATTTTTCTTATTCAAAATCGCCACTCCTTTGGTATTAAAATAAAATACAGAATGATAAGTGTGAATGTACCTACTAGTAAATGGTATAAATCATTTTCATCTAAGGCAAATAAGAAAGTAAAATGATAACAGCTAAGAACGGTTAAACTGAAGATAAGAATAGTTTGTAAAATAAGCCTACTTGAAATCTTAATTTTCTTATTCTTATAAATAAAATACATAAGGGAAATGAGTGTCGCTATTACTAGCCCCTTAGTGCCTCCAGTAAAATAAAGGATTGAGATAGGACTTTTTAAAATAAGCTTTGGTTCTAATAAAATGAGACTGACCTTCCAAACTAAAATTAAGACAAAAAGGCTGTTTGTTAACGTATCAAAAATTTTTTTACTCTTTTCTTTCATTTGTGTTTTCTGTAACCACCATTTAATTACCACTAGCCCTATTAGGATACCTGAACCAAGCAATACCCATTTAAGCATAATGGATAGTGAACCTATTTGGATTACATTCATTTATCTAGCCTCCACAAGCAAATGATTTTACCACCAAATACTCCCCCACCATATCATTTTAATATTCCCATTTAAATGTTAAGAAACTGTTAAGAAAGGGATAATAAAAAAGAGGCTATTATTAGCCCCGTCAATAAATTATAAAATATCTATCCAAATTTTCACTGCAGTTGAAAAGATCAAGATTCCTAAGATTACTTGTAAAACCTTTGTATTCATTCTTTTACCAAGTTTAACACCTAATGGTGAAGCAAGGAGACTTGCAACTACCATGATGAGAGATGGAATAATCTCTACCTGTCCTGTCGATATTTTACCAACTGTTGCCCCAATAGAGGAAATGAAAGTTATCGCTAAAGAAGATGCAATGGTCATTCTTGTTGGGATTTTTAAAACAACAAGCATAATTGGAACTAATAAAAATGCCCCACCTGCTCCAACAATTCCTGCTCCAATCCCCACAATTAATGCAAGAGATGCTGCAAGCCACTTATTGAATTTTACTTGTTCCATAGGAATCTCATCGATCCCTTTTTTAGGAACAAACATCATTATCACTGCTAATAATGCTAGGACTCCATAAACGATATTAATTCCGCTTTCCGGCAGAAGTGTAGAACCAAATCCACCCACAAAGCTTCCAATTAAGATACTTATACCCATATAAGCAATTAATGTTTTATTAAGGTATCCGCCTTTTCGGTATGCCCAGACCCCGCCGATTGTCGCAAAGAATACCTGTATCGCAGTAATACCTGCTACATCGTGAGCTGTAAAATGGGCTACACCAAGAGCAGCTGGGATAAGCAATAGCATTGGGAAATTAATAATGGCACCACCGATTCCTAACATACCAGAAATAAATGAGCCTACAAAACCAATTAAGAATATGGTAATGACAAAATCGATACCCATTTTTTTACTCCTCCTAAAAAGGGAACCAGTAAGGTTCCCGCTATTTTTATCCCTTTTTAATCCAGAATTTTAATACACTGCCTTCTTCTTCATGTTTTAATAATTCATGGCCACCTGATTTTGCCCATGCAGCAAGATCATTTTTTGCACCTTTATCAGTAGTATGAATTTCTAAAATTTGACCAGGCTCAAGTTCGTTAATTGCTTTTTTTGTCTTTACAATTGGCATAGGACATGCCAGACCTTTTGCATCTAAAACCTTAGTTACTTCCATTTTATAATACCTCCGATTTTTTTATTGTGTTGTTTCTACGTTTCTTTTTCTTTTTATCTTACTGCACAACGATTTGGTCCAATTTCCATTTCGCGTTGCTTTTCGACGTCAGGATTTATTTTTCCCATATTGGTTTCACGAATCTCCTGATACGCATTTGGTTGTGGTGGTAGATTTTCGGTAACTAATTTCCTAAATTCAGTTTCATCTGCAATATTTAAACCATGGTTCTTTGCAAATAGAGTACCTAACTTTTCGGATACACTGCCATCTGCATTCAATTCATCAATGATCATAAAATGAGCAGGTAACACAATCAATTCTTCAGATAACTCTCTATAACGCTTATAAAGACTTTCTCTTAAGTCAGTGACCCAATCCTCTGCCATACCTGCAAGATCTGGACGTCCAATAGAATCAATAAATAAGATATCTCCAGATAGTAAGAATTTTCCATCTACAACGAACGATGTAGAGCCGATGGTATGACCTGGTGAATACAATGCATGAATATTAATAGTTGTGCCCCCAATTGTAACATCATTGCCACCTTCTAAAGGCTGATATTCGAATGTTACTTCTGTTGCATCTTTTGGAGGTAGCCAATACGTTGCATTTGTTTTCTCAGCAATCACACGACCACCAGAAATATGGTCTGCATGTAAATGTGTATCGAACACATGAGTAATTGTTGCATGAACACTATTGGCGAAATCAAGATAAATGTCAGTCATTCGTGTTGCATCAATAATTGCAGCTTCACCTTTTGAAACGACCATGTATGACAGGCAGCCCTTACCAATACGTACAAATTGATAAATCTCTCCGCCATCTTTTAAATCTCCAACCTTAACTGGCTCTAAGTGTTCACTCCATGCTTTCATCCCACCTTGAAGATAGGAAACAGTTAAACCTTCTTCTGAAAGCATCTCTGCTACCATAACAGAAGAGCCTTCCTTAGCACATACTACTAATACCTCTTTTTCAGTTGGAATCATATTTAAGATTTCTTCTACTCCATCAAGCAATTCAAAATATGGAATATTTAAATACTCAAAATTTTCCCCTTCAATTTTCCAATCTTGAAAATCACTTTCGTTACGAACATCAAGAATAAATAATGATTCCTTATTAAATACCTTTTTCGTTACCTCTTTTGAAGTCATCGCATTAACTGTCATGCTTGTATTACCCCCTACGGTATATTAGTTTTCAAAAAAAATAAATAATTTTTTGTGTGGGGGCTATTAAGCCCCAATAAATTAATTGTTTAAGCTTGTTGTTTTACCAGTCCACTCACTCATACCTGGTACTACATTAAAGATTGTATTAAAGCCCTTTTCTGCTAATTTTTGTGCTGCAAAGTCACTTCGATTACCTGTTCGGCAGACAACAAAGATTTCAGCATCTTTACTTAATTCATTCACTCTGTCATCCAATTCACCCAAAGGAATAGAAATTGCATTTGGAATATGGTTAAACACATATTCTGCCGCTTCTCTTACATCGAGTACGACAATGTTCTCATTTGCTTCTAACTTCGCTGCAAGCTCTGCATTTGAAGTTACATGAGGATGTTTTCTTTCGACTGCTTCCTCGTTAGAAGAAGATTTTCTTAAATAATGTTTAAGCACATCGCCTTCTTCAATTGTTCCTAAATATTGATGACCTGAGCTTTTAGCCCAAGCTTTAATATCAGCTTTCGAACCCTTATCAGTTGCCAATACTTCTAACACTTGGCCTGCTTCTAAACCGGTCATAGCCTTTTTTGTCTTCACGATCGGCATTGGACATGCTAATCCTTTTGCATCTAAAACCAAATCAGTTTTTAATGATGTCATGATTGCCCTCCTGTTAATTACCCTAAAAGGTATAAAATTAATTGAAATCTATTAATCTATTAAATAAACAAGTTTACATTGCCATCTTCAGCATCAGCTAAATACGCTGCTACACCTGCATATTCAATATTCTCTAAAAGTTCTTCTTGCTTTAGACCTAATAGGTCCATCGTCATCGTACATGCGACTAACTTTACATCTTGTTCTTGCGCCATTTCAATTAATTGTGGTAATGGCATTGCATTGTGTTTTTTCATAATGTCTTTAATCATTTTTGGACCAAATCCTGCAAAATTCATTTTAGATAGTCCCATTTTATCTGCGCCTCTTGGCATCATCTTAGCAAACATCTTTTCAATAAAACCTTTTTTAACCATAATATTTTCGTCTTTACGTAATGCATTTAATCCCCAAAATGTATGGAAAATGGTTACTTCATGGTCATAGGCAGCTGCTCCGTTTGCAATGATGTATGCCGCCATGGCTTTATCATAATCTCCACTAAACAAAACAATTGTCGTCCTTTTCTTTTCCGTCAAAATAATTCCTCCTGATATATAGTTATTTTTACCTATACCTGTACAGGTATTTGTTTTCCTAAAAAAAATTATCCCTTTTTAATCCAGAACTTAAGTACCTCTTGATCTTCTTCAAAATTTAATAGCTCGTGTCCTCCGGATTTCGCCCAAGCAGAAAGGTCGTTTTTCGCACCTTTATCAGTTGTATGAATTTCTAATACTTGACCAGAGCTTAGTTCATTTATTGCTTTTTTTGTTTTTACTATTGGCATTGGACATGCTAACCCTTTAGCATCTAAAATTTTATCTGCATTCATTATATATATATTCTCCTTTGAGGTCGTTTTTTAATATTTGAGGTTGTAATTGTTATCAACATTACCCCTATGGGTATATTACTAAATAAATATGAATGTGTCAACACTGTGAATTATTTTTATCTGCTCTTGACAAGTAAATTTACTGCATCTTTTATTAAGACATTTGTTTGCTCGCCATTTTTTTCGGCATCAAGCACACATTCCACTAAATTCGAGCTAACAATTACCCCAATTGTTCTATCTACGGCTGAGCGCACTGCCGACAATTGAGTAATAACCGCACGACAATCTTTATCTTCTTCCATCATTTTCAAAATTCCTCTAAGCTGGCCTTCCATCCGTTTAATTCTATTTTTCATTTGATCATTGTATTCCATATGATACACCTCCATTTACTTATTGTTGAGTTTATGTGAAATGCTTACGTTTTGAACAATAATGATGTAATAGGAATTATATTATACCTCCGCAGGTATATTTGTCAATATTGTGAACATCCTATTTGTTAATATTCATCTCGGAGAAAAAATAAATGTAGAGTAATTGAAGTAAAGTTTATATTACAATAAAAAAGAAACAGTGTACTCACTGCTTCTCTTTTTGTAAACCTATTTAACTAAGCTCATGATTGTTTCGGGGTCGAATCCTAATACCCATTGTCCATTAATTTCTGTTTGCGGAACACCTAACTGTCCAGTTGTTTGAACTAGCTTGTTAGCAGCTGCTTGGTCCATTTGAACATTAACTTCTTTGTAAGCAAGGCCTTGTGTGTTTAAGAAATTTTTTAACATGGTGCAATACGGACAAGTATTGGTTGTATAAACCGTAATTTGATTCATTTTTACCTCTCCTTTATTAAAAATATTTACTAACTGCTTTAATAATAAGGTAAATGCCTCCTACCAGGAGCCATACTAACGTTCCAGGTCATATAGGAATAGGTATTTTTCCTTTTTTCCCATCGTTCCCAGACGTATTATGTCGGCTAATACCTCAAGAACCCGTTGTGGTACAATCCACCTGTTTTTTTGGTTCATCCTGCATAGTACAGCCACCTTTCGATTAATGTGTATGATGAAGGGCACATCGGTTTGGCCCAATTTCTAACTCTTGTTGCTTTTCAGCTGAAGCAATGATTACACCTCGGTTAATTCCCACAATGTCTTCAAAGTTTGGTGGTGTTTCACTATTAGCATTTGCTACAACCATTTCAACAAAGTCTTCTTTGGCTTTGTTTCTCATCATGTCATTTCTTGACCGTATGTTGCCTAATGTTTCTCCTACAAAGCCTTCACTATTCATTTCATCATCAAGATTAGCATAATGACCCGGCAGTACTACAACATCATCAGCGATAGCTGCAACCTTTTCATACACAGTCTCATATAGGTCCTCTGCCCATTCTGCCACTTTTCCACCTAAGTCAGGACGGCCAAGGCCACCAACAAAAATTGTGTCACCAGAGAAAAGAAGTTTATTATTGACTAAAAATGAAACACTACCAGGGGTATGACCAGGTGTTTTCACTGCAAGTACTTCAAGACTTACTCGTTCAAATTCAATGTTTGTAAAATCCTCGAGTGCATTAAACGAAAATACTGCTCCTTCGCTTTTCATTAGGTAATATTGTGCACCAAGACGCTCAGCTAACTCTCTACCACCTGAAATATGATCTGCATGAAGGTGTGAATCTACAATGTGAGTGATTTTTACACCTTCATTAAAAGCAACTTTTTCATATACATCAATAAATCGTGAAGGGTCAACTATAAGGGCTTCCTCACCGGAAACAACCATATAAGATAGACAACCCTTACCTACGCGGATAAATTGATATACCTTTAAATCTTCATCCTGATACACCTTGGCTTGATACAAATATTCGCTCCAAGACTTCATACCACCTGATAAGTAGGAAACTTGTTCAAGTCCTGCTTCTGCTAAGCTTTCTGCAACAAATACAGATGATCCTTCTTTGGCACAAACTACAAGAATTGGCTGATCTTTTGGTAGTTGATCTAATATCCCGTCCACACCATCAATTAAATCAAAATATGGGATATTTATACTTGTAACAGCTTCTCCTTCTATTTTCCAATCATTATAGTCAGATTCATTACGAACATCCAATATGAATAATGGTTTTTTATTTACTGTCATATCCGCTACTTCATTTGCTAGCAATGCTTTTACAGTCATCCCTTTAATTACCCCCTGTGGTATTATTTTTCTTAAAAATTTTTAATGTTTTTTTTTATAATATCTGATTGGTTTAAATCTCAACTTCGCCTTCCCAAGCCATCATTCCGCCGTCCATGTTGGTAACATCAAATCCGTAACTTTCTAAGAACATGGTAGCTTGTGAGCTTCTTGCTCCTGAGCGACAAACAATAATATACTTTTGCTTTTTATCAAGATCTGGCATTTTAAACTCAACTAATCCTAAAGGAATGTTAACTGCGTTTGTGATTTTACCAGTTGCCACTTCTGCTACTTCACGAACATCAATAATATTTAACTTTTCACCATTTACTAATTTTTGTTCCACTTCTTTAGCTGTAATACGTTTCATCTGTCATTTCCTCCTAATTTTTAATTCCAGGCGCTCATGCCGCCCTTTACATTTGTAATTTGTTTAAAACCTAATTTTTTTAGAATTTTTGAAGCTTGTGTACTTCTCATTCCACTTTGAAAAATAACTATAACTTCTTTATCTTTTGCTAATGTAGCTGCTTTAGTAGATAATTGATCAAGTGGAATATTCTTAAATCCTTTAATATTCCTGCCTTTAAACTCCATTGGCGTACGAACATCAATGTATTGCTTGTTCTTGTCACCAAGTTCATCTTTCAATTGGCCGGTTGTTATATTGCGTACTCCTTTTACAGGAATAAGCCTCCAAGCAAAAAATCCAACCAATAATACTATCATGATTATGGTGCTTGTACTCATTACCACTCATCTCCTTAATTTTTAATCCCTAGATATCTAGGGAACTTCAAATACCTGTAGGGGTATATTAACAAAGAAAAAAATTCATGTCAACACTTTTTATTTTCTACTTCTGACTAAAAGCTTTACAGCATCATTGACAATTTCATCCTTGTTGCTTGCATCTGCTTGTTCAATTAAACAATACTTAAGGTTTTCACTTACAATGACTCCAATTGTATGACTAATGGCAGAACTAACGGCAGATAATTGATTAATAACTTTCTCGCAATCCTGGTGTTCCTCCATCATACGTAAAACACCTCTAATTTGACCTTCTGTTCGTTTTAGCCTATTTTTTGTTTGTTTATCATACTCCAATGCTTATCCCTCCTTTTTTCATCCAAAATTATAAAACCGTGAATGGAAAATTGCCTTTTCTTTAAAAAACGGATGGCCAGATTTTTTTCAATTGAATCTGAAGCAATTATTAGAAGCTTTTTCTTAGGTATTTCTTTGTAGTACCTCTTTAAGTAGGCGTATGGTAAGTTTACCGAGTTCGGAATCACGTCTTTTGAAGATGTTTGATAATCTCTTAAATCTAGTAACACAAGTTCGCCATGATCAGAAAAATTTTGTACTGATGAAATTCCAATGACAGGAACATATCTTTGATATATAGATACAATTATTAACGCTGCAATAATCCATGTTATAACCATTGAGTAACCTCCAAGATGTTTAATACTAGAACAATTGTATACCCTTAAGGGTATTTTGTAAAGTGAATATGTTTTACCAATTTTCATATTGAAAATTAATTCACAACTACTTTCTTATCTTAATAATAAATTAAGGTTGGATATTTATCATTAAGACATACTAATAAATATTCTAGTGAGGTAATTACAAATGTTAAAATTAATTCTATCATTATTTCTTGCAATCGATGTCATCGGTTTACATCCCATTCAATCAGAACTAGCTCAGGCCAATGAAGAACCGCAGGCAAAAACTGAACAGGAAAACGGGCAAAAACAAGAAACGGAAACCGCACAACCTACATCCGCCAAACAACAGAATGAAATAACTGATACAGACCCCAATATACAACTTGCAGTAATTAGTGATACTCATATCTCAACTAAGAATAATGATACTGTAAAAAAGTTTGAGACAGCACTAAAAGATTTAAACAGTGTGGCACCTGATTATGATGTCCTTGCCGTTGGCGGAGATATGACAGATCACGGTCTGACTCAAGAATATGATTTGTTTAAATCTATCCTAAATGCAAATATAAATCAGAATGCTGATACATTTTTTGTAATGGGAAATCATGAATGGATGGAGAAAAAAGTGAATCGTGCTTCTAAAGTGACTGATTCAAATCTAATATCAAGATTTGTGAATGAGATGAATGTTCCTGGACTTTATTATGATCAGTGGATTGGAGGATATCATTTTATAACGATTGCCGGTGAAAAATCAGAAGCTACCATGTTAGCAACATACAAAAATGAAGATGATGCAGATTCAGCTTACATTTCTAATAAGCAATTTAAGTGGTTAGAGGAAACTCTACCTATTCATTCAGAAAATAACAAACCAATTTTCATCTTCCTTCACCAGCCAATTACAGGTACCGTTTACGGAAGTGAATGGGGAGCTGGACTTGAAGATCAAAAAATACTAGCATTGCTTAAAAAATATCCACAAGTGATTCTTTTTAGCGGACACTCTCATTATCCATTAAATGATCAAAGTAGCATTGTTCAAGACGGAGTTACGATGGTAAATACGAGTGCGGTAGCTTATACCTATACTAAGGGTACAGGTATAAATACAACCCAATCTCAAGGCTATGTAGTTAATGTTTTTGATAACCGTGTAGAATTTATGGCTCGAGAGTTTAGTAATGGTACGTGGATCAAAACGGTAACCATTCCAATCTCACAAACTAACCAGCTAAAATAGCTGGTTAGTTTTTTAAATTTGTCCTACATTAACTGCTTCCACTAAATTATTTAGGAATTGATAAATTACTTGGAACGCTTCATTTAAGGTCATATCTTCCTTAAAACCTTCAACATAATTCAAAGCAAAGTTTAAATTCCATAGGCCATCGTCTTGACTAAACATCAAATCAAATTTGGCTTCATTTCCATGTAAAGTTGTATTTAAATGTTCCTTTAATGTTTTATCGAATTTCTTTTGAAGCTTTAGCCCTAACATCACGTCATAGGTTCCAAACACATCATCAACCTCTAACGAAACAGCTTCTACTCTAATCGCTTCAAACCAATTTGACTCTAGATAGATAAACTCATTATTATTCTTTTTCAAATAAGTGAGTGGTTGAGTTAAAAAAGTCCCTGTTTCAACCTTTATCATATTTTCTGTTTCTTTATCACATCGTTCAATATAAGCATCTGAAAAATTCACCATATAGCATCCTCCTAAAATAACTTCCATTACTAATATTGAGTATTTTTTCCCTAAAAAGCAAATATAGGATAGTCTAAATATAATAAAGTAGGGAAACCTCTCACGAGGCTTCCCCCTTATCAAACCGCACGTGCCCTATTAAGGCATACGGCTTACCAACATGTTACATTGAATACCTTGTTTTACCCTGTGCACAGTTAATCATTTGGACTCTTTTGGCTGTGAAGTAAACCTCTCCACGTTCTTTGGCTCTTTGTAGTTTTCTTTTATATTTCTTTTCTTGTTTTACCTTCATGTACTGAATGTAGTCCTCAATGGTATGTCCATATTGCTTTCCATAATAATATTGAAATGCTGGAACTAATCCAATCCTCGCAAAGAACTCTATTCCCCATTTTGTTTTCATCTTATGCCCTTTGTTTTGACTTGGATGGTCATGTATCATTGCTACTCTTAGTCTTCTTCTTATATAGCTATCTATGGCTAATAAGTTATCTCTGAAAACGTTGAAGAAACATGAAAATTCTCTTCCATACTTTTTATTCTCGTTTATCGCATTCCAAAGTGTTAAAAAGTAATTTACTTTTCCCCGTATTACTTGATTCACACGTTCAACCCACATTTCTTTGCTAAAAGTTAGGGATTTCATTGTTTTATCCTTTATCTTTTGGCGAAAGTCTTTCCATGTAGAATCCTTTGGTTTAGCTATGTAGTATGGTTTTCCATCTCTCTTCCTTTTCCTCCAGTGCTCAAAAGTGAATCCAAGGAAATCAAAATCATCATGGTTAAAATCGACGATTTTCGTTTTCTCGATGGAGATCTCAAGCCCTAATTCAGCTAGCTTTTGTTTTGTTATTGATTCTGCACGCACAATTTCCTCTTTTGTTTTGGCAAATAAGAGGAAATCATCGGCATATCTGACGAAGTGAATTCCATGGGTTTCAAGTTCCCAATCAAGTTCATTTAGAAAGAGATTCGCAAGTAATGGTGAAATCACACCCCCTTGCGGGGTTCCTGAGTCTACTTTGTGATACTTTCCTTCTTCCATGTAGCCCGCTTTAAGCCATTTCCAAATTAGATCGAGTATAGTTCCATCAGCTATATATTTATTAAGTATCTTCATTAACTTTTTATGAGGAATATTGTCAAAGAATCCCTTAATATCACAATCGTAAATATAATTGTAACCACTCTCGATATTCCAAGTAATGATTTGCATTACTCTTTTAGCTCCAAGATTTGGACGATAGCCGCATGACCATTTATGGAAAATGAGTTCTTCACATTTAGGTTCAAGTACATTAACCACAGCTTGCTGAACGATACGGTCTTCAATATTTGGTATCCCCAGTGGACGAAGTTTTCCGTTCTTTTTGGGAATATATTTTCTTCGTACTGGTGACGGGGTGTACTCTTTAAGTCTTAATTTCTGGAGTAACTGCTTGAGATTCTTTTCTTCGTTACTTGCGTAACTTGTGACTGTTTCTCCATCTATACCTCCAGCCCCATTATTGCTCTTAACCTTTTCCCAAGCTGTTTTTAGCTTTCTATCGAAGAGAATTTGTCCATATACACTGTGCCATTTGAACTTTAGTTCTTGATTCAATGCTTATTCCACACCTTTCATTGTGCACTTCCAGTACGTTTTTACCGAGGTAACGTATACTGTTATCATTACACACTTTTATAAATGTAGAGCCACGAGGTCGCTCCCCCTTCCGTTCAGATTACGTTTGGTCGCAATCTTACTTCCGTACTATGAGGGCGTCTGACTTCTCCACTTGTATTGATAACTTCGGATTTCCCTTATATATCAACACCTAAAGTTAAAGTGGAGACCTCACGGGGTCATCGCACTTTCCTTCTGAACATACCCAGCACCATCACTTGATAAGCCCTCCTTAGTCGACTGGTTCTTTGGCTAAGAAGCTTTAAAGTTCGGGCTTCCCGTTATTTTCGCACGGTCGCCGACTTATCCTGCCGTATGTGCTTCACGCTTTCGCATTTGGGTCTGCTCATCCGACTACGGGTCTCTCGATTTACCGCATCTCCTTCAAACACTACCTCACAGTAATGCCCTAGATTAGTCTTCGTAGGTTCTACCAGTATGCCTACGGGAGGACTTACACCTCCGAGAGAATAAACCTTCCAGGATTCGGGGTCTGTTATTACCGAAGTAACATAACCCAACCTTTAACAGTAAATTCATGCTTGTATTAAGCAAAGGTACGACTGCCCGTCGCACAAAAAAGTGCCAGGCACTTTTGAGCCTGGCACTTCAATCCTTAATTTTCAGCTAGCTTTGCAGTTACTTTATTGCCTGCTGGCTTAGCTTCTCCTGGGTCTTCTGCTTGTTTTGCACGTTTAATGAAAAGTGCAAGGACTAAAGCAAGACCAGCGATAAAAACACTTACATAGAACGCATCATTTATCCCTTCAAGCATAGCTTTCATTTGGATGTCGTGTTGCATTTTTAATTTCATAGCCTCAGTAATCGCTGTTGTCGGCGGATTGCTGAGCATCTTGGCTTTGGCTGCTGCAACAAGTTCCGTTGCATGTGTTTTCGCACGGGTTGTCATTACTGTTACCAATAAAGCCGTACCAATTGCTCCTGAAACCTGTGACATCGTATTGTTCATCGCTGTACCATGTGGGTAAAACCTTGCTGGCAATTGGTTTAATCCATTTGTCGTAACTGGCATATTAACCATTGACATACCAAACATACGAAGCGTATATAAAATAATTAAGTGTGTATAAGTTGTTTCAAGTGTTAATTTACTGAATAAATAGCTGGTTACTACCGTAATGGTTAAACCGATAATGGCTAATAAACGGCCACCAAATTTGTCAAATAGTTTTCCAGTAATCGGCATCATAATTGCCATTGAAATAGCCCCTGGTAGCAACATTAAACCTGCATCAAACGGTGAAATCCCACGAATTGTTTGCACATAAATTGGTAGTAGGAGCATCCCAGAAAACATTGCCATAGTAACAACCATGGAAATCGCTGACGATAATGCGAACATTGGGTATTTGTAGATTCTAAAATTAAGCAGTGGTCTTTCTTGATTTAATTGACGTAAAATAAAGGTTACTAAGGCAATGACACCAATTGCAAGGGTGCCGTATACCTTTGGACTGTCCCATCCGTCCTTACCAGCAGAACTAAATCCATATAATATTCCACCAAACCCTACGCTAGATAAGATAACAGATAAGAAATCAAGTTTGATATCAACTTTTCCTTTTTTATCTTTAAGTAAGAAAAATCCAATTAATACGACAACAATCGCGATTGGCGTAATAAAATGGAAAAGCATTCTCCAATCATAGTGTTCAATAATCCAGCCTGATAACGTCGGTCCAATAGCTGGGGCAAACATTAATACTAATCCAAATACGCCCATCGCCATTCCACGTTTTTCAACTGGAAAACTAGTTAACATTACGTTCATTAATAAAGGCATCATTATGGCAGAACCAGAAGCCTGAATCATCCGACCGGTTAGTAATAATGGGAACGCATGCGCAAATCCAGCTAAAACAGTACCGACTGTAAATAAAATCATTGCTGCTAAGAAAAGTTGACGAACAGAGAATTTTTGAATTAAAAATGCTGACAATGGAATAAGAATTCCATTTACTAACATAAATCCTGTTGTTAGCCATTGAACCGTCGAAGCTTCGATTTCTAAATCCTTCATAATGGAAGGTAGTGCGATATTTAGTAATGTGTTATTTAAGAATGCAATAAAGGCTCCAATCATTAAGACCGCAATAATCCCGTATGGAGGACGTTTAGCCTCAGCTTTTGATTGATCCATTGAATTTCCCCCTATAAACTTTTAGTTCAATTTTTTATACCCCTGTTTCACACTTACATAATAATATACTGTGAGTTCAATTTTTGCAATTAAAAATATCTACAAATTTATGGGTTTGTAAAGACATTAGAAATAATGTACTATATTTCTATACAGTCAGTACAAATCCATTTTAGGGTGATTATATGTACAATCGGAAACAAAATGTTATTCATTCTGCCCATCAATTATTTATTGAAAAGGGTTTCCAAGCAACATCTATTCAAGACATTTTAGATTATAGCGGTATTTCAAAGGGTACATTTTATAATTATTTTTCTTCAAAGAATGAGTTATTAATCGCAATTTATAAAACCATTCACAAAAAGCTGGAGAAGGAAAAAAATGACTTACTCGTCGGTCAGGATCCTTCAGATATTGAAATATTTATTAAACAGATTGAATTGCAAATGATTACAAATAGAAAAAATAAATTAATTGCTTTATTTGAAGAGGTTATGGCTTCCAATGATAATGACCTTAAACAGTTTATTCTGCGTAGTCGCTTGAATTCTCTTCACTGGTACTATAAGCGTTTTATTGAAATTTTTGGCGAGGACAAAAGACCTTATTTGTTAGATTGTGCAATAATGTTTCAGGGAATTCTCCAAATAAATGTACAATACAATCGAATGGCGTATGAAACGGGAGAAAAAGTCAGTCAAGTAGTACGTTATAGTGTTAGCCGCCTAGTAAAAATGGTGGAAGATGTAGTCGACTCCAATGATCAATTGCTTCAACCAGAATTGATTGAAAAATGGCTTCCTGGCTGTCAAAAAAATGATAAGGGTTTTAAAACTCAACTTCTTCAGTACTCGGTCACATTAAGAAAAACGATTGCAAAACATATTTCTATTGAAGCAGAACAGACTAAATTTATTGAACTGCTGGATTTTATTATTGATGAACTATTACATTCCGGTGTACCCCGCAAATTTATTACTGAAAGTGCTCTTTACACTCTGAAAGAGAACAATTATCTGGCCAAAGAACTCCCACCACTGGAAAAGTTGGTTAAAGACTTCTTTAGTCAACTTGAGGATTGATACGAACGAAAACCCCTATTCTATACGATTAGGGGTCTTCTTATGTATATGTATATGGTTATGACTGAATTTACTTACTGAAAAACGCCTTCTGAATCTCCCAAATAAAATAATATTTAGAGTATTGTCGGACTTCCACCACTGCATCTTCTCCATTTTTGGTGAAAATCAATCCAGAGCCCATTTTCTCTTGAAACGACCATCCTTTTGATTTCATAAATTCTTCCACAACTAAGTAGCCATCATTACCCTGTTTTTCTGACAGGTACCTGCTTCTTTTTTCTGTTTTGGAGAACTGTGCATAATTTGACTGAGAAAATTGAAGTTTGATTGCAGACACAAGGATTGGCAGTGGATTTCCTTCTTGATATATGGCCGATCCAAATGTACTCATCACCAAACCGGAAACAAGAGCAAAAATAATCACTATGGTAATGACTAAGTTTTTCATCTTCCCCATCTGTTAACCTCCCAAGCAATAAGCTCCTACTTAATTTGACGGCTGGAAGGCTTCATTGGTTTCAATATAGAACATTACATTTTGATGACAAATTTTCAAAAAATTAGACTGACTCTTAGTTTTGAGTCAGCCCTCTGCTAATTAGTTTATTCTTTTTTTAAAAATGTGCTTGGCATGACGACCGCAACAACCTCACCACGAGCACAGAGTAAATCATTGGCATAAACCTCTGTTTCAACTTTATATTTCTTTGGGTGAATTTCGTGTACTGTTCCAACAGCCTTCAGAGGCACGCCATGTGGAGTCGGCTTAATAAAGTTTACGTTCAGTGAAGCAGTGACAAAGCGAGGTGGCTCTGCTCCTTCACCAGGTTCATGACCATTCTTACGATGAAGGGCCAACGATGCTGAGCCCGTCCCATGACAATCGATTAACGACGCAACAATTCCGCCATAGACAAATCCCGGAAGTGCTAGATGTCTTGCCTCTGGACTAAAAATTGTTACCGTCTTCTCCCCTTGCCAACAAGTACGAAAATGGTGCCCCTCTTCATTTAATCTGCCACAGCCATAACACCAAGCAAAATCATCTGGGTACTCATCTTGAATGGCTACTACTATATTTTCTTCCAATGTTTTCTCCCCCATTACGTTATATTTTTCTTAATAAATCCCGATCTAACTCCCTTACCGATCGTTTTCCTGATAAAGCTAAGGTTAAGTCAAAATCTGCAATCAAGTTACGGAGTACCTGTTTCACTCCTTCTTCTCCAGCCAAAGCTAATCCATACATATAAGGTCGACCTACCAATACCGCTTTGGCACCTAGCGCAATGGCTTTAACAATATCAGAGCCTCTTCTAATCCCACTGTCCATTAGTACGGGGATTTCATCTCTCACTATATCAACAATATCTGGTAATGCATCAATAGCTGGAATGGCTCCATCGACTTGTCTACCGCCATGATTGCTGACAATAATTCCATCTACTCCATGCAATAATGCGAGCTTGGCATCTTCAGGATGTAAAATACCTTTTAACAGAATTGGCAGTGCGGTTTGTTCTTTAATAAATTCTATATCTTTCCAGGTTAAGGAAGGATTTCCGAATACTTGAGCCCAAAGCATGATGGCGGATTTCATATCCTCTTTTGGGGACTTCTCTAAGCGTGAACAAAAAACAGGATCTTCCAAATAGTTACCAATACCTTTTGCTTCTAAAAACGGCAAATATGCATGTTCAATATCTTTCTCACGCCATGCCATCATTGGGGTATCAACTGTAATCACTATAGCACTATATCCCTCTGCCTCGGCTCTTTTTACCATACTTGCAGCAATTTCCCTGTCGCTACTCCAATACAGCTGAAACCATCTATCCCCTTCTCCCATTTCTGCAGAGATTTTTTCAAGACTGTATGTAGAAGCAGTACTTGCTATGAGCGGGACACCTATGTCAGCTGCAGCCCGTGCTGTTGCTAGCTCGCCTTCAGGATGGACGATCGACTGAACTCCTATTGGTGCGAGCAATAAAGGATACTGAAGTTTTTTGCCAAACAGCTCGATACTTAGATCTCTTGATGCGGTATTGCATAACATGCGTGGGACGATATGCCACTTTTCAAATGACTTATTATTGTTCCTTGCTGTTACTTCAGCACCAGCAGAAGCGGCAACGTAGTAATATGGCTTTGCCTCAAGTTGCTCTTTAGCCTTAGCCTCTAACTCTTCATATGAAACTGGAACAATAGTATTCTCTATTCCTTGATAAACTTTAAATTGGACTTGATTACCGAAACCCATCGTGCTATACCCCCTTTTTCAGTAAGCGTTTCCATTAATATGATATCACTCAAAAAATTAAACGGTCAATAAATAGTCAAAAAATTTGGAAAACCATAAAGTTGGTGTATTAGTTTTTATTTGACTTAATTTTCTAATAATATATGATAAATTTAGTAGCTCGAAAGAATGTTAGGAGGAGACTAGATGGAAGAAACAGTAGTAAAACGGTTAACCCGCTCAGAAGTACCCGAAGATTTGACATGGAATCTGGATGACTTATTCCCCTCAGAGCAGTCATGGGAAGAGGAACTAATAACAATTGACCATGAAATCAACAAGTTTGACCAATTTAAGGGGACTTTACATACAGGTGCAAAGACATTATTAGACTGCTTATGTGCACAGGAACAGCTTTCCATGAAAATTACAAAAGCTTGGACATATGCGAACCTTAAACAATCCGCAGACGGAACTGACCCAGTTAATCAGGAAAATTCAGCAAAATTTTCAGCATTACGAACGAAAAGTATCGCTGCTTTATCGTTCATTCATTCTGAAATTCTTGCCCTTGAGGAAGGAGTTGTCGAAAAATACATTTTAGCGGAGCCTGGTCTTGATGCCTTCCAAAAAAATTTAATGGAGCTTCTAGAAACGAAAAAACATAGACTATCTCCTGATACAGAGGAAGCGCTTGCTGCTTTAGGTGAACTTCAAGGAGCCCCATATCAAATTTACCAAATGACAAAATTGGCGGATATGGATTTTTCTCCGATAAAAGATGAAAGTGGTCAGGAATTGCCTGTTTCGTTTGCATTATTTGAGAGCCGCTACGAATTCTCAGCAAATACAGAGGTTCGAAGAAAGGCCTATTACTCTTTCGTTGAAACTCTAAAAAAGTACACAAATACAATGGCTGCAACCTACGCTACAGAGGTAAAGAAGCAAGTCACTCTTGCACGCTTACGGAATTACGAGTCTGTTACCCATATGTTGCTTGAGCCCCAGCAGGTAACTTTGGAGATGTATAATAACCAAATAGACATTATATATAAAGAACTTGCCCCACATATGAGGAGATTTGCCCAATTAAAACAAAAAGTTCTTGGTCTTCCGCAAATGCTTTTTTGTGATTTGAAAGCACCACTTGACCCAGACTTCGAACCAAAAACTACTTATGAAGAGGCGACCCAACTCATATTGGATTCTTTAAAGATAATGGGTCCTGAATATTCCGAAATCATAGAAAGAGGGTTTAAGGAAAGATGGGTTGACTTAGCAGATAATGTTGGAAAATCCACAGGAGCTTTCTGCTCCAGCCCGTATGGGTCTCATCCATATATCCTTATTACTTGGCAGGATAATATGCGTGGATGCTTTACCTTAACACATGAATTTGGGCATGCAGGACATTTCTTTTTAGCGAATAAAAATCAACGGATAATGAATGTCCGCCCTTCCATGTATTTTGTAGAAGCACCATCAACCATGAATGAAATGCTATTAGGTCAGCATTTACTCAATAAATATAAAGATAAACAAATGCGCCGTTGGGTTGTTCTTCAACTGTTAGGAACTTATTATCATAATTTTGTCACCCATTTACTTGAAGCAGAATATCAACGGAGAGTCTACGCTCTTGCTGAAGAGGGAAAAGCACTAACAGCGAAAACATTAACAGAAGTAACCAAATCTGTTCTTACCGAGTTTTGGGGAGATACGGTTGTAATAGATGAAGGAGCAAGCTTAACTTGGATGCGCCAACCACACTATTACATGGGATTATATCCATACACTTATTCTGCAGGGTTAACTGCATCAACAGCCGTCGCGCAAATGATTAAAGAAGAAGGCCAGCCAGCCGTAGATAGATGGTTAGAGGTACTGCGTGCAGGTGGAACAATGGAGCCACTTGAGTTATTAAAACATGCCGGAATTAATATGTCTACGCCAGAACCTATCAGTAAAGCTGTGGCATTTGTAGGTTCATTGATTGATGAATTAGAAGAATCATTTAAGTAGTTATTAAAGAAGAAGTTGCCTCAATTGCAACCTCTTCTTGTCTTACTTTTTACTTTTTACTCTTTATCTTTAGATCGCTTCGATAAAGTGAGGACCTTTTCCAATACAATTTCAACAAACCGTATGCAGCGGCTCAAGTCTTCCTTTTGAGGTGAAACCTCAATTTTAAGTGTAACAGCTAAATGAGTGTGATAATAAAGCATACTTTTAAATTCATCAACAGCCCCACAAAAATTTGGATACCCACTGTCCCCTGTCCCAACAACGGCAGTAACAATATTCTTCACGTTTTGCGTTTCAAATGCATGAAAAATGCCCATCATTTCACGTGGTATATTTCCATCTCCCCATGTATAGGTTCCAATCACAATAGCTTCATAGTAATTTAAATCAATGATTTCAAATTGCTCAATTCTAAAAAGTTTAACAACAACATTCTTCCTAATGAATAACTTTTGAATCAAATGAACTAATTCTTCTGTATTCCCAGTTTTAGAAGAATACACGATAGCTATTTTCATAATTCATCAAATCCATTGGATTGTGTAACCTTTGAATACGTCCTTGATTTCTGCTCAAAAAAATCAGACTTCGTTTCATTCATCATTTCATCGCTGAAAACATGAATCCACGGCATTGGATTACTTCTGTCCAGGTAGAGATTTTGCAAACCAAGCTGACGCAAACGTTTATTAGCAAGATATTCGGTGTACTCCTCATACTGATTTATATTAATTCCATCTATCTCTCGGAAAATCACACGAGCCCATTCTTTTTCTAGCTCAACAGCCTGTCCAACTGTATGATAAATATAGTCAATGTTTGCCTCATTATTTAATTTTGGATTCTCAGTTAAAAGGATGCGTAAAAACTGAGCCATAAAATAAGCATGTTGCATTTCATCACGTTGAATATAGCTAATCATTGTGCTTGTCTTTAACATTTTTTGCTGTCCGGCAAGATAATAGAAAAAAGCAAAGCCTGCATAAAAATAAATACCCTCCAGATTGATAGAATTTACACCTAATTGAAATAGATTTTGTGGAGTAGGATTTTCTCGAAAGCTTTCATAAGAATTTAATATGAGTTGATTTCTTTTTTGCACGATCGAATCACTTTTAGCTTGATTGAATCGGTCATTTTGCTCACTTAAAGGTACAAGAGAACTTAGAATATAGGAATATGATTCGTTATGAACCGCCTCCTGCTGTGCAATCACCGCAAATATGGCTTTCATACTTGAATCTGACACATAATCCATCACTTGGCACATCGTTGGTGTTTGCAGGCTGTCCAATGAGGCCAGTTGTGTATTAATACGCAAAAATACATCTTTTTCTGTTAAGCTAAGTTGGTCCCACTGCTTAATATCATCTTGCATATTAATCTCTTGTGCTTTCCAAAAATTTGATAATAATGTTTGATACAAATCATACATTTGAGGGTACGCGATATCATTCCAGTTAAGCAATCCTGAAGACTGCCCATTAATTATTCCTGTCGTTTTATTTGGAAACTTCGGATTTAGTAGTTTAATTTTTAATAAAGGTGAATGAATGTCCATGAAGCTCTCCTTCCTTTAACTATGACATGCATCGCATTCTTCTATTTCAGCTTGTGTCGTGCTTCTTACGTAATAAGTTGTCTTCAGCCCCTGCTTCCAAGATTCCAAATGAAGATTTAATAAATCTTTCGCTTTTATGTCATGTCGAACATAAAGGTTGAAACTAATTGCCTGATCAATATGACGTCCACGAGCAGCATTCTGTTTTATACTCCAAACTTGATCAATTTCATGCCTTACACGACGATAATAATTGTAAGTGTGATGGTTTAGGTCAGGTGCTGTCACTTTAAATTTAAAATTTTTCTTCTCTTCAGCGTATTCCACTGAATATATGGGATCAATTCCATCTGTTGAACCACCAATTTTTGCTGTTGATGAGTTTGGTGCAATAGCCATAAGCCACCCATTGCGAAGTCCATGAATAGCTACCTTCCTCTTTAAATCACTCCACCTCTCAGTCTCGTAATTTCTACGTGTAAAATAGTCTCCAGTCTGCCACTCAGAACCGCTAAATTGACTATACGATCCTTTCTCCATTGCTAGTTCCATTGAAGACCGAATGGTGTAAAAAGCAATATCTTCATATAATACATCTGCAAAATGAACGGCAGCATCGGATTCCCAGTGAATTCCCTTTAGTGCGAGAAGATGATGCCACCCATAAGTACCAAGTCCAACAGCTCTAAACTTTTTATTCGTCAATTGCGCCTGCCGCACTGAGATTGTATTTAAGTCAATGACATTGTCTAACATTCTTACCTGTATCCGTATTAGTCGTTCTAAGACATTCGCTGGTACAGCTTTTGCAAGATTAACCGAGGATAAATTACAAACAACAAAATCACCTGGTTTACGTACCATTACGATGTTTCCCTCTTCGTCCTGATATTCGTTAACGATTGTTGTAGGAGACATATTTTGCGTAATTTCGGTACATAAGTTACTGCAATAGATAGAAGTACGCCCCTTGCCTAAAAGATGTTTATTCGGATTTTTTCTGTTCACTTCGTCACGGTAAAACATGTATGGAGTTCCTGTTTCTAGTTGTGAAACCATGATTCGTGCCATAATGTCCATAGCTCGATATGTTTTACGGGGAAGAAGTGGGTTTTTTACCGCCTCTTCATATTTCTCTGTAAAATATTTATGATCACTTTCATCATAAAAATCTTCCAATCCAAGAAGATTACCTTTTTCATCTTTCCAGCCCATGATCTGTTTTACCTGATGAGGACAAAATGTATGCCACTCTCCAATACTCCTTCCGTTCTCATCTTTTTCTTCTATTCGTTGCATAAATAAATCTGGTATCGTTACGCCGGTAAATATATCATGAGCCTTCCGTCTCTCGTCGCCATTATTCGTTTTTAAGTCTAGAAATCCACTCATAATATCTTTGTGAAATAGATCTAAATATACAGCAATGGCTCCCTGCCGTTGACCTAACTGATCAACACTAACAGCTGTATCGTTTACTAACTTTATCCATGGAACTACGCCAGATGAGTTTTCTTTAAATTTCTTTATATCTGAACCAAGAGCACGAACCTTTCCATAATAAATCCCGATCCCACCGCCGTCTTTGCTTAACCGAGAAATATCCCAATTATTTAAATATATACTATCAAGTGAATCATCAACCGTATCAATAAAACATGAGGAGAGCTGACCAAAGCTTTTTCCTGCATTCGCTAAGGTAGGAGTTGCAACTGTCATATATAAGTTGCTTAAAGCCCAATATGCCTCTTTCACTAGACTTAGACGAATGGTTTCTTTTTCGTACTTCATTAGTGTCATAGCAATAATCATAAATCGCTCTTGGGGAAGTTCATAAATATTTCGGTTATAATCACGGGCAAGATATCGATCTGCAAATAGAAATAATCCTATGTATGTAAATAAATGATCCTTTTTTGGATTAATCGCTTTTGCTAATGTATCTATTTCATCCTTACTATAAAGACTTAATAAATCATTGGAATAGATTCCTATATCCGTTAGTTGTTTTAGTAATCCATAAAAGTCTCCATATTTATTTGGACTTTTATAACCTCGGCTTTCGGCCGCCTTAAAATATAATTCATTCAGATAGAAACTGGCAGCAACGAACGTCCAATCGGGTTGGTCTATCGCTATTTGATTGACTGCATAGTGTAATGCATGCTTATTCATTTCAGTCGGTGATACTTCCAACTGACTAATTTGCTTCTTCAGTTCAGAAGCATCAATGTTGTATTCCTGTTCAACTTGATTAATAGATTCTAAAAAAGAAACATGTTCACTTTGTACACTGATTGTCATATATTTCCCCCCTAAATTAAAAAATCCGCTCAAGGTGAATTGAGCGGATGAAACGATAACAATACAGAAGGATGAAAAAAGTAGTCAAGTGTCTTCTGTCGCCACCATTTCATCTTCTCAATCCCCGAAAAAGTTGAAACATCTTAAGAAAGACAGGTCTCCTGACTTATGCATCTCCCTACTTTGAGACCTTCCCATATAAGCGTCTAATCAATTAAACTCTCTTATACAGTGGTTTTCTCATTTCGTCAGCATTTACAGTTGCGGGGGCAGTTCTGGTATTTCACCAGATTCCCTATTAAGCCTAATGGCATCTTCTCTCAAGGCAAACACAATATATAGTTGTTTTTCTTTCATTAAAAAACAATATGTAGTAATTAGCGGTTAAATAAAATAATAGTCTATTTATTAATCTATTTCAAGAACCTTTTTCAAATTTTTTAAGTAAGGATATATTCAACTAATCACTTATTCGTTTGATAAAGGTGTAGCTCCAATACTTTTCTGATCTCTTGAGGTATTGTTTCAGATTGTTGTTTTTTGAGATTAAAATTTACATAGGTGACTGTTCCTTTTGCACAAACTCTTCCTTCCTGGTGAATTTCCTCGTAAAGTTGTAAACTGGAATTTCCGATTTTTTGGACCCATGTAAAAACTTCCACATCCTTACCGAAATAAATTTGCTTCATATAGTACACATTCATATTTAAAATAATCATTTTCCAATTTTCAAAAGAACTGTCAGGGGTAAATAATTTAAAAATCTCATTTCTAGCAGCTTCAAACCAAATTGGTATAGTAGTGTTATTGATGTGCCCGACACCATCTGTTTCAGAAACACGCGGCTCAATTATTTTTTTATACATACATATTCCCCCCTTTCATTAAAAAGGATTGTTTATATATTATTCTAAATGGTTTTTCTAATTTAAGTAAAGCTAATAAGGATGACTCATTTACATAAGAGTCATCCTTATGGTTTTATTGAACTCTCTGAATTCTATTTTGAATAAGATAGGAGAACGGTTTTGGCTGTTCCCCAATGTAATTTACAAGTGCTTCTAAATCAACCGGACCAACTTCTTTATTTTGGGCTTTAGTGAATTCCGTAAAACCATCTCCCCCACCAGATAAGAAGATGTTTGCTGTTACCGTATACGACTTAGCGGAATCAAGTTCTGTACCGTCCGAAAGCTTGACACTCACTACCCTGTTTCCAACAGGCTTATTAGGGTCCCAAGTATATGTTAAACCAGAAATTTGTAGGATCGCAGTTCTTGTACCCCACTGCTGGTTAAGCAAGTCACGAATTTGCTGCCCGGTCATTGTCATTTTTACCAATTCATTATTAAAAGGCTGTACCGTATATACCTCGCCCCAGGTAATATCACCCGGATCAATATCAGCTCGTATACCCCCAGGGTTCATAAATGCGAAATCTGTATTCATCGCATTTCTTTGTGCATCGGCAATGAAATCCCCAAGAACAGATTCACCATTTTCATTTTGCTTTGCTGTTAAGTTATCAGATGTAGATCCAACTATACGTTTAACAATTGGCTCTACCTTCGCTTCATAGCTTTCAAGCATTTTCTTAATTTCAGGATCTGGCTCTATCCCTTCTTGAAAGGTTGTCACAATCTCTGCCCGCTTGGAAACAATATCCTTCGTTTTCGGATCAATTTCAAAATCAACATCTGAAAAAGCCGTCCCATAAGAATACGATTGAACTAACAGTTTATTATCAATTGTAGCATTCATATAAGCATGATTATGACCGCCAAAAATAATATCCACTTCATCGTCCACTCGATTGGCAATATCAACAAGCTGACCTGTAGGATTTTCTCCATTTGGGCCAGATGTACCTGGATTATGGGCTAGAACAATAATCGATTTTACTCCTTGTTTTTTTAATTCAGCAACATTTCGGTTAATCGCTTCTACCTCATCGGTGAATTTTAAGCCCGCTACACCACTTGGTACAACGACAGTCGGTGTCTCAGTTGTTACCACCCCGATGAAACCAATTGGCATTCCATTTACCTTAATCACGTGATAGGGAGGTAAAATGGTTTTTCCTGTTTTTTCATTGATTACATTTGCTACTATCCATGGAAATGTGGAACCAGCAAAATTCCCTGTTTTTGGATGGGAGCCACCATTTATTAGACGAAGGAGTTCATTTAAACCTTCATCAAATTCGTGATTTCCAACAGTTCCAATATTGAATCCAAGTTTATTAAGTAGCTCAATGGTCGGTTCATCTTGTAATAGTGCCGATACTGGTGGACTGGCTCCAACCATATCTCCATCCTGAACAAGAAGTGTGTTTTTATTCTCCGCTTCTCTTTGTTTTAGATAAGCAGCTAAATAGTCAATGCGCCCTGCAGGCTTTCCATTTACTTTACGAGTAACATTTAACTGACCATGTAAATCATTGATTCCTAAAAGTTGAACTTGAACAAGCCGGTTGTCCGCTGCAGGTGGCTTTGCCTTTTTAGGATTTTTGGCTTCAGGACGATCAGATTGATGTCCATGATATTCTTCGGATAGGCCTTGATCCCCTTGTGGATTTTGCCTTGCCACTTGAAGTACCTCATTTTTTGTTTTGTTTGCACCGTAATGATTCTGATCATCTACTACTCGTGATAAAGCTTGATGATGTCCTGTCCACCCAAATATGGCAAGCATTACTGAGTACATGAATATCCTATAAAACCATTTCATATATTACCTCCTATTTTTTACTAAAAGAGCCAAATGTATTTTTTGCTTGATAAAGGTGGAATATGTATAAAATCGTCATAAAAACCACGTATAAAATACACGTGGTTTCCTAGTACCTCATTGCTCTGCCATTCAAACATTACGCATGAGCAAAATCGATAATATATTTTTCTATCATTCTAGCATCATCCGGATGAAACATATGCGATGAATTTTCATACCAAACGATCTCTTTTCCAAGTGGTGCCTCTAGATTATTAAAAAATGTTTCCACCGGTTTCCCTTCTACATGGACATCTTTTGTACCATGTAAAAATGCAATTCTAGTTTCTACTTTTTTTAGTTGATTTAAATTTATTTTTGCAAAATCCTCGATTAATTCTTGGGTGTATGTAAGATTATAGGCACTATAAAAGGAATGGAAAATATCCATTAAGGAATACTCAGAACTAGTAAAAAATTGTTTTAACCCTCCAATCATACCTGGATGTTGTACCGTTTCACTTTTATATACCATAGAATTATATTTAATTAGAGGTCGGCGAAATTCGGTCCATTGTTTTACGTTAAGATAGGGAGGTTGACCTAATTCATACAGTTTCTTCAAAGTCTTTTGATCATTGGCTTGTTTTGCTTTATTTACAACCCAGTCATAACAGAGTTTATCATTATCTGTCCAATTTAAAATTTGTGAAATCCCTATATAGCCATGAAGTTTTTCCGGATATCTTAAGGTCATATTTAATCCAATAATGGACCCCCATGAATGGGCGGCCAAATATATCTTTTCTTGGTTAAAGCGGCTTCTGAGTACATCTACTAATTCATTGCAATCTGTAATGTATTGCTCGACTCTCATAGATTCAGCCGGTGTATTCTTGTTAAAGGATTTTCCTGCACCTCGTTGATCATAAAACACAACAACAAAGTGTTTAACGAGTTCTTTAGTTGTAGTAGACACGGCATAATCTTGACCTCGAGAGACTACACCTGGAACAGGCATACACGGTCCTCCATGAATAAAAAGCAGAACTGGTTTTGTAGGATTTTCTGCCTGAATTAGTACGGTCTGTTCCACTCCGCCCAATCTTATTTTCTCAACAGAATCCATCCCCGAAGTTGCGATCCTGAACTCTCTTTTTTTAAAAAGGAACACCATAAATTACCACCTCTCTTTAATGCTATTATACAATAAAAGGTGACAAGCAAACGCTGTCACCTTTTGTGTTCTTTTTTATCTCTTTGCTATGAGGTTTTGATAAGCAGCTGATGTTCTAACTTCCACAGTTAATGTACCTTTGTCATAAATTGCTTTAATTAAAAAAGGATATCCCGTTGTATTCTTAAATTGAAAATCCGGGCCTCCATATGACACTGTCGCATCACGACCGGCGGGCACATAGCCAACAGATAATGAGTGGTGATGCTTTTCAACATATGTTACTGCTAATAAATCCACCGCATTAAATAACGTGGAAGAAGTCTGGCAAATTCCCCCACCAATCCCATCGACCATTTTTTTATTTACAATTTCTTTTGCCTTTTGATATCCGTGTGCAGCGTCACTAGGTCCAACCGTAGTATTAAAGGAAAAAATATCGTCGGGTCCAACAATGATATTGTTGATAGCTTGTGCTGATAACTCGATATTTTTTGAACGCCCTACCACTCCGCTATTAAATCTTGTTGTAAATTTTCCTATCACTACTTCACCTAAATGAGCGATATCCTCCGGCTTATAGCCACTTTCAGTAACGTATAATGGTAGTTCAATGTCTCCGCCTACAAGAGATGCGGCCATAACCTTTTCTACTAATTCCGATTCCTCTAATACCACTCTCGGTTTTCCCTTAATGATTTGCCCATTTGCATCAATTTTATCGAGTACCATTCGCTGGTCATACCCCGTTGATGCTTCAGTTCCTCTCGCCAAATCTCTAGCCCATTTTTCAATTTCCTTTTTGTAGGTCTCTATGTTGTTTTCAAACCCCATATCTTTCGGGATAAAGCTCTTAATAATTGTTTTCGTATTTGGGTCAATGATATTTACAACAATTTGCTTAGGTTCCTCTACCTTCGGTGGTTCTTCTTGCGGCTGTTTTTCGGGCTGCTTTTGAGGTTGTATTACCTTTTTCTCCCGTGCCACCTCTTTTGTTGTTTCCTCTGTGCAACCCGTTAATCCTATTAGACTACTAATGACAAAAATTGAAATAGCCCACTTTCGTTTGCTCATAGCCCCAACTACTCCTCTTATAGATTATTCAGTGGTGTTCTAATCCCAATTTATTGATCTATGTGAATCAATCCCATTCACCCATTTTATTCGCCAAGGCATGTCATTATTACTGTGGCTATATCGACACAAACCGATTGCTTTTCCGTCACCCATAATAAAGTATGGTATAATAAAAATAGAAGGGATTAGAATGAGGGTTGTTATGCAAGAAGGTTTATCATTCCACCACCATTCTTAATTCATTGAGATAGAAAAATAATTGGAAAAAAGGTGCTATACATGGACGGTTCGATTGAAACGGTTTATTTCTTAGAAAATCCTGAGAGGAATATGATTAAATTTGCAACTGGGAAACAGCTACGTTATGAGGATGTAATAAAAGAGGTTTTTGGGGTTGCGAGTATCAATGATTTACACATGATGATTCAGTTTAATAAAGGTTTTCAAACAAGTATTTGTAATTGTCATGGAATCAGTGAGAAAAGTATTACTTTAGATCGAATCATTCGGATTGCATCTAAAACAGATTTACTTCGTTTCAAGCAACTAATATTGGAGCAAATGGCCACTGGAGAAGAAGAGGCAAACATAAACCCTTCTACGTGTCCCTTTGATCTTAGAATAAAGCTTCAAGAAGGCATATTCCAATGGGATGATACTAATTTTTCTTATAATGCCGTAAAACCTGGTGCCTAACCTTTGTGATTATAATTACCACAAAGGCTAGGTGCCTTTTTTAATCCATAAGGGAGGCAAATTTACCCCTGTAATAAAAAATCCTCTCATCAATTTGATGAAAGGATTCTTGTCTGTATTATTTTCTTTTTTTCTTGGTTTGCTTGTTGGTCATTTTACCTAATAAGAATGCACCTGCTGCTACACCAATAATTGTATTTGTTTTTTTGTTGAACACTTGTTTAGCAACAAGATTTAAGTTTTGTGGCCGTTCAGCTAGGCGTCTCATGAAATATCCATACCAGTCATTACCAAAAGGAACATATGTGCAGAAATTGTATCCTTCACTTGCCAACTTTAATTGCAGCTCTTTTCTAAATCCATATAACATTTGGAACTCGTACTTGTCATTTGGGATATTGTTCTTTTTAACAAAATCCTTTAAATAGTTTATTATTCTATGGTCATGAGTAGCAATGGATGTAAATTTACCATTTAATAAATGCCATTCAGATATTTTAATAAAATTAGCATCAATATCATTTTTATCTTGGTAAGCGATTTCTGGTGATTCTTTATACGCACCTTTTACAATTCGGATGCGATAATTTTTATATTTTTCAATATACTCTTGTGCCTGATGGAAATAGGACTGAATAACTGTTCCAACATTATCGTACTCTAAAGAAAGATCGTCAAGTAAATCAAATGTAGGACTTAAATGACTATAATCCTCCATGTCTATATTTACAAAGATACCATAACGGTTTGCTAGATCAACAATTTCTCTTAAGTTATTTAAACAGAAAGAATATTCAATATCTAAGCCCAATTGAGTAGGTTTTAAAGAAATATGCGCATCCACTTTATGCTCATGAATAGCTTCAATTACATTAAGGATTTGTTCTTTTGCAGCATTTGCCTCTTCTTCTTTAAAAACGAACTCTCCTAAATTATCCACTGTACAAGAAATTCCGTGTGAGTTCAGCTCTTTTATACTTTTAATAACTTCATCTATATTCGTTCCTGCAACGACACTTTGTGCCCCCATTTTTAAACCATATTTTTTAGCAGCACTATTTAGAAATTGGTTTTGAGATAAACTCATAAAAATATCTTTCAACATAGCGATTACTCCTTGCAGTGATTTTTATATCATCATTATAGCATACGCTTTCAATAAAATTTATTTTGCGAATATTCCAACTTAATGTCGAAAAAATCGATTGGGTTTTTGTTCAATTTTCCTGCCATATGACTAATGTATGATATCCCACAAGGAAAGCTCATCTCTATAAAAGAAATGAGCCCACTTTTATTATTTTCAACTTCTATTAATCTTCTGTTTTTTTTATTTCCATGTAAAGAGCACGATCATAAGTGATTCCGAATCCAATTGTCTTCTCCTCACCTGGAGGTACCTCCACCCAAAACTCTATATGGTTAGCATCTATTTCTTTAAATTCGTCGGTTGATTCTTCAATTTTCCAGAAACGTTCGCTTATGTAGTGTGTAATTTTTATCTGCGCGCTTTCAACTTTTTGATTTTTTAATACATACTCGTGTTTTACATATTCAGAGTTTTTCATTTTATACCGTTTGAGAATTTTACTTTCACAAACAATATCAAAGGCATTTCCGATATATAAGGTAATTTTCTCATCCTTTGTAGTGTGATGAATACGGTCTTCACCAATAAATTCAGTAACCTTTTCCTCTGAATCCTCATGGTACACCTTTATTTTCCCTTTTGGCAGGGGTATCCCCATGTTATTTGCTGAAGAATTTTTAATCTCAATCATGATCTTTGGATTATTCGTATAATCATCAATCTCATAATAACGTTTGAACGTTCCATTATTAACCTGGATAAATTTCATTTGTTTTGCCTGATTATCCTTTAAAGTGGTCGGTTCCTTTAAAGTGTATATATGGTAATCACCAAAAATCTTTTCATTCAATTCATCTTCCATTGATTCAGCGCTATTATATACAATAAAATCCTCATCATAGCGTGTATCCTCATTCACCCGGTTTACATCACCAGCTAGCACCTTTATCTGTGCATTATGAAAAGTTGTACCTGAATTATTTTGAATTTCAACCCATCCTGAAAGGTCAAAGGATTGCTCTTTAAGATTTAGCACATAATTTGATTCCCAGAAAAGACCCTTTGTCATGTATGATACATCAATAATAGGAGCAGAAGAAGGCTCGATTTTCCATACAAGTGCTGGTTTTACAATTAACTCATTAGGAAGTTTTGGTAAAATTAATTCTCCACGGGGATCCAGTTTAATTTCCTTCGTCTTACTATCTTCAACTACGATCCCCCCACTTACACTTAGCAATCGAACTTCAGACCTTTCATTTGTATGGGAGTCTATTAAAAAAACAATATGATCAATATATTTCTCCAACAGCTTGGATTTGTCTACCAAATCATAATCATAATTTAACTCCTTCACTTCTACACCAGAAACAATAATTGAATTTGTTTCAATCTGTTTCGCTACGTCTAGGTAATGAACAACCGTCTCATTCTCCTGAGGTGTAAAAGATCTAGTCTCTTTCACGACAGCAAAATCGTCATTATAAATCGTAAGTGATAGATTTTGAGTATTAGATGAAGATAATTTGTAGACCATAAGTGGTACCTCCTAAAATTGTTTATAGGCCACTAACCCAAACGGAATCTATCTATTCCTTCTATTCCGGTTTCGTAAGAATGTTGGAATATCGAGTGAATCGTCTGACTCATGAACTTGATGATGACTATAATCATTTTTCGGTTCTTCTTGTTCCTTCAACTGTCGACTGTTATCAAGAACCGATTCCTCACGTACAAATGGTTCCTGTTTAGGTTGAAGTGTTCCAAACTGTGGTCTAGACTTCCCTTCCCTTGAAGAAGCAGATGACACACTTTTGTTAGATGGTTGTTCATCTGAGAAGCCTGTCGCTATCACCGTTATCATGATTTCATTTTTAAAATTTTCATTAATAATTGAACCGAAAATCATGTTTAATTCATGGTCTGCTGCAGAAGCAACAAGGTCTGCAGCCTCTTGAACTTCATACAAACTTAAATCGGTTCCTCCGGTAATATTCATTAATATTCCTTGAGCACCATTGATTGAAGTCTCTAGTAACGGACTGGAAATCGCCTTTTTGGCCGCTTCTACTGCTCGTCCTTCACCTTTTGCTACTCCAATCCCCATTAGAGCTGTACCTTGATTAGACATAATCGTTTTTACGTCAGCAAAATCAAGATTGATTAATCCAGGAACTGCAATCAAATCGGAAATCCCTTGTACACCTTGGCGTAGAACATTATCTGCTTCTCGGAAGGCTTGGATCATTGGTGTTTTTTTATCTACAATTTGTAATAAGCGATCATTTGGAATAATGATAAGAGTGTCAACCGCTTTCCTCATTAAATCGATTCCACTCTGAGCGTTTGTTGCACGTTTTTTTCCTTCAAATCCAAACGGACGTGTAACAACTCCAATAGTTAGTGCCCCAAGTTCACGGGAAATTTGGGCAATTGCAGGTGCCGCACCTGTTCCGGTTCCTCCGCCCATACCGGCAGTTACGAATACCATATCTGCACCCTTTAACACCTCTTGCAGTTGACTCCTGCTTTCCTCTACTGCTTTCCTACCTACTTCTGGATTGGCACCTGCACCTAATCCTCTTGTCAATGTAGCACCAATTTGCATCCTAATCTCTGCTTTTGAAAGATTGAGAGCTTGTGCGTCAGTATTAACTGCTATAAATTCCACACCTTGAATTCCTGCCTCAATCATTCGGTTAACGGCATTGTTTCCACCACCGCCAACACCTATTACTTTTATTCTAGCTACCTGATCTATATCCATATTAAAATCCCACATTAATAATTCCTCCTACTCGGCTGCCACATTGCCACATTATTCAAAAAATTCATCATAGACTTTGTTAGTATGTATTTTGTAGAAATCAAGTTTACATATTGTTATTTTAGCAAACTATCCTTGTATTTTATATAGTGAGAAAGTTCCTCTAACAGAAAACTATTACCCACTATGTCTTTCCTACTATTCTACTAAACTTTGGTAAAGGTTCCAACAGGAAATGTCGAAAATTGCACAATTAGTCATATTGGATTGCGACATGGCTGCTTATGATGAATGCTTAATAGTCTATAGTTATGTTAAAAGTCCTAATAAACAAAGGTCCTCACATTTATGAGGACCCAATAGTTATCTATTAAGTGTGCTTGGCTATATTCCAGTACGCGGCATTCGATTCCTCTTAATCATAAGTTGCAAGGTAAATAATACGCCAAATGCAACTAGTCCCGTGATATCAGTAATATTTTCCGGGTAGATTAGGCATAAACCTGCAACAATCGCAACAACTCGTTCATACCAAAACATTTCTCGAACCCAGAATCCAATAACACCGGTACTAATAGCAAACATCCCACAAAAGGCTGTAAAGACTACCCATATTAAGTAAGTCCAAGTCGTATCGATCATTAATAATTCAGGTGACAATACAAACATATATGGAATAATAAACGCAGAAATAGCTAGTTTTGAAGAATTTACACCCGTTCGAAATGGCTCCCCACCTGAAATTGCACTCGCTGCAAAAGCGGCTAATGCAACCGGAGGTGTAATGTCCGCAATAATTCCAAAATAAAATACAAATAAATGGGCGGATAAATCAGGAATTCCTAACAAAATAATTGCCGGCGCTGCAATCGTAGAGGTTATGACATAGTTGGCTGTCGTTGGTGAACCCATCCCTAGCACGATGGCGGTAATCATTGTTAAGAATAACGTCGGTAGTAATGCACCTCCTGCTAAATCTAATAAACCATTAGCCAACTTCAATCCTAAACCAGTTTTTGTAACTACACCAACTATTATTCCAGCTGCAGCTGTAGCAGCTGCTACCCCTAGCGCCGAGCGAGCTCCATCTACAAGGGCTCCAACGAACCCATTAAAACCAATTCTAGTATCTTTTTTTATGGCACTTACCACTACAGTGATGACAATCGCCCATAATGCTGCCCGAATCACACTCATCCCAGACATTAATAATAAGATAATAGCAATAATGGGCAGTAATAAATATATCTTTTTCAGCACTTCTTTTCTATTTGGCATCTCTTCCTTCGTTAAACCGCGAAGACCAATTCGTTTGGCTTCAAAATGGGTCATGATCCAAATTCCGCTAAAATAAAGGACTGCAGGAATAGCAGCAGCTTTAGCAATATCCCAATAAGTGATGCCGCCTCCAATAAATTCAACCATTAGGAAGGCTGCGGCTCCCATAATAGGGGGCATCAATTGACCTCCAGTTGATGCGGCAGCTTCTACAGCACCAGCAAACTCCTTTTTATAACCTAATTTTTTCATCATCGGAATGGTGAAGGAGCCTGAAGTCACAACATTTGCTACAGAACTTCCACTTATGGTTCCTTGTAAGGCACTAGAAAAAACGGCTACTTTTGCAGGGCCACCAATACTTCTTCCAGCGACCGCAATAGCAAGGTCATTAAAGTATTGTCCTACACCTGTTTTTACTAAAAACGATCCAAACAATAAAAAGAGGAAAATAAAGGTCGAGGACACACCGAGTGGAGTACCTAGTATACCTTCAGTTGTAAAAAACATTGTTTGTACTAAACGACTTAAATCAAGCCCTCTATGGGCAATAAACCCAGGCATGTACTGGCCAAAAATAGCATAACCCATAAAGAGGATAGCGATAATGGTAATTGGAAGACCTACCGCACGACGAGTGGCTTCTAAAACTAATAGAATTCCTGACAAGCCAACATAAAAATCCAGATCTGTTAAGTTACCAGCTCTTAGGACCAATTCGTCGATCAGTAATGGCCAATAGGCACCAACAATCACCGAAAGACAAGCCAAAATCAAATCATACCAAGCTACTTTATGTTCTTTCCCTCTATTTTTTTTTCGTGCAGGAAAAAGTAAAAAAATGAGTGCAAGAGCAAAACCTAAGTGAATCGATCGTTGAAGTTGAGCTGTCAACATTCCAAATATTCCAGTATAAAGATGAAACAAAGAAAAGGCTAATAATCCTGCAAAGACGATCCAACCTAAAACACCTTTTAATTTCCTCGTTCCAGCTTCCGGGTCATATTTTTCTAAAAGTTCTTGTTGTTTTTCGTCGGATAGCGTTCCATCATAATGACTCAAGGATATTCACTCCTTTCCATTGTTGAAAAATGGATAGCTTTTGTATTTCTATTTTCACAGAGGTACCAGGTTTAATGGTGCGAGATAAAGGATATTCCTTTTTATGAAAGATCACCCGATGATTAGCCCTAACCTGCCCTATTCGTAAATAAAAATAAGGAAAGACTCGTTTCATATTCTTGATGTAATATTTTCCATTTAGTTGTTCGAATGTTTCGCCTTCCTCCGCATTAGAAGGCATACCGATCGAAAAATCCTCATACATCAGCTCATATTGTTGTATTTGCTGATTAGTTGTAATTTTGTAGCTTTCGACTACATCTGTTAAATGAATCGAGTGTGTGTATTTAATTTGGAACTCAGATTCACCCTTTAATGGAATATAAGCTAGCTTGGCATTGGAATGAGAGGGTTGAAAAACAATCGCTAGCTTTAGTGGTATAAACACTAGGAGAGTAATAGCAATAACAAAGCAAATTGCTAGCAAAGTGATACTTAGTAATAAACTTTCCCGTCTCATATACACTCCTTTTTTTAAAATATGGAGAAAGTGAGACCGGCAAGCAACACTGCTGCCGGTCACAGGTCAAAGATGAACAACACTATTAAGGTGCCTTAACACCCTTTTCATCAAAATATTTTTGTGCACCAGGATGAACATCAATCCCTACGCCGTTAAGCGCATTTTCAACTTTTATTAACTTCCCTTTTGCATGTGTTACTTGGTCTAGATTTTCGAAGATTGCCTTTGTAATATCGTAGACTACTTTTTCAGATAGATCACTTCTTACCACTAACATTGCTTGAACAGCGACAGTGGTTACCTTATCCTTTAAGCCATACGTACCCGCAGGCACTTCATCATTTTACATAATAAGGATACTTTTTGATAAGGGCATCAATTTTGTCCTGTTCAATAGGGACAATTACTACATCCTCAGTTGCCGAAAGTCCTTCGACAGCACCTGTTGGTGTACCTGCTGTAACAAATGCTGCATCAATGGTACCATCTTGAATTCCTTGTGTGGATTCTTCAAAGGATAGGTCTTGTTTCTTTACATCATTTAAGGTCATCCCGTACACTTCTAGGATTTGTTCAGCATTCGCAGCAGTTCCAGAACCAGGAGCACCAATGGATACCTTTTTACCTTTTAAATCTTCGACGGATTTAATCCCAGATTTCTTCGTTGTTACTAGTTGAATCGTTTCAGGGTATAGAGTAGCAATTGCCTTTACATTTTCTACCTTATTATCTTTAAATATCAACTTCCCTTGATTTGCATATGAAGCAATATCTGTTTGGGTAAATGCAATTTCGCCATCTCCCTTTTTAAGAGTTGTCATATTTTCCGCAGATGCTCCAGACGTTTCCGCATTTGCTTCAATTCCTGTTGCATCCTTAATGATTTTTGCAAACGATCCACCTAGCGGATAATACGTACCCCCTGTACCGCCTGTAAGAATACTAATAAATTTTGGCTTTTCCTCTGTCTTTTTTCCTCCTGTTCCCTCTTTTTCTCCCCCCTCATCCTTACTGCCGCAAGCTGCGAGAATCATAGACATGGTTAAAAGAAAGACCATCGTAAGAATAAACCTATTCTTTTTCAACTAAAAGTTCCCCCTTTATTAAATTACTTTCTCGTATCTATACTTATTAAAAAAGATGTACAAACTTGCCAATTATAACAAAGTTGGTACTTTAGTCCTATTTATAGAATACTCACGCTTTTTTTCACAATATTCATATCACTTTCTATGAGACCGGTTGACTCAAACCGCTTTCTATGTCAAGTTATAAATATTAAATATATATAAGAACAGGGGTTCTCTTACTGATGAAAAGAAAAATAATAGCCTATAACTTTGTATTAACAGAAGCTCTTGAACAACTTGATGATTGTTTCGAAGTGGAATATTTCGACGGAATTAACCCCAAAACAGACTCTGCTTTTTTAGATGCACTAAAGCAGGCTGAAGGTATTGTTGGTCTAGCCCTTCCTGTTGACATGGAACTACTAGAACATGCCCCGCTGTTAAAAATTGTTTCAAATAACTCTACTGGTTTTAATAATCTTTCTCTCGATGAGATGACAAAGCGTGGGGTAATGGGAACCAATACACCTGGTGTATTAGAAGAAACAACAGCTGATGCAATCTTCGGAATTCTCCTAGCAGCTGCAAGAAGAATTGCTGAATTAGACCACTTCGTAAAAGCAGGGCATTGGACGGGGCATTTAACAAAAGAACAATATGCCATTGATGTCCACCATAAAACATTAGGGATTATTGGAATGGGAAAAATCGGCTCAACAATTGCTAAACGAGGACATTTGGGATTTGACATGAAAATTTTGTATCATAATCGTAGCCGTAATATTGAAGCTGAGGAAAAATATGATGCTACATACTGTGACCTTGACACACTCTTAAAGGAATCAGATTTTGTTTGTTTGATGACCCCCCTTACACCTGAGACAGAGAATTTAATTGCTGAACGTGAATTTAAATTAATGAAGAATTCTTGTGTTTTTGTAAATGGTTCCCGTGGGAAAACAGTCGATGAATCTGCACTTATTGAGGCACTGAGAAAAAAAGAGATTTATGGGGCAGCATTGGACGTTTACCGAATGGAACCCATAAATAAAAACCATCCACTTCTTCAATTCCCTAATGTTGTCACAACTCCGCATATCGGGTCATCTACTTTTGAAACCGAATTGAAAATGGCTAATTTAGCTGTAGAAAATTTACTGGCTGGCCTAACAGGAAAACGACCTAAGAATTTAGTAAATCCTGAAGCGTTTAAAGGGGAATAATAAGTCAATATAATGCCGTCGTATACTAAGTTTCATTTTTAGTATACGATGGCTTTTTAATGATTGGAAATTTCCCCATTTGTGATTAGTTCATTATCTTTAGGAGAAAATAATAGTAATTTAGTAAATGTTGGAGGATCATATGGAGGAAAATGTATATCAAAAAGGCCACTCAAATGGAACGACCCGCTCTTTATACATAAATCGTAATCTTTGGTCTGGCATTTTATTTGGTATTGGATTAGTTGCTTTTATTGACGAAACTATTTTCCATCAATTGTTGCACTGGCACCATTTTTACGATAAGTCAACAAAATCGATTGGCCTTGTTTCAGATGGTTTTTTCCATGCTTTTAGTTGGTTTGCCACTGTGGGTGGGCTGTTTATGGTTGCTGATTTTCGACGAAGAAATGCGTGGTTACCAATGAGATGGATTGGAGGAGTACTGCTCGGTGCTGGAGGGTTTCAATTTTATGATGGTACGATACAACATAAACTGATGCGACTTCACCAAATTCGTTATAATGTCCCGATCTTACCCTACGACATGGTTTGGCATATTACTTCTATCATTATGATTATAATAGGGATCGTTCTCGTCATCCGCAGTGCCAAAAAAATCAGGGGGGCTGCAAGTTAGTATGCATACCAATCCTCACATGGACAAACTTATGGGGAATTTAACTCCCCAATTGTTATTAGCAATGCCTTTTGTTCTGTTATTAGTTATCTATCTTGTATTAGTGGTCATAACCATTCACCGGCAAAAGACATGGCCTGTTTACCGTGTTTTTTTATGGTTTATCGGTATTTCCTGCGCGTTAGGGTCAGTTACTGGACCAATCGCTGTTTATGGTCATATGTATTTCAATGTGCACATGATTGGTCATCTCCTTCTTGGGATGCTAGCTCCACTTCTAATGGTTCTAGCTGCCCCTATGACACTTATTTTCCGATCGCTCAATGTAAGAACAGCTCGTAGCCTATCAAGGATTTTAAGAACTGCACCTATTCGATTTATTAATAACCCAATTGTTGCCTCCCTTCTCAATGTGGGAGGACTTTGGGTTTTGTACACAAGCAGTCTATTCAATACCATGCAACAGAGTATTTTACTCCACGTGATAGTACATTTTCATGTATTCCTGGCTGGTTTTGTCTTTACCTCAGCATTTATTAATATAGATCCAACACCACACCAGACAAGCTTTGCCTATCGAGCCTTGGTACTGGTATTGGCCTTAACCGGTCACAACATCCTTTCTAAGTACATTTATGCTTATCCACCGCAAGGGATTTCCGCGAATCAGGCAGAATCCGGTGCAATACTTATGTATTATGGGGGAGATGTTATTGACCTTATACTTATCATCATACTTTGCTTCCAATGGTACAAAGCCACACGGCCACAAAGAAAGGTTAATAACCACTCATTTCAGGCAAAGTAATTATAAACACATAAGAACAACATTTCTATTTAGTTTTTTCTTTTATCAAACCATTTTTTTGCTGTTTCTAGATCTGGCATCATTAAAGGGCCGCCTTTTTGGAAGTTCATAATGGTTCTAAGTGCTAGAATGGTTGGTGGAGCCAGCGAAATGTCTCCATTTTGATGCGCGAATAATGCCTCCTCTGGAGAAAACCAAAAGGCTTCATCAACTTCATTTATATCAGGACTAGGAATTTGTCCAGTTGGCAGCTGAGTGAGAAAAAATCTTGTATCAAATCGAATTGGGTTAACCTCTGGTGTAACGAGATGTCCAAAATAGGTTAAGTTTTCAAGTTGAAGCTGAAATCCTTCTTGTTCCAACATATTTAGGAATGACATTTCTCGATTCAGAAGAAGTCGACGGTATTTATTTACCTTATCTGATTCTATATTAGTAAGGGCTCCGTCCCCAGTACTTACAAGTAGGATCCCTACTTCTTCAAACAATTCTCTAGCTGCAGCTACATAATAAGCAGGATGAAAGGTCTCATCATGGTTTCCATACTTAATGTACTGATTATCAATTTCATAGTCAGTCTTATCTACCGCACCCCCAGGAAAAAACACAATAACCACCAAAAAATTTCATAGTTGTTGGTCTTTTGGTCAAGTAAACCTGAGACAAATCGTTCATTAATACAACAGTTGATGCAGGTCTAGGAATAACAGCCATCAAAGGTCCCACCCCTTTCTTTAGTAAAATTATCAATATACATTGAATTTTGTAAAATGAGTGTTGATTCATTATATATTCCATTTATTATTGATATTCCCCTCCCTATGATTCTAGGTTACTAAATAAAAAAATGACATGGAGGATAACCCATGTCAATTCGTGCTGATTACATATAAAAAACCTCAGTTATAACTGAAAGTTGATTTTACTGTGTTTGGAATATAAACGGTAAAATTCCGCTTAATTTAGGAAATACCCATATTTCCTTAAAAATAAAGGAAGTTTTTCCGTTTATTTTATCCAATTCTTTGGATTTTGTAGTATTTAGAGCAGTTAATCGGAATGTCTCCGCTTATATCTGGTTCTTAAGCTTACTCTCTATACATTAGCCGGAAATTCTCCGCCTATGAATTCTCATACCTACACGAAAATAAAAAATGAATAATAACAGAGCCTATTATTAACAAACAAAAACCATGTTGGATTTCTCCATGGGACGCTCTGTTTCAAGATAGAACTCTTCAGCTTTCCAATATCTATTTTTAAATTTCTCTATATTCTTTTGCGTGTTTGAACTTTCTCTAAGAAATCTTTTTTCCCTAGGGCAATCTAGATAGAGAAGAAAATCATAATAATTACTCCATTCTTTCCGCTGTAGAAAAACGCCCTCAATGATGACGACACACGAATCGGGAAGGGTAATCTGTTTGGTCATTTGCGTATCTGATTCATCTTGATAGAATGAAAGATTAAATGATTGAGCACCTTTTATTTTTTCAAAAAGTTGATCCCTCAACCCCTGAATATCCCATTGTAATTGATAATATTCGAACCACTCTTCATGACCTGTATTGTATCTCCTGTTCCTTTCGACAATGTGGTCATCTATATGAAACACATAAAAGGGTATCTTCTCTTCTATTAGCATTTGGCTTAGATGTTTCACTAAAGTTGTCTTTCCAGAGCGACTTAGTCCATCTATTCCTATAATAAATCGCTTCCCTTCCTCAAGTTTGGGAATCTTACTCACTATCTTTTTGATTTGCTCATTCATGCTCATACATCCTTTAAAAAAATAAAACCTTTTTATACATTCACCCATATGATATTCCATCAACAAATTTGAATGAAAAGGTGGTAAATATGAATACTAATATGAATTTGATTAATGATTTTAGACCCGTTCATGGCGGTTTTGGACATGGACATGGTGGTTGGGGACACGGTCATGGACATTATCACGGTCATGGTGGTTGGGGCTATGGTGGCGGTGGATTCTATCCTGGATTTGCAACAGGTGCTCTTACAGGCTTAGCTCTTGGTGCCGCAACCGGTACACCTGTTGGATACCCAATACCAGCATATCCAGCGTATCCTACCTACCCTGCATATCCTTACCCATATCCGTACCCATACTAATTTCCAACATCCTAGAATAGGACCAATCCTATTTATAAAGCACCCAATTGGGTGCTTTGATTTTACTTATTCTATAGTGGAGATTGCACCTGCTACATCATAGCTACCCATGTCTATCTCCGTTCGTTTTCCTAAGACAAGCTTAGCCAGTTGTGCCCCGAGATACGGTCCACTTGTTAAACCGGATGCCCCTAAACCATTAGCAAGAAATATTCCATTAAAGTTAGGTAACGCTCCCGCCACAGGTAAAAAACCAGGGGTGAACGGTCGGAAACCTACTCTCGTTTCTAGATAAGTACTTTCCGATAAACCGGGAGCCACTTCTAAAGCCTTACTTAAAATTTCATTTATTCCACCTGGGGTAATTCGGGTGTCAAATCCAGCTTCATTTTCATGAGTAGAACCTACCACCACACGCCCATCCTCAAAGGTTAATATGTAATGGTTACTTGGGGGAATTACGACGGGCCATTGGCCCGTATTTGATTTTGGTAATTCAAGATGCACAATTTGTGCTTTTTGTGGAGTAACTAAAAACTGAATCCCTAAAGGACGTAGCAGCTCTTTAGACCAAGCACCAGCAGTGACGATAACAAGGTCTGCCAAAATTGTTTCAGACCCCACCTTGATACCCATGACTCGGGCTTCCTCCCTAACTATACACGCATCACCTTTTAAAAAAATTACTCCCTGTTTTATTGATGATCGTATTAGTGATTCACGTAATGCTCTTCCATTTACACGCGCCCCTCCACTTACATATACAGATCCAAATTCCTCTGACAGAGGTGGGAAAAGTTGTTTTGTTTCTGCTGACGATAATATCGTAATATCACCTATTTCAGGTGCTTCCTCTCGACGTTTTCGTGCTCGCTCTGCCATTTGTTCGAGCTTATTTATGTCTGAATGAAGACTAATTGCTCCAACACGTTTATATCCTGTCTCTTTTTCCCCGTCTGCCTCTAGCTGAGCAATTAATTCAGGATAATACCGAGCACCACCTTTTGCCAGCTGATACCAAGCTTTGTTCCGCCGTTGTGACAGCCATGGACAAACAATCCCTGCTGCTGCATCCGTTGCTTGACCTACATCCCCGCGATCCACTAGCGTGACTTCTGCACCATGTTTTGTTAAGTGATACGCGGTAGACGCACCGAGAATCCCTGCACCAATGACAATTACTTTCAGAATAAATCACCTTTTTCAATTTAATTATGTTATTATGTAGTATTCTATCAAAAATAATAACTTTTCATAGTTAAACCATGAATAAACATAGAAATACCTGACAGTCAGACCAAACTGCCAGGCATTTTATTAGGTATTACCATCAACTGATGAATATACCACGTCTCACCTTAATACTAACTTAAAAAAAAGACTTAATGATGTTTTGTTCTTTCTTGCATTCACTACAAATATATTCAATTTCTAATGCATCTTCCCGTACGATTTGCTCTGTTTCGTTTTCCACACTGTTCACAATATAGGTTTTTAGGAAATTCGATCATTACTCACACCACGCTTCATCTTGATCAATGTTGCACCAACAATCAAGAATACTATTCCCTCGGGATTGAAACACCATACATTTGCTTCAGCCAGTAACGGAAGAATTTTACTTTAAATCTTCAAATTCCCGTGCGATCCGTTCAAAAGCTTCTTTAATAATCGGTCTAGGTGAAGGGATACAAATTCGTTGGAAATGCAAGCCCTCCTCCCCAAACATTTTACCGTCTTCAAGTAAGACATTTGCTTTATTATAGATTCGATCATGAACTTCTTCTGGTGTTAATCCATAACCGCTAAAATCCATCCACATGATATAGGTTCCTTCAGGAATTCTCACTTTTACCATCGGCATTCTTTCGGCCAAGAAATCCACTACCCACTCCATCGTGCCATCAATATATTCCTTCAATTGCTCTAACCAATCTTCCCCCTCATGGTAAACCGCTAATAGAGCTGAAACGGTAAATGGGGACGGTAAATGCATGCCCATGACGCTACTGAATGTTTTCCTATGTTCTGGATTTGTTATTATTACGTTCGTACAATGAAGTCCAGCAACATTAAACGTTTTGTTGATGGCCGTAAAAGTAATAATATGCCCCTGCTGATCAGAAGCTTTTGCAATAGGAATAAATGTTTGATTGCGACGAGTTAGATCTCCGTGAATTTCATCTGCAATAATAATCACATTATTTTCTTCACAAATCTCCGATAATCTTCTAAGTTCATCCTTGTTAAAGATTCTTCCTGTTGGATTTTGGGGATTACACAAAATAAACATTTTTGTCTTTTCATCTTTTGCTTTTTCTTCAAAATCTGCAAAATCAATTTGATAATAGCCGTCTTCATTACATATGAGAGCGTTATTTAATAGTTCTCTGCCATTTGCTTCAATGGCTGATGTAAATGGAGGGTAAACCGGGCGTTGAATAATTATTCCATCGCCTGGCTGAGTTAATGCCCTAACAGCAACAGTAAGTGCATGAACGGTACCAGGACTAAAAAGAATTTCTTCCTTCTGAATTTCCCAATCATGCCTCTTTTTGAACCAATGTTGAATCGCTTCGAAATACTCATTAGGAAAAATGGAATAACCAAATATCCGATGGTCTACCGTCTTATGTAAAGCGTCGATTAAAGGTTGTGGTACGGGTAAATCCATGTCAGCTGTAAATAGTGGAATGGTGTTTTCATCATACCTTTCCGTCAGTCCCATTTTTTTAATTAACTCTCCACCATCCCATTTAACTGAATAGGTACCTCTGCGGTTGACGATTTCATCAAAATTATATTTCATGAAAACCCTCCTTTTTATATAATTTTAACAAATATTACTAGAATTTACTTTCAAAACAATTACAAATTAAAATCATTGGGTAACTCCATACTCAGTAATGTTGACTTTTACCTTTGCTTCGATGCTCATTTCTGGATAGTAATCCTTGTATCTTTTAAAATCAAAGTTTCTTATTCGACTATTTAAGATATCTCCAATTCCAAGTGAATCAACCTTTAATGCTTGAGTTCTTGAAATAATGCGTTGATAATCTTTATTTAGCCGCTCCTCAAATTGATTCTCCAATCTTTGTATAACTTCGTGATTCATTGCTGTTCCTTTATATTCCCTAATGACTCCTTCTATCTCAATATCAATGTTTACTCTAGGAATCGAACCTGTGTTATCCACCCTATAATGTCTTCTAGATTTTATATTCTCAAGGTCTGCTGAAGATTTTTGAATATGCAGTGGATATATGCCAAATTTATAATCTTCAACAAGAGTTCTAAAGGCAAAAAGTTCATTAAACGAAATTTTACCAACGTATTTCTCTCCCTTAAATAAAGCTATTCCGTTGATCTTAACCTTATCATCCTTTAATACTAATAGAGGTAGAAACAAATCAGCACCTTTTGAATAATACGTATAGAGCATCTGATGTAGATTTGTCTTGGGAATGGTCCCTCTTTTCATATTTTTTTCTAGAATACCGGAAATATAGAGGCCAGTATCCTGTGTTTCGTATTTTTTTGTAAGATAATCCTTTGCATTTCCCTCTACCACTGCAAGAAAAACATGTGAACCGACACTTGGGTCTCTATTAAGGTAATCGAGGTAATCATATATTCCATGCTTAGCAAGCATTTCATTATACAGAGCAAGCTCTAATTTTCCGCTTAGTAAGGGTTTATTTGATTCGGAATCAAGCTTTGCACGATTTTCTCGTAGTAAGGTTGAGATACTTGAAAATGTTCCGCTAGTAATAGATTTATCAGGCTTAAAGATAGGAATAGAAACGGTTCCTCTCACGTGATTTTCATCAATATAGTCATAGCCAACAGCTGTCACTAGATCGATATCATCAATGATATTCTGTTCTGACGAACAACCTGTTACTACCAAAAGAATGATAAAGTTAACTATGAGTAAGTGGATTTTATTCATTTTGTTTTTTCACCTTGCTGTAAATATAGTGACTGATAAAAATGAATGGTATGTATCCTCCCATCATGATATATCCTCCATAAGATAGTAACTCACTAAGTTGTTGTATTTGGTTATACCCTTTTATAAATGGCACAATACTTAATATTATTAATAAAGCAATCAGCAAAATGATTCGTTGTTTCACACCAAAAATCCGTTTCATCCCTCTCATAAAACACCATAAAGCTAAGGTAATGTTAGGAAGTATTACTAAAGCCCAAGAACTGATTCCAATATATTCAAAACGCTCGACAAAAGGCATTTTCATTATTTTCCACAAACCTAACGTTGGCCAAAGATTCGATATCAATTGCTCTTCACTATAAAATACGATGGTTACAATATAAGTGGATAAATAAAGAAACGTACTAAATGCAATACCATAATGGGCCCATTTCTGAGATTTTTTAGGTTCTTTAATAAAAGGATAATAAATAAATAGGGTGGAAAATCCTATATAGCTAATAACCATCCCTTTGGATGATAACAAGATTTCCTTAATTGAATGGTTCCAAATAGGAAGTAAGTTTTCACCATGAGCAAATTCTAATGGAAACAATAAAGTCAAGACTAAATATAGTGGCAGTATGACTCCAAAAAAACAAATACCAGTCACTATTCTAAAACCACCCTCTACTATGTAGTAAAGTAGTGGCAGAAAAAACAGGCATAATGAAAATAGACTAATTCTTGGAAACATCCAAACCTGAATCACTTCAAAATAAACTCTGATGACAACAATAGCAATTAAAAGAAAATAAAGCAGTATTGCAATATTCAATAAGTTACCAATCCATTTTCCAAAAATTTTTTGATTAATGGCTATAACATCCGTACCCTCTTTATTTAACACGTGAAACATCATCCAAATCAAAACGTGTATAAGCGTACCAGTTAGTAAAATAGAAATCCAGGCATCATTTCCAGCCCATTTGACAATTTCAGATTGGAATGTAAGAATTCCCACTCCAATTTGAATGGAATGGACTAAGAAAAAAACTAAATACGGTGATACCTGGAACCTTTCTTCAACAGTTGATTGCATTATTTTCACACCAATCATTCATCAACGTCTTTATTTTCTTTTGCTTTTTTTGGATTAAAACGTAATGGGTTTTCCGTTTGAAGCTTTATAGGTCTCTTAGGACTTGATGAGAACGGAAACCTAAATATTGCATCCTTTAGATCTTGTAAACGACTAGGATATAACGGTTCCAAAAAGGGTCTTCCTAATGAAGTTAATCTAAGTAAATGGGTTAACAAGTAACAAAAGCATATGACCACACCAAGCATTCCGTAAATGTTCGCAAATAAAAGAAACGGAAAGCGGAGTAAACGAATCGTGTTACCCATTTGATAAACTGGAGTCGTAAATGATGCAAGAGCAGCCAAAGCAACAATAATTAGAAGGACATTACTAGTTAAACCAGCTTCAACTGAAGCGGTCCCAATAACAATCCCTCCAACGATACCAATTGTTTGTCCTACCTTTGTTGGAAGCCTGGCACCCGCTTCTCTTAATAGTTCAATCGTTAATTCGAGAAAAACAGCTTCTAATATAGGTGGGAGCGGAACTCCCCTTCTTGAAGTAATAAGTGTCCCCATTAAATCCTTTGGTATCAATTCATAATGAAAAGTCAACGCCGCCACATAGATAGGAGTAACTAAGATGGAGAAGCTTACTGCAAATAAACGAATGATTCGAAAAGTTGACGCAATTAATGGATTTAAATAATAATCCTCAAAAGCAGAGAAAAATTCCACTAAAGAAGTGGGTCCAATTAAAGCATGAGGTGACCCATCAACAATTATGACCACCTTTCCCTCAGCCAATACGGCAACTACACGGTCGGGTCTTTCTGTATCAACTAATTGTGGAAATAATGACTTATGATTATCTGAAATGATCTGTGTAATAAAAGAGCTGTCGATAATTTGGTCAAAATCAATCTCAGACACCCTTTGAATGACCGTATTGACATTTTCCTCATTAGCAATACCATCAACATACAAGACAGCAATATTTGTTTTTGATAATCTGCCAATTTCAAATTGCTTAACTGTTAATTCCTGAACAGGTAATCTTTTTCTCACTAAATTGATATTAATATTTAAAGATTCCACGAATGCTTCCTTCGGCCCTACAACTGAAAACTCCACTTCTGGCATGGAAATGGTACGAGACTGATGGGATTCTGATTGAACCAACAAACAGGAAGAATCATATTCTTCTAATTGAATAACCACGTACCCTGAATGCAGTTTATTTCTTATTGTGGTTACATCACTTGTAATAATGATATTCTCTATTGGAATGACCGATTTTACATTTTCTAGTGAGTTTCCGCTTGCTTTTTCTAAATAACACATAATATCTTTATGTAATACATCTGGATCCACAATAGTTTGATAATAAGAAATCCAGTAATGGTGGTTCATTACTGGGTAACAGTAGTGAACGAAGTCATCTGATTTCATGGATGTTCTAATTAGTTCAAAGGCATTTTTTGACTCAGTCTTTTCATTAGATTGATTGGAATCTTTTGATGTTTCCTTTACCTGGGTATCGATTGGTAGTTGAAATTTTGGTTTTCTTTTGAACATGCATTCACATCTTTCTTTCTACCTTTTTCATCTTTAACCATTATTTTCTACCATTATGTTTTTTTTAATCGGTTAAATTAAATACGAGCAATTTTTAATTGCTCAAAAAACTTCGTCGGGAGTGATGTATCATGGCTAGAAACAAACTTTTGGTTCCTGGTGCAGAGAATGTTCTGGATCAAATGAAGGAAGAAATCGCCAGCGAGTTTGGAGTTCAACTTGGTGCTGATACGACCGCACGAGCAAACGGTTCAGTCGGCGGTGAAATGACAAAACGTTTAGTCGCTTACGCTGAACAAACATTAAGAAATCAACAAGGTCAATAACCTGTGATTTCCAAGTTAGAGGCTACCATCATGGCAGCCTCTTTCCTTAATTTTTCACCTGAGAAAAATTAGCATAACTTTTAATTATTAGAAAAAACTAAGATAAAAAGAGCTAAGGGGATTATTAGATGGAATTGAATCAACCCATTCAACCGATTAATTTACGTCCAATTCAAACACAGACGAGTGCAAAATTAACCGCTCCTGAAATGGCAAAACTTTGGGCAACTTACGTTGGCAATAGTATGTCAAATAAAATATTACAATACTTCCTTCAACACGTTGAGGATGATTTAATTAAGACCTTAGTAGCAAATGCTTTGTATTTAACTGAGGATTTTATGCGAAGAATTGAACAGATACTAAATAAAGATAACTTTCCTATTCCAAAAGGTTTTACAAAAGATGATGTTAATTTGAGAGCTCCTCGGCTATTTGAAGAAGAATTTTACGTGCATTATATAAAGTATGCTGCAAAGGCAGGTATGAGTTTATATGGCGTAGCACTTCCAATCGTATTACGAGAGGATATTAAAGAATTATTTATATATTGTAATTCTTGTACCATTGCTCTTTTAACACAAATAAATGATATTTTAATGACAAAGGGATTAATTATTAAACCACCTATTCTTCCCATTCCCGATAAAGTTGACTTTGTTAAGGACCAAAGTTTTTTACATGGGTTTATGGGAGAAGTTAGACCTCTACATGCACTAGAAGTCACTCACCTTTACGATAACATTGAAAACAATGTCACAAGTAAAGCATTAATTATGGGATTTAGCCAAGTTGCTAGAAATGAAAAAGTCAAACAGTTGTTTATTCGGGGGACTGAAATGACGGATAAAGCAGTGACCCGTTATAAAGAAAAATTACATAAAGATAATTTACCCTCTCCATCATTTTTAGATCATTTGGTAACGGAATCGAAGATTGCTCCTTTTTCAGACAAACTCATGCTCTTTCACAAAGTGGATATGTTTTCTATGAAAATGAGATTTTTTGGAAATTCAATTGCAGTAAATGGTCGACGAGATATAGGCTTGCTGTATGCACGCTCACTCAAGAACATTGCTTTGTTTGTCGATGATGGCGCTAATATCCTGATTGAAAATGGATGGATGGAACAGCCACCAAAAGCCGCTGATAGAGAAGATTTGTTGTAAGCACCCAATTAAAAGCCGTGATCATAAAAGAAACGGCTTTTTTTCTATTCACCTGCTAATTGACAAGGATAGAAATTGAATTTATTGTAGTCTATGGTTTGTTATTAAATTTGATAAGGTACATATATTAAATAGTTTACAGGTTTAATATAACAAGCCTAGAATTGTAATCGGTGGTGTACTCGTGAAGGAATCTGTCGTCATTCAGCAGAAAAAAAGACCGAATTTAAATTTTAGTCTATTAAAAAAAGACCTGGTTTTTACGATCTCATTTATCTTAGCAGTTATAAGTTGTTTCATTCATATACCCAAAATTGAGTATATTAATTTTCATGTTTTGATAAGTTTGTTTAATCTGATGCTGACTATAAAAGCTTTAGAAGAATTAAAGGTACTAGACAAATTTGCGATATCTATCTTGAATAAAAGTAAAAATAGTAAAAGTGTCTCAGCCATTCTTATTCTATTTTGCTTCTTTAGCTCAATGTTAGTGACAAATGATGTTGCTTTACTAACTTTTGTACCTTTAACCCTTCTAATTAGTAAAAAGACCAAAATAAATATGATTGACACCATTATTTTACAAACCATTGCCGCTAATATTGGAAGTAGCTTAACTCCAATGGGAAATCCACAAAATTTGTTTATTTATTCTTTTTACGGTTTAAAACCCATGCCGTTTTTCATGTCTGTCTCCTTTATTGCTGTGCTGGGAATAGGAACTCTTTATTTCCTTTTCCAAAGACTTGAGCCAAAAGAAATAAAAGTTGATTTATATCCTGTTACTGTTGGAGATCCTAAAAAGGCAATCATTTGGGGAATAGTGTTAGTCATCATCATTGCATCGATATTTGGTGTAATCAGTTATCCAATCGCACTTTTCATTACACTCGGAACAGTGTGTATTGTTAATGCTACTCTTCTAATAAAAATTGATTATCTTCTGCTAATTACTTTTGTTTGCTTTTTTATTTTTATCGGGAATATTTCGAGTACAACGGCTGTACAGAACTTTGCAAGTATGAGCATGAAAGATCCTTCTTCCGTCTTTTTTAGTTCGATTGGGTTAAGCCAATTGATTAGTAATGTTCCTGCTTCGATTCTACTTGCACAATTCTCTACAGACTGGAAACCCTTACTCCTTGGTGTAAATGTGGGTGGATTAGGAACAATAATTGCTTCATTGGCAAGTGTTATTTCCTATAAACTGTTTATTCAGGCAAACCCGAATGAAAGTAAAAATTACCTCATTAAATTCAGCAAATATAATTTCGCATTTTTAGCATTTTTGGCCATTACTCAATATTTAATTTTTATTATTCTAGATATTTTGTAAGAAAGCCGTCTTCTCGAATGAGAAAACGGCTTTTTTCTTTTTCGTTATGGAAGGACCCAAACAATTATAACTTGGTGAGCATAGATTAGTAGAAAAATCTTACCGTGATTTTGCCTAACAAGAGTTTGAATGATGGTGGTGTATAAAAAGTGTTTGAAGTGAAGAAATGTAAATACGGTAGAGGCATATTTGCAACCCGGGATATCCAGAAGGGCGAACTTATTCATGTAGCCCCAGTCATAATATCTCCTAAGAATGAGTACAAATATTTAAAAAAGACTATCTTGATGGACTATGTATTTTGGTGGGGAGAAGACTGTGCTTTAGCATTGGGATATGGTTCTTTATTTAACCACTCCTATACACCAAATGCTTTATACAAACTCCGAAAAAAGAAGAAAACAATTGACTTTTTTGCTTACACAGATATTAAGGAAGGAGAAGAAATCAAAGTTAATTACAATGGAGACCCCGATGATGATTCAGAAATTTGGTTTGATGTCCTTTGAAAAATTGATAAAAAGAGGCTGACTCATAACAGCCTCTTACTCAAATATAATTATTTTCAAGATTATTTTTTCGAAGCGCTTGTTTATTTAAGATTCTAGTTAGTCGTTTCGTTTTTTCTTTTTCGTAGAAATAATGAACAATGAAGTAAGAAATCACACCAAGTACGATCCCAAAAATGGACATTCCAATTAACACGTGGACTCCTCCATGGAGAAGACTGACTACACCTCGAAAATCACCGTGTAATAAACTTTGAAAGGAGAATGGAGTATTATGTCCTAATTTAACTTTCATTGGGAAGATAATTTTTCCGATTTTTTTTGCAAAAGGCAATAGCAGCACGGGGAGAAATGTAAGTTTCCCAATCACATTTCCAATGATTGCTGCTGGTAAGGAACCTTTGGCAAGCCGAACAACTGGTAAAAACAAAATATATATAAGTGATGCAGAGGAAAGAACAACCATTTCCATACCAAAGCCAATGGCAAATCCAAGCGATACCTTTCGAGCCCCTCCTGGTGAACGTAGCAGTTTTATGAAATTATACTTGAACGCTCGTCGTATGCGCTGAACAAAATTATATTTTTTACGTTTATTGGTCATATGCTTACTTCCTCTTTAACAACAGATTTATAAAGAATGAAGATAATTTCAGCTTGGATGGTTATTACTTAAATAATTACCTTGCCATTATCATTACACTATAAATAAATAATAAGTCACATTTTGTGAAATGTAAACGAAATCACACCGATAATGTCATTGTTAAATTTTTTCTTTTTTGAAACTAATTAGAAGCCTATAAGAAAAGCTCAAGCGCCTTGATCAGCCCCGACAGGCAAATGTTCTTCTGCAAGACAAGTCCGCCTTTTGGCTTTTATTGCAGAAGGTTATTTGACCCGAGGGGCTAGGCGCTGGAGCTGGACAATTCTCAAAGTCGAATTTTATACTTTCCATTATGTTAAAAAAGTACTAGGTATTTGAAACCCTAGTACTTTTTATTAATGTAATTGATTTTTTACTTGGCTCTGTTATAACTGAATGTTGATTTCAAAGCGTTCGAAAAATAAGCGGAAGAATTCCTCTTAAATTGGGAAATACCCTTATTTCCTTAAAAATAAGGGAAGTTTTTCCACTTATATGATCCAAATCGGTGGATTTTGTCTTATTTTGAGCAGTTAACGGTAATTTCTCCCCTTATTTCTGCTTTTTAAGCTTGCTTTTTATACAATAGTGGGAATTTCTCCCCTTATTTCTGAATATTAAGTTGCCACTATATCACAATAGCGGGAGATTCTCCGCTTATGAATTCACCTATCTAATCGAAATTCAACAATGAATGATAACAGAGCCTTTTACTTAAAAATAGTTGAAAGGACTTGGTCGAATGTCATTTCACTATCTACTACATATGTCCCCGGTCGCAATTTGTTCGAAAGTCCTCTTTGCTCTATGATCTGTGAAAATTCGAATGCATCTGAAACGATTTTAGATGGAATAAGCATTTTTCCTACATCGAAACTTGTCATGCCCTCGGTTACGTTAACGGTTACTACTTTCTTAGAAGGCTTGTCGTTTTCTGTTGCTGCCTGTTTTGTTGTTGTATCCTTTACTGCCTTCTTTGTTGTCGTTTCCTTTGTAGACTGCTTTGCTGTAGTTGCCTTTGCTGCTTTTAGATTTTTATCATAATCTGCTTTCTTTTGAACTATGTAGCCTTTAGCTACCAGCTTCTTTTGCATTTCTTTTACAGATGGTTGCACAGTTATTGTTTTGTCGGTTTCCTTTGTTTTTGTAGATACATGATCATTCGTAAGGTACACGACGCTACAAATACTTGTGGTAAGTAGAATACCTGCTGCAAAGCTGCTTAATAAGTTAATTCTCATTGGCAACTTTTCTCCCTTCATCCTTTAAGTGTTGATAAGGTATAAGCAGCTGCTCAATTTCACTTATTGTTACTTGTTTCATTTCAGCAATGCTGTCAACTGAATAATTTCGTTTATATAAATCTAGTACTTCACGCGTGAAGAGTTTTTCATTAGAAGAAAGTTGAACACCTGCTTCTTTCATCACCACTTCCATGTCAAGTTCCATATTACGAATCGACTCTTGAATCGCATTGATTTCCTTCATTGTTGAAATATGTGCTAAATCAATTTGTTTATGCTCTACTTTTGTAGCATGATTCGTTTTAAGAATAGAAAAGATTAGCAGTAGTACGGAAACCACAAATAACGAAATTAATGTCCATTCCATTAGAGTAACACCTTCCTTTTGATAAAGAGAAATTTGCAAGTCCTTATTATACATCGAAACGACAAATTTTTCGATTTAATTCATAAAAACAAGTAAAAAGTCGGAGGGATTTGACAAAATACGGTGAAATAGGAATTCATTTCTCTGGTATAAAGATTTAATGAAAAGCCGCTTCAGGAATAGATGTAATAAAAAAATAAATCCACAAACCTTCCAACCGTTTAGGAAGGTTTGTGGATTTATTTATTGCGCCAGAAACTGGTGTTATGCTAATGATCGTAATTTTTTATTCCTTTTTATTTGTAGTGGCTGATGAGTATAATAAATTTTAACAAGTGCACGACAATCACAGAGTGAACATTTAATTTGATAGGAAGCTTTACTAATATGTGGAGTTTCTAAGAAAGGTAATATTTCTTTCATATGCCTGTCACATGCCCACATGATCTCACCCCGAATAGAAAATTTTATAGATTAATAATCTTTACTGGGATTTATTTTATGGATGATACTTCTTTTTGAATCTTTTCCGGCTTTTTCTTTATTACTTGTTTGGTAATTTCCTCATCCCAAGAAATTGTAATATCCCCATTTGTCACAAAAGTTTGACACCCCAGACGATATCCATCTCTTAACCACTCTTCACCTAATTTTCTTCGTTCCTGTACCTTTACCTTGTCAAGGTATTCAGAACCTTCTTCAGCTTTAAAAACGCAGGTGCCACAAATGCCTCCACCACAACGATTAGGCAACTCCCCATCATAACGAAGTGACATTCTCAAAATATTTGAATTCTCTGGAACCTCTAATCGCTTATTACTGTTTTTAAAATGAATGTTCGGCATATTATCATTTCCTCCCTTATATTGATCTAGTTTATGTCAAGTGCTCTTCACTTTATCTTTTCTATTCAATTTCTCTTTAATATTTTTTATATAGGTGATATATGCTTTTTTAGAGTTTTCAATATGAATTCTCATTAAATACTCTGCCAATTCTGCTTCTTTATCCCTTAAAGCTTTCATGATATCAATATGCTCCCTTAATGATTCTTTCCTTCTACCTGGAGTCTCATAGCCCATATTAGCAGCCATGTGTATATAATCGATAAGGCCAGATAAAATTTCGAATAATTTTGGGCTTTTAGATGCTTTATTAATCAACCGGTTCATTTGAATATGTTCTAGATTAAAATCCTCTTCCGCCTGTTCCTTTAATGCTAACAGTTCTTGAATCTTTTGATCTAGTTCTTGTTGAGTTTCATGATCCATTCGTTGTGCGGCTAACTTTACAGCTAAAACTTCTAACGAAGCTAGGATCGTAAAGACCTCAATTACTTCACTTTCAGAGATATTAGAAACGACGACACCTTTCCTAGGAACTGTTTTAACAAAGCCTTGAGACTCAAGACGGAATAATGCCTCCCTTATAGGCGTACGGCTTATGTTTAATTTCCCTGCAAGTTCTCTTTCAATTAAACGGTCACCCGCCTTCAATTCGCCTTCCAAAATCATTTCCTTTAGAAACAAATAGGCATGTTCACGAATCGATAAAAGATTATTTTCCTCCCATCTTATGTCCATCTATTCCACCTGCTTATTTTTATAGTTTTTACAAATCCGCTAGTTACGAGAGAAATACCCCGCCATATATTAATGCACAAAGAATTAATAAGGAGGGATGAATTTTGAATCTCATTAAAGCAAAGTAGCTGACACCAGCCAAAAGTAGTAAATGAAAAATCCCACTATTTTCAAATGCTGTTAAAAAGAATTGATAAGCCATTATGGCAAGTAAGATGGCAATTATAGGCTGTACTGCTCTTGTCATTAAGGCTACCTTTGGAGATCCTTTAAATAGATTTACAAATTTAAATAATAAGATGACAGCAAGAGCAGAAGGAAGTATGGTAGCAATTAGCGCAATAATTGCCCCCAAAAAGCCTCCTAACTGAAAACCAATATACCCCCCCATCTTAGTCGCAATTGGACCAGGCAAGGCATTCGCTATTGCTAAAACATCGCCAAATTCAGATAAGGTCATCCAATGGTAATGATTGACCACTTCATTTTGAATTAGAGGAATGGTCGCAGGTCCCCCTCCGTAACCCAGTAAATTAGCAATGAAAAAAGACCAAAAGATGTGCCAATAAATCATGAGCTTTTTTCCTTTCTCTGAATAAGTACCTCAGTGGTGCCTGCAGCTTTTTCTTTTCGATCTGCAATCAAGTAGGCAACTATTAGAAAAATAGCTATTAAGATTCCCGGATGTAAACCTAGGAATTGAACAAAGACCAAAGATACCACCGAAAGAGTAACCATTTTTTGTAATCCTAAACCTTTACGACCATTTTGGAAAAATCGATACGCCATCTCGACTAACATAAAGCCAATAACAGGGGTAACTCCTTGGACCATTCCGCTGACAATGGGCGATTCCTTGTAAGAATAAAGAACACCTAATAATGCGATCATGGCAATAATAGACGGGAGAATGTGAGTAAGGATGGCGACTACTGCCCCAAAAGCCCCTTTTACTTTATATCCGATATACGCTGCCATTTTGGTAGCGATAGGGCCGGGCATGGTATTGGATAAGGCTAAAATCTCAACAAATTCATCTTCAGTCATCCATTTATATTTTTTGACAGCCTCAAACTCAATCAACGGTATGGTCGAGGGGCCGCCCCCATATCCGGTAACACCAGTGCGGGCAAATCCAATTGCTAACTCCAGATAGGCTTTCAGTTGACTCTCCCCCTTTTTATACCTATTCATTTCATTAATTAGAGAATACTAGTTTGAAGACCCCATTCAGCCTATACCTCTCCCCTGAATGAGGTCCTATTACTATTATTTTTTTATATCCGCCGCCGTGATTACCTCGTGACCCACACTAGCTACATAGCTTTGTAAGGCTTGTAATGCCGCTGTTCCTACAGCCGTATCTTGCTCACCGTTTCCACCACTTACACCGATTCCACCTACTACTTCTCCATTTACAACAATAGGAAACCCACCAACAAAAATAGCGAATTTTCCAGGGAGCATCATTTGAATTCCAAATGCTTCATTTCCAGGAAGGGCAGGGCCATTAGGTTCTTTGTTAAATAAATGGGTGGAGCGTTTATGTCCTGCAGCAGTGTAGGCTTTAGCAATCGCAATCTCTGGTCCTGTAATACGTGCTCCATTCATTCGTTCAAGAGCAAGTAGATTTCCCCCATCATCACAAATGGCAATTGTTTCGAGGACATCAATTTCTTCCGACCTCTTTTTCGCTGCCTCAATCATTAATTTAGCTTCTTCTAATTCTAGTTTTAGTACTGTTTTCATGTATGATCTCCTCACATTAAGAATTTTTTAATAGCCCATATACACAGTTTTTAATTGAGTAAAGAATTCTAACCCCACTCTTCCTGACTCCCGGAAGGTGGACGTGCTTGATTTTTTTAGACCTCCAAAAGGTGCATTCATTAAATTACCAGTTGTAGTGCGATTCACCTTTACGGTCCCTGCTTGTATATCCTTTGTAAATTGGTTGGCAATCCTTAGATTATTCGTCACGATCGAGGCAGACAAGCCGTACTCGACATCATTTGCAATGGCGATAGCTTCTTCATATGTATCTACTTCTATCACAGCCACAACCGGACCAAAGATCTCTTCCTTCGCAATTCGGGAATTGGGGTTAACATTTGTAAAAATTGCTGGCTTAACATAGAATCCCATTTGGTATTCACCAGAAGTTAAATGGTCACCACCGTATTCCAATGTCGCACCATCTTGTTTTCCATATTCCACATATTTCAAGACGTTTTTCAATTGCTTTTCATTCGCAAGCGGCCCAATTTTAACACCAGGCTCAAAACCATGTCCTATTTTAAGGGCACTTGTTTTTTCCACAAGTTTTTGAACAAATTCGTCTTTAACATCTCTTAAAACAATGACCCTGCTCGTTCCTGTACATGCTTGCCCCGTCAAGGAAAACCCTCCGTTAACAACCAACGTAGCTGCTAGATTGAGGTCGGCATCATCCATAACAATTAACGGATTTTTCCCTCCAAGCTCCATTTGTGTACGTGTCGTAAATCCTGCCTTTTTATGAATATCTTCCCCTGCAGCAGTTGATCCTGTAAAAGTAACTGCACGGACAGCTGGATGAGTCACCAACAAGTCACCCACGTCAGATGCTTTTCCTGTTACAAAGTTAATTACGCCCTTAGGAATACCAGCCTTATCTAAAGCTTCGACTAAGCGTAAGGCAATCAGTGGAGTGTCAGAAGAAGGTTTAAATACAACCGTATTTCCTGTAATTAATGCAGGAGCAATTTTTCTAGCAGGAATAGAAAGTGGAAAGTTCCAAGGAGTAATTACACTCACCACTCCAAGTGGTTCTCTTTCGGTTGAAACTTTCATATTTGAGTCATCATTTGGAAAGGTCTCCCCTGTAAAGCTTTGACCTTCTACTGCATAATACCGAAGAGTTTGTGCGGAACGTATCACTTCATTCTTGGCATCATCGACGTGCTTACCTTCTTCTCTCGTTAACTCTTCAGCAAGGGCCTGAACATTTTGTTCTAAAATGCTTGCTGCTTGATTTAAGATGGACGCCCGTTTTGATGGTGCGATTTGAGACCAGCTGGGAAAGGCCTTTTGGGCAGCTTCAATTGCTAATTGAACATCTTGTTCGTTAGATGCTTGGAAACTACCGACAATATCTTCATTATTGGCTGGATTCACACTATAAAAAGTTTTCTTGTTTACTGATTCTTGCCATTCACCATTTATATAATTATTGAAGGTTTTTACTTTTGTTGTAAGCACTACGATCACCTTTTTCATGTTTGATTTAATCCTAAAAACATGGGTTATTTTATAAAAATGGCCGTCAATTAAACCTTTAAACTACAAGATTATATTGACGGCCTATCAAATGGGACGGATTCACAATGATTCATTTAAATCCGTTATATACGATTATTATTTCGCTTCTACTAATGCTCCTAAATCTTGTTCTAAATACTCTCTCCATAACCCATCCATGTACATACGGCGCATTTTTGCTCCAGTCCGTACAACTTCTAGGCAGCGTTGCTGCAATTCAGGAGTATCCGCATGGTCTAGAACAATTTTGTATCCACGCTCACCATGGATCTCATCAGATACGATGTGTAAGTCGAAGAACTCAATTTCTTCATCCGTAAATCCATATTGTTCACGTAATGCTGGAGTCTGCTTTCTATAGATATCAGGCACTTGAGACTCCAACCCTACAACTAATGCCGCTGTTGCTACAACGAAATTTTCCCTCGCTGCAACCGCGTAGCACCAGCTTTGTAAACCTAAAGTAGTTGGCGCCATATTGGCTGGATCGATAATCCGTTCTCTTGTTGTACCACATGCTTCAGCAAAACGAATGAGTAAATCAGTATGGCGATCTGCAGCAATTTCTTCTTCATACATGTTTTGTAATGTGAAGTCTTTTGCCGATTCGAATTTTGGATCGCTTGGAGTATTGTGATAAATATAAGCTAAGTAATCTGCAAAAGGTCCTACATAGTGGTAATGATTTTCAGCCCATCTAGCAAAATGTTTTCTTTCAAGCCTTCCCTCGGCCCAAGCTACTGTGAATGGAGCCTTCTGGCTATGATTTCCTTTAATAGCTTCTTCTAATTCCTTACGAAATTCATCTTTTGATAATAATTCTGTCAACTGAAACTCCTCCTCTTTTTTATGTAGGTACCCAAGTTTTATTGGTATTTGATATTTTGTATACCAAATTAGTTTAAAAATAAAAAGATTGTTGTTTTATTCACTGTCCAACAGTCTTTTACTCTATGAAACTATCCATTTGGTATACCTTGATTTAATACTATCAAGAAGTTGTTTATTTGTAAATATAATTTTTAGAATTTTTTAAAGATTATTTATTTTCTCATTCTAACTTTGTACATCTACTTTAATATTGATTAATTTATATAGTTCTATAGTAAGTTGATCTAATGACTCTTCGACAATCTGCCGGCCTATATCCCAGCTTGCTTTGGTTCCATCGCCAATACAACCATTTTTGGTCATTTCTTCGTAGTAATAAAACCCTTGAATAGCTTTACCAGGTCTAAGTTGCTTCCATCTTCCTTCAACCTGAATATCACCTTTTTCTAATTGTTCCGGACGGACGAGTTCTGGTGCTAAATAGAGTGCTTCTGATACTTCCCGTTCGCAGCTATGACCAAATAATGTTGATTTCACATGCTCTTTAATTGCCTCTTTTGCAGAAGCAGTCGTTTTGGCATAATAAACTTCAACATTCAATTCTTCCGTTATTATCATTGAAGCAACATTGAGAGTTGACTGGTTTCCGCCGTGAGAATTTAATAATAAAAACTTTTTCACACCATGATGCTTTAAGGAGGAAATGACATCCTTCAAGATGGCTATTAACGTCGTTGGCTGCAACGATATTGTTCCCGGAAAATTCAAATGATGTGGTGAAACTCCCATATTAATTGTAGGAGTAACTAGCGCATAGGGAAACATTCGCTCACCTAGTTTCTTCGCCATTCTTTCTGCTAAGACTGCATCACAGCTTTCTACCATATGTGGTCCATGCTGTTCATGTGCCCCAATTGGAATAATAGCAATCTTAACAGTCTGTAAAGCTTCTTCTACTTCTTTCCATGTCATGCCTGTAAGATCATAACTATTCAACACTCACTCACCTACCGTTAATCCTTGTATTTTGTATACCATTATTCTTTTAAAAAAAAGCGCATTATACTTGGTATGCTGATTTTTTCTTTGGAGCCTGGATTGTAATATTTTCTTGTGAGATTTCAATATCTTGTTGAATCGTTAATTGGCATGTTAGGCGGTATCCCTCATTTACTTTTTCACCTAGCATTTTTTCTTCTTTCCAATTTGGTGGTGCTAATGATTCTGCGCCGTTTATAACAATACACGTACATTTAGTACATCGTCCCATACCACAACCATACTTTAATTTAGGCAATTGGCGTGTCCCTGCTAGCACTACTAAATTGGCATTATCTTTTACTTCTTGTTCAATTGTTGTCCCATCTACATGAAGAATAACTTTTGGCATAAAACTTCCCCTTTCTATATTATTCTAAAAATTTTGAACCTTTTCTGAAGTATACAATCTTTTTGTGGGAGAAGCAAACTGGATTTTGTATTTTCGTTAATTATTTAAATATTTCGAATATATCTTGAACATTTAATCTACTTGGGATAAAATATAAACAAGTACTTTGGTATACAATGTTCCACTTAGGGGTGATAGAGCACTTTAATATATTTTTTATTCATAATACTTAGTTACAAATGAATTAATACTTATTTAAGGGGTGTTTTATTTGGGAAAATATATTGTACTAACGAATAAGGATACGTTTCAAACAATTCTCGACAATGATGGTTTAGAGCCTGTTGAAACCTATCACTTCTATTTCTTTGATAAGTTAAAGGCGAAATACACAATTGCAAAAGTACTTGATGAGAATATGAAAATTCAACTATTTGAAAACTATGAAGGAAAAGAATACGTAAATCATATAGCTGTGAAGTTTTTTGAACGATTTGATACGATTGAAGGCGCTCGAGAAGAATTAAGCGAGATCGTTAAAGCATCTGGTAACAGTGAGGATTCTGTAAATTCTAAGCTAGTAAAATCAGATGAGGTAGCCGTTTAAGAAATAATTAGCCATAAGAGATCTTCTTTATATGCAAAATCCGGAGAGAAAAGCCGGTGTCTCTCCGTTTTTTTATATATTGTGCTTAATAAATGAAAAAACCGCCACATAAAGTGGCGGTTTGTAATAGAAGTTTTTAGAACTTTAATGTTTTTTTAAGTGATGCTAATTTCTTCTCAGCTTTCTCCGCCGCTTTTTTAGATCCAAATAGAAAGTTAAACATGTTATATCCCCCTGTAAAAATAGTTATTTGATACTGTAATTGTATTATGCAATTTAAAATAAAACAACATTTTGTATACCAAATACCAAAAATATTTATGAAATATGGCTAATACGTGACAATATCTAGTAAAAAAATACATTTGGTATACAATCTATAAAGGTAAAGGTGTAAATATGCTGAGATTTATGCTGTTTTCGGTTATTTTATTGTATTTATTCGATGTTCTTTTGCCTATGTTCCATATTGGCCCACTAATTTCCTGTTTAAGTCTTGTTATAGTCCTATGGACATTATTCCAAGCGAAACGATTTGTCCAACTATTGGGAAGTACATTTTTGATACTCGGTTCTTTATTATTGTGGTCGAGCGGAGCCTCATGGCAACACTATATCCTTTCCTTCGGTCCAATGCTAGACTTGCTAACTATGTTTACATTGATTCCAATTTTAGGAATACCGATTAAATTAGGAGGTTACAGCGGAGATATACAAACTATTATCCAAAAGAAAGTGAAAACCTCTGGACAACTCTATATGATTACATCGGGTATATCCTATTTTTTTAGTATCTTTATGAATCTTGCTACCTTACCAATGACTTACTACTCTATAAGGCCTGCATTAGATATCATTCCAGTTAAAAATAAAGAACGCTTCATGAGCAGAGCCATTACGCGTGGATTCGCCATGCCTTTACTTTGGGCCCCCGTTACCCCTATTGTCGGTATTGTCATTACAATGACGGACGTAAGCTGGGTATCAATTTTGCCTTATGTTGTTCCCTTAAGTATCTTGGGCATAGGGATTGACTGGTATATTGGTTCTCGTAAAGCAAAAATTATGGCGCCTAATCAAAAAAACACGGCCATTCATGAGACTGCTGCTACGATAGAGTCTAGTCAGCCCCCTCGTTCTGGTAGAGTCATTCAAATTTTTCTAGCGATTATTATTTTCAATGTTGTTATTTCATTAGTAGAAACAAAGTTTCCTTATCCGTTTTTAATTCTAATATCCTTGATGGTCATCCCTTTTGCTCTTACTTGGTCTCTATTCTTAAAAAAGGGTAAAGAGTTTTGTTCACACTTAATTAAGCATTTTCAATCCTTTTCTGTAAGTATGAAAGACCAATTCTTCATTTATCTTTCAGCAGGTTTTTTTATTTCAACTATCAACATTTCACATACCAATGTCTGGTTGGACGCGATAGTTAATCATTTTATTAGTTTTGCAGGTGTGGAAATCTTTTTACTTTTACTGCCCTTAATCCCTTTGGCTTTTGCTTTCCTAGGACTTCATCCTGCTGTTTCTCTTGCATTAATGCTAGAAGGCTTAAATCCAAAGGTCATAGGGATATCTCCTCATATATTAACTGTAGCTATGTTAGCAGGAGCTGTTTCATCCTTTCTTGTGGGGCCATATAACGCAACGTTAGGTCTTATGTCAAACATTGTAAAGGAGAGCTCCTACAAAGTGTCCAATTGGAATTTGTCCTTCGCTGGGCTTTATATTGCATGCGTTATGTTGTATTTATTTGTCTTACAATTGTTCTTAGGTTGAATGTGAACATCAAAAGAGGTGTCAATCAAATGACACCTCTCTTCAATGATCTTCATTTTTCTTCTTGAATTTGTTTCACAATCTCCTTGGCAAAATGTCCAAGACTCCCCTCACTATACGAACGGATTACTTCAGGAGCAAGGGATGTTAATGCTCTTTTTAGATACTCGGTAGATAGCCCCCTTTTTGCAAATTCATTCTCTAAATTTATCGCAGTTTTAAGTGCGTAATAGGTTGCAATTTTATTTACTTGAGTTAAGCAATCTTCACTATCCACTACTATCTTTCCAAGAAACTTAAAATATTCTTCTACAAATGGGGGTAAAACGGTTTCTGAAATAAACAAGCCATTACCATGTTCTAATAAATCTCTGGCATGCCCCATATATTTTACTCCAAGCACATTTAGTGTTGAAAACTTGTTCCTAATTTCATCTGTAGGGAGATTTGTAGCCATATTAATGATAGTGGGTGAATGTTGCGTCTTAATTTCGAGTTTTAGACTTGAGATAAATGGGATTACCTCCATCGCTGGAAGTGCTAGGATTAACACATCTAATTCCGATAAATCTTCTACCTTTAAAAGATAGCTAGTTTGATAATGATGAACAAATTGTTCTGCTTTCGTTCGATTAGGGTGGTAGAGGCCTATTGATATTCTTTGTTGGTGCCAATGAGATAGCATCGCAGTACCTAATTTACCAAGACCTACTAAACCGACTTTTTTTTGATTCATTTTTTTCCTCCTTTTTTTATCAACCTATGAAAACCGTCACTTCAAAATAACTACTGCATCTTCCTTCATGAAAATAAGGGCCTCCTATTAATCAGTAAAATACTGACACTTAGGATAGCCCCCTATTTTTAGATACAAGATTATTATTTATTTTACCAAATGATTACCGCTATTATTGTAGCGAGAATAAGACCTGTCATAACTGGAATGAAGTTTTTTCTAGCAAGCTCTATAGGTGAGATTTGTAGGAAGCCTGCCACTGCTACTAATGATGACCAAGCAATAATTGTGCCCCCGCCTCCCCAGATAGCCCCCATTTGTCCAATAGCTGCCATAGTCGAAGCATCAAGTCCACTACCACTAGCTAACGCTCCAGATAAAGCTCCTGTCAAAGGAAGCCCCGAGAATCCAGAGCCATCCAATCCAGTAACTAATCCCACGATCAATATACCAAGTCCTGCAAAAAACGGGTTATGCGGGATAAAATTTTGACCAGCTTGAATCATATCAAATAGAAAAGCAGGCTTTGCGGCATCTTCCCCTAACGACAAAATCGCTGGTGTAAAATCACTGCTACCCATAAAGAAGAACCCTGCAATCGGAATTACAGGAGCCATTGCCTTAAAAGCAAAGACAAATCCTTCTGTAATATGATCGCTTATTTTATCGAGAGAATGCAGTCTGTTAAATGCAATTGTAGCTAAAAGTAACAGAATGGTTGCAACACCACCTATAAATGCAGCTCCATCTGTGCCCTCAAATCCAGATCCACCACCTAACTTGGTCTGGAACATAAATACCATAACAGCTAACATGGAAAGAGGAACAATAATCGAAAATACTTTGCCCCATGTTTGTTTTCTCTTGAGGATTTCTTCACTATCAACTGCTGTAGCAGCAAGCTCATCTGCTACTTCGAAGAATGCCTTTTCACCTTGATTAAATCCAATTCCAGATTCTGATGTAGATTTTTTTGTAATCGTTTTGCGCTGCTGTAAATATACCATTGTTAATGCACTAACCCCTGTAATAACTGAAAGGATTAATCCCTTATCTGCAACTGCAGCTTTATCGATTCCTGCTGCCTTCGCACTTAGCATAGGCGCAACCTGCATAATATAGTCGGAAGAAAGTGCCATACCTTGACCTGCAATAACAATAACCATTGCTGCCGTCATTGGTTGAAGACCTGCACTTACTGCAGCAGGTACTAGCAGAGCACAAATGAGCGGTACAGCAGGGGTTGGCCAGAAAAAGAGTGAAATCACATACGTAGTAACCATTAGCACTAAATAAGAAACATGTCCATTCACCATAATTTTTTGTATAGGAACAACCATCTTTTTATCCGCGCCGATATCTTTTAAAGAGTTAAGAAGACCAATCATAATAGATATAATGAGGAAAATACTAAATAGCTCCTTAGCAGCTACAAGGTTCGCGTTAAATACTGCTTGAAACCCAGCTATTAAACTACCTTTATAGACAACTGCCACTAAAAAGGTTCCAATGATAATAGGTAAAACAACACCTTTTCTAAAAAGCATGGTGACGATGACAGCTAAAGTTACAATTAAATAAATCCAGTGAGCTGCAGTTAATTCCATAGTTCCCCTCCGTTATCTTAAATAATTTAAAACAATACGAAAGTCTTCCATAATTTCATGGAAAGGAGCACAGGAGAGGAATTAGTTAATAATGCTTCTTTACTCTTGGTGTTTTCCTCTACTTTATAAATCTTTTGTCACCTTAGAGCTTAACAAGTGCTATTTTCATTGTTTAGAGATACTAACAAAGGAAATATTTTGTATTTTGTAGATTGTATACCATGGTTATATAAAGAAAAATGCATAATACCCAAATCAACTCTACTTCGTATGAAATAACAGATAACTAATCGTTCATAGCATCCTAAAGAATTCTTTCCACCAATTAACTAATAGTAAAAGATGTTTTGGTAGTATGATCTCCCCGGAAAATGGCCATCCCCCCCTTCTTTTGCACTATGTAGACCTTGTTAACTATAAGGTTGAAATACAATATAACATTATTCTTTTTACTTTGCAAAACAATTTTGAAAATTTAGAAGTTTATATATATTCATAATTTAAACCTTGATTTCAAAACATGTTTTAGATAAAATAAAGAAAATTATTGGTATACGGTATACAAAAATAACCGCATAGTTTAAAAGATTTAGAGTCTGTTAAAATTTAGACAAGAGGAGAATAAATATATGCTTAGAGCTGGTATTATAGGATTCGGCACACTTGGTAGGAGTATTAGCGAATTGATCGCTTCCGGACAGGCCGGAAATGTAAAACTTCAAGCTATTTTAATTAGAACCCCACTTAACCCAACTGATACTCCCCCCGTACATTGTACTGTTACAACGGAGGAAGAAGTGTTTTTTAATCAAAATTTAGATATCATTATTGAAGCAGCTGGACATCATGCCCTCCAGCTCTACGGTGAAAAAGCCCTTACATCAGGTAGTAACCTAGTTATTCTTTCCGTCGGTGCACTAGCAAATATTGACTTCTATGAGTCATTGATGAAAACAGCAACTGCCCAAAACAAACAATTGTTTATACCCTCTGCAGCTATCGCTGGCTTAGATCGAATTGCAGCAGGTATGTTAGGTGAGATTGATGAAATACGACTTATTACGAGGAAACCACCAAAAAGTTGGTATGGAACAATAGCAGAGGAAAAAGTAAATCTTGAAACTATTCAGGAGCCATATTGCATTTTCGATGGCAATGCTAGAAACGCCGCAAAGTTATTCCCGGAAAATGTAAATGTCTCTGCTGCATTAAGTCTTGCTGGTATAGGATTTGAGGATACAAAGGTTCAAGTGTATGTAGACCCGACGATTAATAAAAACACACATACGATCATAGCAAAAGGCTATTTTGGTCAAGTGGAGATTTCAGTACAAAACAATCCTTATACACAAAACCCAAAATCTAGCCCCATTGTATCAATGAGTGTAGCAAAGGTTTTAAAAAATCTAACCTCTAATCTTGTCATTGGGGTTTAAATGCAAAAAAGTGAAACTCCATCCGCTGATGAAGTTTCACTTTTTATTTGTTTTTCTTTCCTAAATTTACAGCTTCAATATACGCTTTGCGTGAATTTTCGATATGGATTTTGGTCAAATATTCAGCCATTTCCACTTCTTGATTTACGATGGCTTCCATAATTCTTAAATGTTCTTTCATAGACTGTTTTGGGCGGCCTGGGTTTTTATATCCCGTTTTTGCAAATGCCCTAATATAATCAGATAATCCACTCAGCATTTCATATAGCTTGTTATTTTTAGCAGAACTATAAAGGAGATGATTCAATTCACCATGTAGCTGAGAGAAATCAGAATTATTATCATCCTTTAGACAGGCTTCAATCTTGCTACTGTATTCAATAAATTTACTTTTCGTTTCATCATCTAGCTTTTGAGCGGCTAATTTTGCTGCCAATACTTCAAGAGACGAAAGAATTGTAAATACTTCGATAATTTCCTTCTCAGAAATATCTGCAACGATTACACCTTTCCTAGGAACTGTTTTTACAAACCCTTGTGATTCTAATCTAAATAGCGCTTCACGAATAGGCGTTCTACTTATATTCAATCGTTCAGCCAGTTCACGCTCCACTAAACGATCTCCTGTTTTAAATTCACCTTCTAAGATTAAGTCTTTTATGTGTATATAGACTCTTTCACGCAAAGATATTAGGTCTTCCTCTACCCAATTATTCCCCACTTTTTCTCCTTCTTTCTAGGTATACATTGTACCAATTATATCGTAATCTATTTGTAAACTTCAACTTCTATGGTTGAATTTTCCACAATATAATTTCTTGCATTTGTCCTGGTAAACCTTAATTATGGACCTTGGATTCATCAAAGACAGCATCCGTAATCATCTTTGTCATGATTTCAGCTAGTCTCATAACGACAAACAATCTTGTATTATTAAGTGATTGTGCGGGTGATAGCGGGTCCAGATAATTAACAATTGCTTTCAAATGATAATCCCCCACATTAGGTAAAGGTTTGTTTAAAGCCATTCCTGGAATAAACGGACCTTTCTTTAGCAAGATGTACCCTATTTGCCTTTCATCACCCAAACAGGCATCAATACCCAATATAAATGGCTCATGATGAGTTTGAAAAATACCCTTCATTATTTTCTTTATATTTAATGCGTGGACTGGTTCTTCTAATGTTCCATAAACAGGATAAGGAATTTTTCTATCTTTTAACATCGTACCCACAAGTGGCCCGAGTGAGTCTCCTGTTGAGCGATCGGAACCCACACATAAAATAATGATTGGATTGGAGGTGTTAGAAAACAATTCTTTCAATTTATTAACCATTTCTTGAAACTCAATTCCTTCAGTGGTCTGTTTAAGAGAATAATAATATGGCCTTTCATCCCTTTCAAACTTTTTTTTCTTACCATCAAAAGGCCACATACCCCATCCACCTCAGTTCTAGTTGTTTATTCTCTTCCTTTACAAATACTGCACGTTTTTCACTACACCGGTATTGTATATTCTTTATTTTATGATAAGTATGACAAAACCTGCTATATTCGTGTGAATAAAAATCAGTTAAAAACCCTAGTTCGTTCACAGCTTTGTAACATTTATAGCCTTATAGAGAACTAAACCATACATTTTTGCCAAGCTACCTCTTCACTAACCGGTCCAAAAAAGCAGAAAAGTCAGACTTTAAATTAAGAATCTGTTATACTAATAGTATCCCCAAAAATCAAGTAAGGGAAAAATACTTATTTGCTCTTGTTCCCCATATGTTCTTTTTTAAGAGATCTACAATTCATTGCAGGAGGTTTGCTATGTACAAGATTAAAGAAAAAGAAAAAATATTTATTTACACTGGACCAGATGGCTCTGGAAGAAAAACCATTGCCAAAATGGTGGCAACTGCGTTTGATATGGAAACTGTGCTCTCCTACACTACTCGTCCTCCCCGTCCTTATGAGAAAAATGGTGAAGACTACCATTTTATAAATGAAGAAGATTTCAAAAAAATGCAAGTAAACCACGAATTTCTAGAAAGTGTAGAAATAGATGGATTCTATTATGGTATTTGTGAACAGGACATTGTAAAAGCATTCGAGAATCATAATCTTGTTTATTTAACATTAAATCCTGAAGGTACAGAAAAATTGAAGAAGTTATATGGAGAACGAGTCATGCGTTTCTTCATTTTTGCAGATCGAGATACAGTTATTGAAAGACAAAAAGAACGCCAAGATCATACTGACGATATCAATCGTCATATGAGCCATTATGATGAAATTATGGCCTATAAATCAAGTTGTGAACATGCCTTTGAAAACTATGACCTACCACAAGTTTCTTTTCAGATTAGTGAAGTCATCGAAGCTTTTCTTGACAGAGGTTTTGAAGTAACCGATTATTAAGCAAATCATCACATAGGACCATTGAGAGGGATACATTATCCCAATTCTTCAAGGTCCTTTTTTACATGTATGGATATTCCATAAAACCCATTTCATTGATTTTTAACTTATGGAAGTACTATACTTATTTTTATTAAATTACAAGGAGGCAACTGATATGAAAAGCTTACACGATACTACCACATTACATAATGGTGTTGAAATGCCATGGTTTGGACTTGGTGTTTATAAAGTTCGCCAAGGAGAAGAAGCACTTCATGCTGTAAAACATGCTCTAAATGCTGGCTACAAAAGCATTGATACTGCTGCACTTTATGAAAATGAAGAAAGTGTAGGACAAGCCATTAAAGAGGCAGGTATTCCAAGGGAAGAGTTGTTTATAACTACAAAAGTGTGGAATTCAGATCAGCGGAATGATACCGTCCTTGAAGCATTTGAAACAAGCCTAAGTAAACTTGGTCTTGATTATGTTGATTTATATCTGGTTCACTGGCCTGTAAAGGAAAAGTATAAAGATACGTGGAAGGTTCTTGAAACATTATATAAAGAGGGCCGTGTGAGGGCAATTGGTGTCAGCAATTTTAATATCCACCATCTTGAAGATTTAATGTCTGTTGCTGAGATCAAACCAATGGTTAATCAGGTGGAATTACATCCCCTATTAGCACAGCCAGAATTGCGAGAATTTTGCATGAAGCATGAGATACAAATTGAGGCTTGGGCTCCTCTAGGACAAGGTCGTCTACTTGATCACCCTGTATTACAGGAAATTGCCTCAGCACACCATAAATCAATCGCACAAGTTATCTTGCGCTGGGATCTACAAAATAGAATTGTAACCATTCCAAAGTCAATCAAAGAAAGCAGAATTATCGAAAATGCTAATATTTTTGATTTTACGTTAAATGATAATGACATGGAGAAAATTAATGCACTAAACGAGAACAAGCGATTTGGAGCGGATCCGGACAATTTTGATTTCTAAAAAAGGTAAGAGGCTGACTGAGTCAGCCTCTTTTTGAATGACTTCAGCTGTTTTTATTTCATTGAAGTCGTATTCGAATTAGATGATGAGAACGTTTTTGTTGCTCGACTTATGAGAATGTTAGCTATAAGAAGCCCTAAAATAATTGCTACCACAATGGTAACAATAGAACCACTCATAGTTAATTTTACGGTCATTAGAAACAGAATTGAGATCGTTAGCATCGTCATTATCAAAACAGAATTCCATAGAATTCGATCTCTCACTTTTTCCAACAATCCTGCTGACGGGATCAACTCCGTCTCATCTATGGCACCATTTAAAATAGACTTTAACCTGCGCAAATTAATTATCGGCCCCATAAATGTCATAATAAGCAACAAAGCTAACGAAATGTCTACCCATGAATTCCCCCATCCCCACGAGGTGAATACCAAGTATAGCCCTGGGACTAAAATCAAAATCACGCTGAATGGAAGTAAGCCATCCAACTTAACCGCTAGGGCAGCCCAATTTCGTAAACCTTCCGTTTTTGTAGAATAAAGCATCGAAATCATAGCCAGTAAGGTAAAAGCTACGGCTACAAACATGATAACAGCCCCTAAAATATGTATAAATAATACAATGTTATATAACAAAACTCCTATTCCCCCTCTTGGTTTTTCTAATTTTAACATATTCATAATGTAAATAGAGGTATAATGTCCTACTTTTGTAAAAAATTTTTAAACTAAGCGGATTCATCAAAGTATATCAAGTACCACACTAATGATTGATTAGGAATTGGCTAAAACTAGGATTATTATGGTTCATATTCATTTTCTTAAACGAGCCAGATAATTGAAATTATGATTTAAAGGAGGAACTATGAAAGTAACGGACGTACTCGTACATTGCTTAGAAAATGAAGGTGTGGAATATGTGTTTGGCATCGTTGGTAAGGAATCGCTTGATCTAACTGATTCGTTATCAAAATCAAAACAAATTAAGTTCATAAATGTCAGGCACGAACAAGGTGCTGCATTTATGGCGGATGTATATGGCAGACTGTCAAAAAAAGTGGGTGTTTGTTTAGCGACATTGGGCCCAGGGGCTACAAATTTATTGACGGGTATTGCTAGCGCGCAGCTTGATCATTCACCTATGGTTGCATTAATTGGACAAGCTGGAGTGGATCGACTTCATAATGAATCACATCAATATTTAGATATAGTAAAAATAGTAGAGCCCACAACAAAATGGAGTACCCAAATCAAGGAAGCCCTGTCTGTACCTGTCGTTATTCGAAAAGCTTTCAGAATCGCAAAAATGGAGAAGCCGGGTTCGGTTGCCATTACATTTCCGGAGAACTTTTCTCCCCAAATGATTCACAACAGTCCCTTGCCGGTGACGCCTCTACCTGAAAGTATCCCTTTTTCAGAAGCAATTAAATCAGCTAAAACTTATATTCAAAAACATAGAAAACCCTTTATTATTATCGGAAACGGAGTACTTAGGCAAGATGCAATCTCAGAGCTTCAGACGTTTATCAATACCCTTCAATCGCCAGTTTCTCACAGCTTTATGGCAAAAGGTGCGTTAGATAAAGAGAACCCACTAAATTTTTTTACATTTGGATTTAATGAAAACGACATGGTTTTACGAGGCATTAATGAAGCTGACCTGCTAATTGTTATAGGTTTCGACTTTGTAGAAAAGCTGCCCAAGGATTGGAATGCTAACAAAATTCCCGTTTTACATATCGACAGCCTCCCTGCTGAAATAAATGAATTTTATCCTGTAGATTGTGAGTTGGTCGGAAATATACAGAAAACTCTTCAGTTACTGAATCAATTGGAAATTTCAGCTAAATCATGGGTACCTTCTGGCAATCTTAAGGAAGAAATAAAAAAAGCTTACCAAATAAGGAATAAACCTGAAAATCCTACTTCCGATCCATTAACCATTGAAAATGTTCTTCATATTATTGAAAGCCATACATTGGATACCACGATTGTAATTTCAGATGTTGGGTCTCATAAAGTTTCAATTGCTCGTACCTATCAACCTAAAATGCCAAATAGATGTATCATCTCAAACGGTCTTGCTTCAATGGGAATCGCATTACCAGGATCAATAGGAGCCAAACTTGCTTGTCCATCTGACCCCGTAATCTGTATTACTGGTGATGGTGGTGTGCTAATGAATTTTGCAGAAATTGAGACGGCTAAACGCCTTGGTCTCTCCTTTGTCATAATTGTTTTAAATGACTCGATGTTAAAACTTGAGGTGCAACAGATGGACAAAATGTTTGGAAAAAGTTATGGAGTAACCTTCCAGAATCCAAACTTCGTTCAATTAGCAGAAAGCTTTGGAATAAAAGGAAGAAGAGCAAGTAACCTCATTGAATTTGAGACCATACTCAAAGAAGAATTACAGTCTTTGGAGGGAATTGTCTTAATCGATATTGTCATGTGATTTGGAAGGTTATTTAGTGTCGGAGCTGCTTTTCATTTTTTCAAGAGGAGACTGACCATCATTATAACTGGTGCCATTGTCTTAACCTACTCCAGGGGATGTAACATCTTCAGAAATTAATTCTAAAAAAAACATAGGTTCCACCTCACATTAACTACAATATATTATAGTTTACTGTGAGTGGAACCTATGACTGCCCCATCACTTTTTATCATTCAAAGTCTTTGGACATGCACTATCCCTTATTCTTTAATAAAATTGACAAATCGTTCAATGACAACATCAAGAAATGAAAGTGTTGCTTCATCTATTAACTTTCCTGTTTCTTCATCAAACTTTGCGGATGCTTGATTAATTAGAATCTCATTGCCAACTGGCGGCAAAAGTTTTACCTGTAAGGCGGTTAAGATTTGACGCAAATGGAGCTGTGCACGTATAGTACCCATTATTCCAGTAGCCGCTCCCGCCGTCATTACTGGTTTTCCAATTAGCACTTTATCAACACGAGATAACCAATCTAGTGCATTTTTCAACACACCAGGAATAGACCAATTATATTCAGGGGTAATGATGATTACCCCGTCTGCTTCTTTTACCTTCCTCTTAAAGTCGATTACAGACTCAGGAGGATTGTTTTCAGTATCCTGATCATAATACGGGAGTAAGCCAAGGTCCAATATTTCTAAATCGAATGTTTGGCCGTGCCTCTCCTTAATAGTTGCTGCTAATTGCTTGTTATAAGAGCCCTTCCGCAAGCTTCCTACAATCGCTACTAATTTCATAATTGTTCACACCTTTGTATAGAATCATATTATGTAACATTTCGATTATAGAAAGAAAAAAATGAATATTCAATAAATGTGCCTAGCCTCTATTTCTTATTGAAAGCCTCTACAGATATAAATAAATCACTATAATATGTTTCAATTCTATTTATTAAAACTTCGTGTGCTTGAAATAACTCCATGGTATTCCGATTTAAACAACAGCCATCACAGACTTTTTTCCATGCTGGGGTTAACCATTCCTGAAGTGAACCTAATAATCGATTTTTCATTTTTACATGTTCAAATAGCAAGATGCTCCCTTCAGGCTTGCATACTCGTTTTAGTTCTAAGAGCGCCTTCTCTGGATTCGGAATCGTACAAAAGACGAGTGTTGCTACAACTGTATCAAAGGTATTATCTGCAAATGGCAGTTCCTCTGCACTTGCCTGGACTATTTCGATAGGGGTGGCCGCTTGTTGCATTTTGGATAGCGAACGTTCAATCATGTGCGGACTAGGTTCTATTGCAGTCACCTTTTCTATTCCTTTATAGAATCGGAAATTGATTCCAGTCCCTGCCCCTATTTCCAGGACATTCCCCTCTGCCTTTGAAATAAGTTCATTTCTTATCCTCTTAAACTTCTTTTTCTCAAGCGGATTCATAAAAAAGTCATACCAATTAGCAAATAAACGACTCAACAGACTCAACTCCAAAAATGTAAAATGTAATTCTATTATACTGTTTTTATATTTAAATGACTGACTTAATGGTTTAATAACTTACTCGAGTTAACAATATATCCCTAGTGTTAATAGTATGCTATCTTTAGTAAGAAGATAAATAGATATGTGAGGTGTTCATCCTTTGTCTCGAAAGGAAAAAGCAGTAATAATTGGTGGAGGGATTTCAGGAAAATTAGCAGCACGTGTGTTGTCTGATTTTTTCCAAGAGGTACTCATAATAGAACGGGATCAAAAACCAGAAGGACCTCTCCCAAGAAAAGGTGTTCCACAAGGGGAACATATACACGCACTTCTCCATGCGGGTGAATCCGGACTCGAATCCTTATTTCCAGGTATTACTGAAAAATTTTATTCAAGTGGTGCCATAAAAATAAATTCTACAAAAGATCTTGCATGGTTTCATCATGGTGTTTGGAAGCTACGATTTGATGGTGAATACTCCACTATTCTTCAAACACGTCCGCATCTAGAATGGCACATAGAACAATATATTAAGAGAATACCTAATGTAACAGTTCAGTACAACCAAGCGGTCCAGAACTTTTTATATAAGGAAAAAGAGAATATCATTGTTGGGGTTGAAGTTGTTGATAGGAGTGGCGATACAGAAAACATACTAGCAGACTTAGTAGTGGATGCTAGTGGGGTGAGCGGTATTACCTCTAAGTGGTTTGAAAAACTAGGAATACATATACCTGAAAAAAAGGCTAAAATAGGCTTAAGTTATATTAGTAGAACCTTTCAATTAGCTAACAATCATGACAGAGACTGGGCAATAAAAATTTTATACCCCAACCCTCCAGTAGAGAAAATGGGTGGTACCATCTCAAAAGTAGAAGGAAACCGTTTCCTCGTCACCATTAATGGCTACCATAATGTAATAGATGAAAAAGAAATCCTAAAAAACAATACCGGCTTTCTAGAACTCGCCAAAAAATTACCAAAACTAGATATTTATGAAGAAATTAAGGATGCTGTCCCTTTATCAAGCACCTCCATTTACCGCGTACCACAAATTGTTTGGAGACAATATCAACAAGTTAAACATTATCCAGAAGGACTTTTAGTTATTGGTGATACCATTTGCAGAATTGATCCTGTTTTTGGACAAGGCATGAGTATATCGATTTTAGAAGCACTTGCCCTGCAACGACTCTTTAAGAATAGTGACCATTCCATAAAAAAATTGGCAACTACGTTTCATAAACAGGCAGCGAGAATCATCTCTCCTATCTGGAATATGGTCATGACTGAAGATTTTCGCTATCCAGAAACAAAGGGAAAAAAGCCGATAGGACTCTTCATCCAACAATGGTATGCCAAAAATATCTTTCTTATTTCGTCGCAAAATCAATATGTTTATAACTCGTTATATAAAGTTATGAACCTTATTCATCCAATGACAACACTCATGCACCCTAGAATACTAAAAACTGTATTGAAACGGACTTTTGTTAAATAGAAAATGCTGCAGCCTGATACCAGACTGCAGCATTTTTAACTTTTCCATACCGAATCTATAAGACTTTCTCCATATAATATCGATCTTCCCCTACTCCGAACTCAGAGTATCTTGTTTCTTTAATTTCAAATCCTTCTTTTTCATATAAATTTACAGCAGGAAGGTTTTTCACACTAACAGTTAAGCAAACAACAGAAAACCCATCATTTTTCAGAATAGAACTTACTTCCTGCAAAAATATTTTTCCGACTCCCTTGCCTTTATAATCGGATCGAACATAATAGCCAAAGATATAGGCTTTATCGGGATTATTGTAATCTCTCATGCACTCGCAAACGGCCACAGGCCGTTCATCACTAGGTTGTTTATAAAATATGAGTTTTCCATAACGAGCTAAGGGAACAAGTGTCTGTTCATCAACGGCACCTGTACCTGGAAATGCATCAAGTTCAAGCTCCATCATCATTTTTTGTTCTTCAGGTGTTAATTTTTTTGGAATATCAATATAAAAATTCTTTTCAATAACTGTCATAACTTATACCTCCATGAATTCAGTATAATCTATATCTTTAAGAGGCCAGATTTTCTCTGGAATATTTTTATAAGAAAAATGCTTTAAATCATTCGATGCCACGCCTGGCGCATCGACATATATGACCTTACTAATTAATGGGTCAAAAGCTGCCCGAAAGTGATTTTTCACTTTTAAACCTAAAATAGAATAGGAGGTTGGCTCAATACCTATATGGCGAAACATTTCCGGGTCATTGGCTGACATTGGACGGCCGATGAGAAGAATATCCACTTCACCTGCTCTTATATAGGCTGCACCTTTCACATCCACTCGTAAATGTTGATTAAAAGGGCCGCTATTGTAAAAAATTCCATCTGAAAGAGCTAGCACCTTTGCAACTACTTGAACAGGCCTTCCAAACTCTGGAGAAATTTTACCTCCTAGGTCAAGCATGACCTCATTACCTACACCTGCCATCCTACATCTTTCAATCGATTCAGGGTCAGTCAATCCGCCAAATAACGTGTGTGGTTGATTCACGCTAATGAACTCTTCTAATAAAAGTGTCGTGTCTCCACTTCCACAGCTTAAAGGGTTATCAGAAATGTCAGCCAAGACAATAGGTTTTTGTTCCTTTAATGACAAAGCGTGCTTCATTCCCTCTTTAACTGTTGGAATCTGAATAATAAAATCATTGCGAAGGTCCCAAAATTTATTCGCTAATTCTCTAGCTGCCTTATCTGCGCTAGTTTGGTCATTTGCAATGACAAGAACACTAGCCCCCACCATCGGAATGTCGGAATACGGAAAACCGCCAAACACAGAAGCATTTTTAATAGAAGGTTCGCTCTCAAGTTGAAAAGCTAGTTCCACCAAAAGATGCATAGGCCCTTCTTCTGTACGCATGTTAATAGAAGGTGGCATCATGGGTAGCTTGATGAAAGAAGCGACATAGTTTTTTTGTTCTAATAAGACCTCGAGGAGTAATTTAGCTGCATTAACTCCTTGATTATACATATCAACATGGGGATAGGTTTTAAATCCGAAATGATAGGGAGTATGCTCTAACATTCTGGCACTTAGATTTGCATGCATATCTAAAGTCGTTGCAATTGGAATATCATTCCCCATAACTTTTCTAATTTCCCTTAACAGCTTCTCTTCAGGGTCAAAGAGGTCTTCTACGACCATTGCACCATGTAAAGCTAATAACAACCCGTCTAAATGGTCGGCCTTCTCTATTTCCGTTAGGATTTCATTTTCTATTAGCTGATAGGCTTCATTCGTCACGGGACCTGCTGGGGTTGCCGCAGCACATAGAATTGGAATAACTTCTATGTGCTCTTCCTTTGAAAGTACATCCAAAAAACCGCCTACTTCTGTTTTTGTTGCTGTATAGGCTGAAAAGATTTCGTCTTCTTTAAAAAATCCTTCATTATAAAATGCTTCAATATCCGTTTTTAAAGGAGCGAAACTATGAGATTCATGATAGAAAAAAGCGATTCCAACACGAAGCTTTTTCATTAAACATCTCCCTTTAATACAATCCTAATAGGTCGTATAAATTGATTTCCACTCTGTCATCACATCAAAAGCATGATGGGATACCTCGCGATGTCCGTTTCCCGATTGTTTCGTTCCACCGAATGCTACACCAAGTTCTGCGTTGGAAGTACCATTATTAATGTAAACTAACCCACTTTCAATTTCTTTTGCTCCACGATTTGCATAGTAAAGGCTGTTTGTAAACAATGAAGTCGATAGCCCATAAATGGTATCATTATTTACGTCGATCGCTTCTTCAAAACTATTAACTTCTATAAATGCTAAAACCGGACCGAAAATTTCTTCTTGTGCAACCACAGCCTCATTTTTTACATTACTTAAGATCGTAGGCTCATAGAAGTATCCTCTTTCACTTGCTAATCGTTTTCCGCCGCATTCTATCACAGCTCCCTGTTCAACAGCTAAGGCTACATATTTTTCAACCGTTTCTAGCTGCTGTTTATTGGTTAATGGACCAATGTCAATTCCTTGTTCAAGACCATTTCCTGCTTTTAGTTGTTGGGTTAGAGAAACAACTCTGTTGAGTAATTCATCCCTTACTTCTGATTCAACAATGACACGGCTAGCGGCTGTACATCTTTGCCCCGTTGTTGTAAACGCAGCCTTAACAATCGCTTCCGCTGCTAGTTTTAGATCTGCATCCTTCAATACGATAACAGCATTTTTGCCACCAAGCTCTAAAGCTACTCTTTTTAAAGTCTTGGCGGCTGTTTCTGATAGTTTAATCCCCACTTCCGTTGACCCGGTAAATGAGATGACCTTTACATCCTTATGTTCAGCCAGCTTAGCCCCAACTATACTTCCTGAACCAGTAATTAAGTTTAATACACCTTTTGGAAGTCCAATCTCATGGAAAATATCTGTAAAAATTTGTGCTGAAAGAGCAACTTCTGAGGCCGGCTTCCATACAACGGTATTCCCACTAATAAAAGCTGCTAATATTTTATAGCCAGCCAAGGAGACTGGGAAGTTCCAAGGTGTGATACAAGCGACAACACCCACCGGCTCACGAACCATCATAATATGGCGGTTTTCAGCACCCGCACCAACGGTTTCACCGAAAAGTCTTCTTCCCTCTCCAGCCATATATTTACAGGTTTCAATGACGACACCCACTTCACCAAGGGATTCAGCCAATACCTTTCCCATTTCCTGTGTCATCATTTGAGCTAAATGCTCCTTTTTCTCTTCAAACGCCTTAGCTGCTTTCCAGAGAAATTGTGCTCTCTCTGGCAGTGTAGTGTTCTTCCACTCTTTAAAAGCCAATCGAGCACTTTCTACCGCATCATCAACTTGTGAAGGTGTAGCTGCCGCACAATAGCCAACTACTTCCTCTGTCGCAGGGTTGATACTTTTAAAAAATTCCTGCTCCTCTTGTTGAATCCAAGATCCATTTATATACAATCCTTTTTTCTCAGCTTGTTGAATCATACCTTTCCCTCCTTATAGCGTTTCTTTAATAACCTTTTCCAAAATAGACAATCCCTCATTTAAATCATCTTCATTAATATTAAGCGGTAGCATTAACCTAATTGTTTGTCCCTGTACCCCGCAATTCATAATGAGAAGTTTTTGTTCTAAACACTTTTGCTTAATAATGGTAACAGCGTGGCTAGCAAAATCTTCATGAAATTCGATACCAATCATCATTCCTATTCCTCGAATTTCCCTTATTCCAGGTAGCCCTTCTAGAGAATCTTTTAATCTGGCTACTATGTTTGCTCCTAACTCCCAGCTTCGTTCGACTAGTTTTTCCTTTTCAATCACAGCAATATTTGCTAATGCTGCAGCACAGGAAATCGGGTTTCCACCAAAGGTTGACCCATGCCCTCCAACTGGCCATTTTTCGTGAAGCTCTCTACTCGCTACAATCGCACCAAGAGGCATTCCGCCCGAAAGAGCTTTCGCTAAAACCATAATGTCAGGAGTTACACCAGAATGCTCGGCTGCAAACATTTTTCCTGTTCGCCCAAAACCAGTTTGTACCTCATCAAAGATTAAGAGAATGCCATGTTTTTCTGTTATTTTTCTCAGTTCTTGGAGAAATTCAGCCGGGGCTGGGTAGTATCCTCCTTCACCAATCACAGGTTCAATCACAATAGCTGCCACTCGGGATGGATCAATCCGTAATTCAAAGATTTTTTGAAGCTGGTGCAAACAATAAGGAATAGTCTCTTCTACGTTCACACCCTTTAATTGTGATGGATATGGATAAGGAGCATGGTACACCTCTCCTAAAATAGGTTCATAGTTTTTCCGATATTTGGAGCTAGAGGCAGTAATAGCTGTTGCTCCAAGTGTTCTTCCATGAAATGAACCTTCAAAAGCAATGATTCCTGGTCTCCCGGTAGCAGCCCGTGCCAGTTTTAATGCTCCATCAATGGCTTCACCTCCGGAATTAGAAAAGAACACGGTATCTAAATTACCCGGTGTAATTTCAGCAAGTTTTTCTGCAAGATTAGCAGCTGATTCATAGTAACCATAGTTCAAACCGAAGTGAATAAATGACTCTGCTTGTTTCTTAATTGCTTGAACCATTGTATCATTGGCGTGCCCAACAGCATTTACAGCCACACCGGATACAAAATCAATGTATTCCTCTCCATCTGCCGTCCAAAATCTTGCACCCTTTGCTTTATCCACAACTAATTCTGTTACCCTCGTTAAAACTGGAGATAAATGTTTTTTAGCCTTTTCTTTAATTTCATCTGATTTATTTTGTAATTTCATACGTTATTTCCTCCTTTAATTCTTCTATAAAAATCTGTAAGGAATTTTCAAGAATTTTTACCATACCGTCGACCTCATCCGATGTTACAGTCAGCGGCGGAGATATTAACAAATGGTCTCCTAAATTTCCATTAAGCGATCCACTACCAGGGTAAAATACAGCACCAAGCTCCATTGCGATATTATTAATCCGTTCGGAAGCATGCAGCTTTTCTGGGAAAGGTGTTCCTACTTCTCCATCAGCAGCTAATTCAATTCCTACTAATAGCCCCTCTCCACGCACATCAAATATGATAGGACAGCGTTTTTTAAGGGCCAATAGCTGTTGTTTTAGATAATCTCCAACAACTTGGACGTTTTTTTAAAATCCCGTCTCGTTCATAAATAGTTAAAACAGAAAGACCTGCTGCAACAGAAACGGGATGGCCGCTGTAGGTGTAGCCATGAACAAACTTACCCTTACTGTTCTCTATTAGACTACCAACAATTCGATCATGTACAACCATGCCTGCTAAGGGAGCATAACCAGCAGAAACGCCCTTTCCGAACGTCATAATGTCAGGCGAAATTCCATAGTGTTGGATAGCAAAATCTTTCCCCGTTCTCCCAAAGCCTGTCATTACTTCATCCACTATGAGGACAATATTGTATTGATCGCAAATCTTTCGAATCTCTTTAAAATAGGCTTCAGGGGGACTGACAGCACCTAGCTGACTGCCTACAATGGGTTCAGCAATAAAGGCAGAGACATTATCTGGCCCAAGCTCCAAGATAACGCTTTCAATATCGCGAACACAGGACCAATTTTTCTTATTTTCACAGTCCTCTTTCTCTCTTTGATATGGACATCGCTTACAATTGGGGGAGTGAATATGGGTGAAATTTATTAGATTCGGTGTATAAACCTGACGACGTTTTATATCTCCACCCGCCGATAGGGATCCAAATGTGTTTCCGTGATAGGATTGCCATCTACCAATGACAATGTGTTTTTCAGGTCTTCCAGCATCCTTATGAAATTGCCTAGCTAGCTTAATGGCACTTTCATTAGCTTCCGACCCACCACTAGTAAAATAAACTTTATTCAATGATTGAGGTGCTAGTTTTGCAATTTTCTCAGCAAGTTTAAACAATACCTCTGTTTCAAATCTCATCGTGTGTACAAAGGCTGCCTTTTTTGCCTGAAGAGCCATGGCCTCGGCAATTTCTTCCACACCATGGCCTAAGTTCGCTGCGACTGCTCCTGAGCAGGCATCCATGTATCTTTTTCCATTCTCATCATATAGATAGATCCCCTTACCATGCGTGATAATAGGATACATTTTAGAAAAGTCCCTATGGAACACATAATCTTCTATTTCCTCTCTCATGACCAGTCCACCACCATTTTTTATGGCTTTATAAAGTTATTCTATAACCTTCTATACTTAAAGCATCTATCTGAACCAAGTTGTTCTGATATACGACTAGCTGTCTCGAGTAGAAGACGTTTGAATTCTATTTGTTTTTCTTCAACATAATGATGTTCAGGGCCAGAAAGAGATATCCCGGCAACGACTTCGTTCGAATAATCGTAGATAGGTGCAGCAATGGCAGCTTCCCCTATGGTTAGTTCTCCCCTAGATTCTGCATAACCTTGGTGTCGAATTTTTTCAAGTTCATTTATTAATAAGTCTCGGTGAGATATCGTTTGTGGTGTAAAGGATGGTAAATCATGAGAGATGAGGGATGAGATTAAGTCTGTTGGTAGATGAGCTAAGATGACTTTTGATAATGCCCCTCCGTATACGGGCAGGCTCTGTCCCACTTTAATTCCCATAAAAAAGCTTTTAAAGGATTCAATATTGATTAGACATAGGACCTTTCCTTGGTCATATACACTTAGGTTGCAATTCTGTGAGGTATTATTGGAAAGTTCTTGAAGATAGGGCATTGCTGTTTGAACTAGATCTAGTCCTCTCACAACTATTCCGCCTAATCGAACAAATTGCTTACTTAGTTTGTACCTACTAGAAATAGGGTCTTGCTCGATATACCCTCTTGCCATCATCGTTTGAATAAATCGATGGATAGTGGCTAATGATAAAGAAGTTCTTGACGAAATCTCTGTTAAAGTTAATTCCGAATATTCTAGTGTAAATGCTTCAATAATATCGAATGCTCTTTCCAATGCACGGATATTTTGATTTTTTTCTTTGTCCATTCCTATCACCCCAAACATTTTTTACAGCGGGTTTAAACTTTCCACCTAGTGGAAATATTGTTTTCACTTTCTTAACCTATTATATTATTAAGAAAAATTAATAGTCAATATTTTTTAAAAATTATAAAAAGTCGGCATTTTTGCCGACTTTTTATAATTAACGTATGTAACTAGTCTTATTGTTATATATAATTTGAGACTTCTATTAGATTTCCTTCAGGATCCCGAAAGTAAACTGATAATATTCTCCCTACAGCACCTGTTCGAAAAACAGGGCCCTCTAAAACAGAAACATTATTTTTTTCCAAGTGTTCCATTACTTTTTCTAAAGGCGTATCTGTTATAAAGCATAGATCCCCTGAACCTGGTGTAGGTTTAAGAGCTTTCGGCTCAAACTCCTTTCCAAAAACATGGAGGTTTATTTTCTGCTGACCAAATTGAAGCGCCTTTCTACCCTCACCAAAAGTTTGCAGCTTCATTCCCATGACTGTTGTATAAAACTTACATGTTGCCTCTATGTCGTGAACGGTTAACACGAAATGATCCAATTTATTAATCCGCATCGCAATCACGCTCTTTTCTGATTGGTAGCTTTTCTTACTTTTTAGTCAATAATAGCAGTCCGCTTTCGATTGGCAATTTGATTGTTTTATAGTTTTCATCATTCGAAACCAATATATAGAAATCTTGTAATTCATTAGAATGTGAGATGACATTGTCAACAACTATCAGTCCGTTCTTTTTTAAAATTCTACTCAAGTCCCCCCACCATTCCACATACTCTTTACGGTCTGAATCTAAAAAAATCATATCGACTGTATTGCTTTCTACTTTGTGAATATACTCGCTTGCATTCATGACAATAAGGTCTATCCATTTCGACATCTTTGCTTTTTCAAAATTACTCTTAGCAAGTTCTGCTTTACTGGCTAAAAATTCTAACGTCGTCACATGTCCATCGTTTTCTGACACGCTCTCTGCAAGCCATAAAGTAGAATATCCATTAGATGTTCCAATTTCAAGAATGTTTCTTGCTTGTGTGGTTGTAGCGATGAATGAGAGAAATCTGCCCGTTTCGGGGGTAACATTTCTCATTCTTTTTGATTTATCCTTCATTTGTTGATCATTGGCCACTCCAAAATTTTCGAGTTCTTTTAGAAAAACAGCTAACTCCTTATTCAACCAATCATCTCCCCCATAAAAACTACTATTGATTAAAAAATTAAATTCATTCCATATTACTATAGTATCATCCTTTTTATACCAAAAGGGAAAATATTACTTATAATGCATCTATTATTGGGAATAGTAAATATGAAAAAATGCATTTTAAGTAAAGAGGTGAACGTGTGAATGGATCAAGATTTTACGGTCGAGCATAGTCAAATGCCTTCTTTTAGAAGCCATGAAGAAGCTAGAGAGTGGTTTAAAGGACAGTTTGGAGATCGTTTTTTACTAAGAATGACAGATATGAAAGATGGAAAAAGGGTGAACTTTTATCATCTCGTTAAAAATCCTGAAGTATATCAGCCTTATATGGAGAGCTTTGCAAGTTCGGTTAAGCATGAGATTACGAATATGGAAGTCTTTAAAAGCTATACCACAATTGAAATAGATGAAAATGGACATGTAGAATTCAAGGATTAAATCTGTGCCAAAAAAGGCTGATCTCATAGCAAATGAGTCAGCCTTTACATTTATCCATTTGGATTGGTTCTTAATAATCTTTGAGGGTTATTTCAACATTTTAATTTGTAAAAAGGATTTTGATTTCTGCTTCTGCCTCAATCATCCTTCCAAATCGATATCCTTCGATTAACACATGTCGTTCGTGTTCACTTAAACGACGATTCCATTTTGATTCTAAATAGTAGATGACTTCATTATAGAAAATTTCAGGATAATTAAATGGTTGATCCATCAAGCCTTCCTCCTTATTCATCGCCCCATCTCTTAATGTTTTATCCAATTTACTATATATTTAAAATGAAGACTGAAAGATTTAAAACAAAAAGTACTTTTTATTATTAAGATATGTAATAAGCTTATTGCTGGGGAATGTCAAATGGAGGGCATGGAGGATTTACAGTAACTTTTTTGAGGAGCCACTTCTCATACTCCGACGTTATGGAACAATCTGTGGTGGAGTGACCTTTTCCTCTTCAAGCACATGAACACCGCCAAAAACTTCATAACCTGAACCTATAGATACAAGTAAATCTCCTGTTATAGCCAGTTTTTGTTGTTGGGACAATTTTAGTAAGTCAGTTTCGTTTATTTGTTTTGAAACAGATACAGCCTCTAAGATTTGGCCAATCGTTCTCAACCAAACACCCGTTAGAATTTGTTCTTCTCCAACTGTGTTTTCATCTTCCTTCACCTGCAAAATTTCTGATAAAGCTATTAGTTCAATAATTTGACCAACCACTTGAATCCAAAGACCGAATGCAACCTCTTTTTCTAGAGCTAAGATTTTCTTGTTTTTTTCATCACTAAAGCCTTTGCTTTGTTGTTTTAGCGTATCCACTAATATCAACCCCGGAGCTAAATTTTTCATTATTGTATGTAAAACACAGGCAATTGTGTTTCTTAAATTGAATCCTATCTAATATCAATCTTTAAGCGGAACAAAAAAATAGAGGGGCAGCCTTTCTCCCCTCCTTCTTCATTCTTCTTTACAATCGAATCCGCTATTATAGATTTTATCAATAATATGCATAACCTTCTTGGCTTGTTCGACGGTACACCCCTCGACTGTATCATGTAGAATACTATCAAGAAAAGATTGTACTTCTATTATATGTGAGTCATCATCATAAATAATTGGTTTTATATCGACCAACTTTCCACTAAGTTCACCATAAACCTCGATAGATTTCCCGTCTGTTTTCGCTCCAGCATTTGTACCAAAGAGTTCAATTTGAAGCTGATCCTCCTTTACATTCGCTGCCCAAGAAGTTTCTATGTAAAGGGTAGAATAATTATCAAATTTAATTAACCCGATTGCCATATCCTCAACATCAACAATTCGATCAGATTTTGATTTTGGAATTGAATCACTTGCCCATGCCCCACGATTTTGCTGTTCATCCAAATTAGAAAAATGGGTATAAGTTTGCCCGGTAATATGAATCGGATTAGGAAAATCTAGTAAAAACATTGAAAGGTCAATCAAGTGAACTCCCAAGTCAATGAGGGGGCCCCCTCCTGCTAATTTACGGTTGGTAAACCATCCACCTAATCCTGGTATTCCTCTTCTTCGATTCCAAATCGCCTTAATATGATAAACTTCACCCATTTGCCCCGTAGTCACCAATTCTTTTAAGTATTTTATAGCAGTTTCAAACCGATAATTCATGCCTACGAAGATGTTTACTCCATGGTCCTGGTTTAACAATAAGATACGCTCTGCCTCTTGCTCATTTAAGACTAATGGTTTTTCACAATGAATATGGACATGATTTTTGATAGCAGCTTCAATCATCGGGAGATGGAGCGCATTAGGGCTACAGATACTGACAATGTCTAATTGGCATTGCCTAAACATTTCTTCATAGTTATCAAATACAAATGGAATTTGGTACTTTTCCGCAAGTAATTGTGCCCGTTCGATTTGATGGTTACAAATAGCCACCAATTCAATATTGGGAAATTGTGCATAAGTCTTTAAATGTTTTCGGTCTGCTACCCATCCTGCCCCAATAACGCCGTATCTAAGCTTCTGCACTATTTTATCCCTCCCCCTATATTGGAAAGTTTACTTTTACATACTTAAGTTTTTCTTCAGGAGAATGGTCTGGAAAAAACTCAAGACCTAGTCCACCAACATATCCAGTATGCTTAAGTGAATCGAAAATATAATGATAATTTAATTCGCCAGTACCAGGTTCTTTTCTTCCTGGATTGTCAGCTATATGAATATGGCCAATATAGTTATTATATTGTTTTAACCGTCTTGCGACATTACCTTCAGTTATTTGTTGATGATACACATCAAATAACATTTTAATATGAGGGTTATTAATCTGGGCAATCAGTTCAGCAGCCTCATCCGAGGAAGAAAGAAAATACCCAGGGTGGTCAACTGTTATATTTAAGGGCTCAATTACAAGCATCATATCTGCCTTTTCCAGAATAGAAATACAGGCCATTAATCCATCTTTCATATTCTTTAGCTGTTTCCTTCTAGAAAAGTCAAGCTCATTTCCCGTTTGAGAGATTAATGTTTTCACTCCTAGACGTTTAGCAGCTTCTATACTTTCCATTAAGCCTTGTTGATAGTGTGATCGTTCCTTTTTATCTACTAAAGAAATAAAACGCGTACACATGGCTGATATTCTAAGACCTTCCTCTTTCACCACTCTCTCTAATAAATTCAGATCCTTATCCCACCAGCTCCAAAATTCAAAATGTTTATATCCAGTATTCTTAACTGCTAGGATTTGGTCATTTAGATTAACAGAACGGTTAAAGAAAATAGCGTCAATGCAGGGTGATAAATACATGTTTCACCTCAATTCAGTCTTACCAATAGATTTTCAGGCAACTTACTGGCAGCACCTTCATCCAATACAATGGTAGCATTGCTATGTAGTTGTAGAAACGAGGCTGGAACTCGAGTGGTAACTGGACCAAGCAATGCCTGTGCAACGATGTCTGCCTTTTTCTCTCCTACCACTGTAAGAATAACAGACCCAGCCCCAATAACAGTGCCTAGACCGACTGTAATTGCATGAGTAATGATCTTTTCAGAATCCAAGTCTAACAGTCGAGGGCAATTCATTTCCTCCAATTTAACAACATAGGTAGTAGAGGGAATGGAGTCCGCTGGTTCAATAAAGGCGATATGACCATTCAATCCTAACCCCATTAGCTGCCAATCAATTCCTCCTTGTTCTTTTAATTGAAACTCAAATTGGCAACACTCTTCTTCAGGATCCATAGTCCCGCCATTGGGAATGAAGGCTCGTTCGTTGGAAACCCCAATTTGTGAGAATAAATGCTTTTTCATGTACATTCGGTACGTTTCTGGATGATTCTCAGGCAAGCCTACCAACTCATCAGGATTCACAAATGTAGCTCTTGAAAAGTCTATTCCCCCGTTGTTTGCACGCTTTACCCATTCCTGATAGATCCCTAATGTCAACGGAGTGGAACCTGTCGTCATACCTAGTACCGAATTAGGTTTTCTTCTTAACTGTCGCTCTAAATCATTAAAAATAAATCCAGCTATTTGTTGCTCTGGAAGAACGATTATCTTCATAGAAATCCCCCCTTTACTTAGTTCATTTTTTTCTTCGCGCATCTTGAAGGGTATTAGCAACCACTTCAATTAACATTATTAATTCCTCATTACAAAACATTGACTTTGATCTAATAAATATGGATGTAAAATAGCTTGGCAATTGGAAAGTGGAAGAACATCCTCTGAAATTCGAATTCCTAATGTTTCAATCATGAATCTTCTTCTTCTATGAATCCTTGAATATGTCTCGGGGTATTTTAACTGAAGTTGTTCCCTTAACGTCTCATCTGCCAAAATAACTCCATCTTCTAGAATTGCCTGACAAAATGGATTTTTAGCAGTTGCAATGATATCGCATTGTAAATAATGCCCCGAAACCATGGGGATATCAGAATCTTCATAAACAGGTGAATGGGGCCACTCATCTAAGGAAATGAGATGTCCTGGATTTAGATAGATTCCAAACTTTTCAGAATCACCTAAAATCCCCATTACCTTATTAAAGGTCTCTCCATACATTCTTCCAATAGCTAGGCTTTCATACCAATCCACAATTGCCCGAAAATAAGGTTTGTAGAAATTCTCTATGAATGAATTAACACCGTTTTTAGTTAAGGCTGCAAATCCGGATCTGGCAATTAAACTCCCGCGTAAACCATAACAAATTGTTATCATTTCTCCTTTTTCAAGCTTTCGATTGTTCGGGCTCCTCAATCCTAACTGAACATGTTTTTCTCCAAAGTTTACTATTGGGAACATGCTGATTGGGAATGCATCATATCCAACTAAACGGGATGCCTCTAATTCACCCATTCCAAGTTTTAATTCTTTTAATAAACGAATAATTCCATTTGAAGCTCGATGAGAAACTGCTTCATAATAAGCAATTTCTGTCGCTGTCCTTAACTTCATGCGTATTCCTTCAGTAGGATGGGTCATACGATCTGTATAATTGATGACGTTTTGCCACTCTGTAATTTTCAAAAGCTCCTCAAGAATATATGCCGGAATGTCCACTTTGTGTAAATGAGCACCGATATGCTCTTTTTCAAAATACTTATGACCAATGATACCCACTTTTGACAAATGGTTAATGCCTGCATCCTGAAAAATTTCACAAAGAGAGACAAGCTTTTCTCTCGGTTGACCCTGCAAACTAAAATTTTGATAGAGAACATGGCGCAATGCCAAAGGACTAATTTCTGAATAATCTATGCATTCATTACCAACAAGAAGTGTCAATTTACCTTCATGAGAAACAATAAGAAGGGATTCCTCAAAACGAGGTTCAAAACCGGTAAGATATTGCATATTCGCAAAATGTTCTCTATCAGCAAAAACTAGGCAATACGTTATACCATCCTGTTCCATTTTTTCGACCAGAAGTCGAATTCTTTGTTCATATTCTTCCTTTGTTATTTCAGGTATCGGAACATCCTGATTTAAATCTACCCCATCATAGGGGTTAATAGTTTCTATGTGTACATTTCTCAAATCTCATTCTCTCCCATCCAACCTTATTCTTTTACTGACCCTGCAGTTAGCCCCGCCACAATATACTTCTGTATAAACATAAACATAATCGCAACTGGTATGAGTGAGATAATACCCCAAGCGGTCATTTGACCCCAATTGACGTCAAATTTCTGAACAAAATTATTTAATCCAACTGGGATAGTTGCAGAATTTCCACCGTTCAAAAACATAATTCCAAAGAACAATTCATTCCATGCACCTGTAAAAGCAAACACGAAGGTAGCGATAACTCCCGGCAGCATGACAGGCAGGATGACCTTATAAACGGCTTGGAATCGATTGCATCCATCCATAATCGCAGCTTCCTCTAGTGTCACAGGAATTCGTTGAAAGAAGCTCGACATAGTTAGCAAACAAAATGGAATATTTATAACAGTATAAAGGATAATTAACGAAGCTAAATTGTTAATGAGGCCTATCTTACTAAATAAAATAAAAAGAGGAACGAGCATAATCATTGTGGGAACCATTTGAGTAACCAAAAAAGCAATCAGTGTTACTTTTTTCCCCTTGAACTGGAATCTCGCCAGGCTATAGCCGCCCATTACAGAAATGATTAATACAATAACTGAGCTAACCAGCGTCACTATTAAACTATTAAGGAAATAAAGGCTAAAGTCCGCATCTGTAAATGCCGACAAATAGTTATCAAAAGTTAAATCCTTAGGCCAGAGAGTCAATTCACTTCCGTAAATTTCTTGCCTGGTCTTTAATGAGGTGACAACCATCCAAAGGAATGGGACTAGAACCATTAGCAAAAACATAAATAGGATAAATCGCCGAGAAAGCCCGGCAAAAAAACTTTCCCTCATCAGAAATCACCTGCCTTATCAAACTTGGTAACCTTTAAGAATATGACCGAATAAATAACAAGTAAGATAATCATGATCACACCGGCCGCAGAAGCTTGCCCGAAATCCATAGTATAAAAAACCGTGCTAAATATATAAGATGGGAGGTTATGTGAGGTATTCGCAGGTCCTCCATTTGTCATAATGTAAATGATATCGGCAGAGTTAAACACCCAGATTACCCTTAATAAAGTAGTAATAATTAAAGTTTTCTTGATGTACGGAATGGTGATTTTTGTTAATTTTTTAAAGCCACCAGCTCCATCAAGAGCAGCAGCCTCATGAACCTCCTGTGGAATAGATTGAAGCGCAGCTAAAACCATAATGGCGAAAAACGGTACTCCATACCAAATCATCGCAACAACAGCAGTAAAAATAGAGACATTGGGAAGAGCAAGGAATGGAATGCTATGATCAATGATGCCAAGGGATTTTAGTACATAATTAATTAAGCCATTATGTTCATTAAACATCCATTTAAAGATCATCCCAATCAGGAAACCTGAAACTGCCCATGGCAGAAAAACAATTGCTTGATACAGATTTTTCCCTCTAAAGTTTTTCGAAAGAGCCAATGCAAGGGTCAATCCTAAGACTAATTGGAGCCCAACACTAGCGACTACCCAGATGATTGAATTTTTAAGAACAAGTAGGAAGTTTCCATCCTTTAGTAACTCTTTAAAATTCTCCAACCCGCTAAAAAAAATATTGCCAGGATCCGTCAAAACATAATGATAGAAAGCGAGGCGCAGTCCGTCGATAATGGGATACCCGAAGAATAATAGAATCAACAAGAAAGCGGGAAAAAGTAAAAGGTATGGCTCCTTTCCCTTCATCCTTTGCTTCTGTACTATTTGGTCAGTGTTTTCTTTTTGATTGAGACTCATGACTTCACCTACTAATCTATGAAATATCATGAGACTGACCCTTGGAGTTAAGTCAGTCTCATGTTTCTACCGGTTACTTCCCTTCTTCTTTTTCATATCTTTGTTGTGCTTTTTCCAAGAAGTCATTTAAATTTTTCAAGGTCTCTTCTGCGGACTGCTTATTAAGTAGATAATTTTGAACCTGTTCTACAGCATAAGTTCCTATAAATTGAGATTGTTCCTTTAAGTAATCAGCCCAATTCACATAAACAATCTCTGGGTCTGCCATTTGCTCAGCAAATCCTTTTATTGCACCTTCACTAAAGAAAGGATCCTTATATGATTCAGTATAGATAGGCAGCATACCATTTCGTTTGGAATATTCAAGGTTCATTTCAGGTGAACTCATAAATTCAATAAACTCCCATGCGGCTTCTTTCTGTTTGGACTTTGACGAAATAGCATAAGCAGCAGTAGAACCAAAGTGATTGAAATTTTTTCCACTTGGCGATTTCGGAATAGGGATTATTTCATAGGTTCCTTTTTTCATATCTTTTTCCACTGGAATAATAACTTCTGCAGTTTGATTTAAAATACCAGCTTGCCCATTTAGGAATCCCTGCACCATTTCTTTATAACCCCAGTTAATAGATTCCTTTGGAGCATATCCATTTTTATAGACTCCATAAAACTTTTTAAATGCTTCAAGTGCTTCTGGCTTACTTGTGATCGGTTTCCCGTTTTCATCAAACCATCCTGGTGTTTCAGTTAGAGATGCGAGATACTCCATAAACCGAACAACTCCATTTGGTCCACCACGGAAGGAAATTCCATATTGTCCTTTAGAAGGATCGGTTAGCTTTTTCCCATATTCAAAATATTGATCCCAAGTGTCAATCCTTGGTGTAAGACCTTTCTCATGGAACCAGTCAGATCGAATGAACAATGCCTGTAACATAAAAGCATCTGGGATGGCATAGAAATGACCTTTATATTTAGATGGCCATTTTTCAACAGCTTTTATCAGTTTATCCTTCTGATCCCACTTATCGTAGTTTGATTGTAAATCCTGTAAATATCCTGCAGAAGCCATTGAGGTAAACATGGATTCATCCACATTAAATACATCTGGAAGTGTACCGGATGCCCCCATAGCCATTAATTTCTTATAAGATTCTTCAAAACCAACCGAGCTATATTCAACTTTAATTCCTGGATTTTTTTCTTCGAACTTAGCAATCATTTCCTTTAGTAGAGCTGTTCGCTCTGGGCTTGGGATATTGTCCAAGTAGGTGATTTTCACAGGATCATCTTTTGTCCCCTTCCCACCATTACCCGAATCTTTTGAACAACCTGTTACCATCAAACAAAGGATTAAAGATATCGTAAAAAACCAACCACTCAGCCTTTTCACTCTTATTCCCTCCTCGTATTTTCTTTGCTTTGAAGTTGAAAAAATTATTATTTCCCAGTTGGTCACCTCCCTAAAAAACTTGTTTAAGCGTAAATGACAATTTGTTTTCTCCAACAATTTTTTGATTATCATTAACGACAAACCGTGTTGCTAAATCATACATACGTTCAATAGTTTCTTTATTTTCGTAGTGGATTTGTTCCAATATGCCAGCCACAATTAAGGGCCAGCTTTCCTCTGAGCCATCTTCTATCTTAAGAGCTATCCCCAACCGTTCTTCTTTGAGACCGATGCAGTAGACTCCTTTCGCCCCACCCTTTGCCACAATGTTTCGATCCTGAAGCAATGTAGAGCAAATCTGCTTACTTCCACCAATCATAAGATGGTGGTCATTCATCAGCTGACAAACCTTTCGAATGGCAGCTTCTAGTTCTGCATCTTCCATTAAGTCGGGGCAGGCCAAGCGAACATAAGAAATAGCCATATGTTTGAGTGGTAAAGCATAAACAGGCACTCCGCAGCCGTCCACTCCACAGTTAATTTTGTCCATTGGATAATCAGATAATAATGATAGGTATTGAAGAATTTCTTTTTGGACGGGATGTGTTCTTTCCCAATAATTTTCAGTTGAAACACCTAAGAGTTTGGCCAAAGCCATCATGCCAAAATGTTTTCCAGAACAATTGTGGTACAATCGACGAGCCGGTTGTTTCATCCAAATTAATTCCGTTTTTGCATCAGGATTTAATGGGTATGTAGGCATACAAAGCAAATCCTGTTCATCACATTCAATCTTTTTCGCTAAGGTTTGAAGGGCTTCCACGTGGAAATGTTCCCCACGATGGGATGCAGCTAATAATGTACTTTCAATGGGAGTTAACTGAAAAGCAACATCCACTCCTCTATGAAAAGCCGGGATGGCTTGAATTGGCTTGGCTGCTGAGCGATAAAACGTAATAACATATGGATTACCGAGACTATAGCGAACCCTGCCCTGATCATCTACAATACAAATCGAACCTCTATGAATATTTTCTAATACATCCCCGCGGTATTCTTTTACTAGAATGTCAGACATGTCTTTTCCCCCCTGCTATCTTTATTTATTGGATTTGAAAACTCTTGTTTAATGCCATAATTGCTGAGCCCAATACCCTTGAAACCCCTTTCAGTTCAGATAAACATAGTCGAAATGTATGCTCATACGGTTCCCAAATAATCTTTGTTAAATGTTCCTCTACAAGAGGAAATAGCTCTGGATGATTATCGAATAAACTTCCACATAAGATGACTGTGTCAGGATTATACATACATAAAATATTACTAATCGTAATCCCCATATAAATCGTCGCCCGTTGAATTATACTTTGTGCCCATAATTCTTGCCTTTTTGAACTTGTCAAAATATCTTGTATGCCATTAACTTTTGCTACCTTTTGTGCCTCTTGAATTAGAGCCCAATCAGCTGTATATGTTTGGAGGCATCCCCGTCTTCCACATTCACAAAGAATCCCAAAAGGATCGATCGTTGTATGGCCAATTTCACCTGCACGGTTGCTACCTCCTTGAAAAATCTCCCCATTTTTCACTAAAACGGAACCAACTCCACTACCAAAATTAATCATTGCGGTCCATTTAGAGTCCTTAGCGGAACCATAGAAATATTCAGCCAATGCCATCACTTTTAAATCATTTTCTACCACAGTTGGGATTAGAACCTTTTTTTCAATCATTGATGCAAATTCAATATTTCTCCAGGCAAGCTGTGAGGAAAATACGACGATTCCATTCTCTGAATCAATTACCCCTGGTACAGAGACACCGATTGATATAATCTTCTCCCGATCAATTCTGATATCATCAACAATCTTTTCAATCAATTTACAAACCATATTTGCCGTTACTACGGGGTCATACTCTGATTCGAAATATCCCACCTTTTCACTCTTTACTACATTCGAACAAAAATCCATTAAGCCAATCTTAATAAAATTTTTATCAATCTCCACTCCGATGCTATACACCGATCCTGGATTAACATCTAGGATAACAGCTTTCCTTCCTACCCCACTTGAAGATGTGTTGGTTTCTTGAATATAACCGTCTTCACATAGTTCCCCTACGATTCTACTAATCGATGTTGGGCTCATTTTGGTAATTCGAGAAATATCTGACCTTGAAATTGGCCTCTGAGTCCTAATAATATCTAAGATCATTTTCTTGTTATGCTGTTTGATGGTATCTTGATCTTGTTTCATCTTCAGTCCCCATTTTTCCAGTGGAATTATTAAAGAATGTATATTTAATTAAAATATAGTGGGACTTATAGGTGAAAAGACCAATTTTTTTTATTTATTTCACCACTGGAGTAATTAATCTTTTATATAAATAAAAAAGGTAGAAAACTCATTTGAGCTTTCTACCTTAAAATTTGTAAATATATATAATTCCAGTAAAAAATTCCTTATTCTACTAAAGGAATTCTGCCCCTTATTGTTTCTTACAAAATATCGTCTGTCTACTCTCATTGTCAACTTCTTCAAAAAAGTGAACCTTCCAATCTCCAAATTCAGTTAACAGCTCTTTAGGCTGAAGTTTATATTGGTTTGATACTCCCTGATTCTCGTCTATCGGTGACTGATAGAAGGTTTCCATAAAAAAATAACCATCCTGTTTTACAAGTGTCTTAACTAAAGGAAATAGCGAGCGATCAAGGAAATATGTAATGACTACTAAATCAAAAGATTTGGTTACGCCAATGTTGATTGTTTAATTCCGTAAGGTCACAAACTTTTGGGTGAATTGTGAGTTTATCTCTTGAAACCTGTTCTTGAATATATTGGATAGCGACATCCGAAATATCAATAGATTCGACCTCATAGTTCAATCGTGCAAGAAAAAAACTGTTACTCCCAAGACCACAAGCAAGATCAAGGGCCCTACCACCAGTTAAATAGGAAGACAGATTCTTTAATCTAGGATTTGGTTCAGGTGGCCTCTGTTGATCCAGGCGCTCTTTATGTTTTGAGTTCCATTTCATCCTTGAATTCATTTTCATACTCCATCTCTATATCCTTTTTTCCACAAATAATAAATAACCTCTTTAAAAAGTTCATTCAATCTTGCCCTTTTCTGATTCTTTAGCCATTCAACCTGGTCAATGGGGAGCTTTAATTTTATACTAAATTCTTCATCAGGCATTTCCACTTTTCTTATATCCTCTATTGTGATGCCTTCTTCAATATTAGGAAACCATGAATCATTTTCGCTTACCCGATCAAAATCTTTATACTCCTCAATGTCATCCAGTTCGCAGAATAAATTAAGCTGCGGCAATCCACCTGAGAGGATTTTCACCTGCATGATAGACTGTATGAATCTACCATCTTCTAGTTCTATCTCAATAATGAGGGTCTCTTCCTTTTTATATTTTTTAACAACAACCTCACTTACAATTAAATTCAGTTCTATGGTGAAACTCGAACTTGCTTCAAAAATATAGATTGCACTTTTAAATACATGAATGCTCTCACCATCAATTTTTACTGATTTTACAACTACCATAAACCGTTCCCCCAAACAGTTGTTTCACCTATTTATTAAAAAACATTAGTTATTGGATTTATATATGATATTATCACTATTTTAGCTTTTTGAGGATAAATTCAAATATAGCTTACCAAAACTACTCTCTCACTTATTTACACCTATCCATTGTAAATCGTTTCAAATAATTCTGCTACAACCCATATTAAATTGGACATTCACCCTCCTTATCGGTTCATGAATATAATGTATGATCCATTAGGAGGTGATTATAATAAGCAAACTATTCAAAGATTCACCCGCATCACGAAACCAACTCCAACAATGGGAAAGAATAGCTTTAGAAAAATTCGAAGAGAAAATGAAAGATAAAGACCGGCCCTTTCCATGTATACCGGCTACAATCGGATTCACAACAAACCAATTACGTTATGGGTTTGTTGGTGACCCAAGGCGTTCAGCTACGATTGATGAGGTTGCATTGTTATTGTGCGACTACACGAAATCATCTAAAGAGTTTGGTGATTTTACATCTCTTATCATTTTTTATGAGACTCCGAACGATTTAAAGGAAACATATAATGTTGAAATGTTTGAACGATTGTTTTGGGAACAGTTAAATGGTTTAAGTGACAAGGATGATATGAATTGGCCCAATCAAATTCCTCGTGAACCGCATAATCCTATTTGGGAGTTTTGTTACAACGGAGAACAGTATTTTATGTATTGTGCGACACCCTCCCATGTAAATCGGAGAAGCAGACATTTTGCCTATTTCATGCTAGCCATCACTCCTAGATGGGTATTAAGGGAATTCAATAAGCATGAGACTTTTGCTAAAAATATTAAATCAAAGGTTCGAAAAAGACTAGAACAATATGATTCCATCGATATTCACCCTGATTTAAACAGTTATGGACAGGAAGATAATTATGAGTGGAAGCAATATTTTTTACGCGATGATGAATCCTCTTTATCAAAATGTCCATTTCATCAATTTATGAAAAATAGTATAGAATAGCTTACTAAATATGAAAAGCGCAAGCATCAATCTTGCGCTTTATTAAATAGTTGTGTAAAAAGTTCATCTGTGGTTAATATAGTAGCAAACTCTTTATTTAGTGTAGCTAATTCTATTTTGTGTATTTCATCAGCGAATGTTTAACCCCTTTGTGATCTGTAATTTCAAATGCAGCAATGGCGTCTTCAATCAAGTAAGTATCGAAGCCTAAGTTCGCACTCATTCGAGTAGTAGTTGAAACACAATGTTGCGTAGAAAGTCCTGTTATCACAACCGATTTTATTAGTTGGTCATGTAAATAGGTTTCTAGTTGAGTTCCGATAAATGCACTATTACCGTTTTTTTGAAAAACCATTTCTCCTGCTATTGGTCGAATATTCGCTTTAAACTCCGTTCCACCCTTATTCTTATAGTTAAGTGGTGAGTCGGGCAACAGGGATAAATGTTGTGAATAGATGACCGGCCATTTCTTCATTCGCCATTCTGATAGCAACCTCAGGATATTGTCCTCCGCCTGCAAATTGTTGCGTTTCCCCCAATATGGAACATCAAAACCCACTTGAACATCCAGAACTAATAGTGCTGGTGGTTTTAAAAAGTTTTGAATCAAGTATCTCCCTACCTAAAATCTAGTTTTAATCAAATTTAATTTGTGTTAAAAGGAACCCCTGTATTCATAGATAAATAATGCAAAGAAAAGGGTAAGTGCGAATTGCACTTACCCTTTTCTTTAAATCTATTTATTTGTTTGCTTACCTTCTGCATCACGTTCTACCTTCATTTTTGTTACAGGTAAATATCCTTGTTCATTAAGTAGATTGTTTTGGATATCATCTGACATCATATAATCAAGGAACGATTTTGCAAGATCAGTTGCTTCACCTTTTGTATAAGAATGTTGGTACGCCCAAACTGGAAACTTACCAGATTGTACGTTCTCAGCAGTTGGTTCTACACCATTAATGGCAAGAGGTGTTACAGAATCATCTGTGAAGTATGAGAATGCTAGATAACCAATGGCACCATCAGTTTCGTTAATAATCTTTTTAACTGTGTTTGAAGAATCCTCGGTGATACCTTCTGCAGGTGTTGCTCCATCAAGAGCGAACTTATTGAATATTGCACGTGTACCTGAAGAGTCTGGACGGTTAACAAGAACGATTTTTTGATCTTTTCCGCCAAGTTCTTTCCAGTTGGTGATTTTTCCAGTGAATACTTTAATTAAATCTTCTTTTTTAATATCTTTGATTCCAACTTTAGGGTTAACAGCAGCAGTCATGCCAACTACGGCTACTTTATGGTCAACAAGCTGATCTGCTGGGATTCCTTCTTTTTCTTCAGCGAAAACGTCAGAGTTCCCAATTTGAACAGATCCTTCAGACACTTGAGATAAACCAGTACCTGAACCACCAGCATTTACTTGAATATCTACCTTTGGATTTTCTGCCATAAATTCTTCAGCGGCTGCTGCAACTAATGGCTGCATCGCAGATGAACCAGAAATAACTAATGAACCTGAAAGCTCTTTCTTTTCTTCGGTTTTTGGTGTTTCTTTTTCTGTGTTTCCTGCAGTTTTGTCTGTAGAAGTGCCGCCTCCACAAGCAGCCATGAATACCATTAATGCTGCAAATAATGTAAGTAGGCTAAGTTTCTTCAAGCTTTTCATGTACCTTGTTTCCCCCTAGAGAGTTAAATTTTAATTTTCCTTACAAATATAACTATAGGACGAACGTATTAACTCTGTTTAAATGGAGCGTAAAGGTTTTGTAAATAATTATTATGGAATTATTAACTAACAGGACACAATAATTAAACCTAATTAAGAAAAACCGGGCAAAACCGCGAGGGCACTGAAAAACTTTCGTTTTTCAGAAATGTTTATACTAAGACGCAAAAAAGACAGCTCAAATTCATTTTTTGAATTGATGAGCTGTCTTTTTGTGTTCTTTTGGGATTGTTTTACTCCTTGTTTAGTTCATTAGTGTCAATATTCTTTTCACATTTACTGTAAAGATCGCCATTGCCCCTTGCAATTCCATGCCAGTTAGACCCGAGGATTCTGCAACATCATACCCGTGTCTGTGTTTTAATTCACTATTTTTAGCTTCTATTTTGTATCGCTCTTTTGATTTTTCTTTGAAATAGTCGCTTTCCTGGAATTTTATTTGTTCTGTATGTACATTTGATTTGATACTTACTGAGTAACTCTTACTTTTTGCGCCTTCTTTATAACATCCGATTTTAAAGGGACATACTTTACATTTTTCTACGTCAAAATAATAGTTGACAACTTGGTTGGCAAATACCCCCTTTTTACCTTGTCGCGCTTTCCGGATTGCCATATGTCCAGCTTTACAAACGTACATTCCAGCATCTTTATTGAATTCAAATTCTTCCTCTTTTTTACGACATCCTTGTGTGACAGCAGGGTTCAATTTAGATACTAACTTTATTTCATTCTGATTTGCGTATTCAATATTTCCTTTCTCAGAATAAGCTGCATCACCGATTATTGTCTTTACTTCCAATCTAGCTTTTTTACTTTTTTCAACTAATGTTTCTAATTGCTTTCCATCATTTTTTTCTCCTGTTGTAATAACTGCAGTTGTGATAATTCTTTCTTCACTCATCGCAAGATGTGTCTTATATCCAAAAAATGCAGTGTCAGCTGACTTATGACCAACACGTGCATCAGGATCATTCGATATTTGAAGCTGTTCCTTCATATCTTCAAGTGTTTCTTTTAACAGATTTATCTTTTCTTTTACCTTTGGATACTCACGAAGTACGTTATTCTTTTCAACTACTTCCATAAGCTTATTACAATATTCAACTTCATCTTCAAGTACATTAGTCGTGGTTTTTGATGGTAGTTGTTCTTTTATGCTTTCATCCACTTGATAAATCGCTTTTCGAAGCAATTTTGATTTATCCATTAATAATTCTTTCGGGGACTTCTGATTGTATCGAGCACTTGAATGAGTAGAGTCAACAATAATAGAATTACTTTTGAGAATTTCCTTTTCCATCGCAATTTCTACTGTTTTATTGATTAATAAATCTAAAAGTTTAACATCTTTTAAACGTAGTTTACGGAATTTAGTCAAAGAACTAGGATCAATAACTTCCTCTTCAGGAGACATATCTAGAAAATATTTAAATGACATATCGTACTTAGAACGTTCTACAAGATCCACATCTGATAAGTCATGTATAGATTTTAAAAATAAATACTTAAACATACGAATAGGGTGTACCGCATTTCGTCCGTTGTCATGACAATAATTGTCCTTGATTTCATCATAAACAAAGGAAAAATCAATGAGTTCATTAATTTTCCGGAGCATATTATCTTTTGGCACGATTAAATCGTAAAGTGCCATATAAGAACTAAAATTCATAGACTGTTGATTTGGAACCATCGATAACACCCGCTTCATATTGATACTTCAATTATACGACAAAAAAGCACCTCTACTCTCAAAAAGTTATTGAGGGTAGAGGTGCTTAAATTATTTAGAGGACTTTTTCAGTGCCCTCCAAAACCGCCCGGCCCTTTTTTTGTTAGTGAATATCCGATAATCTGTATTTTATGCCATGGACTCCCTCATAATATCCTTGATACATTTGCTCACCATATTTTTCGCATGAAAACATTGGTGGAGCCATTAGGTCCCCATCATCCATTAGGTCAAGAAACTTCTCCTATTTACCGGTCGTGAGCTTTTTCCCTTAGCTCGGGCATTAGAAACTTCTTCTATTTACCAGTCGTGAGCTTTTTCCCTTAGCTCGGGCATTAGAAACTTCTTCTATTTACCGGTGGGCTTCTTTTCATTGGATCCGGGACATAAATTACCACACTATCATGGACTGTGGCAGTAACAAATTTTATACATTCTAATCTTTTAAAAAAATCCCTATAAAAAGGGATTCTTAGAAAACGATCGTTTTATTTTGATGAACAATAATACGGTCTTCTATATGCCATTTTACCGCTCGAGCCAATACGCTTCTTTCAATTTTTCTACCAATTTTTTTAAGACTTTCAACATTATCGTGGTGATCGACACGACTAATATCCTGTTCAATAATCGGTCCTTCATCAAGGTCATTGGTAACATAATGAGAAGTCGCTCCTATTAATTTTACACCACGGTTAAATGCTCTTTCATAGGGCCTTGCACCAACAAAGGCCGGTAAAAATGAATGGTGAATATTAATAATTTTATTTGGATTTTCCTCAACAAATTTCGGTGATAAGATCTGCATATAACGTGCTAATACAACGAAATCAATCTCATACTCTCTTAATAGTTGAAGTTGTCTTTCTTCGGCTTGTCCGCGAATCTCTTTATTTGCTGGAACATAATAAAACGGGATATTCAACCCTTCGACAACCTCTCTTGCGTTTTCATGATTGCTTATGACAAGTGCGATGTCAGCCATCAAATCTCCACTTTGCCATTCCCATAAAAGCTCAAGCAAACAATGCAGTTCTTTTGATACAAAGATTGCAGCTTTTTTCACATGATATACATGAGTAAAATTCCATTCCATTGAGAACTTATCAACAATTTCTGCAAACTGTTTTTCCATTTCTTTCGCTTTTTCCTTTAGACCCGGGCATTCAAATTCAATACGAATGAAAAATGTTCCTCCCTCAGGATTGGTTGAATATTGACTTGATTCAATAATATTTGCATTATATGAAAACAAGAATTTTGATATGGCTGAAACAATACCTGGCTGATCGGGACAACTAACTAATAGACATCCACGATTCTGATTCTTTTCTTGGAATAATTCGATTTGATTTTTAATATATGAGTTCATTGGCAAGGACCTCTCTATCATTGTTTAAAACATTATACATTAGTTGCCCTTATTAGTTAAATAATTATTTGAAAATTCTTAACTAAAGATTCTTATGCAAAACGGTAGTAAATCAATAAAAAGGTCGCTAGAACAAAAATGAAGTTTAAAAATACAAAGATAAACTGATCTGTTTTTGTTTTATGCATTTTAATTGGTGGGTTATAGAATGAAACACCCTCAATTATGAAGATGATTAAAACAATGTGAATCATAAAATGGCCGATCACTTCTGTCATTCCAAAGAGCATCGTTGTTGAGATAAAAATCCCTGTTACCACAAAACCTAGCACACGATTTAAAATACCGACAACTAATAAATAACCTACGACAAATTCGATAAAAGCTGCCATAACAACAAACAATCCTGGTTCAAAGCCAAATGTAGGCACATGATGGTTAGTGACAATATCTAATGCCATACCTGGATACACCCATTTTTCAACGGCAACCCAGCTAAGCGATAATCCTGTACCCAAATAGAGAAATGGAAACCCCGCCTTCTCAAGCTTAGTACTTCCAACTAATAGAACACCAATGATTGCTACATAAAATCCGTAGTCTAGCATATAGAAAATTCCATGATGGATGGTTACATAAATAAATAAACCTAAGAGAATAGAAGCACCAATTTTAGTTGAGATATGATGCGGAATCAATAAAAATCCAATGGTAACCCACGTTATAACGGAAATGAATGTATTAGTGACATGGAACTCAGGAGCAAATAATGTTCCATTTATCATTTGAATCATTAGCGCAATGGCTGTTCCGTATTTTAATAAATATCGAGAATACTTTCTTAAACTAGAAAGACGATCCTCCATTTTTTTCACTGGGCCCCATTCTGCCATTTTTGGAATAATCAATGTTAATGTGGCTAAAACAACAGCTGCAAGTAATGTAAAAAATAAAAACATCGGAGAAAGTATATGTTCAATAGACTCTTTATGTGGAGCAACATTTGTGAACCACTTCACATGAGCTTGTGCAAAAAAAGGTGTCATTATAAGTCCTAATACTAATAGTATCTGAAATATTTTTTTCATCAGTAATCCCCCTAGTTATATAAACAATATGACTATAGTGTTAATATACAGGATAAATCAGATTCATATCCAACCTAATATTGAACGTTTTGTGAAAATGTTCACATGAATGATTTAAAAAACGCCCCTAAGGACGTTTCTAGTAGTATATCTTTGTGATTTACCCTCATTGAAGAGTTTATAAAAGGCTGACCTATTTCGTAGCTGTAGCCACAGAGACTTCGGGCGATGTTACCTTGTCATAAAAATCTACGAATTTATCACGATCGGTACTATCACGATAAGCCATGGCGACACGTGGATGTTCATTAAGTACACCAGAAATCATATAAGGGATGATATAGCCCCATTCCCACTTTTGACGCATTTCAAGCATGTGTTTTTCAATTACGCCAAGAACAGGTTTAATCTCATAGCTTGATTTCTGTATGTAGCTAACGAGTAGCTCAGTGTTACAGTTACCAGCCGCACGACCCATGCCATAAACAGAAGAATCAAGAAATGTAACCCCATTTCGGATCGCAGTTAATGTATTTGCGAACGCTAACTGCATGTTATTATGTGTATGAATTCCAAGTTGTTTGTTAGGTACCATCGCTTTGAACTTTTTTACTTGGTGCTCAATATCAATAGGGTCTAAGCTTCCAAAAGAATCAACGATATATACAACATCGACAGGACTTTCCTTCACCAATTCAAACGCTTTTATAAGCTGTTGTTCAGGGACACTTGATAAAGCCATAATGTTTAGTGAAGTTTCATATCCCAAATCATGAAACATTTGTACAAGTTCTAAGCCCTTATCTACTTCTCGAATATAGCAAGCAACTCGAATCATGTCTAAAACACTATGCTCACGAGGTAATATGTCATTGGGATCAACTCGGCCAATATCGACAAGAGCCGATAGCTTCGTGAACTTTTTCACAGGAATAATTTCTTTAAGAAAGTTATCATCAAGAAATCTCCATGGATTGGGTTCAGTTGCTTTAAGAAGCTTAGGAGAATTCTTGTAACCAATCTCCATGTATTCCACACCTGCTTCACTTAGACCATTATACAAGTCTTGAACAAATTCAACGCTGAAATCCCAATTGTTAACTAAACCTCCGTCACGAATAGTACAGTCCAAAATTTTGGTATGATGTTCCATAAAATTAATTAATCCCCCTATTAGTCACATTTTTATCAATATGTTCATTTACCTTTTACGCTTTTAAGCACTAAAATATCTTATTGTGTTTATATCACGGTTGTTGAACGGAGTCAATCTTTTTCCGAAAATTCGACTTATTAAAAGTAATCATTTTTAACAAGGATGTTGATTTTCAATACAATCAACAAGTTATAAAATCAACATCGACCTTTAGCATAGTCAATTTATTAAAAAGAGCAGGGACACTGATGCTGTTGACAAAAAGTTTATCGTCAGCCCTGCCCTGCTTTTTTATTTAGAATTTAGTATGATAGTTATCGATTTCCCACGCATGAACTGCTGTACGGTAGCTATCCCATTCCGCTTTCTTCATAGAAACATACTCACTATATACGTGCTGACCTAATGTTTTCGAAGCAATCTCTCCTGATTCTAATGCTTTTAATGCATCAGCTAAACTTCCTGGCAAGTTATCAATGCCTAGGAATGCTCTTTCTTCCTCTGTCATGTGGAAGATATCTTCATTAATTGGAGCTGGTGCTTGTAATTCTTTTTCAATTCCATCCAACCCAGCAGAAGCAATGACTGCAAATGTTAAGTAAGGGTTTGAAGAAGGATCTGGACAGCGTAATTCTACACGTGTAGCGAGACCTTTCTTTGCTGGAATACGAATAAGCGCTGAGCGGTTTGAAGCAGACCATGCGATATAACAAGGTGCTTCATAACCAGGTACTAAACGCTTATAAGAGTTTACTAGCGGATTTGTTACTGCTGTAAAGCTCTTTACATTTTCTAGTACACCTGCAATAAACTGATACGCTTTTTCCGATAATTGTAACTCATCTGATGGATCATAGAAGGCATTTTCGCTTCCTTCAAAGAAAGACATATTAACATGCATACCTGAACCGTTAATTCCAAAAACTGGTTTTGGCATAAATGTAGCATGTAATCCGAATTTCTTCGCAACGGTCTTTACAACCCACTTATATGTAGTTGCAAGGTCTGCTGCCGTAAGTACATCTGCATATTTAAAGTTAATTTCATGCTGCCCTTCCGCTACTTCGTGGTGAGATGCCTCAATGGTAAAGCCCATTGCTTTTAGCGCACGGTAAATTTCTAAACGGACACGTTCGCCCAAATCATGTGGTGAAGGTTCGAAATAGCCTGCCTTATCACTGATTTCTTCTGTTGCATACCCATTTTCATCCGTTTTAAAAAGAAAAAACTCTAATTCAGGTCCTACTGAAATGGTGTAACCATGATCAGCCGCACGATCTACCGTTTTCTTTAGAACATTTCTTGTATCTCCATCAAAAGGTGTTCCGTCTGGATTGTAAATAGAGCATAAGAATCGACCCTCCGCATAACCCGCTTCAACTGTCCAAGGTAGAACAGCAAACGTAGCTAGGTCTGGTTGAAGGTAAAGGTCTGATTTATTAATAGGTGAAAAACCTTTAATTGAGGAGCCATCAAACATCATTTTACCTTCTACTACATCTTCTAATTGCTCACTTGTAACAGTGATGTGTTTTAGGATCCCTTCGATATCGACGAATTGCAAATGTAATAGTTCAACGCTTTTTTCTTTGATTGTTTCTTTAATTTGTTCTAAAGTTGTTGCATCTACAGGTGTCTTTGAAATAAGTGTTTCAGCCACGTTACATTACCTCTCATTTTCATGTTAGTTTTTATGACATCATTAATTAATACTATGATTATAGTTAAAAAAAGATAGTTTGACAATCTTTTTTAACTATATTTTTTGAATATTTATACTGACATTTCAGTAAGCGTTTTCATGTTTTCTCTGTAGGTATTCATACTTATACTAAATTTGGCATTTGTACCAAATTAATAAATATACAATAAAATGCAATAATATTTATATTTTAGAAGGAATAACGGATGTAGTCCAATCTACTCTAATTAAATAAAAAATGCTTAGATTGATCGACAATCCAAGCATTTTCTTATTGAAATACTAATTAGGTGATTCAATTTTTTTATTGTCCATTTGAATTGTACCATCATGTAGAAATTGTTTTATTTTTTCTTGTTGGTAACCAAGTTTTTCTAATATTTCTTTCGAATTCTCTCCTAGTTTAGGTGGAGCCTGGTGAATCGCTACAGGCGAGGTGCTGAGCTGAAACGGTAGTCTTGGCAGTTTAAAGTCTTGAATAGTGGAGTGTTGGACATCGGTCCACATCTCGATTGATTCTGCCTGTTGATCCTGGACTACCTCTGATATTTTTTTCACTTTCGAACTTGGAACTCCTGCATCTGCTAAAAGCTGAACCCATTCGTCTGCTGTCTTTGCTTGAAGAATGTTTTCAATAGCCACGCGTAAATTTTCTCTATTCCGAACTCGCTCAGGGTTATTTTTGTAGCGCGGATCCTCTACCCATTCTTCCTTACCTAGCACTTTACATAGTCGCTTAAATAATGAATTATTTGAAATACCAATGATGACAGGTGCGTCATTTGCCTGGAAGGCTCCATATGGCGCGAAGGCAGTATGACCGGCACCATTTTTCTTGGGCTCGACCCCAGTCGCCAACCATGATAACATATGATAGCCAACCCAAAAAACGCCTGTTTCATAAAGGGAAGTGGTGACTAATTGTCCTTCTCCTGTCTTTTGCTTATGAAACAAGGCTGAAATGACTCCAATCGCTCCCCACATTGCACTGCCTTGATCTAAGACTGATACTGGAACGCGGGCGATTTCCGCTCCTTCCGCTCCGTTAATCCCAATAATCCCTGAATCAGCCTGGGCAATAGCATCATAGCCGGGGCGATCACATAAAGGGCCATTTTGGCCATATGCAGATAAAGAACAATACACCAGCGAGGGATTGAGTTGTTTTAAGCGCTTATAACCAAGTCCCATTTTTTCCGCTTTTTGATACCGGAAGTTTTCTACAAATACATCCGCCGTCTTAACAAGATCATAGACTATCTCACGACCGCTTTCTTTTTTTAAATCAATAACAATTGATTGTTTATTCCGGTTAATATGAAGGAAATAGACCCCTTCCCCTTCCCAAAATGGGCCCATCCCTCGTGAATCATCACCAATATCAGGCCTTTCAATTTTAATGATTTCTGCCCCTAAATCAGCTAGAATCATCGTTAAACTGGGACCTGAAATATTTGTCGTCACATCCACTACTCGAATTCCGTTTAATGGTCCTGGCATTTTGGCTCCCCCTTTTCCAAGAAAGGACCTATTTGTCTTTAGGCCCTTCAGATTGTCGATATTAGAATGACCGTGGTAGCCCAAGGACATGCTGTCCAACATAGCTTACAACCAGGTTATTGGTAATTGGTGCTACAATAAACAAGCGGGCTTCCCTAAATTTTCTTTCGATATTGTATTCTTTTGCAAAGCCATAGCCACCGTATGTGTCCATCGCTGCATTTGCTGCGCGCCAGGTTGCTTCAGATGCAAGGTATTTTGCCATGTTCGCTTCTGCACCGCATTCAATTCCTACATCAAACATCTCAGCCGCCTTATCTCTCATCAACTTGGCCGCTTGAATATCCATATATCCTCTGGCAATTGGGAATTGAACCCCTTGATTCTGCCCAATAGACCGGCCAAATACGACCCGTTCATTTGCATATTGGACGGACTTATCTACAAAGTACATACCGTCCCCGATGGATTCAGAGGCGATGAGAATTCGCTCAGCATTCATCCCGCCTAAGACATAACGGAAACCTTTTCCTTCTTCTCCAATCAAGTTTTCAATCGGGATTTCAGCCCCTTCAAAAAACACTTCTGTTGTTGCATGATTGATCATAGTATCAATCGGGCGAATATCAATTTTATCCGCTTGCTCTTTCATGTCTAAAATAAACAAACTCAAGCCGTCTGTTTTCTTCGCTACCTGTTCTTTCGGTGTCGTTCTCGCCAATAACATCATTAAATCGGAATGCTCTGCTCTTGAGGTCCAAATCTTTTGCCCATGCACAACATACTTGTCTCCAACTCTTTCGGCATATGTTTGTATGCTAGTTGTATCACTTCCTGCAGTAGGTTCTGTGATACCAAAGGCTTGGAGACGAAGTTCGCCGCTTGCAATTTTCGGTAGAAATCTTTGTTTTTGATCCTCATTTCCATAGCGAAGCAGGGCACCCATTGTATACATTTGGGCATGACATGCACCAGCGTTTCCGCCTGAACGGTTAATTTCCTCTAGAATGATACAGGCTTCCTTCATGCCTAGTCCTGCGCCGCCATATTCTTCAGGAATTAGGACTGACAGCCATCCTTCTTCTGTTAATGCTTGAACAAATGCCGTTGGATAGGCGTCTTTGTCATCTAATTCGCGCCAGTAATCTTCAGGAAAGCGCTCACATAATGATCGAACGCTTTTCCGAATCATTTCATGTTCTGTGTTTTCCATCATTTTTGTATTAGCCATTTTTATCTTCCCTCCGAATATTTTTCTATGCAAACAGTTATTTTGACTATCTAACCCTTAACGGTCTTTCCACTCAGGCAAACGCTTTTCGTTAAACGCATAAATGCCTTCTAGTCGATCTTCAGAATTGGCGCATGTATAGTAAGCTTCTAATTCTAAAACAAGACCCGTTGATAAGTCTGTCTCCGTTCCTTTATTAACAGCCTTCTTTAACGCTTTTAGTGAAAGCGGTGCATTATTTGCGATGGTTTCTGCCAAGATCATTGTTTCATCTAACAAAGCCTCACTTTTAAACACATGATTAATGAGCCCCCACTGCTTTCCTTCTTCTGCGGTAATTCGTTTTCCGGTGTATAACATTTCCTTCGCCAGCCCAATTGGTAGAATACGAGAAAGTAATTGAGAACCTCCGATTCCAGGAATTAACCCCAGTTTTGCTTCTGGAAGACCTAATCCAACACGTTCCGTAGCGGTTCGAATGTCACAACTAAGCGCAATCTCCAGCCCCCCTCCTAGTGCATAGCCGTTAATAGCAGCAATCACAGGATAAGGGAATTCTCGGATACTCTCTGTTACCTTTTCAAAAGCATCATGCTGCTTCTTCCAATCTTTCTGAGTCATACCATTACGCTCTTTTAAATCCGCTCCCACACAGAAGCTCTTCTCTCCTGAGCTGGTAATAACCAGAACACGGACCGTTTCGTCATATTTTAATTCCTCAAAGGCTTCGATTAATTCCAACGCCATTTTTGTATTCATGGCATTCATCGATTCAGGTCGGTTTAATGTTACCAATACAATTCCTTTATGGCCGACGGCCCTTTCAACTTTAATGGTTTCATAGGTTTTGACTATCACGCTTTCTCATCCCCTTAACTTATTTTATTTGGTACAGGATACAAGCGAGAGCTTTTCCCTGCTTTTGCTACTTGGCCTGGCAATTCATGTTCTAATAATTCTTTCAGCCTGTGGGAGGCTGCAATAAGACCATCTAGATTAATAGTCGTATCGATACCCATTTCTTCTAACATGTGAACCACATCCTCCGTACAAACATTGCCTGTTGCTCCTGGAGCAAATGGACAGCCTCCAATCCCGCCTAGGGAAGCATCGAAAATCGTGATTCCTGCCTCTAAACCAGCCAAAATATTGGTAAGCCCCATACCTCTTGTATTATGGAAATGGCAGCCAAATTTAACATTATGCCATTCATTTACGACTTTTTTCGTTAAATTGTATACTTGCTTAGGATTGGCCATCCCTGTTGTATCTGCGAGAGTAATTCGGTTAATGTTATGTAAAAGAAGTTTTTCAATGAGATTCATGATGCGTTGTGGTGGGACCGTCCCCTCAAAGGGACAGCCAAATGAGGTAGCAACTGTAACGTTTAAAATTATGTCGTTATCTGATGCAAATTGAGTTAGATACTTAAAGTTTTCCAATGACTGTTCAGTAGTTTGTCGAACATTTTGTTCGTTATGTGTATCGCTTGCTGAAAAAACATAATTGACAGACTTTACTCCAATTTGTTTTGCCAATTCAAGACCTTTTAAATTAGGAACAAGGGCAACAAGCTGCATCTCATCGTATCTCATGAGATGGGAATAAAACGATGCGGTATTCGCCATTTGCGGGACGAGTTTTGGATGGACAAAGGAGCCAAATTCAATTTCTGTCACATTTGCCTTTTGCAACATAGAAAAGATTTCTATCTTCTCGTCTACCGTTAGTATTTTTGATTCTAACTGAAGACCATCCCGCAAACCGACTTCATAAATTGTTACTGTATCAGCTAAATTCATCGTATACGATTCCTCCATCTGAAAAATGATTTTCTTTATAAATAGGATACTGTATCCAAAATACAATTTCAATAGATTTTTGAATTTTCGCAAATTTACTACTATTCAAGTAAAAGAAAACCGAACTTTAAAAAAACAAGGCTACAGTTATCTCAATCGGCACCTTGTCCATAATATTGATCCTGAAATTGTTGTTTTCCAAGTTGGTACCAATCATTTCCCTCGCCATCGATGATGACCACGGCTGGAAAGTCTTTAATTGTTAACTTATAGATGGCTTCTGGGCCTAAGTCTTCATAGGCGATGACCTCAACAGATTGAATCGTTCGTGCTATCAGCGCTCCCGAACCGCCAATTGCAGCAAAATAGATCGCTTTATTTTTCTTCATCGATTCAATGACTTCTCCACTACGGAACCCTTTCCCGATCATACCTTTAAGACCGAGTTCCAATAAAGCCGGAGTATACTTATCCATCCGACCACTTGTAGTGGGGCCAGCTGAACCAATAACACGTCCGGGCTTTGCAGGAGTGGGCCCGACATAGTAAATTGTTTGTCCATCCACATTAAAAGGCAGTTTTTCTCCTTTTTCCAGCGTTTCTATCATTCTTTTATGGGCCGCATCTCTAGCCGTATAGATTGTTCCACTTAATAAAACTCTATCACCCGCTTTTAATTTTGCTATTTCGTCTTCGGTTATTGGATTCGTTATATGAACTACTGACATCGATGCTGCCTCCTATATTCTGACTTCTTTATGTCTGCTTGCATGGCAGTTCAAATTCACTGCTACAGGCAGAGCAGCGATATGACAAGGTTCAATCTCAACTTTTACATCCAGTGCCGTTGTATTCCCACCCATTCCCTGTGGTCCAATGCCTAGCTCATTGATTTTTTCAATAAGATCCTGTTCGAGCTCCGCGATTTCGCGCAAGTCACTCCGATGTCCAATTGGCCGAAATAACGATTTCTTTGCCAAATAAGCGCAGCGCTCAAAATTCCCGCCGATCCCTACACCAACAACTAACGGTGGACAGGCATTCGGTCCCGCTTGAGCTACAATACTTAAGATAAAATCTTTAATCCCGGATAATCCATCAGCAGGTTTTAACATCTTTAAGGCACTCATATTTTCACTGCCGCCGCCTTTGGCTGACATATGGATCACTAACTCATTTCCTGGTACAATCTCAATATGAATAATCGAAGGGGTGTTATAACCCTTACTTTTTTCTCTTGTTATCGGATGGTCGACAATGGAATGTCTTAAATACCCCTCTTCGTACCCTTTTTTGACTCCTTCATTTATCGCATCGTAAAGACTGCCGCCGGAAATATGGCAATCTTGACCGACCTCTACGATAAAAACAGAGACTCCTGTATCCTGGCACATAGGAACACGCTCTGAACGGGCGATATCAGCATTTAGTAACAATTGTTCTAAAATGTCTCTACCTGTTTCCGAGGTTTCTTTTTTTAACGCAGATCGAAAGGCTTGAATCACATCTTGGCCCAGTTCAAAATTCGCTTCTTGACACATTTCTGCCACCCGGTTCACAATCTCTTCATAGAAAATCGTTCGCAAAGCCATCTTCTCCTTTAACCTTGAATTTCACTGATTGTTTGTTTCGTGAATTGAATGGTTTTCCCGTGAATGGTAAGGTTACCTTGCCATTCCTTCTTTTCCGACTTTACATTTTGCAGGATATGGGCTCCTCTGCTTTCTCTCCTCATGGCTCCAGCGAAAGCTGTTGCCCATGCTGTACGGACTTTATCTTGCAGCTGTAATGCAAGGACTCCTTTTTCTTCCTTTAACTGAATCCCCAAGAGGTCTAATTCTTTTGCTGCCTGTTCCAAAGAATCGGATGTTCTTTCAATACCAACAAGGTTCCACATAATTTCTTTTATTCGCTGAGACACTTCCAGGGCTTTTTCTTGCTGTATTGTATTTATACCAAAAGGTGGGACCTCGATTGATTTTGAAACCGACGCTCCTTCTAGTGCAGCCATTTTACCTGTTCGTTGTCCAAATACGAGTGCTTCTGTCAAAGAACCGCCCCCCAGCCGGTTTGCACCGTGGAGGCCGCCGGTTGTTTCCCCGCACGCGTACAACCCTGGTATATTCGTTCTACCCCATTCATCTACTTTAATCCCGCCCATACAATAATGCTGAACAGGGTACATCTTCCATTCACCTAGATATCCTTTTTTGACCAGTCGATATACATACGGACTGTCCTTCGCCAAATCCTCTTCGATAACATCCGAAAAGTCCAGGTATACATTCGTTTGCTTAAACATTTCATAGCTTAGAATGTCTCTCGTTTCCAGTTCCTTTCTTGGAAAATTGTCCATAAAGCGTTGCGAAGCCTCATTTAACAAGATGGCCCCTTTTCCAAATATTCTTGTCATGACATCGATATTAGCAGGATGCTGTAAACGATACGGATAAAACTGGACAAATTCCATATCCACAAGCTCGGCTCCATGCCTCCAAGCCATTCCAATGCCTTCTCCGGATACATCCCTCGGATTATCAGTAGAATCATAGAGCCCCCCGAATCCACCTGTAGCTAGGATAGTAGAAGGCGCATAAATAGCAATTAATTCAGCTGAGCTTTCAACGATTACTCCTTCAATTACTTGAGCTACATTAATTAAATCTATCAGTGTAGATTGTTCATACAATTCAACTCCGATCTCAACGGCATATTGCCTTAGGACCTTCGTTGTATTTTTTCCGAGACCCTTTGCCGCATACACCCTCCGTGGGAACGAGTGTCCTGGCGTACATATTTTCCGCTCACGTTCCAGTTCAATTCCATATTTACTTTCCAATTCATTGACCCTCATGGAACATTCCTCGGCTAGGATTTGAGCTAATTTAAGATTAGAGAGATACCTGCCGCCTCGTAGAATATCTTGATAGAAATTTTCAGACGAGTCCCCAGCTGAAAAAATTGCCGATTGAACACCATCTGAAATAACGGATGAACCGCCAAATCCTGCTTTCCCTTTTGTAATTAAGGCAACATGTCCCCCTTGTTCTCTTGCTGAAATCGCTGCAGCAAGGGCCGCTTGACCCCCGCCAACGACGATGACGTCATAATTCATGGGCATTTTTTTCCAACTCCCCATTTTATTTGTTCGATAAGAATCAGAGAATTCCTGTTTCTTATTAATGATGTAATTGGCTAATATGTTGTTTTCTAAGCCATTCTCTCGTTTTGATTTTATCTAATTTAAATATCTCTTCTACCTCTTCTTCAGGGTCAGCAAGTTTGTCTACGGTCATCGAGATAAACTTCTGAATGAGTTCGTCTTTACTAGCCATTTTTTCTGGGTCTCCCTTTGGATAGTCGGTTCCTTTTTCAAATATCTTCCCGTTTTCAAGGGTAATCTCCACTTTTGCACCCCATTTTTCCGGGTATGCTTCTTCATAATAGGAATCAACGATTACATCTACTTTTTTCATTAAATCCTCTATCTCAGGGTTTCGTAAGCTTTCATTAGTAAAATCTCGTATTGAAGCAGAGCCCTTTACAGCAGCCAAGCTGGCACAAAACTGACTGCTGAACTTACAAGCATAGACACTGTCTGGATTTGGTTTGTCGGTAATATTTAAAACAGTTTGATACGTTCTAATTGTCATTCGCTTAATTTGTTGAAATGATATGGAGTGTTCATTCATGATGTCGAGGATACAATCGATGGCTGGATGTGTATGGCGGCATGAGGCATGGATTTTAAAGCTATTTTCTGTTATCTTCCACTCATTCCCAAGATTATTGGTGATTTTTAAAGGGTCAGCTGTTTCAGCCATTGCTTCAAAGAAACCTCTTTTTCCTTCTAATATTTTGGTTGCAGACGTGAAGTTCTTTTTTGCGAGCAGGGCAGCGAGAGTCCCGTTATAGGCTGCTTTTGCAGTGTGTAATTGTTTGGTGTTGGCTCCATCTTCGATAAACTCCCACAAACCTGCCGCCTGGCTCCCTGCATTTCCTAAGGCGTACATCGTTTGCTCCACATTTAAGTTTAATAGTTTTGCAACGGCGGCCGCTGAACCAAATGTACCGCAAGTGGCAGTATTATGCCAAAAATAATAGTGGGACGGGGAAACAGCCTCCCCAATTCTATAACAGACTTCATAGCCGACGGCAACTGCTGTAATTAATTCTTTCCCGCTAAGGTCATATGCTTCTGCAGCTGCCACTGCTGCAGGAATGACTACTGTACCAGCATGTATAATAGAATATTTATGAATATCGTCCAGTTCAACGATATGACTAGAGGCGGCATTGACCAAGACCGCATTGCCGAGGGATGATTTTCCTCCCGTAACAAGACTCGCCTGTTCATGACCACCCCATTCTTCCACAAGCTCTTTGATTGCTTGGATTGGCGGCAGATCTTTTCCAGCTAGGGCAGAACCATACCAATCTAAGATACAAATTTTCGTAAACTCCACAACATGTTCAGGTAAATCTTGAAAACTCGTTTGGTAAACATATTCAGCCAACCTTTTTGATAATGTCATTTTACTTCCCCCACTTTCTTTCCTACTACGGTTTTTAAAACATCAATAATGTCATCGTACTGTTCGACTACAATGGCTCCTGCATGACTAAGCGCTTTCATTTTTGTCGATGGGCGCCCCACATCGCCGGAAATCATTGCACCTGCATGACCAAAAACAGTTCCTTCAGGCAGACTTTCCGTAAATTTTCCAGATACAAATGAAATAAGCGGCTTGGAAAATCCTCCATCTTTCATAAATTCTGCTGCTTCTTCCTCAAAGGTTGTTCCAGGTTCAGAGAAAGTAACCACGGCTTCTGTTTCTTCATCCTTTTCAAAAAGTGCTAATAAATCTTTAATGGTTGTTCCTATTAAACTATCTCCGCCAATTCCAATACTGGTAGTGACACCAAATCCTGCCCGTTTTATCATCCAGGAAGTTTCAGCCGTCATGCCCCCGCTTCTGGAAATGACACCTACATTTCCTGGAACAAAACAGCGATCCGGCCGGTCACCGCCAATAGATCCCATTTTAATTCTATCCTTGGGGTTAATCATCCCGACTGTGTTTGGACCAATAATGGTCACTCCTTCTTTCCGTGCCACATGCAATAGCTTAATAGCATCGTGCTGTGGAATGTTTTCGGTGGTCACAACGATTAATTTAATCCCTTGCTGAATGGATTCGAGTACTGCATCAAGGGCAAACCCAGGTGGCACGATGATAAGACTTGCATTTATCTGATGTTTCTGAACGGCCTCAGCCACCGTATCGTAAACAGGTATTCCTTGGACAAACTGGCCGCCCTTTCCAGGTGTGACGCCTGCATAAATTTTTGTCCCATATGCAAGCGTATGACTGACTACCATAGAGGCCTCTCTTCCGGTAATTCCCTGAACGACCAAACGAGTATCTTGATCTATAAGAATAGCCATCTTAGCGAACCTCCTTCATTTTTTTAACCATCTCAGCCGCTGCTTCTTCAATGGTCCGCTCTTCTCCAAAATAAGTAATACCTGCCTCTACAAATATCCTCTTTCCTTCCTCATCATTCACTCCAGCCTGCCGAACGACGATTGGAAAGCTAGTAAGGTCGATTTCCAATTCCTTTAAAGCCCTGACGATTCATTGAGCCATTACATCTATTTGTGTATTGTTAGTGATGTTTTGTGAGACAAAAAGCCCTTCGACCCCCTCTTTGGAGAGAATTCCTTTTGTCAGGCGATAAACTTTTTCTTCCGATGGATTTCCACCTGTTTCTGTATAATTGGCCGGTTCTACACCTAATCGGGTTAATGCGTCAAAACTCAGCAGACTCCCGCCTCCGCCTCCGCACATAAAACCAATATTTCCTCCCTCCATTTCCGTATAGCGGGCTGTACCTCGGTAATCGGAATCATTTACCTTTACCATTTCTTTCTCTAACAGTGTTAGCGGTCTCCATGAACGTTCACTTCCAGACTCTACTTTCCCTGTAAGCTCCGGCTGACGATAGAGCGCCGAGTCATCTATCCCCATAACCGAAGCAGCAGCCACAACGTTATCATCCTTTGTCAGAACAAGTGGGTTAATCTCTAAAATATAACAATCATACTTTGTAAAAACATCATAGAGCTTACATAATACCGTAGTTGCTTTTACTAAAGGCTTCCCCGTTACTCCCAGCTCGCTCCAAATTTCCTTTGCTTGAAAAGGATATAACGGATGAAAGGGGTCCATATGGTGAACCACCACTTTATTCGGTGCTTCTTTCACCAGCTCTTCCACCTCAACTCCACCTATGGTTGTGGCGATAATAACGGGAAGTTGTTTTTGACGATCAATGGATATCGAGACATACCATTCTTGATTTATATCAATCTTCTCTTCTATTAGAAGCTTTTCGACTGGATATTTTTTGACAGTCATCTTAAGTAGCTGTTCTGCCTTCACCTTTGCCTCCTCAAGGGTTTCTGCAAACTGAACCGCTCCCGCTTTACCTCTTTTTCCTACCGGCACAAGTGCTTTAAGTACACAGGGATTCTCGAGATATTGTTCAGTTATTTGATCTGAAGAAGATATAACCCAGTGGTTTGGAGCGGGAACTCCATTTTGTTTTAAAATGGTTTTACTGGCGTCTTCCAACATTCTACCCATCTGAGCACCGCCTTTTTTGGATATTGGATACAAATTTTAATAAAAAAGAGGGGGACTATTTCCCCTCATTTTTTAAACTCTTTACTAGCATATTACCCGTGCGAGAAATATGGTTGGAAACCAGGTTAGCAGCTGTTTCTTTATCCTTATTCATTACGGCATTTAAGATACTTCGATGCTCGATATTCGAAGTGTCCTTTTGGCCATGTAAAATATGAGGTGTTTGTTGAGGGAGGCCATTCCATAATGTACTGATAAACGAATTGAGGCGCTCCCAGGTACAGCGTTTAATTAACAGACGATGAAATTCGATATTATAGTTGATAAACTCATCCACATCTTCGCTTAATTCCATCTGCTCCACCAAAACAGTTAATTGCTTTATGTCCTCATCTGTTAAATGCTCGATACTTTGGTATACGGCCATTTTTTCTAGTTCCGCACGGAGTGCATATATCTCCTCAATATCCCCTACATGTATTGACTTTACTACTGCACCTTTATGCGGTTCCAGCTTGATGAGTCCCTCCGCTTCAAGCTTTTGAAACGCTTCACGAATAGGCATGCGGCTTACCCCCATCGCATCGGCAAGATCCGCTTGTTTAAGCCGTTCACCCGGTTTAAAATCTCCTTTTAAAATCGCTTGTCGTATTAAATTACATACCCTAAGATGTAATGTGTCTCTATTTTCAATCATGAGTCCATTCTTTTCCATCATATTTAACTACCTCACATTATCCCATTTTGGATAGGATACAAAATCCAATTTAAATTGTCTATAGATTCTGCTAACTTATCGAAAATATTTCTTAAAGTAGTCCAATCCAATTCCACCACGTAACTGCTGTCAAGAGTACTACGGCACTCATCAGAAATGTTAACAACAGACCTGGTATTAAAAACTCCTTTTGCTTGATCCGACCAGAACTATGAACAATAATATTTGGAGTGGCCTCTACAACAAGAATATACCCATGTAAACAGGCTATCGAAGCTGTTAGACAAATAAGCACTGGATCTGCACCTGCTTTGGTTGATAACCCAATAAAAATGGGGATAAGAGTCACGACTGCAGTCGAAACATTAGCTACAGCCAAATGTAGAATATGGGTAATCAAAAGAACCGCTATAACTGCTACAACAGGTGAGTGAAAAAAATAGAGAATCCAGTCCGCACTTAAACTATCGCCAACCAGCTTGGCTGCTCCAGACTTATTAAAGGCATAACCGAGTGAAAGAGTGACACCCATTAGCATAACCGTATCAAAATTGATTTTCACTAAATTATCCCATTTGGTACAGCCAATCCCCGGTAAGGCCATTAAAACAACACCTATTAAAGCGGGAACACTTGGATGCAGTCCGTGTAAAGACTCGGTAAACCATAAAGCTACGATCATTAATAGAATCGCTAAACACTTTTTCTCCTGAATATTTAATTTACCTAATTCCTCTAATTTATGTTCCAGTTCTTCTTTTACATGGGGAAAATGTTTCTCTTCCTCTGTTAAGGGAAACCTTTTTAATAACGTAAACCAGACAACTGGAATTAAGATGAGCCATATCGGGAAAGTATAGGTAAACCACTGAATATACGTAATTTTTATCCCTACAAATTCTTTTAGTAATTCAACTGTTAATATATTCCCAATCGCAGCTGTCATTACTGCAGTCCCACTTACCGTTCCACCAAAAGCGACAGCTAACAAAATCATTTTTTCCAGATTTCCTTTTGCTTTCTCCCCAATGGTATCAAGTGACATTGTTGCAATCGGAAGCATTAAGGTTGCCCGGACAGCCGCCGCTGGAATAAAAAACGACTGAATTTGCGGAATGATTAATATGCTCGCGAGCAGCCCTTTGGCAGTTCCTCCCCATTTCGATAAGAAAAGATAGGCAATTCTTTTAGTAAGGGTCGTATCATTGACTCCTTTTGCAAGCATCATGCCGCCGATAATGAGAAACACCGCCGGTGAAGCAAATCCACTATATACCACGTCTGTTGTCACCACATGGAACACCAACATTAATACAAGTAAAATTACGGCAGTTAAACCAATAGGAATGGGCTCAAATGTCCAATAAAAGACACTAAGAACTAAGAATGACAGCATGATTCTGGCTGAATCCGTTTGGTTTGCAGGTAAGATAAAATAGACACCCGCCATTAATGCAATGCCAACGATCAAGGTGATGATTCTTTTTAATTCTAAAAAAGACCGTTCCTTAGGTTTTGATACTACATTTACTTTCACCCTTGTATTTGGGAAAGCCATAGTTCTCTCCTTTTTACATGAAATACATGTTCACTTTTGAAACCTAGTAGCTGTTCCTAAGTGATGTGTTTAATATTGATTGGCAGTTTCCTTTGGCTGGCATAATTGAAAGAACGAAGTCAGGTCCTCTACCTCTTCGAAGCGGTTAACAAGGTCAATCAGTTCATTTTTTGCCTCCATGCAGATGATGTCTCCTGTTACATCGATGAATTTCTCTTGTATCTGCTCATCCGTCATTGGAGAATCCGCACTACCAATCGCATGTTCAACATAGTAAGTGACTTCACTGCCATCCGTTAACTTTACAGTTACATACACTTGATCTTCTTTTATCTTTTCATCGATGACTAGGGAAATTTTGTCACGAAGCTTCTTTACAGCAGGTTCATTCACATATTCATCTGTGAATTCATAAACACCAGCCTTAAGATTAAAGAACCCGGCAGCAACACAATGATAGACACTGAATTTTCCTTCGAGGCCTGTAGTAATATCGGTTTTTCCAGTAAGCTCTTTTACAAGCGGATGAGCAGTGATGATGATGGATTCTACTAGTTCCGCTTTAAGCATGTGCTCCTTTTGAATCGAAATTATTGCATCGATGGCAGGATGGGTAACAATTCCGCTTGCAAACGGCTTGTAGCTGTTCTTCTCCACTTCCCACTTTTCGCCCCACTTTTCAGTAACAAGTTCAACCTTATTTTCTTCTGATAACACGTTTAGGAATCCTCGCTTAGCTTCAAGAGGCTGTTTGGAGGATGTGAAACCTTGCGCGCCGACCAGTGCAGCTAATAGTCCGTTCATCGCCGCTTTTCCTGGGTGATACGGCTTTGTCATTGTGCCGAACATTTCTCGTAGACCTGTTGGATCCGTTGCCGCAATCCCAAGTGCATAGATGGTATTCTCTACATCTAGGCCCATCAGCTTACTAATCGCTGCAGCTGCACCAATTCCACCCACACTTCCTGTAATATGCCAGCCCCGCCAATAATGAGAAGGGTATATACTTAACGCTAGCCTTGCTTCAACCTCGCAGCCAATGATAAACGCTTCAAGGACATCCCTACCAGTTTTCTTTTGATTCTCTGCATAAGCCAAAATGGCTGGAAAAACAGGTGCCGAAGGGTGCAAGACAGTTTCTAATAAGGTATCGTCAAAATCAAAGATATGCGAAGACATTCCATTTAAAAGGCTCGCAAACAGCATATCGACTTTTTCATTTCTTCCCAGCACGGTTGCCTGTGGTTGGCTTGCTGTTAGTTTTGCTACGTTTATCACCATATCCATAGATTCATGGTTAGCAGCGCCAATTGCTACCCCAAGCCAATTTAAAAGACTTCGTTTCGCTTCTCTAACAGCATTTTGATTAAACTGCTCATAAGAAGTATTGGTAATATGTAATGCTAATTTATCTGTTACCATTCAAACTCCTCCATTATTCTATTTTTCTATTCATTAAAGACCAGTTGACTGCAATAATGCCTTTGCTTTTTTATAAACCGGATAATCAACTAGTTTGTTCCTTACTGCAATTGAGGCAACCCCTTCCTGCTCTGCTGCCTCAAACGCTTGAACAATTTCTAACGCATCTTCCATTTCTTTTTGATTTGGTGAGAAAATCTCATGAATCGATTGTAATTGCTTTGGATGGATAGCGAGTTTTGCCTTGAAACCAAGCCTCCTAGCCCTAAGTGACTCATTGATAAGCCCTGAATCATTTCCAAGGTCCGGGTAAACAGAATCAATCGGGCTGCCAATTCCAGCCGCTTTCGAGCCATTGACCACTTGCGACCTTGCATAGAGCAATTCTGTCCCCTCCTCCGTTAATTCACAATTTACATCTAGAGAATAATCAATCGAGCCAAATGCTAATCTTCTAATCAAATAATGAGCTGCTGCAATTTCATAAGCAAATTGTACGCCTCTTGCCGTTTCAATAAGAGGAAGAACTACAAAAGAATGCAGGTCTCTTTTCAATCTTTCTAAGTTTATTAGAGCTGCTTCGCATAAAATCTTCATGCTTATAGCACTCTCAGCCTTAGGCACAATCACCCCACAGGCTCCTGCACCAATCGCAGCTTCTAAATCCTCACGCCAAAAGGTAGTACTCACATCGTTAATTCTAATCAGAACATCTTTATTAGGTTGATTGTTTATTAGAAAATTCTTAGCACGTTCTCTTGCCTCTTGTTTTTCAGAGATGGCAACCGCATCTTCCAAATCAAAGATAATACAATCGGCTTCACTTGCTAGAGCTTTTTCAAACATCCTGGTGGATGTTGCTGGAACAAATAAATAAGATCGTTTCAAATTCATAGAATTCCTCCTTTTAGGATATTGGATCCACTTGCTGAAAAAGAACAGCTTACTCTAGTAAGCGAGTAAGCGAATAATGGTCAGATTATTTCGCTAAAAATAATGATACCTGTGGGAAAATGACAACGATAACTAGAGCGAGAATCATGAGAGCAAAAAAAGGCAAAACTCCTTTGACTACTTCCCCTACTTTTTCCCTGGTGATTCCACTGACAACAAAAAGATTCAGCCCTACAGGAGGTGAGATCATTGCTAACTCCATATTAATGGTCATAATAATGGCAAAATGGATCACATTAATATCAAATATTGCTAGAACAGGTAATAGAATTGGCAATGTGATTAGAATGATGGCAACAGAGTCAAGGAACATCCCTAAAATAAAGAACATAATGTTGACGCCAATCATAAAGATCCATTTATTTGTTGTACTGGTTTCAATCCATGTCGCAAATTCCTGCGGTACCTGTTCTGTTGTCAGGAACATACCGAAAATCATCGCCGATGCAATAACAAGAAATATCATCGAAGTAATATTGATGGACTCCTTCAAAACTTCTCTAAATTTAGAAAAGGACAATTCTTTGTATATAAAGACAGAAACGATTAAACCGTAAAAACATGATACAAATGCAGCCTCTGTTGGGGTAACCGCACCGGAATAAATTCCACCAAGAATAAGGACTGGGAGCAAAAATCCCCAAAGAGCTTTTGCTGTCTTTTTCCATCTTTCCTCCATCGACTGTTTTGGTAATTTACCATAGTTATGGATTCTGGCATGAATAATGGCAGAGACTAAAAGAATTCCTCCTAACAATAAACCAGGAAAAATTCCAGCTGAGAAAAGTTTTCCGATCGATTCTTCAGCAACCGTTCCATAAATAATCAGTGGAATCGAAGGTGGGATCAAAATTCCTAGTGTACCTGATGCGGCTACAAGACCCATTGCATATCTTTTACTGTATCCTGCCTTCACCATCCCAGGAATCATAATACTTCCGACAGCAGCTGCAGTTGCTGGGCTTGAACCTGATATAGCTGCAAATATCATACAAGCTAGGATAGTGATGACAGCCAGCCCACCACGTATATGCCCTACCCATGATTTTAAAGCCTCAATTAAATAGTAAGAAATACCGCCTTTTGACATTATTATTCCAGCAAATACAAAACCCGGGATGGCCATTAATGTCGCAGAATTTAAGGAATTAAACATTTTCTGAATAACAGTATAAAGGGTAAAATCCGCCATTGATAAAGCGATTACACTAGATAATCCCAAACTAACAGCGATCGGTACACGAATTAAACATAGGACTGCAAAAATTAAAAACAGCATTAAAACTGGATTCATGCTCCTACCCCTTTCTCATCTGAGCTTCCTTCCGTATTTTGCATCGAATCATATAACTGTTCAATCTCGCCAACAAGCTCACTTGGATCGCCTTTCATCGCTTTGTAAGCCTTTACAAAAAAGTAAAGCCCTAGCAGCCCCATTCCGATTGGGAGTACCAAATATGAAATCCAAATTGGAATGCCTACATCAATCGTTTTTATTCCTTGTTCTTTTGAAATCGTTATTAATTCAATTGAAGAATAAGCAAGGTAAAAGGAAAAGCCTCCTCCGATTAAATTACTAATCGAAGCGACAATTCTTTTTAAACTTTTTGGTAACATGTCAAATAGAATTTCTACTTGGATGTGTCGGTTGTCCTTCAGTGCCAGTCCAAAACCAATAAAGATGGACCAAGTAAGGAGGAACTCAAAAATCTCTGTAATCCATGTTTCTGGTGCATTGAGAATATACCTTGTAAAAACTCCGTACAAACTTACGACTACTCCTCCAATAAATAGCACTCCTGCTAATCCTTCTTCGATGTGATCAAGCCATTTAAAGAGTTTCTTCATAAAAATCAACTCCTTATACTGTGGATTGTATCCAATCTACAACTGGACCTAATTTAAAATATACAAGATAGTACAAAGAAAATAAACAGAAAATTTTATTTATTTTATATTTTTTGTGTATTCACAATATTTATCGTTTTTGTTATAGTGGTACTATCAACATTTTGTGAAGACAACTCGGCAGTAGATTGTATCCAAAATCCATAATAATGAGGAGGAAAAAGATGGAATTAGAAATAAGAAAAATTGTGACCATCTCAGAAGAGACCTTTATTGAAGGTTTCAAAAAGGCAGATAAGCCTGTTCGGGTAGCTGCTGCCTTAGCCGTCATTAAGAATCCTTATGCAGGCAAATATGTAGAAGATCTTCTTCCGCTCATAAAAGCCTGTTCCGAACAACTCGGTGAGCTTTTGCCAAAGAAGGCTATGGAAGCTTTAGGCGCTTCAGGAGATGAAGTAGAAGGTTATGGGAAAGGAGCACTGGTAGGACTTGACGGAGAAATAGAACATGGATCTGCCATTATTCATACCCTAACCTTCGGAAATCCGTTCCGATCACTTTGCGGTGAGGCGGAAACACTCCTCCCTTCTGCCGAGAAAAGAGGTGCTGCAGGCAGCAGTCTGGACTTAGCAATTAAACACAAGATGGATGCAAAGGTTCGTAGCCATCACATGACGTTTGAGACTAGGATTCCTGATGCACCCAGAAATGATGAGATCGTCATCGCGGCCGTCGTCACCACGAGCGGTCGGGCGCACCCACGAATTGGCTCTTTACATAAAGAGCTTGAAGGAATTTTCCCTTCATGATTGATAATATAGGTTTTATTGGGCTTGGTAAAATGGGAATGCCTATGGCAAAAAACCTATTAAAAAGCGGATATAATGTTTTTGGCAGCGATGTAAATGAATCCGCTATCAATGAATTCCAGAGCCACGGTGGGACTTCAGGTGAATTTTTGAATTGGCTTCACAACGTGCAATGTATTATTCTCATGCTTCCCTCATCAAAGATCGTGAATCAAGTTATTGACGAAATTATTGACCATTACGCCTCGGACCAACACTCTCAACAAGATCCATTAGTCATCATTGATATGAGTAGCTCCTACCCTGATGAAACAAGAAAGAATTTTAACAGACTTGAAGGTAAGAAAATTGAGTTTTTAGATGCACCTGTCAGCGGAGGAGTAAAGAAAGCTGTTTCTGCGACATTAACCATCATGATTGGTGGCAAGGTTGAAACATTCACTAAATGTAAGCGTTTGCTAGGTGCAATTGGCAGTAACCTCTTTCATGTAGGCCCGACTGGAAGCGGTCACTTAATAAAGGCCGTTAACAACTATCTTTCTGCTACACATCTTTTAGCTAGTTGTGAGGCCGTCCAATTGCTACAAAGTTTTGAGGTGGAACCGGAGACAGCTATTCATGTATTTAACCAAAGTACAGGACGCAGTGGTTCAACCGAGTATAAGTTTCCATCCTTCATCCTAACTGAAAGTTTTGATTCAGGCTTTAGTCTAGAACTGTTAAGGAAAGATTTAGAGATGGCTAAGCATCTTTTTTCACACGCTGGGGCCATGACAAACCTACCACAGTTGGTTTTTGACAGATTCGATAATGCCTCTCATACACTTGATCAGGATGCAGACCATACAGAAATATATCAATTTGTTTCAAGCTATTTATTAAAAAGGGGGAAATCAAATGAAAAAGATTCAGAAACTATTTGTTGTAGCAGTAACTCTTCTGTTAGTATTTAGCCTTGCAGCCTGCGGCTCTTCCTCTAAAGAAACAAGCGGCAGCTCAGCTAGCGGTGAAAAGGGCAAATCTGGAGACGATATTCAAGAAATTACGATTAAAATCTCCCATGTTGTGGCAGAAACCACACCTAAGCAAGCCGGTGCGATTGCAATGAAAGAGTATATTGAGAAAGAATCCGGCGGTAAAATCAAAGTTCAGGTTTATCCAAATAGCCAGCTATTTGGTGATAAAGATGAATATCAAAACTTAGTAGCCAATAACGTCCAATTCATTATTCCTGATATGTCAAAGTTAGTAGGTAATGACCCTGGTTTTAATGTTCCTGCCATGCCATTCTTGTTTAAAGATGATGCAGCCGCAAACGCATTCTGGGATGGTGAAAAAGGAAAAGAGATCTTTAAGCGTTTAGAAAAGGACGGCGTCCTTGGTCTGGCAATGTGGCCAAATGGTGCAAAACACATGACTAATAATAAGAAAGCAATTACGAAGCCGGAAGATTTAAAAGGCTTAAAGATTCGTACTCAAGGCGGCCAGTTACTTGAAGAAATTTACGATAAGCTTAATGCCGGTTCCGTATCCATTCCATTCAACGAACTTTACACTGCCCTACAGCAAGGTACAGTTGACGGAGAAGAAAACACCTACAGTAACATCGAATCAAAGAAATTTGACGAAGTGCAGAAGTATACGACTGTTATGGGTCATACTCGAGTAGACTACGCTTTATTAACCAATACGAAATTCTGGGATAGTTTAAATGATGCAACGAAAGCAATTGTCCAAAAAGGTGTAGAAGAAGGAACAAAGGTTGCACGTGACTCTGCTGAAAAGCTAAATAATGAATCTTTGAAAAAGTTAAAAGAACGTGGTAAAACAAAGATTAATGAGCTTACACCAGAACAAATTGATGCATTCAAAAAAGCACTTGAGCCAGTTTACCAAGAGTGGGCTAAGAAGATTGGTGAAGATATCATTAAGGATGCAGAGAGTAGAAATAAATAATGTTAGTAAACCCTTAATTTATGTATTTTCATAGATTAAGGGTTTTTCATTTACGGTCCCATCCTCTTGTATCTTTATTAGGCAGTAAAAAGAGGCTGCTCAAAATCGTTGTCTAGTTACACAACTTTTTGGTACAGCCTCTCTTATTTGGATTATTTATTTAGGATACGGAGCAAACCTTTTTCATACGACTGCAGATAGCGTCCCCCACCTCCGTGGTTGAAGCTGTGCCGCCGATATCAGGTGTTTTAATTCCGTCGTTTGTTACCTCTTCTACTACATCCAAAAGCTTTTGTCCTAGTTCATACTCTCCGAAATGATCAAGCATCATTTTTGCAGTCCAAATCTGACCAATTGGGTTGGCAATTCCTTTTCCATAAATATCTGGCGCTGATCCATGTACAGGTTCAAACATAGATGGATATTTTCCATTTAAATTAATATTGGCTGCAGGTGCAATCCCGATACTGCCCATAATTGCCCCGCCAATATCTGTTAAGATATCACCAAATAAATTACTAGCGACAATCACATCAAAGATTTGCGGCCTTGTCACGAAAAAGGCTGCTAGAGCATCAATATGATAGGAAGCTGTTTGAATATCTGCATAGTCTTTCTTAACTTCATTAAAGACCTCATCCCAAAATGGCATTGAATGGAAAATGCCGTTTGACTTTGTCGCGGAAGTGACATGGCCTCTTCTCTTTTTAGCCAGTTCAAAGGCATACCGCATCGCACGTTCTGTGCCCTTTTTTGTAAAAATAGCATTTTGAATGGCGAGTTCATCTTCGCCACGGTGAATTCTTCCGCCCACTTCACTATATTCACCCTCACTATTTTCCCTCACAACTATTAAATCAAAGTCATTTGGGTTGATTAGTGGTGATTTCAACCCTTTAAAAAATTTAGCTGGGCGTATATTAATCGATTGTTCGAATTCTCTGCGAATTTTAATCAAGAGTCCCCATAACGATACATGATCTGGAACAAGCTGAGGGTTTCCAATCGCCCCTAAGAAAATTGCATCAAAGTTTTTTAAGATATCCAGTCCATCATCCGGCATCATTTTTCCATGCTCCATGTAGTAATCACAGCTCCAAGGAAACTCTTGGTACTCAAATTTTAAGCCGCCGTGTATTTCAGCTATTGTATCTAGAACTTTGGTTGCAACCGGAACGACTTCTTTCCCAATTCCATCCCCTGGAATTACAGCAATTTCTAGTTTCTTCATATTATATACCTACTCCCTTATTAGCATTTTTATTGAAATTCTCATACTTGGCAATTTCTTGTTCATACAAATCTTGACCGTGTGCGTCATAGGCAACCAGTAAAGGAAAATCTTCTACCTGAAGCCGTCTGATCGCTTCAGGCCCAAGATCCTCATAAGCAACTATCTCAACACCTGTTACTCTTCTGCTCAAAATCGTGGAGAGTCCGCCGACTGCTGCAAAGGAAATGGCCCTAAACTGACTACAGGCTTGCTTTACCATGTCTCTTCTCGGCCCCTTTCCAATCGTGCCTTTTACCCCATATTCATACATAGCAGGAGCATAAGGATCCATTCGGTAGGCTGTTGTCGGCGCTACTGGGCCGATTATTTGCCCGGGTTTTGGAGGACATGGGCCGGCATAGAAAATAATTTCTCCTCTTAAATCGACGGGCAAAGGCTGATTGGCTTCTAGAAGATCTACCAATCTTTTATGTGCGGCATCGCGTGCCATATAGATGGTCCCTGTTAAGAGAACTTGGTCCCCAATTTGCAGTTTTTGAATATCCTCATCTGTTAGCGGTGTAGTTATTCGATATTCTGCCATCTCTTCCCCTCCTATAAAATAGCCGTCTTTTTACGGGCAGCGTGACATTGAATGTTTACCGCAACCGGTAATGCGGTTATATGACAGGCATAAGTTTCAATTGGCACCCATAGCGCAGTATTCGTCCCGCCTAAGCCTTGTGGACCAATACCTGTGTTGTTTATTTCCTCTAGAAGTTCATTTTCTAGCTGGGCAATATGAGGTTCGTGATGATGAACACCGATTTCCCTCAGTACAGCATGCTTCGCAAGTGAGGTTACTTTATCAAAGCTTCCTCCGATGCCGACACCGACTACTACAGGCGGACAGGCTTTCCCTCCAGCTTCCTTAATCGTTTGTAAAACAAAATTTTTAACCCCTTGCATCCCTTCACCTGGAAGTAGAAATTTCATCGCGCTCATATTTTCACTGCCTCCACCTTTAGGGAGTACCGTGAATTTGATTTGGTCACCAGGAATGATTTCAGTGTGAACGACTGCTGGTGTATTATCCCCTGTGTTCACACGAATGAGAGGGTCTCCAACCACAGATTTTCTCAAATAACCTTCTCGATATCCTGTTCGAACCCCTTCTTGTATAGAATCTAAAAAGTTCCCTCCTGTAATATGGACATCTTGACCTACCTCGACAAAAACAACGGCCATTCCAGTATCATGACAATAAGGCATATGATTCACCTTTGCTTCTTCAGCATTTTCAAGAAGCTGTTGCAAGATGGTTTTTCCTATTGGAGAAGCTTCGGTTTTTTCAGCACGTCTAAATCCTGCTACTACATCTTCGGGTAAGTAATAGCAGGCCTCCCAGCAAAGTTTGGCAACGGTTTCAATAATTTGATCTACATGAACGATCCGCAAAAATTATCACTCCTCTAAATGTTCAATAATATGAACCAAATTTATTAAATCCTCCTGCGTATGCTCTCTTAATCTATCAGCTGCTTTTTTCGGTTCTCTATCTTTTAATGCTTGGTAAATGTCCATATGCCCTTTTAAAATCGTATTCACTCTGTCTTCTCCTTGAATATTTAAAACACGGTAATAATAGATTAAACCATTCAAATCCTCAACCAGCTTCATTAATCTCGCGTTTCCACTGAATTGGATAAGTTGTTCGTGAAAACGTGCATTACATGCGACAATACTATCTGATTTAGCTTCTTTAATAGCTTCGGCTGTTTCTGCTAACGTCTTTTCCAGCTCTTGCAATTGCTCCTCTGTTGCTCGTTCCGCTGTAAGTTCTACTGCTTTAGACTCTAAGGAAATCCTGCATTCGTAAATATCTCGAACATCTTGTAAATTTGGTTTGTAAACGGATATTTGTGACTTTTCATCCATTACCAGCAAACCCTCCATTACGAGTCCACGAATTGCTTCTCGAACAGGACTTCGGCTAATATTGTAAAGCTTCGCAATTTGGGCTTCAAATAATCGATCCCCTGGTTTGTAAACACCATTAAAGATACTCTCTTTTAAGGATTGTTGGATTTGTTGGTAATACGGTAAAGGCTTTTGCAATGGACTGTAATCAAACATTTAATCACCTCTTTTACGTTTTTTTATTATGTAAAGTTCTTTGTAGTCAGTTTTCATTCGTGTCGGCTGCCGACACGATACATGTTTATTATAATAAAAATAGTCAGATATTTCAAATTATTTATTTGTCGCATTGTAATTAACTTTTTGATTAAATAACTAACCTAATCAATAAAACTGGCATCATCCAATGTGGACGATGCCAGTTTTATTGAAGAAACCGACTAAAAGCTAATACTAGATTTTAGTGAACATATATAATTCAGCTTGAAACTTGTCTAAAATCTGAGTAAAGGATGCTTCCATGAAAAGTGGAAATTGGTTTTAAAGTGCATCCTCGTATCGTTGTCCCATAGCTTCTCGTAACATAACAAACTTTTCAAAGAGCATTGCTTTTTCAAAATCAATTCCAACGTACCGTAAGAAATAAATGCAACCGATAAATTAGTGTTCATTTTCAGCCATTGATAAATGGCTAGAGACAATTCTGTCACACCTGATTTTGCTTTTGGAGAATAAAAACCAACTAAAGTACTTTCCATATTTCTAGAAGCAAATATAGGATTATTTACAAATAAAAAAAACGCCGATTGGCGCTTCCTACTTGTACTTCGGACCAGATTGATTCTGGTCTTTACCATTTTTCTCTTTATCTAATTCTTGCTTACTAATTTTATTTTTCCATTGTTCATAGGTGATTCTAGAATAACCTTCATCATTCAAGTATTGGATATAATCTTTTCCATATGGATAGATCAATTACACCACCTCCAGTGCTTATTAATAAATGTATGCGCTTACATATTAAGAAAACACTGTGTGGTTTATAAATATTTCTTTATATCTTTTATTAAATCTGTTACGCCAAATTCCATCTTTTTTCGATATTTTCTCCAAAAAACTAACATACTTTTCATATCCTACTAATATATTGAAAAAGAAAAAGATGAAGGGTGGAGACTCATAAATGGAGAACAATTCACAAGTATTATTCAACGGCAAGAGATATGTAATTCTTTATAAGTATACTTCAGGTTACTGCGAGATTAAGGAAGTCGGAAGCATACATAATATTAAATTGGTTCATTTAACAGAAATAAAAAAACTAGACTAAATCATAATAATGGAATATTTCCCCTTTTTTACTTCTTAAATCACTCGTATTAGAAATTTTCTCACTGAAAGTCCATATACATAAAAAAGCCCTAATACTAGGGCTTTTTTATATTATGTATACTTTATTCTCCAAGTTATCCACTTTAGTTTGTATTTTCCTAAACAAATCGCTTGATTTCACATTATTTTATTAAACAATAAAATCACTTTATCAATTTCTTCCTTAGTTGAATCCCTGCCTAAACTAAACCGGATTGCTCCCCTTCCAACCTCTTCAGGAACATTCATCTCCTTTAATACAGGTGATAGTTCTATGCTTCCAGCATGACACGCTGATCCAGTTGATGCAGCAAGACTAGGAATAGACTCTAATAGTTCTTGGCCCATTTTATTTACAAAACTTACATTCAAGGTATTCGGCAGCCGTTCCTCAGGATGTCCATTCAGGACAATCTGTTCCCCGAACACCCCCTTTAGTCTCCCCCAAAAATAGTCAGTCAAGTCTTTGATTCTATGATTACCTACTTCTTTAGAAGCGATTTCACATGCCTTACCTAATCCCACTGCTAGTAAAGTATTTTCGGTACCAGCACGAAGGCCAAACTCATGCCCCGCTCCGTGTATTAGAGGTTCAAGTTTGATTCCATCTCTTATATATAGTGCACCAATTCCTTTCGGTGCATATAGTTTATGACCAGCGATCGTTAGCATGTCTACTTTTAAATCATTCACTTGGACAGGGACTTTTCCAACGGATTGAGAAGCATCTGTATGAAAGGCAATTCCATTCCTTTCCGCTATTGCCCCAATCTCCTTTATCGGCTGTAACGTACCTATTTCATTATTGGAGTGCATGACTGTAATCAGAATTGTTTCTTTTGTAATCGCCTTTTCGATTTCTTCAGGTGATACTCTTCCATACCGGTCAACGCCTACGTAAGTTATCCTTGCCCCAACTTGTTCAAGGAACTTACAAGGGCTTACGATAGCGGGGTGTTCAACTTTAGAAGTAATAATATGGTTGCCTTTATGCTTATTTTTAAAATAATACCCTTTTAAAGCAAGGTTATTTGCCTCACTTCCACCACTCGTAAAAATGATTTCCCCAGGAGAACAAGCAATTAATTCAGCCACTTGTTCTCTTGCTTTATGTAAAAATTCCTTAACTGGTTTTCCTGACCAATGTAAGGCTGAAGGATTTCCATAATAATCCTGTAGCAGAGGTTGCATCGCACTAAGTACCTCAGGAGCCAAAGGGGTGCTAGCATTGTAATCCATATAAATCTTTTCCATATTGCGCTCTTCCCTTCTAAGGGTCATTTCACCTATGTTTATCTAATTCTACCACAAGTTGTCTTCGCATTTACCCTCCATTTGTCTTCTATTCCTTTATCTTGACATAAACAATCGACCCTTTCATAAATAAAAAAAAAGCCTTTTAAATGCAGCTTTGCATTTAAAGGGCTCTCTCTATCTTGACATGTTAAAGTGCTGGAGCATCCATTCCAATATGAGTCCATTCTTCTCTTGCTGGCCCATAAATACCCGGAACTTTCAATCCTGCCTGACGCATTAGGACTGTCATTTGACCACGGTGATGAATGATGTGCTTGATGAGCAATGAAAGTGTTACTGCTTTTGGCATTGTCATACCAAATACATTAACCATTTCCTTTAAGGAATCATCCGTCCATTGCTGTTTCACTGCGTCAATTGTATCGGCACTGACCTTTCGAAATGTTTCTGCCATTTCCTTTGCTGAGGAAGGAACGGTTCCTGAATTTTCTACCGGTTCCACCTTGATTCCGAACTCGATTAGCATTCCAGGAGTACTTGTAACAATGTGCCAGGCAATTCGGCCTAATGTACGGTCTTCCGATGAAACCTGTTGTTGAAGGGAATTGTCGTTTAACGCATCTAATACTTTTTGTGTAGACCCTGCTTCCTGATTCCATTCTTGGATAAATTCAGCTATTGAAGTATACATTTTGTTTTTCCTCCGTTTTTCGTATTTTTATGACCTTTAGGGAATTTATTGATATGACAGGCCATAATTATGACAAAAAAAGTATACCATTCATATCCATAATTACAAATTTCCCTTATTTGTTCTTATCCCAATTGAGTTCTACCTAACATTTAAATTCCTAATTTTTCTAATTCAATAAGCTTTTTCAGATAACCATATCCCTTTTGCCCAAGAATGTCGATTTCATTATTGGTTGCTAGAAGAATTTGATCCCTGCACTTGGATATTCTTTGAATCATTGGATGGATTGTTAGACTTGATAGATTCACAAAATCATATAAATCGTTTAAGCAAGCAGGTAATTTATAGCCTTTATTGCTGCTAGCAATTAAGAGACCACTATCACGGAGCTTTGACACCACCGATGATCGAAAGTTATGCGGATTTAGTTTTAAGTCCCTAATGGCATTTAGATTATCTAAAATTTCTTCCGTATACACATATTCATCAGGATTTTCCTTTAGGTTAAATAAAAGAAACTTAAGAAAATCGATTCGAAGCTTTTCTTCCTCTTCCTCACTTTTTCGATGCTTTTCAATATATTGATAGGTTAGATTCACCGAATGTTGGATGATAACGTCATTGTACCTAGAATCCTGATTCGTTGATTTGTAATCATAGAGAAAGTCCTTATAATCAAGAGGTAATAGATTAATGGCTGCTATTTTATTTCTTATAATTTTGAAAAAAGAACGGTACTGGTCAGATTGGTGGGTACGATCATAGCCTTTTGCCAAAGTTCCAGCGATAAGATCTGCCAGCTGAAGAAGAAAATTCGATTTACTATTGTTGAACCCAAATGTTGAATGATTAAATAAATCAGGGATACTATTTGTTCTTATATAATTTTTAAAATCTTGTAAAAATGATTTTTCATCTCGGTTGTCTGCCACCAGGTCAAGCTGTTCAAATGATCTATTCAGGTCCCTATAGACCATTTTATTTACATATTTTAAAAATGAAGTTTTAGACATAATGCCGCTGTCTTCTCTTATTTTTCGCTTATCAATTACATAGGCGTATACACTAAAAGGTAAATCCTTTATTTCATTCAAAATTTGCATTCTTTGAGTATGGTCATTGTCGAAGCTTCTAGAAGTTAGATCCCCAGTTTGAACATATGCTTGTCTTATACTGTCCATTTCTTGCTCTAAACTAGCTTTATTAGAATCTTTTACAAGAATTGCAACAATAATAAAGTGGGTTGAAACATCGCTTTTATCAAAATCAAAACGATAATCCCCAAATTCATCTAAAAATCCATATTGAATCTCGTCCAAGTTCTCCCACCTCACAAATTTTTACTTTTATATACAAATTCAACAAAGCCTACTCTAACCCTCTAAAAAATTATATTTTATCAGAATTAGGACTTGGTGCCTGTCCCCTATCACTTTAAAGGATTAACGTCATGTGATTCTATATAAAAAGAACTTCCATCATGGAAGTCCTACTCTCGTATAAACCAAACCTTTGATATTAAATTGTTTTCTACTTCATAAATGGCCATTAAGCTTGTACTTTCTCCAGTAAGCCCGCTCGTTGCAATTTCCCAATCTATTACTTTGTTGCCGACAATGGACCGATTTTTTATGTCCGCAAAATTCTTCTTTTTGAATGTTTCTGTATACCTTTCAATCAATTCTTGTTTTCCACTTAAAGTTATGGTGTTATCCGGAAATGTGTAAACCGTAATATCATCTGCATATGTACTGGCAAAGCCTTCAATATCCTGTTTGTTATAGTATTCGATTTGTTGTTGAACAACCTGTTCAATCGACATAAGCTTCCACTCCATTACTATTTATTTTATATATTAAAGGTGTGAGTGTTGGTTGTAAACCTTTTCACCCTAGAATGGTGCATCTCAGTATTGCTTATGCAGGACAATTTACGTGTAGTTCATGAAGCATCGTCATTCCTGTTTATATAAACTTTCTTCAACATACTTGTACTTTTAGCACAGATTGGGAAAAATATAGACAAATGATAAAAAGGGGCGTTTAAATGTGAAAGAAAAAAAAAATGAGGCAGTTGAAGCAAATCAACAAATGGATCAATTATTTTATGACTTTGGGTCTAGGAGCTACGCTTCAGAGGGCTCTGAGGAAGATATCGCAAATAACGAAATCCAGGAGCAGTTCTATGGAAATGACAAAGCGAACAATTCTCTTCCGTTTCATGTAGACGTTAACAATCCACCCATCAAAAAGTAAAAAGAGCTTCTTTCTTCTTATGAATTTTGTCCTACGTATTTAATAAAAAAAGCAGCTTAATAAGGGACACTATTATTGTGCCCCCTTATTAGCCAGCTTGAATATTTCTTATTCCTCCGCTACCTTCACTAGCTGTTTACCAATGTTATCTCCACGGAATAGTCCTAGAAAAGCTTCCACCGTATTTTCAAAGCCTTCAACGATATTCTCACGGTATTGAATCTTACCTTCTTTTACCCATTGTGATAACTGAATTAATCCTTCCTTATTATGTTCTGCATAATCAGATACAATAAAGCCTTTCATTAATGAACTAGTTGTCAGCAGTTGTCCCGCTACTCTTGGTCCTATCTCCGGCTTTTCTAAGTTATACTGCGAGATTTGTCCGCAAATAGCTGTTCGAGACTGAAAATTAATCAAAGTCATTACAGCATCACTTACTTTACCTCCGACATTGTCGAAATAAACATCGACTCCTGAAGGACAAGCTTCCTTTAGTGCCTTGCGAAGATTTTCTACTGTTTTATAGTTAATAGCAGTATCAAAGCCTAATTCTTCTGTTAAAAAGCTACATTTATCATCTGCTCCTGCAATTCCTACTACACGGCAGCCTTTTAACTTTGCAATTTGACCAACAATTGTTCCAACTGCTCCCGATGCTCCCGAAACAACAACTGTTTCCCCTTCCTTCGGCTGTCCTATGAACATTAACCCAAAATAGGCAGTTAACCCAGGCATTCCTAGTACATGCAGGGCCGTGGTAATCGGTGCTAATTCAGGATTAACCTTCCGAATGGTACTACCATCTGACACATTATATTCTGCCCACTCAAGGCGGCCTTCCACATATTGGCCCTCTTGAAACCTTGGATTTTTAGATTCAACGATTTCCCCAACCATACCTCCAATAAATGGTTCTCCCACCTCATAAGGTTTCGCATAGGATTTTGCATCCGACATTCTACCGCGCATATAAGGATCCACTGATAGATAAAGAGTACGGATGAGTACCTCTCCCTCACTAATTTCCGGAATCCTACTCTCAATAATTTCAAAATTACTTGCATCTGGCATTCCGTTCGGACGACTAGCTAACAATATTTTTCGATTGACATTCTTGCTCATCCAATCACTCCATTCATTAAAATACATCATGTAGCTGCCACTGGTTGCTTTGTTTACAAGTTCGATTTTGTATTCTCATTTCCCTGCTTTATTTTTTCATGAGTTAATTTTTTCATACTAAGTTATACTCTTACCTAAAGCCTTCTTGCATGTGATTGAAGACCAATGTGTTATACTGTGTCTATACTTAGGTAATCCACCGAGAATACATTTTAGGAGAGAGTTTATGAATTACAAGTTAGTCATCTTAGATGTAGACGGAACGATCCTTCCTCATGGAAAAACAAAATTGAGTCACTCTACTAAGGCTGCGATCCAGCAGTTGAGGGAGAAAAAGATACAGGTTATCATCGCTACGGGGAGAGCCCCCTATTTTTCAGATTCCATAATTCAAGAAACCGGAGTAGAATCCATGGTCTTTTTTAATGGGTCCTATGCTTATCACCAAGGGATAGAAATATACAAGAGCGCTATAGATAAACAGATTTTAGAAAAAGTACATCTATTATCAAATGATTTTCAGCATCCACTCACTTTCTTAAGCGGCAAAAGCTTTAAGTCCACAGATTTAAGCCACCCATACGTGATTGAAGCGTACCAACATGATCCATGGAAGCCAGAGCTTGCACCCGCTCAATTTTGGACAGATGAAGACATATACCAATTGTTCTTGCATTGCGATTTGGAGGAAGAACTTCATTATCAAACCAATGTACCAGAGTTAGATTTCAGAAGATGGAGTTCGGGCGCTAGAACATGTGATGTTAATTTGTCTAACTCCAACAAAGCAGTAGGTATTACTAAACTATTAGAAAAACTAGGCATAGCACCGGACGAGGCTGTTGCATTTGGAGATGGCCTAAATGACATCGAAATGCTTTCCTTGGTTGGAATGGGAGTGGCTATGGGGTCTGGGCGCGATGAATTGAAACAAATGGCCAATATGGTAACTCTCTCAGCAGAAGAAGACGGAGTACGATATGGTCTAGAACGGCTTGGATTGATCTAAGCACTAATCACTTGAAAGGAAATTATTTATGTCTATCCACTACGAAGTAATTTCTGAAGATAATATAAGTTGCCTTAAGAATCTTGTAAATGAATTAATGGCTTATCAAAAATCTAAAGCAGCGATTCATCCTGAGTTTTTTGATAACATGAATTTTGAAACTAGAATGATCCCTTCTGTTAACAACGCCAAATATAATTACATAGTAGTAGCAAAAGATGATGATGAAATTGTGGGATATGTATATAGCAACATTTCATCAAAGGAAACGTATTCAAATGATTTTGCTACTTTTTTTGATCTTGACTCAGTTAATAAGGAAGATGTCGGTTGTCTTTCACAGTTTTACATCAAAGAGGGTTATCGTAGCCTGGGCATCGGTTCTGTTTTATTCGAAAAGTCGAAGGATTGGTTACGTTCATTTCCGTCAATTGATGATTTGTTTATTTTTGTATCAAACGGCAACGATGAAGCCTTAAAGTTCTATCAAGGGAAAAGTTTCAAAATAAGCCACCAGATCCTTGATGGGTTTATTACTGTTTTAAGGAATACTTGATCAACATAAATAAAAGCTTGTAGAATCGGTCCATTTGGACTTCTTTCTACAAGCTTTTATTGTACCTTTTCTAACTATCAATTAGATAAAGGCTCCTATCAAACAGCTATCAGTTTGGTAGTTAATGCTATCACCTGTTATGTGTGCCTTCCCACTCAGCGATTTGCTCTCGAACCTTAGGCGCTACTTCTTTACCCAATAGCTCAATAGCTCTCATGACCTCTTCATGAGGCATCGTACCTACAGGAACGTGAAGGAAAAAGCGTGTGATTCCAACATTCTTTCGAAGGTGAATGATTTTTTGTGCAACTGTTTCTGAATCACCAACGTACAATGCTCCTTCAAAGCTTCTTGCTGCATCGAAGTTTAAACGGTCGTAATGTCCCCATCCCCGTTCCCTTCCAAGCACATTCATAGCTTGCTGAGTAGAAGGGAAAAATTTATCTGCAGCTAGTTGAGTTGTTTCAGCGATAAAACCATGTGAGTGTGAGGCAACAGATAGTTTCGACAAATCGTGCCCTGCTTGTGCTGCAGCTCTCTTATAAAGTTTAACCAAGGGTGCAAATCGAACTGGACTTCCACCAATAATGGCTAGAACAAGTGGTAAGCCAAGGACACCTGCTCGAATAACTGATTCCGTGTTTCCACCACTGCCAATCCATACTGGGAGGGGGTCTTGAACAGGTCTTGGATACACGCCCAAGTTATTAATGGCTGGCCGATGACTCCCTTTCCAATTTACTTGCTCAGACTCGCGTAATTTTAACAAGAGGTCCAGTTTCTCCTCGAATAATTCATCATAATCCCTAAGATCGTAGCCAAACAATGGGAATGATTCAATGAAGGAACCCCTGCCAGCCATGATTTCTGCTCGGCCATTTGAAATGGCATCAAGTGTAGCAAAATCTTGAAATACACGTACTGGATCTGCAGAAGATAGTACCGTAACAGCACTAGTCAATCGTATCCGCTTCGTTTGTGATGTAGCAGCAGCTAGTACAACTGCAGGAGAAGAAGCAGCATAATCCTTTCGATGGTGCTCCCCAACGCCAAACACATCCAATCCTACTTGATCGGCAAGAACAATTTCCTCCACTACTTCACGTATTCTCTGTGCATGACTTATTACTTCTCCGGTCTGAACGTCCGGTGTGGTTTCTACAAAGGTACTAATTCCTATCTCCAAAGTTCATTCCTCCAATTTTACCCTTCTGCTCACTGCGACTATGTCAGTATATACCATAACCAGTAATATTTTTACTTTTAAGCACTGAATTAAGGTTATTAAAAACATAACAGAGAAACAATAAGTTTAGTTTATTGGAAAAAGGGTGCATTAGATGTATTTTTTTCAAAGCCAAGAATCACTAACCTCAATTGAATGGGTTTTACGTGCTGTTGTTGGTTTTTTCTTCTTGGTTATCGTTGGTAAAGTTCTAGGACAGCGTGCCATCTCCCAATTAAGACTACTTGATTTTGTTATTGCTCTAGTCATTGGCAACATTATTGCCCATCCATTGTCTGACCAACATCTTGGGTTAAAAGGGTCCGTCATTTCCACCATTGTATTAGTAACCTTATATCTTTGTGGTATATTCATCATTCTTAAATGGCCATGGCTTAGAAAGTTACTTAACAGTGAACCTATCCCAATTATTAAAGATGGAAAGATTTTATATAAAGGCCTTAAGAAGGCAAGGATTTCTGTAGATTTGTTACTAGGGGAATTACGTAAGGAAAAAGTAGCAGATGTGAAAAAGGTAGCATTAGCTTTTTGGGAGGCAGATGGAACAATTTCTATTTTCCTTGATCCCAATTACCAACCCATTACACCAATGACCATGCAAATAAAGACAGAACCTTTCGATTTACCAAGGACGATTATCAAAGAAGGTAAAATCATTTCTAATGAGTTAGAACAAATACAAAAGGACGAAGATTGGGTTATCTCTAAATTAGATAATATATATCAAACTGAAATCAAAGACGTCTTGCTGGCAACTGTGGATAAGAATGATAACCTTAAGGTCTTTTTTTATCGGTAGATACTTTGTTAACTTCCATTAAATTAATTAAAACCAGGGTATCTTATCCTGGTTTTAATTAATTTACCCTTGCACTATTATACTAAACTAACAAATAATTTAACCTGTTTACATAATAAAATTATAGAATACTTAAAAGTATTTTATGTGATCCCTTCTTTTAATAATGAATTTTTTATAACCATGCATCAGGCACTGAACTATTGTCAGCGATAGAAAATGCTGCATTTGTGATTGCTTCTGCTAACGTTTCTCCAGTTTCACAAACATCATTAAAGCAAACCTCAGAAACGCCATTGGTTTTATATGTAAACCCCAATTTTTCTAATCTCTCTACGATTACCATCGCATGGTCAAGGTTATGTTCAGGTTCAAAATCTGAAACAGGAATAAATGCATCCTTTTCAAAGTCATACCATCGATCCCATCTATTTAATTTCCATCCTAGTATTCTTCGAGCGATAATTTCTGTTCTGTTCATATGTATTGGCTCCTTTTCTTTAGACTTTATTATTTTACCATTTTAATTTTTCTGTCCTACATTATTTATTGTCAATTTTTTTAATAAAATTTGCTATCATTGTAAAGGTGTAAAGTTTTTTCACGATTAGAACCCAGTGTGAAGGGTATTTTAATAGTTAGAGGTGATCATATTGAAAATTAACCTAACCAAAAATGCATATCTACAATTAAAGACGGTTTTCCCTGAGAAAACTTCTGTTAGGATTATTGCTCATCAAACGAGTGGTTGAGGTAGCACTATTGTGTATGAACTTGCTCAGGATGAGCAGGTAGAACATGATGAGGTATATCTATTTGAGGAGATTACTATCCTTGTTAGCCCAGAAGTACAAGCATATCTTGATGGAGATATTGTTATCGACCATACAAAAAATTATGGGTATGTGCTAAAGAATGATTACGAAATCTTAACTTTTGGTATGAGGCTGAAAAAAGGTTAATAAGCCCCTGTGATTGCTATGAAAGACAAAATAAAATGTCCTTCATCCCACTAATGAAGGACAGATCTCGTTCAAAACCCATCAAAAATGTCCTTCATACCTCCAATGAAGGACAAATCTCTTACTCAATCAATTAGTAATGTCTTTCATTCATCTAAAAAGAAAAATATTCCTACATATAAGTTTACATAATATATTTATAGTTCCTAATAACCTACTTATTTAAAGTCTACCTACCCCTCCAACGCTCTACTACCATTGCAATTCCTTGGCCCCCTGCAACGCATAATGTTGCCAGTCCGTATGTTAATTTTGTCTTTTGCAATTCATGAAGAAGCGTAACTAAGATTCTTGCGCCTGAACAGCCTAGTGGATGACCTAAAGCAATCCCCCCTCCGTTAACATTTACCTTTTTTCGGTCTAAATCAGGCCAATGCTTTAGACATGCAATTGCTTGTGCAGCAAATGCTTCATTCAATTCAATGAGATCTATATCTTCCATCGTTAAGCCTGCTTTTTCTAATGCTTTCTCACTGGAAGAAACTGGACCAAGGCCCATCTCTTTAGGCGAGACACCAGTAACAGCCCAAGATTTAATAGTTACTAGTGGTGTTAAGCCCAGTTTTTCTGCTTTTTCTTCACTCATCAGCATTAAGACCGCTGCCCCGTCATTCCGACCAGATGAATTACCTGCTGTCACTGTGCCCCCTTCTTTAAAGGCAGGCTTAAGGGTGGATAATTTTTCTAGAGATGTCCTTCTAGGATGCTCATCAACAGCGAAGAACAAGCTTTCACCCTTGCTAATTGGAATACTTATTGGAACAATTTCAGCTGAAAATCGCTCGTTCTCCAAAGCTCTTAGTGCTTTTTCTTGACTATCAAGTGCAAAGAGATCTTGTTCTTCTCTAGAAATCTCAAATTTTTCTGCTAGCCATTCAGCTGTTTGGCCCATGTTAAACGTTCCATATAAGTCTTGAGGCTGGGAGCATGGTTGGCTGCGAGTATTGGAATCAAATAACGTTAAATCCCCTGGTTTTAACCCCTTCCTATTTCCAACAAAGTAATAAGGTGCTTGAGACATACTTTCCACTCCGCCTGCCAAAACAACTTCCGATTGACCTGTCTTGATGGACATGACTCCATTTATTACAGCTTGAAGTCCTGAACCACATTGCATTTGTACTGTATGCCCTGTCACATTTTCAGGAAATCTGGCTCTTAATGCTGCTACCCTTGCGATGTTAGGTGTTTCAGCACTCTGTTTTGTTTGACCAATGATTACTTCATTTACAATAGAAGAATTATAACCCACAGAGGATAGATTATTATTCATAACAGTGGCTAACACTTCTTCTGGTGGCACAGACGAAAGCGCACCACCAATTCTTCCGACCGCCGTTCTAAGTGCACTTACAATAACGACCATTATTGTTTCACCCTCCTTTCATTCTCCAAATGATCCTTACAGCTTAAAGCAATCCTAAATCGAGCGTCTGTCTTTGCTTTGACAGATTCAATTGTATGTCCAGGTAATAATTCAATAAGGACTAATCCTTCCTCATCTACCTCGAAAACTGCCAGTTCCGTTATGATCAGGTCCACTTTTCTATGTGAAGTGATAGGGTAATGTAATTCTTTTACTATTTTAGATTCGCCTTCCTTGGTGGTGTGTAGAGTAGTGACAATGACTTTTCTTGAGCCCTCTAACAAGTCCATTGCTCCACCAACACCTAAAACACTCTTCCCAGGGACAGCCCAGTTTGCCACACGACCTATTTCATCAACCTGTAGGACACCTAAAATGGACACATCGACATGGCCTCCGCGAATCATCGCAAATGAAGAGGCACTGTCAAAGAAGGAAGCTCCTTCTTCAACCGTAACGGGAAGCTTACCGGCATTCACCAAGTTCTTATCGATTTCATCCGTTTGAGGGGTGGATCCTACACCTAAAATTCCATTTTCTGAGTGGAGGTAGACCTTAATCCCCTCGGGAACAAAATCGGCTACCAATGTCGGTATGCCAATACCAAGATTGACAATATTACCATCCTTTAAAGCTAGACCTGCCCTTTTTGCAATGACATGTTTATCACTCATATGATTTCTTCCTCCTTTATTACGAGATAATCAACGAAGAGATGAGGTGTAACGATTTCTTCGGGTGATAACTCACCTATTTTCACAATTTGATCAACCTCCGCAATCACTACTTTGGCCGCAGTTGCCATAATAGGATTAAAGTTTCTAGCTGATTTTGTATATACTAAATTTCCTAATTCATCTGCTTTATGTGCTTTTATTAAGGCAATATCGGCCTTTAATGATGGCTGTAGAATATATTTTTTACCTTCAATTTCTCTCTCTTCTTTTCCTTTTGTAATCTCCGTACCAGCACCAACTGGCGTATAAAAGGCTGCAATCCCTGCCCCGCCAGCACGAATTGCTTCTGAAAGCGTTCCTTGTGGGAGCAATTCAATGTCCAACTCTCCCATTTGGTAGGCTTTTACCACATCTGGGTTACTTGTAAAATAAGAACCGATTCCTTTTCGAACTCTCTTTTCCTTAACAAGCACGCCAAGCCCTTTCCCAGGCTCACCAAGATTGTTACTAATTATTTCTAATTTTGCAGTTCCTGACTGTTGTAACGAACGCAATATGGTTAATGGACAGCCCACTAAACCAAAGCCTCCAACCATGATCCTATTTCCATCTTTAATCATTGATGCTGCTTCCATTGCAGAAATTAGCTTATTCATTCTCATTCCCCCAAAGTTTTATACTAGTAATCTTAAAAAACGCAAAAAGCTGAGCAATATTCTAATAAGCTACAAAAATGGTGAACATTTTGTAGCCTTTCAAATTTGCTCAGCTTTAATAAGACCATGAAAGAGGAAAATCTCTCACTTTATTAAAACCAATCTAGATTTTATTATTAATATGATCCCAATATCTTTGTACTGCTGATTGCAGTGCGACAATGATCGCCTGTTGGGAAGGAGCAAAATAATGATCCTTAATTGTTTGGATTAAAGTTTCAGTTCCATCCTTCAAGCAATAACCAATGAGTATTTTTTCAAAAAATTCTTTAGTCAGTCCAGTCACAAAAGTGAAATCTGCCTTTTCTATAGTATGACTATGATGGTTGATTTCCAGTACAATTCCCGCATGTTTATATAATTCATGCATAGATGTCCCTTGAGGGGCTTTAGCATAACCCGTAACAATTACTGTTTCTAATTGAGATATAATAACCCCCTCCTTGAAAATATTATAAATAGGACGGGATTAATCAGTCAATGTTTTTTTCTGAATATTTTAGAAATTGAATCAAGAAAGTAGAATTCTAATTATTTTCCGCCATCCTTCCAAGTGGACCCATTTCGTCTATTATGTTCTGTATATCATAGTCCGAAATCGGAAACATAGGAAATCCATAAACATAGGGAGTTATTTCGTATAGCTGAAAATAGATAACCAGTGACTTATCAGCAATATAGTAGTCTTGATTTGGTTTAATCACTGTGAAATCTGTAATAAGTTGAATCTTTCTTTCTACGATTTGCTCTTTAATTATTTTTGAGAGCCTCTGAATATAATTACTTCCAGGCTTAAATAAGTCTTTTAATTCACATGACTTCGCTTGTTCTACGTCAAATGTTAGAGACTTTATATACGTCATTCCATGTGCAGCGTGGTAATGGTACGTATAATTGGAGAGTGACAAACTCAGAACATTACGTTGATTGTTTTTAATTTCATATAAGCCAAGCATTTCCTCTACCGTTGTCGGCATATTCCCCACTTGTTGATTAATTAACTCCTGAGTTTGATTTACGATTGTACGATTGAATAATTTTTCCGTGTTATGATTCTGCATCCCAATGACTTGTGGATAAATGACCCTTTTATTGGGCCCTCCACTAATTGAAGCTGTTTTAATATTTACTGGTAGTATAATGGGCATATTGTTCATCTCTCTTACATTTTTTAACCCATTTTATTCTTGCAATAATAATGTGTTCTTTGATTTATATTGCCTTCTTATTCATAAACTCCTCTCAATCATTTTCTAAATCCCATTTCCGTTTAAATTTTCATTAAATAAAGATTTCTTGCTTTTTACAATTTTCAGGGAGATTTGTCCAAGCCTCTTCTTTCTATATTGAATAACTTATGATGAAGCCGATTAGAAAGTCCAAAGATGATGTTGAAAGGAGACGACTTATTTGCCAAAAGCTCTACATTTAAATTTAAGAGTGGACCCGACTCAATATATTTCACAAATACGTGAGGTCCCAGAATATGATTACATTCATTTAGTCCGTCAACCCAAGTACATGACCGACCTTACTCTGCTTAATGAAAAAGTCCATTATCTCAATGAAATCTTCTCCCCAAAAGATTACGTTAAAAAAAATAACATTTCGCTTTTACATGCACACCACGGTCAACTAGGTATATTACTACTCCCTTTTAAGCACGTGACAAACCTCCCTTTAGTCACCAGTATTCGGGGCAGAGATGCAACCTTAGCCAATCAGCCTGTCGGTTACTTAGAGAATATGAAATTGCTATTTAACCAAGGGGATCTTTTTTTTCCAGTTTGTCAGTATTTAGCCGATCGGATAATTGCTTGGGGCTGTCCTCCAGAAAAAATAAGAGTGTTGTATGGAGGGGTTGACCTCAGTAAGTACCATTACCGTGCACCAAGTCTTGAGGGTTCACAAAATATCCTTTCTGTAGGTAGGTTAGTAGAAAAAAAAGGGCACCACATATTAATGAAGGCATTTCAAAAGATAAGAGATAAATTTCCTAAGGCCACTCTGACTATTATCGGAGGAGGAGAACTTCAGGATGAACTTACTTCCTTAGCAAAGCAATTAAATTTAGGAGATTCATTTCGTTTATTAAATCATCTTCATAAAGACAAAGTTAGAGAGTATATGTCAAATGCTGATTTATTCTGCGCTGCAAGTTTAGAAGCGGCTAATGGAGATGTAGAAGGTATTCCGAATACATTAAAAGAAGCTATGGCACTTGGTGTACCGGTACTCTCAACTTATCATGCAGGCATTCCAGAACTAATCACACATAATCAAGAAGGATTCTTAGTAAAGGAAAATAATGTGGATGAAATAGCTACTGGACTTGAATTCATGCTCACCAATAGACATCTATGGGAGACCTATACAACATCTGCACGGAAAAAAGTTGAAACCCTCTTTGATTCTAAACAACAGCTGCTTCTACAAGCAAAATATTATGATGAACTACTGATAGGAGGATAGTAATGGCAGATTATAAATCAATTAAAGTAACAAAAGGATTGAAAACATTAGAAATAGATAACCCTACAAACTATCCGCTAATTGGAATGGGTGCTCAAGGTGCAGTTTTTAAAATTTCTGAAGATAAGTGCGTAAAAATTTACACTGATCCTCTGCAAGCAAAAATGGAAGCAGAAGCTCTTAAAGCCGGACAACATTTATCCTTTTTTCCTAAAGTCTTTAAAACAGGTTCAAACTTTATCGAGATGGAATACTTTAATGCTCCAACGTTGAAAGAATACCTTAGAAACTGTACGTATATTCCCGAATCAATCACCAAAAAACTTCTAGATGTTTTAAGAGAAATGAAAAAGATTAAATTTACAATGCTCGATGCACCTTTAAGACATATTTTCGTCCTTGAAAATGAAGAACTGAAATTGATTGATCACGTAAATGCCTTCAAACGAAATCACCCAATTCCACTTAAATTATTGAGAGATTTAAATATCATCTTATTAAAAGAATCATTTTTATCCCAAGTGAAAAAGCTAGAGCCGGAAACTTTTGAAGCCTGGCAAAAATACTTTAACGAAAACAGTTTTGACTACAGGAACATTCCTGTTTATTCAGGTGGATCAGGAAAAGGGGTTAAAGTTGAAAGTTCCGTAACCCAAACACTAATTGGTTCAGGACACCAAGGAGCTGTCTACCGAGTTGCTGAAGATAAATGTGTAAAAATTTACGGAAATCCAGAACATGCAAAGCAAGAAAAAGAGGTTTTAAAGTCTAGTCAAAAATTATCTTTCATTCCAAAAGTCTACGAAACTGGTTCCAACTATGTATTAATGGAATATCTAGTAGGTCCCGATTTAAATACGTTCCTAAAAAAGCAATCCAGCCTCTCAAATGACATTACTAGAAGACTACTAGACATTTTAACCACCATGAAAAAGTCTGGTTTTAAACAAATCGATGCCCCATTAAGGCATATATTTGTAACTAATAGTGGATTTAAGTTAGTCGACCACGTGTATTCCTTCTCTAGAGTACAAGAAAGACCACTTGAGTTATTTCAAAACCTTCATGAAAGAGGATTCTTAGATTCTTTTCTCGAACAGGTAAAGGAAATGGATCCAAAAACACATGAGGAATGGACAAAGACACCTATTCCGCTTACTAACGAAGAAGTCGCTAACGATAACTTAAAGAGTTCTAAGAAGTCTCGGAGCAGTAAAAAAGGGCATGATCGAAAAAAAGAGAACAAAAGAAAGAAAGAGCATAATTATAAAAAAGATTCTAGTCGTAAAAAGGATTCGAATCGTAAAAATGACCATGAACTAAAAAAGGGATCGGATCGAAGAAAATGAAGATCTTAGTGACAGGTGCGGCTGGTTTTATTGGGTTTCATCTCTCTAAACGTTTGTTAGCTGAAAGTTATCAGGTTATTGGTCTAGATAATCTTAATGAATATTACGATGTACGTTTAAAGGAAGACCGAATCAAAATTTTAGAGAAGCATCCCAATTTTACATTTTACAAAACAGATTTGGCAAACCTGGAATCATTAAAACAACTATTTGCAGATCATTCTATCAGAATTGTCTTTAACTTAGCAGCCCAAGCTGGAGTTCGTTATAGCCTTAAGAACCCTCATGCATATGTTCAATCCAATCTCTTGGGTTTCTTAAATGTATTAGAGGCTTGCAGAAACTACCCGGTAGAGCATTTAATTTATGCCTCATCAAGTTCCGTTTATGGCTCGAATACAAAAATTCCTTTCTCACCGAAAGACTCAGTTGACCATCCCATTAGTATGTATGCTGCAACCAAAAAATCCAATGAATTAATGGCACATACCTATAGCCATCTATATAGTATCCCTACAACAGGGCTCCGTTTTTTTACAGTATATGGACCTTGGGGTAGACCAGACATGGCATACTACTCATTTACAAAAAACATTTTCGAAGAAAAAGCGATTAAGGTATTTAATCAAGGTGACATGAGTAGAGACTTTACTTTTATTGATGATATTGTTGAAGGGATGATTAGACTTATTGATCATCCCCCTAAATCCAATAACTATTGGGATAGAAACAACCCTGACCCAAGCTCCAGCTACGCCCCATACCAAATTTATAACATTGGTAACAATAATCCAGTAAATTTAATGAAATTTATTCAGATATTAGAGAAACTAATAGGTAAAAAAGCAAAGGTTGAATTTTTTCCAATGGAACCAGGTGACGTAAAAGTTACCTACGCTGATATTAATAGCTTGCAAAAAGATGTTGGATTCTCTCCCTCTACCCCACTCGAAATAGGTTTGGGACAGTTCATTGAGTGGTATAAGGAATATCATCTCAAAGAATAAGTATGCTTATATTTAAAGTAAAAAACCGAGAAGGAAACCTCGGTTTTTTGGTTTTGTGGGGCTTTACGCTTATTTAATTATATTGAGTAATATGTTTTTTAAATGATAATTTAAATTTAAAGAGGCCTAAGATGAAAGAGAAAATAGAAATAATTAAAACGTAAAACCAGATTTGGGTAATCAAAGGTGTATCCCAGACACCGATAAAATATAGTAAAGCGGGAATCGTAAGAGTTACCCATGATTGGACAAATGCAACCATCCCGATATAATGGTCAATTTTCTTATTAAGGGCATTTGATAAAAAGAACAAAAACCATAAAAATGCCCACATTCCCCATGTTAGCGTATTAACCACATTATTAAAATGAATAAAAGATACAAAGGTATAAACAACACCGATTATCGCAACCCATAAACTAAACCAACCGAGACCACTGCCATCCAGCCCCCTCAATACCGTGACACCAACGTATAAATAGGTTAAGCCAAATAAAAAAATGGAGGCGACATTATAAAGATCCCAATTATTTTGACCTGCTCCCACCATTAGGTAAGTAGGAATCATAATTTGAATCGTTCCTACGAATATATTAAAAATACCAACACTTTTTGCTTCTGCTTTTCCTAATAGCATGAGACTGTTTAGAAATAACACAGCACCTGATAGAAATAAACCAACAAAACTCATACTACCTGTTGTGAAAAGCCTGTTTCCACAACAATCCCCTCCTTTAAAAGGAGAAAAAGCAAATTCTTCCTATCACTTAGTTTAGAATTTGCTTTTTCATCATTAGTTATAAAACAATACTTACAATCACGGATGATAAAATACTAACTAATGTTGCTCCAAATAATAGTTTTAATCCAAATCGAGCTACGGTATTACCTTGTTTTTCATGTAAGCTCTTGACAGCTCCGGAAATAATACCAATAGATGAGAAGTTTGCAAAGGAAACAAGGAAAACAGATATTATTCCTAAGGTCCTTGGTGTAAAGCTATCTTGTATTTTTGCTAAATCCATCATGGCAACAAACTCATTTGTTACAAGCTTTGTCGCCATAATTCCTCCCGCACGAACAGCTTCTGAAAATGGAACACCCATAATGAAGGCAACCGGAGCAAATATATAACCTAAAATTTCCTGGAATGAAATTCCTAAAATCAATTCAAAAATATTATTAATCCCTGCCATTAAAGCAACAAACCCAATCAACATGGCACCAACAATGATGGCAACTTTAAAACCATCAATAATATATTCCCCAATCATTTCAAAGAAGCTTTGTTTTTCTTCCTGAATAATAAGAATGTCTTCACTTTCAGTCACCGTATATGGATTAATGATGGATGAAATAATAAATCCGCCAAATAAGTTAATCACAAGTGCTGTTACAACATATCTTGGTTCTATCATCGTCATATATGCACCGACAATTGACATTGATACAGTAGACATGGCTGAAGCACATAAAGTATATAAACGGTGTGGTTGTAGTTGTCCGAGTTGCTTTTTAACAGTAATAAACACTTCAGACTGCCCGACAATTGCAGAAGCAACTGCGTTGTAAGACTCTAATTTACCCATGCCATTTATTTTGCTTAACAATAATCCAATTGCTTTCATAATGATAGGGAGTATTTTAAAATGCTGTAAGATTCCAATTAATACTGAGATAAAAACAATTGGTAGTAATACTTCAAGGAAAAAAGACATTTCTCCTTTATTTGCAAGTCCTCCAAACACAAATGAAATTCCGCTTGCTGCATATTCTAATAATTTACTAAAAACATCAGCAAACCCTTTAACTAATACTAGACCAAACTTTGTATTTAATAATAACCAAGCCAGAAGGATTTGAATAATAATCATCATAATAACAGGTCTAATTTTAATATTCTTTCGGTTATTACTAGCCACATAAGCTAGTCCAAAAACAATAAGTAATCCGATAATAGCAATAATGTATTTCATAGTTTCCTCCACAATGTTGTAATTTATCTTGATGAAAATGTTGCGCTTACATTTTTAAGAACAGAACTAATATAACATATGTATTGAACAAATGTTAAGCGCCTTTTGAAAAAATGTAAAAATATTTTTTGGGGCGTTCAATTTATTCACGAAAATATCAATTTTTAAGTAAAAACATTCACCTAATTTAAAAATTACTGAAATTTTGTAAATTCATGTATGAAATATTGCGAAATTTTAAAAACCTAAAAATACACAGAAACATCTTAGAAAAAAGAAAAACATCCATCAGCTTGTCACTGATGGATTATACAGAGCATGCTGTCCACTCCGCAAAGACAAATGTACACGAATGGTGCCTGACACCTTAAAGTGACACCCTAAAGTGAGCTAAACTACTTCCAGTCTTTCGGGGCAGGTGTAGACGTTTAGGGTTTCATTGCGAATGAAGCCGATGGTGGTGATGCCTAGTTGTTCGGCAAGCTGTATGGCCAATTCAGTTGGTGCTGATTTTGATAGGACCATTTCACATCCAATTTTTGCTGCCTTTAAGAGGATTTCTGATGAGATCCTGCCGCTAAAGACAAGTAACTTATTTTGAAGAGAAATATTATTTTTTAGACAATAACCATATATTTTGTCCAAAGCATTATGACGGCCGATATCCATCCGGCTTATTAACATTTGATCGACTGTACATAGGGAGGCGTTATGAACGCCTCCGGTGCTTTTGAAAATAATCGAAGATTGCTGTAGCTCATTCATAAGCTTAAAGCATTCATCAGAGGATATTTTCGTTCGGACTGTATTCTTCTTCCTAATATGCATTGCATCATTAACAAATACAAAACCTGGCCTACTCATTCCACAGCATGAGGTGATATAGCGTTTATTATGAAACCTTTGATAGTAAGGATTAATATTATTGGTCTGCACGTGAACAAAACCATTGTGCTCATCCATCCAAACCTCTATAATTTCCTCATACTTCCGAATGATTCCTTCAGAAGCTAAGAATCCAACCACTAAATCTTCAATATACTCTGGTGAACATATAAGGGTGACAAATTCCTCACCATTTATTTTGATAGTTACTGGATATTCGGTTACCACGCTATCTTCTATCTGTTCGGTATATCCTTTTCCAAGCCGAAGAATCTCCCGTTTAACCTCAATTGGTTTCAAAGTATTTCACCCGCTGTAGTAAAATATTTGCTAAATAGTCACTATTTAATCTCTTAAAAAGACCAATGAGCCCTAAATCTTCGACTTACTCTAAAGGGTCTTCGAAAGTGTGCCACTTCCTATCTTCCTGGCAGCTTTTACAAACATGAAGGATGACCGATCCGATTCCTCCCTCCCCATTTTGTTCCGTATCTTCCTGCAACCCACATATTTCGCAAATTTTCATTTTGACTCCTCCTGTTTGGTGATTTCGAACCCTGATTCGATCATTGCTTGTTCAAAATCCTGAACCGAGGCCATCTTTTCATCAAAGCTAAAACTAGCTTGGCTTTTTGATAGGTTAACCTCTGCTTTGGTAATCCCCCATACATGCTCGATGACTTCAAGAATCTTATTTGCATCCTGCTGGTTTGCCATGTTTTTAACGGTTACAACCCGCGTTTCCAATCTGTTCAGCCTCCCGTTATGAGTTTTCTCGTCTGTTACGTAAGAATACCTCACCTAATCCATCCATAAAATTCATCATACTTGTCATGGCTGCGCGCATTTCCCTACTCCACAGTCTTTTCCTTAACTGCCAAAGACTTTGCTTCTTCCCCTCTTGTCCGGATTCAGCCATTCGTGAAAATCCATGAGACAGTCCTTCCATAACATCAGAAAGCTGCCCTGGCTGAAGCGACCCTAAAAACGAAAAGGCGTTCATTGCATTTTTGATGACGTTACGCATTGCTGGTTGGTTTACTTGTTGTATTGCAATAGCTCCAATCTCCGTTCTTTGGTCAATCATTGATTCAACCGCATCCAATACTTTTGTGTCCTGTAGCCCCTTCATAATTTGAATGGTTTTTAAAATAACATCCTTATTTGCAATAATCTCGCTTATAATCTCAGTCATTGCCTGTTCCTGCTCTAACTCCGGTTTTGGTACTTCCCTAATTTGCGTAATTGCCTTCGCCATATTCGTCGCCCCTTAATTCGATCATTTCTGGAATCGGAGTGAAATCAGAACGATTCCATTTGTCCTCTACTTTTACACTGATCTGTGGAAGTCTATTCCCAAATCGATGGTTATGTTTTGGCAGCGGAGGTTCTCCTTTCACTTCAAGAACTTCCATTTTAACACCCGTTTCTTTGTAAGCAGGTGTATGAGTCACGATGTCATGGTAGCTACTTGTCAGTCGGTTTACCGCTTCGTAATCTTCCCTCGTGTTCATTGTCAGGTATAGTTCGTTTCCTTTCACTCGATCTGTAACCATTACACGTACTTTTACTTGGCCATATGGAGAAGTCAGCCTTACTAACGTACCATCCTCGAGATTTCGGGCTTTTGCGAGTTCAAGCGAGACCTCTAGCCATGGATGCGGAACCTTATGTGTTAAGCCCTCTGATTGGTAGGTCATATTTCCTTCATGGAAATGCTCTAGCAAACGACCGTTGTTTAAATGTAAATCATACTCCTCCCCTGAGATGAAAGGCGGCGTCCAATCGACTGGTACCACCCTCGCCTTTCCTTCGGGTAAGGCAAAGCGCTTTTCGTATAAAAGCGGAGTACTTGATCCATCTTTTAAAACCGGCCATACTTGACTATTCCACCCATCTAACCGCTCATAGCTTACACCAGCAAACAATTTAGCAAGACTTGCCGCCTCATCCATGATTTCGCTTGGATGCTGATAGTTCCAATTTGCTCCGAGTCGGTTTGCTACCTCTTGGAAGATTTCCCAATCAGGCTTTGATTCTCCAAGTGGTTCAAATACCTTATGGAAACGCTGAATTCTCCGCTCCGTATTTGTAAACGTTCCATCTTTCTCTAGACTTGGTGCGGCCGGTAAAATTACATCAGCAAACTGTGCAGTCTTACTGAAAAAGATATCTTGAACCACAAAAAACTCTAATCGTTCAAAAGCAGAATTCACATGATTGGAGTTTGCATCAACAAGCGACATGTCTTCTCCAAATAAATAGAGCGCTTTTAGTTTTCCTTTATCCATTCCTTCTACCATGTGATGGTTATCCATTCCTGGTTCTTCTGGAAGCTTGACTCCCCAGGCTTTTTCATACTTTTCACGAACCTTAGGATCTTGCACTGGTTCATAACCTGGCATCCATGTCGGCATGGTACCAAAATCACAAGCTCCTTGTACATTATTATGACCGCGAAGAGGATAAGCACCTGTTCCAGGGCGACCATAGTTCCCAGTAATCAAGAGCAAATTGGAAATGGCAGTACTTGTGGTCTGTTGCTCCTTTATGCTGGGTAACGCCCATAGCCCATAAAATACAAGCGGACTTCGAATCATGGATCATTTCTGCAATTTGAATTAAGGTTTCTTGGCTTAATCCTGTCTTTTCCTCTGCATACTCTAGAGTGAATTTTTCAAGACTCTCAATGTATTTTTCCAAACCGCTAACTCGGTGTTTCAAAAATTCTGTATCCTCCCATTTTTGATCTAAAATGTACTTCGTTACAGCTGAAATCCAAATTAGATCCGTACTAGGCTTGGGATGAATATGAAGATTAGCTCGCTGCGCCAATTCATTTTCCCTTAAGTCTGCAACGATTAACTTTTGACCATGTAATTTATGTGCACGCTTAATTCGTGTGGCTAAAACAGGATGTGACTCTGAAGGATTTGCACCAACGATAATAATCAGTTCAGATTTGATAAGGTCCTCCATCGTTCCGGAGTCTCCTCCATACCCTACGGTCCTTAATAAACCCGCAGTTGCTGGGGATTGACAATACCTCGAACAGTTATCAACATTATTTGTTTCCATCACTGCACGTGCAAATTTTTGAAATAAATAATTTTCCTCATTCGAGCATTTAGAAGAAGCGATGTAGCCGATTGAATCGGGACCATATTCTCGTTTGATATGCCCAAGTTTGTGAGCTACCAGATCAAGTGCTTCCTCCCAAGTTGACTCCACAAATTCATTCCCTTTGCGAATTAATGGTTTCGTTAATCGCTCTTCACTATTAACAAAATCCCAACCCCATTTTCCTTTCACACAGGTGGAAATACCATTTACCGGGGCTTCGGTATGTGTCTGAATCTTTAAGATTTCACGATCCTTTGTCCATACCTCAAAGCTGCATCCCACTCCACAAAATGTACAGACGGTTTTCGTTCGTTTAATCCGTGCTTTCCTCATTGACGCTTCTACCTCAGAGATAGCGAAAATCTCTCTGTACCCTGGCTCCACCTCTTTTGTCAGATCAATCATCGGCCCTAAGATTTTTGGAGGAATCCCTGTTAAGAAGCCTGCTTTTCCCAACATTGATTTTTCCATCAATGCGTTGCATGGACAAGCACTTACACAATGACCACAAGAAACACAGGAGGATTGATCAATCGGAACGTCGTTATCCCAAATTACACGTGGTTTCTCTCGATTCCAATCAATTGTTAATGTCTCATTTACCTGGAGGTCCTGACATGCTTCCACACATCTACCACACAGAATACATTGATCGGGCTCATATCTATAAAATGGATGAGAATTATCTGGAGGATACGGCTTTGCCTCAAACGGATACTTTTGATGTTCCACCTCCATTAACTCAACAGTATTATGAATCGTACAGTTTCCGTTATTGTTATCACAAACCGTACAATAGAGTTCATGATTCTTTAAAATACGGTTAATCCCCTCATTTTGAGCCTCTCTTGCCATAGAGGATTGGCTATCTACGTCCATTCCAGCTTCTGCTTTTGTAGCACAAGATCGAACGAGATTACCTCCAACATTTACATAGCAAGTATCACATGTTTGAATAGTTCCTAAATTAGGGTGATAGCAGATTGAGGGTATAAATACATCGTTTTCTCTAGCCACCTCTAAAATAGTTTGTCCGGGTCTCGCTTTGTACTCTTTCCCATTAATCTCTATCGAAAAGCTTGACTCTTCCATGTTAGTACCTCCTTTTTTCGGTCATTTTATCTATAAATATTAGGTTTTCAATACAGCATCTTTTTTTATGTAATCTTTATACGATAACCAATAGGCAAGTGAAACAAAGATACTTCCCCCAACTGCGTTTCCTATAATAACGGGTATAAAATTCCTAAAAAAATCGGCCCAAGTAAAATGGTGTGCGAAGATTGCTGCAGGTATGAGAAACATGTTTGCTACAACATGTTGAAACCCAATCGCCACAAAGCCCATAATTGGAAACCAAATGGACAAAATCTTACCGCTCATTTCTTGGGATCCATAGGATAGCCAGCATGCTAGACCCACTAACCAATTGCAGCCTATGGCAGAGAAAAAACAAGCCCAAAACCCTTCATCTAATTTGGCTTGTGCAATGGCAACGGTTTTCTCAAGAAATAGACCTTCACTTGTAAGCCCCACTACATGACCGAAAATATAAGCTACAAAAATAGCACCAATAAAATTACTAACTGTAATCCAAAACCAATTGTACATAAGCCTTCCTAATGAGACCTTTTTCGCGAAAAACCCCATGGCAACCGCCATCATATTTCCTGTTAACAGTTCTCCACCTGCTAAAAGAATTAAAATGAGACCAAGCGGGAACACAGCTGCTCCTAAAAACGATCCAAAGCTTCCCCAATCCTTAGGGAGATTTGCTGTTACACGAATATCTAGGAGAAAACCAATTGAGATAAATGCACCACCTAGAATTCCTAAAATGAACACCTTATTGACCGGAAGCTTTGCTTTTTTTGTTCCTGCATCAATTGCAATTTCAGCTATTTCATACGGTTTAAGAAATGCCATTTCTCATTTCCTCCTTAATGGGTTCAAGAATTAATATTTACTTTTATGGGAATTTTATTAATAACTAATTTTAAGAGAGTAAAATTGAAGGAGGTTTCATTTTGGAACAAGAGAATCTATTTCAATATGTCCAGTCCATGATTATTTCATCAACACATCGACCTAAATACATGTCTATATCCACCGTAAAAGTGGCTGACTTACTTGGTGTACCTAGTACAGAGGTTGAAAATGGTTTAAAGAATTTAGTTGCTGAAGGTCGCTTAAAAACAACCAAACTTGAACAACCACCCTATACTGAGGTTTATATGCTTCACTAGAAACAACTGAACGATCCTTAATTGATAAAATAAGCTCAAAAATTCTCTATCTAAATAAATAGAGAATTTTTGAGCTTTTTTTATTTTAGGTTTCTCATTTACATATTCTCTTTAAAGCGTTAAAATGTTTATTATTTAAATTTTTCAAAAATATGTTATAGTCAAATAAACGAAAAATGGAGTGAGGTAAATGAAATTACAAGTACCACGTGCCTACAATTTTAATGCAGGTCCTTCCGCTTTACCGTTATCTGTCTTAGAAAAAGCGCAAGCAGAACTGATTGATTTTCGAGGTACAGGAATGTCTGTCATGGAGCTTAGCCATCGAAGCCGTACCTATGAAGAGGTACATAATAGGGCAATTAACAGCTTGAAAGAATTGTTATCAATCCCTGATTCCTATGAAATTCTTTTCCTCCAAGGTGGAGCAAGCCTTCAATTTTCGATGATTCCCATGAATTTTTTAAAGTCGGGGAAAAAGGCAGGATATGTAATGACAGGATCTTGGTCTGAAAAAGCATTTTCTGAGGCTAAATTATTTGGAGATGTTTATCATGCTGCATCCTCTAAGGAAGGAAATTACCGAGGTATACCAAAGGTAGATCACTTAAAGTACGATGTTGATGATGCCTATTTACACCTTACTTCCAACAACACCATTTACGGAACTCAATGGAAGGACTTTCCTGACAGTGGAGATGTGCCACTAATCGCAGACATGTCGAGTGATATTCTTTCAAAGCCTATTGATGTAAACAAGTTCTCCCTTATCTACGCAGGAGCACAGAAAAATCTCGGCCCATCAGGAGTAACGGTAGTCATTATCCGGAAAGACCTTTTAGAACAAGCCAATACTTCCATTCCAACAATGCTAAAATACAGCACGCATGCTAAGAACAATTCACTATATAATACACCGCCAACCTTTGGCATCTACATGCTTGGAGAGGTGCTTAATTGGGTTCATGAGTTAGGAGGATTGACGGCAATTTCTGAACGAAATGAACAAAAAGCAAAATTTATTTACGATGCCATTGACTCTAGTAATGATTTTTATTCTGGTCATGCTGAAAAGGACTGCCGTTCTCTCATGAACATAACCTTTAACTTGAAAACAGAAGATTTAGAAAAGAAATTTTTAGAACAGGCAAAACAAGAAGGCTTTGTAGGAGTTAACGGTCACCGCTCCATCGGTGGGTGCCGTGTATCTTCATATAATGCCGTTCCGCTTGAAGCATGTCAGGCATTTAGTGAGTTTATGATCGATTTCCAAACAAAAAATAGCTAGTAAAAACACACCCTCTCAAACTATTAGAGAGGGTGTGTTTTTATGTTACCGTTCTTCTATTTTCGTATTCTATTTCCCTAGGTTTTTCTCTTGTTACGAAACTGTAATACTATTCTATTGTTCTTTTTCATAGAAATAGAAACTAATAAGAGAATCATGTGAAATCAACTAGGAGGGAAAAGAACGATGAAAAAACTAATCTCAGCACTAACTGTAGTAGCTTCACTCTTATTTGCTTCTCCTGCTTTAGCTCATACTGTAAAAAGTGGAGATACCATGACACAAATTGCCAAGGACCACCATATTAGCTTACAAGAACTCTCTCGGCTTAACCCACAAATTAAAAATATTGATTTAATATATGTTGGACAAACTGTTTATACTAGTAAATCAGTGGATGCAACTGACTCGCCTGAAAAGGTAGCGGATCCTCCAGAAAAGGAACCAGCACAACCCCAAATCATAGTGGGTTACTCTCAGTACGAAATAGACTTGTTAGCTAGATTAGTAAGAGCAGAAGCAGAAAGTGAGCCTTATCAAGGAAAAGTTGCCGTAGCCTGTGTGGTTCTAAACAGAGTGGACAGCTCCGCCTTTCCTAACACGATAAAAGAAGTCATTTATCAAAAAGGACAATTTCAGCCTGTTCGAAATGGAGAAATCAATAAACCAGCTGATGTGGATTCAATTAAGGCTGTAAATGAAGCATTAAAAGAGAAGAGAAATGTGGCTGCCGGATCCCTATTCTTCTATAATCCCGCTATAGCTACTAGCCGCTGGCTTGATTCTAGAGCGACCACACTGGAGATTGGTCACCATGTATTTAAAAAATAAATGAAGATGAAACTTCGCTGAAAAGAGTGATATCCATGGAAGCTATTACCTTTAAAGCATTTGCAATTACAAACGAGATTGATTTAAACCAGATTGCGATTCATTGTGGGATTCCTAAAAAATTCACATGGGAACAACCTTTATTTCTTAGAGGACAAATCCTAGAATCCATCCTAGATAAAAAGATAAATGAAACTCAAATGGTACTTGTTTTTTCCTTTGGAAGTATTGTATTCATTAATAATTCTCAAACAGAAGAAATTACAAAAGTTTTAAACTTCCTTTATTCTTTCGAACCTGACATTGATTTAAAAAATATAGAGAAATATACGGATGATTATCGCCTCCACATTAAAGAATCCCAACCTGTCGAATTGACTGACGAATATGTGGTTGTTCCTATATACGAGAGTTTTTATCCTGAGTTGATATCCACCGTACTTGCCAAATCAGTAGCTCTAGAGAAAACAGAGGAACAGCTGGGAAAGATTCACGATAAACTTGAGACGATGATTGACCGGCTGGAAAAAGGTCGACTCCGAATCGGTAACAAGGAATTAGCAAGGACCACGGCAAAGATTGTACGTCATGAATATAATACGCTTGCCTATATCATGATTTTAGATAAACCAGATATGACATGGACTAACAGCACCGCAAACGAATTTTATGATCGAATGACGGAATTTTTCGAATTAAACGACCGGTTTAAAATTTTGAAAAGCAAAACGGATATTTTATATAACATCATGGATGGTTTTTCTACCATTAGTCATTCAATCCGAGGACTATTCGTTGAATGGATTATTGTTATTCTTATAGTGGTTGAGATTTTCCTCACCATATTAGAAAATATCTAGGTTGACACTGTATACTTGCCAAATAAGACCGTGGGGAGAGAAGTTCTCTCTTAAACAACAACAATTCCTACGGCCTTATTTTTTGTAGATGATTTGGTAAAGTACATTTTTGAAAGTTCTAGGTAACGTAAAAAGCTATCGCACATATTATATAAGGAAAACTTTTAGAAAGAGGTGTTACGTTTGTCTTATACGATTACAACTGGCTCACATCCTGGACAACCTGGTGCGTGTTTGGCGAAATACAACCATTCTACTCTTCAACATTCTACCCATAATCCTTCTCATAATCCCTTTACTTCTCACAATCACTTAGTGCCACCTATTCAACAACCAGGGACAAGTTATGGTTATTTTGGAAACCCATCGTGGAGACCGCCTGGGGCTTCCTATCCATTTTATTATTAATGATTAAATGGGCTATTTGATATCAATTATTTATCATCAAGTAGCTCGCCCCATTAAAAAGAAAGTTGATTCAACAGGTTAACCCACATGAACATCGTGTGTTTCCAAATAAATGTGAATAAGCCACGGGAAATTCCTGATTCACCCTTTGCACCTCTCTCGCAAACTCCTCTTCCGTATTTGGTACTGATGATAAGGCATCTGCTTTTTCCTGTGTATTGATATGAGCACCAGGAGGAACAAAGCTGCCTTCCTTTAGCTTTACTCCACCTGTGATAACTGCTCCAGTCGAGATAAAGCATCGCTCTCCCACTTGTGCGTTATAAACTATCGCCTTAAACCCAATAAAAACATGGTCATCAATCTGACATGGGCCATGAATCAATGATCCATGGGCGCACGATACACTTTTGCCAATGTAAATCGAATATTGGTTATTATTAACCTTCACGTATTGTTTTTTCAACCCATGAAGAATCACGCCATCCTGTAAATTACTATTTTTTCCTATATAAAAAGGAGTACCTTCATCCGCACGGATACTGACAAATGGACCAATATACGTATGTTCGTGAATGGATACATCTCCCACAATATAGGTAAATGGACTTAAAAATGCGGTTTTATTTATTTTAGGAAAAATTGGAATGGGATTTACTGTAGTTGAAGGATTGAAACTGACCAAGTAACTATACATATTATATGGACCAATCGGAATTGTTGGCTGATACCACATTAGGTTTACCCCCTTCAGATGACGGTTTTTAAATTATTCATACTACAATTGATAGGTTTTTATGATTAAGTTCTATATGAAAGTAATTCCGTAGAAGATCAGGAACACTTTAACTTCTGAGACAACAAAAAAAGCATCATCTATTATCTGATGATGCCTAATACAAATTCATTTATGACTTTTTAATTTTATAATTTTTATGATTTACAACAGTAATAAGGGGTTCACCTTTATCTTTTGAAAAACCGTAATTAACCATTACGGAATTTTCCCTTATTGCGGAAACCTCTCCTTCAAAATCTTTCCCATCTCGTTTAAAGGAAATTACATCGCCAATTTTAGCAGTAGCCATTCCATCACCTCAAATTTATAATATCCAAAAGCTTGTAAGGGTAAACTCTTAAAAATAAAACGCTTGCATTTTTTAAAAACTGTTTTATAATACTTGTATACAAGTATACTTGATTTAATAGAAGGTGACAAAATGTTGCATGGACAGGAATCACTCTATCCCCAAAAATGGCTTTCAAAAGCTTCCACAGGTGATCGCATAACTTCTGAACTTAGAATGCGCATTATTTCTGGATTGATTGAAAGCGGTACCATCTTATCAGAAAATAAGTTAGCCGCAGACTATAATGTGAGCCGATCACCCATTCGTGAAGCATTAAAAGTACTGGCTTCCGAGAATATGATTCGATTAGAAAGAATGGGTGCAATTGTTATAGGTTTAACAGAGAAGGAAATAGAAGAAATATATGATGTTCGACTATTGATAGAAACGTTTGTATTCGAACGTCTAGTCAAACAAGAGACAACTGAGTTAGTTCAGGAATTAAGTAAAATCCTTGAAATGATGAAGATTGCCATAAAATATAAAGATGCTGACGAGTTTTCCTATCAGGATGTCTTATTCCATGAAACGATTATTCGGGCAATTAATCATTCTTATATCATGATGATCTGGAATAATGCAAAACCTGTTATGGAAGCCTTCATTCTTTTATCCATGCGCGTGCGTTTAAAAGAAAAATATGAAGACTTCACACGAATTGTTGAAAATCACCAGCTCTATATTGAAGCCATCAAAACTAAGAATAGAAACCTCATGATTCAATCTTTACACCAAAACTTTGATGATGTTCAAGGTAAAGTAGAAGACCTTTGGATGTCGCAACAAATGCTATCTAAAGGAGTAGTGAGAGAAAATGACTAACTATATGTTAGGTATTGATATTGGTACGACAAGTACTAAAGCAGTATTATTTAGCGAACAAGGCGAAGTGATTCAACAAGAAAATATTGGTTACCCTCTTTACACACCTGATATTTCGACTGCTGAACAAGACCCTGAAGAGATTTTTAATGCTGTGATAACTGCCATTACTAAAATTATGAAACATCAATCTCACAAAAAATTATCGTTTGTTTCTTTTAGTAGTGCGATGCATAGTCTCATTGCCATTGATGAAAATGATGAACCACTTACACCATGCATTACCTGGGCAGATAATCGAAGTGAAGCCTGGGCACATAAAATTAAAGATGAATTGAACGGGCATGAAGTTTACAAACGAACCGGAACACCTATTCATCCTATGTCACCATTAAGTAAAATCACATGGATAGTGAATGACCGACCTGAAATCGCTACCAAGGCTAAAAAGTATATTGGAATTAAAGAATATATTTTTAAAAAGTTCTTTGACAAATATGTAGTCGACTATTCTCTCGCTTCTGCAATGGGTATGATGAATCTCAAAAAACTAGATTGGGACGAGGAAGCTTTAATGATTACCGGTATTACACGGGATCAGTTATCAAAGCTCGTACCAACAACGGAGATTTTTACAAATTGTAATCCTGATTTTGCAAAACAAATGGGAATTGACCCACAAACTCCTTTTGTAATTGGTGCAAGTGATGGCGTACTTTCTAATCTTGGGGTTAATGCGATTGGAAAAGGCGAGATTGCTGTGACAATTGGGACAAGCGGTGCCATTCGAACTATTATTGATCAACCGCAGACGGATGAAAAAGGACGTATTTTTTGCTACGCGTTAACAGACAAGCATTGGGTCATTGGCGGCCCTGTTAATAATGGCGGGATGGTACTTCGCTGGATTAGAGATGAATTTGCTGCATCTGAAGTTGAAACAGCGAAAAGACTTGGGATTGATCCATATGATGTATTAACTAAAATTGCTGAACGCGTAAGACCAGGAGCTGATGGTTTACTCTTCCATCCATTCCTTGCAGGTGAACGAGCACCATTATGGAATCCTAATGTACGCGGCTCATTTTTCGGGCTCACCTTGTCGCATAAGAAAGAACATATGATTCGCGCAGCCCTCGAAGGCGTCATTTTCAATTTATATACTGTATTTTTAGCTCTAATTGAATGTATGGAAGGTCCAGTTACACGAATCCAAGCAACTGGTGGCTTTGCCAGATCAGATGTTTGGAGACAAATGATGTCTGATATCTTTGATTTGGAAGTTGTGGTTCCAGAAAGTTATGAAAGTTCCTGTTTGGGTGCTTGTATTTTAGGGCTTTATGCAACAGGAAAAATTGATTCATTTGAAGTAGTTTCTGAAATGATTGGCAGTACCCACAAACATGCACCTAAAGAAGAAGCTGCAAAAGAATATCGACAACTAGTCCCCATCTTTATTAACTTGTCTAGAGTACTAGAAGAGGACTATACACGGATTGCCAACTATCAAAGAAGCTTAATAAAGTAATACTGGCCTAAGGCGGGGATTTATCTTTCATCCCCCGCTGACGGTTAACATATTTCACATATTTGACAGCGCTTACTAGGGAATATTCTGATGAGGATAACTTTAAGAAATTTTCATTTTTGGTGCTACCACCGCTAAAGCGGAATTTATAAATATAAAACATCATAGGGGGAAATGACAATGCCATTGGTTATTGTAGCAATTGGTATCATAGCTTTACTAATTTTAATTATGGGTTTAAAATTAAACACCTTCGTTTCACTTATCGTTGTCTCATTCGGTGTGGCCATCGCACTTGGAATGAAATTAGATGAAATCATCGCAACAATTGAAGCAGGCTTAGGTGGAACACTCGGACATATAGCATTAATCTTCGGACTTGGAGCCATGCTGGGTAAATTAATTGCCGATTCAGGAGGCGCACAGAGGATTGCGATGACTCTCGTTAATAAATTTGGCGAAAAGAATATTCAATGGGCTGTAGTGGCTGCTTCATTCATTATCGGTATTGCTTTATTCTTTGAAGTAGGATTAGTTTTATTGATTCCAATCGTATTTGCCATTTCAAAACAATTAAAGGTTTCTATTTTATATCTTGGTATTCCAATGGGAGCAGCTTTATCTGTCACACACGGATTTTTACCGCCGCATCCAGGACCAACCACCATTGCGGGTGAATTTGGTGCCGATCTTGGCCAAGTATTACTTTACGGTTTTATTATTGCTGTTCCAACTGTCATTATCGCTGGTCCTTTATTTACAAAGCTAGCTAAAAAATTGGTTCCTGCATCATTTTCAAAGACTGGTAATATTGCCTCTTTAGGTGAAATCAAAACATTTAAACTTGAAGACACACCTGGATTTGGAATCAGTGTATTTACGGCAATGCTTCCTGTAATCCTAATGTCAATCGCTACAATTTTAACTTTGCTTCAAAAAACTATGGGATTTGCAGATAATAGTTTACTAGCCATTATCCGTTTTGTTGGCGGTGCTTCCCCAGCAATGGTGATCTCTTTATTAGTAGCTATTTACACAATGGGATTAGCGAGAAAAATACCGATCAAAACGGTAATGGATTCTTGTACAGAAGCGATTTCACATATTGGCATGATGCTCTTAATCATTGGGGGCGGCGGTGCCTTTAAACAAGTATTAATTAATGGTCATGTAGGTGACTATGTAGCCGAATTATTTAAAGGAACTTCCATTTCACCGATTCTACTTGCATGGATCATTGCAGCAATTTTACGTATCTCATTAGGTTCTGCGACAGTTGCAGCCTTAACCACTGCTGGATTAGTTATACCAATGTTGGGCCAAACAGATGTTAACCTTGCTTTAGTTGTACTTGCAACTGGTGCTGGTAGCTTGATTGCCTCACACGTTAATGACGCTGGTTTCTGGATGTTTAAAGAGTATTTTGGTTTAAGTATGAAAGAAACATTTGCGACTTGGACATTACTTGAGACGATTATTTCCGTAGCTGGACTAGGATTTATTCTATTACTAAGCTTAATCGTATAACAATTTTGGGGACAGTCCCCCACCGCTTTAAAGTGGTGAGGGACTGTCCCCCTCTTTATTTTCCGTCTACTACTTCTTTCAAGATTTCATATGATCGTTTTTGTTTTTCAGGGTCATAGATATACGATACAGCCATGATTTCATCTACTTCATAGTAATTTTGGAATGAAGTCAACTGATGATGAATGGTCTCTTTGCTTCCTAATAGTGTAACACTGGACATAGAGGTAGCCATTTCTTTTTCCATTGGATTCCAAATCTGATCCATGTTATCCACTGGAGGTCGTAATGGATTCCTAGAACCACGAACTACATTTAGGAAGAATTGCTGCATGGTTGTAGATAACCATTCGGCTTCATCATCACTCTCTGCGGCAATCACATTTAAACAAACCATCATATATGGTTTATCCAAATACGCTGAAGGCTGGAAACGGCTGCGATATATTTTAATTGCTTCTTCCATGTATCTAGGTGCAAAGTGGGAAGCAAAAACATAGGGAAGCCCTAAACTTGCTGCTAAATAAGCTGAATCTGTGGAAGAACCAAGAATATAGAGTGGAATATTGGTCCCCACACCAGGATAGGCTTTCACATAGCTTTGTTGATCCTCTGGACCAAAGAACGTTAGCAGCGCCTTTACATCTTCTGGGAAGGTGTATACAGAGTCATTTTTAGAGCGTCTTAATGCATTAGCCGTCATCATATCTGTACCAGGAGCACGCCCAAGCCCCAAGTCCACTCGTCCTGGGTATATTGTCTCCATGGTACCGAATTGTTCAGCAACCACTAAAGGCGCATGGTTAGGAAGCATAATCCCACCAGACCCCACACGTATGGTATTGGTATGTTCTAAAGTATGCTTGATTAGAATGGACGTAGCTGAACTAACAAGGGTGGGAGTATTATGATGCTCTGCAATCCAGTATCTTTTATATCCCATTCTTTCTACTGCTTGTGCCAAATCCACCATTGAATCAATCGCTTCTTTCGATGTTTGACCCTCTCGAATTGGAGCTAAATTTAGAACAGAAACGGGTATTTGAATTGATGCCATATTAAATTTGTCCTTTCATTTTGAAAATATATTACTATACTATCAATAGGAACACAGGAAACAAACTTAAATGCTTACTATCCATGAAAAAGAGGAGGTCACCCCCCTCTTACATTTCTCATTGAATTATTAAAAGCTAAGTTACGAAATATTTTTTCCTATTAAAACTATTTACCTTTGTTCCTACTTTGCTGCTGTATCGTTACATGTTGTGGCCGTTCGGGGTACGCGCCTTTACCTTCATCAGACCCAGTAAGGTCCTTTCTTTGATCCAAGACTTTCCCCGTATATTCTATTGGATGTTTTCCAGACATTTCTATCACCTCAAATTATTTTCCGTTCTTTTCCCCTAACTCTTTTTTCCTTGAAACTTCATTTTCATTTCCGCTTCACTCATATTTGGGTTTTTTCTTGGTGTACTTTTATTTAGTGCTTTTTTTAATTCGACTGTTGCATCATCGTTTGTATTATACTTTCCGTCCATTTTTAACTCCCTCCTTTTTGTTATTTATTATAAACGGAATTAAGATGTTCATTCTTACTTGATATTGACAGCATTATAGGAGCATGTTATATTTATCTCGAATTAGAGATATTTTAATCCGAGATACCATTAGAGCCTATTCAGTATACAAAGAGATTAAAGTTGGAATTATATAGGAACACAAAATTGAAATCGTTGGAGGTTTTTTGATGAATGGATTAAAAGGCATTCACCATGTTACAGCTATTACAAGTAGTGCAGAAAAGAATTACGACTTTTTCACCTATGTTTTAGGAATGCGTTTAGTAAAGAAAACAGTCAATCAAGATGATATTCAGACCTACCATTTATTTTTTGCCGATGATAAGGGCAGCCCAGGTACTGATATGACATTCTTTGATTTCCCAGGTATTCCAAAAGGAGTGCACGGGACGAATGAGATATCAAAAACCTCCTTCCGAGTACCTAATGATAAAGCGATAGTGTATTGGGCGAAACGATTTGACCGTTTAAATGTGAAGCACTCAGGAATAAAGGAGTTTTTTGGTAAGAAAACTTTATCCTTTGTAGATTTCGATGACCAACAATACCAATTAATTTCCGATGAAAAAAATAAAGGAGTTGCCAGCGGCACACCTTGGCAAAAGGGTCCGATCCCTTTAGAATACGCCATCACTGGATTGGGACCCATCTTTGTTCGTGTAGCCAATTTCGATTACTTTAAAGAAATGATGGAAAAAGTTCTTTTGTTTAAAGAAATTGCACAAGAGGAAGCTTTTCATTTATTTGAAGTAGGAGAAGGCGGTAACGGTGCCCAAGTGGTTGTGGAATACAATGCAGTACTGCCCCCATCCCAACAAGGCTTTGGTACTGTCCATCATGCAGCATTTCGTGTGGAGGATCGTACGGTTTTAGAAGAATGGATGACTCGGATTGAAGGCTTCGGTTTTGGTACCTCTGGTTTTGTTGACCGCTACTTTTTTGGTTCATTATATGTAAGAGTAGCCCCTCAAATCTTATTTGAGTTCGCTACAGATGGTCCTGGATTTATGGGGGATGAGCCCTATGAAACACTCGGTGAAAAACTATCTTTGCCTCCATTCTTAGAAACAAAACGTGGTCAAATTGAAAAAATGGTTCGTCCAATTGATACAGTTAGAAGCACAAAAGAATTAGAGAAAGAATATAATTAATACCTTATCACCAAAGGAAGCTTGAGATTCAGATCATCCTCAAGCTTCTTTTTTATATTCAAAGACTCATGCTTTATCCATTATTGAAAAGGAATAATTATTTGAATTAAATTCTTTACTCTTAACAAATCCCATTTTTTCATAAAGATGAATGGCCCTTTTATTAAAGTTGGCCACAGTTAAACGGATAGGAAAGTTTTTATATTTTTCTTTGATTAAGTCAAGGATAAATGTACAGTATTCATTGCCATTTCCTTTTCCTGTTTCTCCGGGATGCATTCCAAGTCCAAAATCAATATAACCATCAACGTAGACTCCAAACTGGTGGCCTGCTGGAACCTGGGCAGACTCTCCCACGCAAAAAAAACCTATTAATTTATTTTCAGCGTTAACTACGGCATAATAACTGCCATTCAATAATTCTTGCAGGGACTCATTTGTTAATTCATTATCATAAAAATCATATGGCTGGTCATATTTCCAACCTAATACTTCTTTAGCAAATTGTTCATTCATTTTGTGAGAAATTAGTTGCACTATCAAAACCACCTCTTTATTTTAATGATTTTAACTACAATATAACATTTATAGATAAATATGGAATCATAACACTTCCCGCCTTGGCTTCTTATCTTTTTTCTTCCAAATTTCTTGTATAATAATAGAATTTCTGTTATAGTAACAGTCAATTAAATATTTCTTACTTCAATACCATTTGAAGTGAGGATAGAGGCGCAAAAACCATGAGTACACAATTCGAGGAGAATGAGATCCAATGACAATTGTGAAAAGGGGAATTTGCCGAAGCGGAAAGAAACTCATAAATCTTGAAGCTGGTTCTGCTATTGAATAAATACAGAACTGTCATATAGGAAACTATATGGAGGGCTATCTCACGCATGGGAACAATTGTAAATTCATGTTTCTATTGCAGCAGCGAACCCTCGCTGCTGCTTTTTTGCGTTGACTATTAAGGTGCCTTCCCCGCTCTAATTCAAAAAAACTATTTAAAGGGTGAGAATGATGAATTTTGGCCAAGTTTTAACCGCTATGGTTACGCCGTTTGATCAACAGGGGGAAATTAATTATTTTGCAACAAAAGAACTTATTAATTATTTAATTGCGAATGGTTCCGACGGGTTGGTAATTGCTGGAACAACAGGTGAATCTCCCACATTAACAACTGAAGAAAAAGTGGACCTATTTAAATTTGTAGTAGATGTTGTTGATAGCAGAGTTCCTGTCATAGCAGGAACTGGATCCAATAATACAAGAGCTTCTATTAGCTTAACAAAGCAAGCTGAGGATGCTGGAGTAGACGGAATTATGCTGGTTGCTCCCTACTACAATAAACCATCTCAAGAAGGATTATATCAACACTTTAAAGCAATCGCCGAATCTACATCACTCCCAGTCATGCTATATAATATCCCAGGACGAAGTGTGGTTAATATGACTGTCGAAACAATCGTCCGTTTATCCAAGATTACTAATATTGTTGCTGTCAAAGAAGCTAGTGGGAACCTTGATGCCATGTCCGACATTATTAGCCAAACTCCTAGTGACTTTACACTTTATAGTGGAGATGACGGATTAACATTACCTGTACTTGCGATTGGTGGAACGGGAGTTGTCTCTGTTGCTTCTCATATCATTGGAAATGAAATGCAAGAGATGATCAATAATTTTAAAAATGGTAATCTTAAGGAGGCAGCAACGGCACATCGTAACCTCCTTCCAGTAATGAGAGCATTGTTTGCAGCACCAAGTCCATCACCGGTAAAAGCAGCCTTAAAAATGATGGGAGTTTCAGTGGGTGGTGTCCGTTTACCACTTGTCCCATTAACTGATGGAGAACAACAGACATTACAGAATAGCCTCCCAATCAATTTACTAAAGGTACACAGTTAGTAGAGAAGAAATGTCAAAAAAATTTAGAAAAACCTCTTCGATTGATTCTATTTTCCTTGAGAATTTGTTATAATTAAGTAGTTTTAACACTATTGAGGGGGAAAAAGATTTCATGTCAGTTGAAGTAGGCAGCAAAGTTCAAGGAAAAGTAACTGGAATCACTAATTTTGGAGCATTCGTCGAATTACCTGGAGGTACAACAGGTCTAGTGCATATTAGCGAGGTTGCAGAAAGCTATGTAAAAGATATTAATGACCATCTAAAAGTAGGCGACATGGTTGAAGTTAAAGTAATTAGTGAAAAGGATGGTAAAACTGCCCTATCCATTAAAAAAGCGATAGAAAAACCTGAAACATCATCTTATTCACAACGCCCGCCACGACAGGGAAGATCTGATAACCGTTCTAAAGACTTCCGTCCAAAAGGGAATTTTAAACCTAAAGAAACATTTGAAGATAAAGTGGCTAAGTTCTTAAAGTCTAGCGAGGAAAATTTATCTTCTCTTAAGCGCAACACAGAAACAAAACGCGGTGGTCGAGGCGGAAGACGCGGATAACATCAACGTTTAAAGAATTGTTCATATAGAAAAAGAGGTTGCTCCTATAGAAAGGGTCAACCTCTTCTTTACATATTCCCTACGATAAAACTGATTTAACACTATTTTTAAATTGAACCTCTTCAATTGCCGGGTCAACAGTAACTTGATTACCTACTACCATTAAATACTCCTCAGGTATTTTTGATCCAATAATCACCCCTTTCTTAATAAAAGATTGACTTCCTACTACAGAATTCTCCAGCCAAACATTTTCTTCAACTACGGTATGAGGTAAGATTACCGAGTTTTTTATATGTGCCCCCTTTCCAATTTTCACACCATTAAATATAACTGCCTTTTCAACTGAACCACTTATTTCGCAGCCATCACCTATTAAACTATGGTGTACTTTAGCATTCCCGTCTATAAATGAAGGTGGCTCATTATTTTCAACACTATAAATTTTCCATTCTGGAACTTGTTGAAAAATATTTGTCTCTTTATATAAAAGATCTAAATTTGCCTCCCAAAAGCTTCTAATCGTTCCCACATCTCTCCAGTATCCTTGAAATAAGAAAGATGACAAATGAAATCCCTCTTCCAGCATGGAGGGAATAATATCCTTTCCAAAATCTCTGTGCGTAAATTCCTTTTGCTCTTCCTTAATTAAAGTATCTTTTAGAACTGGCCAATTAAAAATGTATATTCCCATCGATATTAAATTGGTTGTGGGCTTTTGAGGTTTTTCTTTAAATGCTAAAATTTTATTAGATCGCTTATCATTTTCTATTACACCGAATTGGTGTGCATTTTCCCATGGAACTTCCATCACCGCAATAGTACAATCAGCATTTGCTTCAATGTGATGCTGCAGCATCTCTCTATAATCCATCTTATAAACTTGGTCAGCTGAAAGAATGAGAATATAGTCAGGATTGTGTTGCTCTATGAATTGAAAGTTCTGATATACTGCATGTGCCGTACCCTCATACCACTCCACACCTAAACCGTCCCGTTGATATGGTGGGAGGATTATTAATCCACCATATCTGTCTGCAAGTTTCCATTGATTACATTGACCAATATGCGAATGTAATACTAGGGGCTTATATTGAGTTAAAATCCCTACAGTTTCTATCCCTGAGTTTTTGCAATTACTTAAGGCAAAATCAATAATACGATATTTACCACCAAACGGCACAGCTGGCTTTACGATCGTTTTTGTAAGTAGATTAAGTCTTGTCCCCCTACCTCCCGCTAACAGCATGGCTATCCAATTTGGTTTATTCATTGTTCTCCTCCTTCTATTTGTTTTGTATTTGTTTACACTCCTATTATCACCTGATTTTTCCATTTCTGCGGTTTACATGTGACATCTCTGTGAAAAGTTCTCATTTTTTTATCGACACCCGCCTTAGAAAATGGTTCGTATTATGGCTGTTTTTGTCTGAATGTTGAAAGAAATAAAAAAAAGGATCCTAGAGATAGGAACCTTTTATAGAGTATTTTTTATACAGTAGTTTTAATTTCGAATACTAAAATCTATCTAATACCCGTTTTCATTATAGATTGAACAATCTTTGGCTCTTGATATGGTACATCTTTTTTGCTATATGCGTGCCAATAAGCCATTGCAATAAACACGGATCCTCCTACTGCATTTCCTAAGAAAACCGGAACAAAATTGTTAATATACTGCATCCAAGAAAAATGACCTGCAAAAATCGCAGCAGGAATGACAAACATATTGGCCACTACGTGTTGAAAACCAATTGCCACAAAGGCCATCGTTGGAAACCAAATTCCAGCTATTTTCCCTGTCATGTCGTTGGCTCCATACGAAAGCCAGACCGCGGAAGCAACCAACCAGTTACAACCAATACCTGAAACAAAAGCTTGGAGAAATGATGCTTCAAGTTTATGCTCTGCAATACTAACCGTTTTTTCTAAAAAAGGACCAGTTTCAGTAAGACCTACTATATGACCAAAGAAATAGGCGACAAAAACAGCTCCTAGAAAGTTACTAATTGTCACAAGAAACCAATTAATAATGACCTTACTAGTAGAAACCTTTCTCGCCATCCTTGCAAGCGGCACAGCCATCATATTACCTGTTAATAACTCTCCTCCTGCAAGTAAAGTAAGAATCAATCCAATAGGAAATACAGATGCTCCAATCAAGCTGCTTAATCCTTCCAAATTGATTGATAAGCTTGCTGTCACACGTATGCAAAGTAAATAACCTATCGCAATAAATGCACCTGCTTCAAAACCTAAAATTAACGTCTGCAATGGAGAGTTTTTAGTTTTCTTCGTACCATTCTCTATGGTTATTTCCATAATTTGATCTGGTTTACTATAGGCCATAAGGTGTTACTCCTTTTTTAATAAAATTCTTTTGTTTGTGATGTTCTTAACATAGTTTTATTCTATCGCACTTTAATCCTTATTCCTGTGAACGTTTCTTTAACAATTAATAAACGTTTTCAATATTTTTCCTAATTCAGTATAAATATTTTATTCCTGTGAAATATTTGTTATAATGAATTGGTTTTAACATTATTGAGGGGGAAATATATTTCTATGTCAGTTGAAGTAGGCAGCAAAGTACAAGGAAAAGTAACAGGAATCACTAATTTTGGAGCATTCGTAGAATTGCCTGGCGGCACAACAGGTCTTGTGCATATCAGTGAGGTTGCTGAAAGCTATGTAAAGGATATTAATGACCATCTTAAAGTAGGCGACATGGTTGAAGTAAAAGTAATTAGTGAGAAAGACGGAAAAACTGCCTTATCCATCAAAAAAGCAATCGATAGACCAGAAAGTCAAACCTCTTCTTATTCACAACGCCCAGCAAGGCAAGGAAGATCTGACAACCGTTCTAAAGACTTTCGTCCAAAAAGCAATTTCAAACCTAAAGAATCATTTGAAGATAAAATGGTTAAGTTTTTAAAGTCTAGTGAAGAAAATTTATCTTCACTTAAACGCAACACAGAAACAAAGCGTGGCGGCCGAGGCGGAAGACGCGGATAAGCTGACTTGTAGTAACTATATAACCAAAGAAAAGAGCTGACTGTTTCTAGTCAGCTCTTTTCTTAGATAATTAAAATCAATAATTTTTTCCATACTTTTTAATTGCCAAGGACGTAAAGATGGAAAGTGTAACAATAGTCCATAACAAGGAGATTTGTGGATTAATATCGCTTACGACAAATAAGGATGGAATTTTTCCAAAGACTGCATCATCCATGGTTAGAAACCAACCAAGAAACATATTATTTGCAGCATGAGCACCAATCGTTATTTCTGCGCTATTAGTTTTTGCAGTTATGTAACACCACACGATTCCAGAAAGTACATAATCACTACCGACAAAAAAAGCTGAATAATTCATTTCCGGGTTACTGAAATGAAGCATACCAAAAATAGAACCTACAATAATTGATAATATTAAAGAATGAGTAATCTTTCGGCCAAACCACTGCATTAGATAACCCCTAAAAAACACCTCTTCCGCTGTAGTTTGCATAGGTGTTAAGATTAAAACAAAGAAAAATAGCTGAAGAAAGTCCTCCCATTTAATATTATTGAATGAATAATCTCCTGGATTTAAAATAAAATCAATCAGTGTCGTTCCAGAAACTAAGCAAAAAAACAAGCTGAATCCCCAAAAAATTCTCCTCCAGTTTATTTTTCTATTAGGAGTGATGAGAGTCTTGAATTTTCTTTTATGAATCAGCCTCATGGTAATAACTAAACCCAACACCCAAAAAACATAATTAATATGTGTTAAAACAAAATCATATAGCGGGTTAACATGAACAGCCACTAACTCAATTCTATCAAAATAAGAATTGGGATCCCCATCTGCCTTAGCAAATACACTTAAAGCAAAAAGGTACATTATACCCCCTAAGAAAATAAAAAAAACTATAATGACAAATGATAATAAAAACCTTTTCCAATTGTTTTTTCCTTGGTTCATTTTAATAAAATTTTGTTGCAAAACCTCTCCTCCTAAACCTATCTACAAGAATTTATTCTAAGTTCTCCCTTATTAATTTTGTTGCTTATTATTATATCTTCTTCCAAAAAAATACACACGAGAAATGTTTTTACAAATCTCGTGTGTATTTTACTATCTTGTTTACTTAAACTTTTCTGGGAACTGTTTTACGATCCCATCACTTAGTATTTCGCCCATATGGATAAGATGTTCTTCGTTCGTGTCAGCTGTTTTTATATCACCAGCCCAATCCCCTTTTAACCGATCCACTACTTCATCTGTTGTTAACTTTAAATGCGTATAAAACATTTCTGTTAATACTTTTTTAGACCAATTTGGATTGGCACTTGTTAGGAATACCACAATTTCATCTGCGTTTCGATACCAGGCTTTATTATTTTGTTCCATACTTGCTTGGTCATTTTTTTTAGCCGCCTCGATTATCTTACCAGCTATCATAATATGTTCCTTCAATAAAATGGTAAGCTTGTTTCCTGCCTCTTGGCCGTAATAAGGTTTAATAATATTTCCTAGATCCTCTTGATTTTTCAGTAGTCTTTCTAGTACAGCATTTTGATCCTTGAGCCCTGCAAGATTTGACACAATGAATTCTCTTGTCCACCAAGCATGCTCTACCCATAGTTTTTGCATTGGATATTTTAGATTGATGACAGATTGTGTTATACATATCTTCTTAACTGGTGTTCTCACCTGTGCCCCAACATTAGTTGTGTTGATCATGGCAAGAAAGAAAATAATTGTAATAGTTAGTATCTTCTTTTTCATGGTTGTTTGCTCCTTTTTGTCTGTGTTATTCGGTATTAGTATTAATAACTTTTTTCAACTTATGCTTTTAGACACCATAAATTTTGGTAACCCACTTTTTGTATAAATTCTGATATAGTAGTTTATAGAGAAGAATGGAAAGGATTTATGACAACCATGAAATGTTTATCAATAGATTTAGATGGTACATTATTAAATTCCAAGCAAGAAATTACTGAAGAGAATGTGAAAGCTTTAACCGAATTGCAAGAACGAGGGCATTGCGTTATCTTAAATACGGGACGTGCATACGCAGATGTGATTAAATTACCGGCAGTACAAAATATGGAAGTTCCTATCTTTTGTATCAATGGTTCTGTTTTATATTCTGCATCAAGAGAGGTACTATATGAAGCAACTCTTCCTGTTTCCATTTATCAAGAAATGTTTTCAATTTTAAAAGAATTAGGGGTAGGAATTCTCGTTTATACAAATTACGGTGGCTTTCCGTCTACCTTGCCTCCTTTACATGGCAAAAGTAAAGAAGAGCTAAATATTCTTTTTCAAGAATTCAATTATGATGAAATTTTGGAAAAGGAACAATTAAAAATCTATAAAGTAATTGCTTTGGTCCATCCTGAGCAACAAGAACGTGTAGAGGAAATAAAAACTGCATTAGCTGGCAAATTTCCGATATCTATGGCATCATCTTTCCCCAATAATGTCGAGATTACCTCCAATGAAGCACATAAGGGGAAGGCTTTATTGCGTTACCAACAGATGATGAACCTTTCGTTTGAAGATATTATTGCATTTGGTGATGGCGGCAACGATTTGGCACAGTTTGAGGTGGCCAGCACATCGGTTGCAATGGGGAATGCCCCTCTCCATGTTCAACAAAAGGCCAATCTCATTACAAAAACAAATGATGAAGATGGTTTTGCTTATGCTGTACGTCATCTATTACAATTAATACACACTGATAAAGAAGAATTGGTATTTTATTAATACAGATTACTAAACAATTCATTTATATAAAAAAAGCTACTAGGTTATGATGGACGAAATCCTATTTTCCATCATAACCTGAGTAGCTTTTCGATTTGTATAATTTAATTTTGTTTAAGCCTTTTTCCAAAACGCTGCATATTTCTTGTGTTATTTTGGGTTCTCCTACTCCTTACATACTTTATTCTAGTCTGGCCTCTTCCATCGATATTCTAGTTAAGGCTGACCAGTCTTGATTCTCTCGGCCCTTTGCTACAGAAGCAAGGAGACGATTATGTACTAAGTTAGCAAGTGGCATCGGGGTTTTTGTTGCGTTTGCTTCATCCAGGACAAGATTGCAATCTTTTAGACCAAGTGATAGCTGAAAACCAGCAGGTTCAAACCTTTTCTTAGCAATCATCTGACCGTATCCTTGATAGACTGTACAGTTAAATAAGGTTGACGCATATACCTCAGCAGCTAACTCTCGATCAATTCCATTTTTCTCTGCTAAATTAAAGGACTCTGCCATCGCCTCCATGGCAGCCATAATCATAAAGTTACCACCCAGTTTAATCACATTGGCAGCACCCGGTTCTTCACCAATATCAAAAATCCGCTGCCCTAGAGCTTCTTGCACTGGCTTGACACGCTCTTTAGCTTCAATTGGACCAGATGATAGGATATTTAGTTTTTGAGCTGTCGCTGCCTCAGGTCGACCAAAAACAGGGGATGCTACTAAATAACTGCCATGCTGTTGATGAGATGCTGCTAGCTTCTTTGATGTCTCGGGAGATACGGTGCTCATTGATAAATGAATACCACCAGCACCTAACTTTTCATCAAATCCATCAGGCCCCAAGACAATCTCTTCGAGTGCCTGGTCGTTCGACACCATGGTGATCACTATTCCACCAGTGGTAACTGCATCACATAATTTATTTACCTGCTGAGCCCCTGCTTCCACTACAGCAACTGCTTTACTAGGTGTACGGTTATACACCTTTACCGTATATCCTGCTTTTAAAAGATTCAAAACCATTGGTTGTCCCATGTTACCAAGACCGATAAAGCCCACTTCTTTTGTCATCTTAAGTGCCTCCTTTAAAATATATCTGTACAACCCATGATATAGATGGTTATTTCCCACTGCAACTGCTAAGTATAACAAAAAAAGACCACTAAAAGTCATACGAGACCTTTCTTTCGTTTTTCCAGCTGTTTCGGTCGCGTAGAACCACTAAAGGTCTATTGTAGTTGGTATTAAAATAAATGTGGAATATTCATCAATGAAGGAATGAGCAACGCAGCCCAGATAAGGGTAATGAATGCGGCAAAGATCATCGCTAGAGATGAAAACGTTGCTTCTTGTTCCCCGTACTCCAACGCTTTATTAGTCCCCGCTCCATGTGCACCCATTCCTAAAGCAAGTCCTTTGGCAATTGGGGTTTTGATTGATAGAGATTTAAGAACCATTGGGCCGACAACACCGCCAATTACACCAGTTAATATGACGAAAACTGTTGTCAAGGTTGGCAACCCACCAATTTCTTTTGACACCTCAATCGCAATAGGAGTCGTGATAGACCTTGGAAGGATTGAAGTAACAAAATCATTATTCAAGTGCATTAATTTTGATAGTCCTAAAGTTGAAAAAATAGCCACAAGCGTTCCTGATGTAATACTAATGATAATTGTACCAATATACTTTTTAATAATAGATAAATTTTTGTAAATGGGAACTGCAAAGGCAACTGTGGCTGGACCTAACAAGTGGGTGAGCCACTTAGAGGCCTCCATGTATTGGGTAGCCGAAACATGAGTAATAGATATTAGGACTATTAGTAAAATTGGTGCCAGCAGTAAAGGATGGAAAAACGGGAGAGTCATCTTTGTATAGGTTTTTTTAGCAAAACGATAGATAAGATAGGTTATAATCGTAAATAGAATCGTCATCAATGCTGCTCACTCCTTTTACGACCTGATATTTTTTCAGCTATAAGTGCAGTAAACCCCATAACTATCGCTGTACTAATGGCAATTAAAACAACAATTTCCGCTCCCTGAAGGCTAATAATTTCATCATAATTTACTATTCCAACTGCGGATGGAATAAAAAATAACAGCAACTCAGCCATCAGCCAACTTGCCCCTTTCTCCACCCATTCCAGTTTAATAATTTTGAAATAAAGTGCAAGAAAAAGTAGAGCTAATCCGAACATAGAAGCGGGAATTGGAAGAGGAATCAATTCCTTTAGTGCCACACCAAGAAATAAGAAAACATGTAAAAATAAAACTTGTATCACTATTACTCCTAGTTTCATTGTGTACTTCCTTTCTAAATATGAAAAAGGGAGCAAATAATCTCCCTTTTGTTTCCTTGAATTAACTATTAGTAATAGTACAGGGATATTTACCATTCGTAAAATACATATTTAGAATGTTTTTCATAACTAAAAGTTATAATGGTTCTTTTAGAATGAAATCAATAAAGGTTCTTCCCGCATTAGAAATGTAGCGGTCTTTTTTTGTGATGACAGCAAGTTTCCACATAATATCGTCCTGAAGTTTAATTACCTTTAAATCCGAATTAAAAGCCCGGTTGCAAATCGACTGTGGAAGGATAGTAATCCCAAGGTTTGCTGCAACCATCTCCGTCATCAGGTCCCATTGAGAACTCTTGAATAAAATTTTAGGTTCAAAACCAGCAGCAATGAAATGGTTTCTCATTATTTGATTTAAAGCAAATTCCTCATGATAAAAAATAAATTCTTCGTCCCTTAATTCCTTTAACTCCACTTCTACACGATCTGATAAATGATGATCTTTGTAAACTACTAGCCTCATCTCTTCCTCTACGATGGGATAAACCGAAAATTCCTGTTCATCGATCGGTAGTACAGCAACACCCAGTTCAAATTCACCTTCTTCCACACTTTTTACGACTCTTGCACCACCATACTCTGTAATATTTAATTCTATATTCGGAAAGGCATGATGAAATTTGGCCATTACCCTTGGAAAAAACAAGCTTCCAATAAAAGGCGGTAATCCAATGTTGATTTGACCTCTTGATAAGTTCGTCATATCAATTAAAGTAGTTTTCATTTCATCTACTAACACGGTCATCCTTAGAGCATATTCGAGGACCACCTTCCCTGCGTCTGTAAGGTCGCTTGTCTTGTTGGTTCTAATAATCAATGTCATGCCCAGTTCATCTTCTAGTGCCCTTAGAGTCTTGCTCAATGCTGGCTGAGAAATATGCATATTCTCCGCTGCTTTTGTAATGCTTTTATGCTTAGCTACCTCAATAAATAATCTTAACTGCCGTAATTCCAATGAAAACACCTCGATATTCAGTAACTAATTTTTATTATAAAAATGATTTTAAATAAACAAAACATCTCCCCTATTGTAGGGAGATGTATAAATACTTACAAAGCGCTCTCTGTTTTATCATTAACACGGACTGCAGTAACTTTCTGCAACCGTACAAACAATGATGTAATAATAATCGTAGCCAAAACAGGAATCAACCAACCAAGTCCATCCTTGTATAGAGGTAGCGCTCGCTCATAAAACGAAACAATCGGAGCCAGCCAGTCAAAATAGTCTATTTCTAACAAACTGCATAAGGTTTTAAACCCATCAATTATGCTTATACAAAATGTGACAGCGATAGCAGTAACATATACAATTTGCGAATGGTTAAATAGCTTAGATACAAAGGCTAGCAACATTAAGGCAATTGCTAGTGGATAAAGAAACATTAACACAGGAATGGAGAATGTAATAATGTTTGATAATCCAAAATTTGCTATAATTAAAGAAATCAAGGAAAAGAACACAACCCACATTTTATAACTGATTCTAGGCATTAAAGTATGAAAGTATTCACCACAAGCTGTCATAAGCCCGATACTGGTTGTGAGGCAAGCCAGTATGATTATAATGGATAGCATCACTGTACCGAACGAACCAAAATAATAAGATGCTGCCTTTCCAAGTACAGGTCCCCCTGTATCAAATAGGCCGAATTCTTCCGTACTTGTTGCCCCTAGGTAGGCAATACCTACATAAATGATTCCAAGAAAAAATGTTGCGACAATCCCTGATTTTGCTGAAGCTAAAAGGATACCACGGGATGAGGTTATACCCATGGAACGAATCGCATTGATGACAATTATGCCAAATACAAGCGAAGCCAGTGCATCCATTGTATTATAGCCTTCCATTAAACCTTTCATAAATGCGCCGTTTGTATATGATTCTTGTGGTGCTTCAATCGTACCTACCGGTTTTACAATTATCATGAACAGTAACACAAAAATAAGGATGATAATGCCAGGAGACAGTATTTTCCCCACATTATCGACTATTTTCGCAGGGTTTAGAGAAAACCAAAGTGTAACTACAAAAAATAATAGGGTAAATATAATCAGTCCAGCATGTCCATTACTTTCATTCACAAAAGGTGCAATTCCAATATCAAACGCTACAGCTCCCGTTCTAGGAGCTGCAAAAAATGGACCTATGGTTAGGTATAGAAGAGATGTAAAGACCACTCCAAAGACTGGATGAATACGGCTAGCAAGCTCCTGTAAATTCTTACTTCCCGAAACACCCATTGCTAAGATTCCAAGAAATGGCAATCCTATTCCCGTTATTAAAAATCCTCCAACTGCCAGCCAAATGTTTGATCCTGCTTTTTGACCAAGCGATGCTGGAAAAATTAAATTTCCTGCGCCGAAAAACAAGGCAAACAACATCACACCGATGATGAAATACCTTGAAAAACTTAATTTATTTTGCATAAATAATGCTCCCACCTTAGAATTCCAATTAAATAGATTAGTAATTTCAAATATTATTCCGTGAATAATATTACTATTCAAACACTCGAAATTCAACCTATTTTAATGATTTATTTGATAATTTCAAACTGACAAAAGTTTACTTTTTTTAACCCACTGTCTATTAATTCATTCATCTATTGTAAATTACCTAATAAATAAAAATTATTTTAAAAAAATAATTAAAAAAGATCAATCCCACTCTATTGTTTTGGGACTAACCTTATTCTACTCCCGATCTAATGGAGATTTTACATTGTCATTATATAAATCAATAAAAAGAGAACTATTAGATGATATAACAGCGTATTGAATATCAATCAGTTCCAGGTTTCGAGATTGCAACTCCTGATTGAGCCAAGCGCTTGAGTATTGTGAGTTAAAATTCTTCTCAACAACCCTTCCATCCATGACTAGCTCTATAGGAAGATGGATATCAACACTATTATTGGTTGGAACAATTTCATTTTTGGTTACACTTTGATATTTTGTCTTTTTCAAAACAGATAACTTACCACTAACTTCTAATAAAGCAAACTCCACTTCAATTAGATCAAAAATCCCTTGCTCTCTTAGCTGCTGGTTTAAATCATCAAGCGTATACCGTATTTTTTTCATATTACCATCTAAAAGCTTCCCATTTTCAATAACAACGGTAGGCTCCCCTGAAAGCCACAACCGAAAACGTCTGTTTTTAATAGATATGAGTGAACTAATTAAGTACATGGAAATAAGTGCAATAAAAGAAGCCAACATTGGGGTGAATTTTAAATTCGTATCAAAACCCATATTTGCAATAAAAGAACCTAACGTTACAGATAATGCAAAATTATAGTGATTGTTATGGGAATTTACTTGTTTTCCAATCCATATCGAAACTGTCAATAATATTAAAAATGAAAAACACGTTCGCAGAACGGCAATAATTAAAGTCTCCACTTGATTCATCCTTCATTTTTTCATCTAAAAACTCTCTTTGTAATATGAGCCAAATAAGAAATGAATATTAATCATTTCTATAATTTTATAGAAACTAAGGTAAGAACAAAAGGCGGAAGCGCCTCGTTCAGCCCCAACAGGCAAATGTTCTTCGGCGGGAAAACAACAAAAAAAGACAACCCATTACAGGTTGTCTTTTTAATTGCCTGGCAACGTCCTACTCTCACAGGGACTTTCGTCCCAACTACCATCGGCGCTGAGAAGCTTAACTTCCGTGTTCGGTATGGGAACGGGTGTGACCTTCTCGCCATAGTTACCAGACTATTTTGTTTGAGAGATCGTTCTCTCAAAACTAGATAATGCAGAAGAAGTGTTGTAAACCACGAGTTCGCTTAAAAAATTGGTTAAGTCCTCGAACGATTAGTATCAGTCAGCTCCACATGTTACCACGCTTCCACCTCTGACCTATCAACCTGATCATCTTTCAGGGTTCTTACTAGCTTGACGCTATGGGAAATCTCATCTTGAGGGGGGCTTCATGCTTAGATGCTTTCAGCACTTATCCCGTCCGCACATAGCTACCCAGCGATGCCTTTGGCAAGACAACTGGTACACCAGCGGTGCGTCCATCCCGGTCCTCTCGTACTAAGGACAGCTCCTCTCAAATTTCCTGCGCCCACGACGGATAGGGACCGAACTGTCTCACGACGTTCTGAACCCAGCTCGCGTACCGCTTTAATGGGCGAACAGCCCAACCCTTGGGACCGACTACAGCCCCAGGATGCGATGAGCCGACATCGAGGTGCCAAACCTCCCCGTCGATGTGGACTCTTGGGGGAGATAAGCCTGTTATCCCCGGGGTAGCTTTTATCCGTTGAGCGATGGCCCTTCCATGCGGAACCACCGGATCACTAAGCCCGACTTTCGTCCCTGCTCGACTTGTAGGTCTCGCAGTCAAGCTCCCTTGTGCCTTTACACTCTACGAATGATTTCCAACCATTCTGAGGGAACCTTTGGGCGCCTCCGTTACTCTTTAGGAGGCGACCGCCCCAGTCAAACTGCCCACCTGACACTGTCTCCCACCCCGATAAGGGGTGCGGGTTAGAATTTCAATACAGCCAGGGTAGTATCCCACCGACGCCTCCACCGAAGCTAGCGCTCCGGCTTCTCAGGCTCCTACCTATCCTGTACAAGCTGTACCAAAATTCAATATCAGGCTACAGTAAAGCTCCACGGGGTCTTTCCGTCCTGTCGCGGGTAACCTGCATCTTCACAGGTACTATAATTTCACCGAGTCTCTCGTTGAGACAGTGCCCAGATCGTTACGCCTTTCGTGCGGGTCGGAACTTACCCGACAAGGAATTTCGCTACCTTAGGACCGTTATAGTTACGGCCGCCGTTTACTGGGGCTTCGATTCAGAGCTTCGCTTTTAAGGCTAACCCCTCCTCTTAACCTTCCAGCACCGGGCAGGCGTCAGCCCCTATACTTCGCCTTGCGGCTTCGCAGAGACCTGTGTTTTTGCTAAACAGTCGCCTGGGCCTATTCACTGCGGCTCTTCGAGGCTATTCACCTCAAAAAGCACCCCTTCTCCCGAAGTTACGGGGTCATTTTGCCGAGTTCCTTAACGAGAGTTCTCTCGCTCACCTTAGGATTCTCTCCTCGCCTACCTGTGTCGGTTTGCGGTACGGGCACCTTTTATCTCGCTAGAGGCTTTTCTTGGCAGTGTGGAATCAGGAACTTCGGTACTAAATTTCCCTCGCTATCACAGCTCAGCCTTCACGGAAAGCGGATTTTCCTACTTTCCAGCCTAACTGCTTAGACGCGCATATCCAACAGCGCGCTTACCCTATCCTCCTGCGTCCCCCCATCACTCAAACGATAAAGAGGTGGTACAGGAATATCAACCTGTTGTCCATCGCCTACGCCTTTCGGCCTCGGCTTAGGTCCCGACTAACCCTGAGCGGACGAGCCTTCCTCAGGAAACCTTAGGCATACGGTGGATGAGATTCTCACTCATCTTTCGCTACTCATACCGGCCATTCTCACTTCTAAGCGCTCCACCAGTCCTTACGGTCTAGCTTCAACGCCCTTAGAACGCTCTCCTACCACTGACATCTAAGATGTCAATCCACAGCTTCGGTGTTACGTTTAGCCCCGGTACATTTTCGGCGCAGAGTCACTCGACCAGTGAGCTATTACGCACTCTTTAAATGGTGGCTGCTTCTAAGCCAACATCCTGGTTGTCTAAGCAACTCCACATCCTTTTCCACTTAACGTAAACTTTGGGACCTTAGCTGGTGGTCTGGGCTGTTTCCCTTTTGACTACGGATCTTATCACTCGCAGTCTGACTCCCACGGATAAGTCTTTGGCATTCGGAGTTTGTCTGAATTCGGTAACCCGATGAGGGCCCCTAGTCCAAACAGTGCTCTACCTCCAAGACTCTAACTACGTGAGGCTAGCCCTAAAGCTATTTCGGAGAGAACCAGCTATCTCCAAGTTCGATTGGAATTTCTCCGCTACCCACACCTCATCCCCGCACTTTTCAACGTGCGTGGGTTCGGGCCTCCATCCAGTGTTACCTGGACTTCACCCTGGACATGGGTAGATCACCTGGTTTCGGGTCTACGACCACATACTCATTCGCCCTATTCAGACTCGCTTTCGCTGCGGCTCCGTCTCTTCAACTTAACCTTGCATGGGATCGTAACTCGCCGGTTCATTCTACAAAAGGCACGCTATCACCCATTAACGGGCTCTAACTACTTGTAGGCACACGGTTTCAGGAACTATTTCACTCCCCTTCCGGGGTGCTTTTCACCTTTCCCTCACGGTACTGGTTCACTATCGGTCACTAGGGAGTATTTAGCCTTGGGAGATGGTCCTCCCTGCTTCCGACCGGATTTCACGTGTCCGGCCGTACTCAGGATCCACTCAGGAGGGAACGAAGTTTCGACTACAGGGTTTTTACCTTCTCTGACGGGCCTTTCCAGGCCGCTTCATCTACCCCGTTCCTTTGTAACTCCATGTTGAGTGTCCTACAACCCCAAGAGGCAAGCCTCTTGGTTTGGGCTATGTCCCGTTTCGCTCGCCGCTACTCAGGGAATCGCGTTTGCTTTCTCTTCCTCCGGGTACTTAGATGTTTCAGTTCCCCGGGTATGCCTTCAATACCCTATGTATTCAGGTAAAGATACTGTTCCATTACGAACAGTGGGTTCCCCCATTCGGAAATCTCCGGATCAAAGCTTACTTACAGCTCCCCGAAGCATATCGGTGTTAGTCCCGTCCTTCATCGGCTCCTAGTGCCAAGGCATTCACCGTGCGCCCTTTCTAACTTAACCTAAAAGGTTTATTTCTCTAAATTAATAGAGAGAAAACTAAAATGGCGATTACTCGATGTGTTACTTGACTTCTTCATTACGATTATCTAGTTTTCAAAGAACGATTAAAAAAAGCTTTGAGAGATTGCACTCTCAAAACTAAACAAACAAGAAACAATCAAACAAACATGTTTTGTCTGGCTCATAGGTCCAGCTTATATCCTTAGAAAGGAGGTGATCCAGCCGCACCTTCCGATACGGCTACCTTGTTACGACTTCACCCCAATCATCTGTCCCACCTTAGGCGGCTGGCTCCTTACGGTTACCCCACCGACTTCGGGTGTTACAAACTCTCGTGGTGTGACGGGCGGTGTGTACAAGGCCCGGGAACGTATTCACCGCGGCATGCTGATCCGCGATTACTAGCGATTCCGGCTTCATGTAGGCGAGTTGCAGCCTACAATCCGAACTGAGAATGGTTTTATGGGATTGGCTAAACCTCGCGGTCTTGCAGCCCTTTGTACCATCCATTGTAGCACGTGTGTAGCCCAGGTCATAAGGGGCATGATGATTTGACGTCATCCCCACCTTCCTCCGGTTTGTCACCGGCAGTCACCTTAGAGTGCCCAACTGAATGCTGGCAACTAAGATCAAGGGTTGCGCTCGTTGCGGGACTTAACCCAACATCTCACGACACGAGCTGACGACAACCATGCACCACCTGTCACTCTGTCCCCCGAAGGGGAACGTCCTATCTCTAGGAGTGTCAGAGGATGTCAAGACCTGGTAAGGTTCTTCGCGTTGCTTCGAATTAAACCACATGCTCCACCGCTTGTGCGGGCCCCCGTCAATTCCTTTGAGTTTCAGCCTTGCGGCCGTACTCCCCAGGCGGAGTGCTTAATGCGTTAGCTGCAGCACTAAGGGGCGGAAACCCCCTAACACTTAGCACTCATCGTTTACGGCGTGGACTACCAGGGTATCTAATCCTGTTTGCTCCCCACGCTTTCGCGCCTCAGCGTCAGTTACAGACCAGAAAGCCGCCTTCGCCACTGGTGTTCCTCCACATCTCTACGCATTTCACCGCTACACGTGGAATTCCGCTTTCCTCTTCTGTACTCAAGTCCCCCAGTTTCCAATGACCCTCCACGGTTGAGCCGTGGGCTTTCACATCAGACTTAAAGGACCGCCTGCGCGCGCTTTACGCCCAATAATTCCGGACAACGCTTGCCACCTACGTATTACCGCGGCTGCTGGCACGTAGTTAGCCGTGGCTTTCTGGTTAGGTACCGTCAAGGTACCGGCAGTTACTCCGGTACTTGTTCTTCCCTAACAACAGAGCTTTACGACCCGAAGGCCTTCATCGCTCACGCGGCGTTGCTCCATCAGACTTTCGTCCATTGTGGAAGATTCCCTACTGCTGCCTCCCGTAGGAGTCTGGGCCGTGTCTCAGTCCCAGTGTGGCCGATCACCCTCTCAGGTCGGCTACGCATCGTCGCCTTGGTGAGCCGTTACCTCACCAACTAGCTAATGCGCCGCGGGCCCATCTGTAAGTGACAGCCGAAACCGTCTTTCAGCTTTTCCTCATGAGAGGAAAAGGATTATCCGGTATTAGCTCCGGTTTCCCGAAGTTATCCCAGTCTTACAGGCAGGTTGCCCACGTGTTACTCACCCGTCCGCCGCTAACCACCGAAGTGGTTCGCTCGACTTGCATGTATTAGGCACGCCGCCAGCGTTCGTCCTGAGCCAGGATCAAACTCTCCAAGAAAGTTGATTAGCTCATTTTGTTACGTTGGCTTCATTTCAATAAAGAAACGAAATATTTTTGTTTGTTGACGTTTTTGTTTGTTTAGTTTTCAAAGAACAATCCGCTTGTCAAAGAAGCGATAAATACAATTTTATTACATCCATCTCACTAAGTCAATACATAATTTTTCACTCAATATGTTTGGCCCTTTCGTGAGGGAACTTTCTTATAATACCATCCCCCCCTTCTCTGTTCAATATATAATATTTTCCAATTCTAATAGGGATGAATATTATAATTAATAATAGGAAAAGGCCTCTCTCCTATTACTAGGAAAAAGGCCTTCTATTATTTCTTATTAATTGTAAAATTAATTGTTTTAGTCGCTTTAGAAATTGCACCGCCATCATTTTTAAAGTTTGCTGCCTTACTATTTTCTGATGGTTCGATATGAATGCTTAACTTATTTTCACCAGCATTTAGTTTAATTGAATGGGAAAAAGTCATATCACTATTGATGGTAACAGACTCTCCATTAATTGTTAGGACACCATCCTTAATGGCATTTCCTTGTAAAGTAATACTATCAGTTGATACCGTCTGCCCATCTGTATGGGATGTAACCACCACTGGAAGGTCAATCCAGCGAATAATTCTATCTTGTACCACCATTTGGTTACCGCCTTGGTTAGCCACCACAACTGAAAGGTCAGTACCTTGTGCCCCATAGCCATAATAACTGACGTCATCGTCGGTTTGGTTTGCTACAGTATGGTCCGGTAACCCTTCTTGATCCCACGTACCATTTTTCACATATTTGTAAGTAAGAACTTCTCCTTCTTGTGCTTCCACCGTATATTCATAATCATTTGTAACCGCTCCAGCACGAGTCATCTGCCATGCGCCAGTATTCCAACCGTTTTTACTTCCTGGCATTGTAATGTAGATACCTTGTGGAGTATAGGCTGGTGCATTTACTTTAAACGTTACTTTTACTGTAACTAGTTCAGGTGTGATAGTAACAGCGTTGGATTTTACCATATTTCCTGCCTTATCATAGATCCGAACTTCGTACGTATACGTTTTTCCGTTGGTCACATTAATATCCCTAAATGAGTTTTTTGATAGATCCAATATCTGTTCGATCATTTCACCATCACGGACAATTGTTACCATATACGGGTCATTTGCTCCCTCCACCTTCCAGGAAAGGTTGACCTGACCAGATTCCTGTTGAGGCTGTTCAAGTGTCATTTTTTCTGCAGGTGCTGTTGTATCGTCTCCTTTTGTAAAGCTAACTGACTTTGTTTCGCTTGTTACCCAACTGCGAGCTAAATCATTCGAGAAAGCAAAACGATACTCATAAGTTCCTACATTAAATGGCAGGAAGTTGGAACTAAATACATTTGATGTTTCCTGCTGATTTACGTATGCAGCCTTAATTGAGGTCCACTTTTCACTTCCTGGCTGTTTAACTTCAAGCTTTGCTTGCAGGCCTTCCATTTGTTCTAACTCAGTTTCACCTTTTACAAAAATATTGGCAGTAACAGTTTCCGGCTTGGAGAGATCAATAATTCCTGGTTCTAAAGCTGTCACATTATCAATTTTATAATTATCAGAAGTTAGCGATACATGAGGAATAACAGCTTCCTTAGTCTCTACCTTTTCAGATTCATTACCGTTTTTATCAAGCGCAACAATAGCAAAATAATATTTTCGGCCATTGTCTAAACCGTCAATTGATATTGTCGTATTAGTAGTTTCTTTTACTTTTTGATAAAAAGCTCCGGAAATTGTTGTTTGATATATGGCATATTTTTTTGCATCGCCATCCCATTTAAGTGTCGCGGTATGACTTCCTTCTGCTACAGTTAAGCCTGTTACCAAAGCTGGACGTTTTAAGTTCTGCCCTTTATCGGATATAAGCATTCGTCCGCTCATAGCAGGAATTGTCACGCTTAACTTTCCTTCTTTGGTTACAATTGTGTATTTTTTATCTAATTGATCTGTAAACTTAATACCATTAATCAATAAATCCTCAACATTCAACTCAACCGTTTTATCTTCTTTACCACGATTTGTTAGAACTATAGCAACATTCTTTTTATCTGAGCGAGAAAAAGCAAGCACATCTCCCTTAGCATAAAGATGATTTAAATCACCATAGCTAAATAAATCATGAAAGTCATTTCTTACTTTTCCAATTGTTTGATAATGTTTGATTAAACCTTTGTTTTCATTACCCCATGGATAGGTTCTGCGGTCATCAGGGTCCTTTGAACCAGTGACACCAGCTTCATCGCCATAGTAAATCGTTGGTGCACCTGCATAACCCATTTGTAGAATAGCAGCGAGCTTTAAACGCTGTATTCCTAGTTCAGGATTATAGTTATTATCAAACTCTGCTCTCTCAAACGAGTCTGTACCATTTCCCAGAACAAACGACGCACGAGCTGTATCATGTGAGCCCATCAAATTCATAAGGGAATAAAATGCTTCCTTAGGGTAGTCCTCAAAGACAGCGTTGAGCTGATTTTCAGCTCCTTCCGCATTTCCTGACTTTAAGTAATCAATCATCGCACCTCGGAAACGGTAATTCATTACCGAATCATATAAGTCACCAAGGAAATATTCTGAAGCATCATCCCAAATTTCACCCAGAATTAGTGGGTCGTCCTTTTTTCCTGTTTTCAGTTCTTTACGGAATTCACGCCAAAACTCAGGATCCACTTCATTTGCCACATCTAATCGCCAACCTGAAGAACCGTTTTTAATCCATGACTTTGCCACTGAATCTTCATCATACATAATATAATCCGCAAATGACTTGTTATTGAGTTCGGATGAATAGTCGACAGCTTCACCAGTCACTGATTTGATTTCTGGAAGGGAATCGTAACCCCACCAGCACTGATATTTATATACGCCGTCAACTTTTTCATTTTGAATGTTAAACCAATTTTCGAAGCCGTACGGACTAAACGTTTGTCCTTCAGCGATAAATTTATCTTTTACTTGCTTTTTTGCCTCCGCTTCTGATACTCCTTTATTAACAAGATCATAGATAGCTGACCAGTACTCATAAGCACCAACTGTTGGGTATTTACTGTAACGATCAAAATAAATGGAATCGTCTCCTACATGATTAAACACTCCATCTAGAATTAAATGCATTTTCCGTTTCTTTAATTCTTTCGTAAAGGCTTTAAATTCTTCAGGTGAACCAAACATTGGGTCAACATTCTTGTAGTCTGCCGCATCATATTTATGATTCGATGCAGCTTCTGCAATCGGATTTAAATAAAGTGTGTTTACGCCTAATGACTGGATATAATCCAATTTCTTTTGAATTCCAGCGATATCTCCACCGAAGAAATCATTAGAGAAAATGGCATCTCCTTTATACCCTTCTGTCCCTTCTAGACGAGGATTATCAGGCAAATCCTCCCAATCCTGTTGCTCTATTGGTTCAGAACCACGAGCATTTTTCTTTGCTTCATCATTCTTTTTGTTCCCATTGTTAAATCGATCAGGGAAAATTTGATAAACTACCGCTTCCTTCATCCAATCCGGTGTTTTAAAGGAAGGATCATATACAGTTAGCTGGAATAAGGACGCATTTGAGTCCGTCGCGGTTCCTTTTCCACCTTCTTGAACATCTTCCCCGTACTCTTTCTGCCCTTCGCCATCTCGAGCAATAAACTTATAACCATAAACTCCTTTAACATCTGGTTTAACGTCTGCTTCCCAAAACTCAACCTCTTTACCCTTTTGGTCCATCCAACCGGCGTACTCCATATCTACCATTACGGTATTACCAGTATTGTAGTTTTTTAGCTGGACTTTAGCACCAGTTAAGTCACCCTTCTTAGCTTGAAGACGGAGCTTGACTGATTCTCCCGCTTTTACTGCACCAAATGGTGATCGGAAAGCCGAATCCCATGTGTTGTGGTAGAGCTTGTCCCCCTGGACACTGCCATCAGGTAAACCAGGATCATAATCGGTGTAAACTTCTTTTGTATCATGGTTGTAAAAGAATGTAACGGTTGCATCTTTTAGGACATTTAACACAAAGTTATTATCTGGATAGGCAGGCGCTTCCCAGTTGTTCCCTAGTACAACCTTAAATTCATGCTTCCCCTTTGGAACTTGAGCTATATAGGTGTAGAGATTATCATGGTCCTCATCTTGTAAAATGGCAGTTGATTCACTAGGAGACCACTCTCCACCTGCATTTAGATCTGGCTGTATATCGCCTACTATTCTAGGTTTCTCACTATCCGGCAATTCGATTGGTACGGTTACACGATGGGTACTATCATCATAAATAAAAGTAACCTGTGTTTCCTTATCTAAAGAAAACTTATAGTTATCCCCCCCAGGAGTACCATTCACTCCATAGTTTTCGTCCCATGAACCGTTAATGGCTACTTTATATTCATAGCTTCCTGCAGGAAGTGTTCCGGTTAGTTTATACAACCCATTCTCCTGCAGCTTCATTTGTGTTGCGGGATCAGCCGGATTCCATTCTCCTGAACCACCTAGTTCATCTTGTAGGTTACCGACTAGCGTTACTACTCGTCCTTCCGCCTTTGTTGGCGACGGATGAAAAAACGCCGTTCCTGCAATCGTTTGCACAATTAACATTAAAAGTGCTAAGTAACTGATTAACTTCCGTGATTTACCTTTCATTCATTTTCCTCCCCAAAAAAGTTTATTTCAGAGCAAACGTTTGCACAAATAGGAGTAGAAAACGCTTACTTAATGATATTATCTCATCAAAATAAATTTATTAAGAATAGGCCTTTCCTACTTTTTATATCCACTATACACATGTCTTTTATCCTATTTTTCTGATAATTCAATAATTCATAAACCAAAAAGGGTCAGACTCATCAAGGTTCTGACCCTTTTGTTATTTATACAGCCTCTTTTGAGTCGATATCCATTCGTCTCTCTAATTTCCTTAGCAAGTAAGAAAATAACAAGACAAGAGCTAAATAATAGATACCAACCACCATGTAAGTATCTAGTTGGCGATAATTCGAGGCTGCTTCACTTAAACCCGAACCCCATAAATCTGACATTCCCACATAGGCAACTAGGGAGGAATCCTTTAATCCAATAATAAATTGATTTCCCAATGGAGGAATGGAAAATTTAAAAGCCTGTGGTAAAATAATTCTTCTCATCGCAAGTGGATAGGACATTCCAAGTGAACGAGCTGCTTCCATTTGCCCCTTGTCTATGGATTGGATTGAACCTCGAAAAATCTCTGCAATGTATGCTCCATTATGGATGGCTAAAGCGATAGCACCTGCCCAGAACTGCGAGAAGGTAACAACAGATGCAATTCCAAAATACAGAATGGCTATTTGGACAATTAACGGTGTTCCTCTAATAAGACCAATATAAATAGTTGCTAATTTATTAAGCCATTTATTTGAAGAAATTCTTAAGAAAGCAACAATGAGCCCAATAAGACACCCAATGATTAGTGATGTAATGGTTAACCTTAAGGTTAGTAGTGCCGCAGAAATAAATACATCATAGGTGTCCAGGAAGATTTGAACGATGATCAACACCCTCTCATTATTTAATCAGTAGGGTGCCTGACACCCATACTTAACACCCTTAGAACTCCTATTCTCCTAAAATACTGCGACCAAACCATTTGTTACTAATTTTTTCATAGGTTCCGTCCTTAATAATTTCAGCAAGGGCTTTGTTTAATTTATCAAGCAGTTCTTTATCCTCTTTTCGGACCGCTATTGCCTGATCATCGTGCGAAAGTGGCTCACCTACATCCTTAATCTTGATTGCACCGTCTTTGATGATTGGTAGCCCCACCATTTGATCAGTAATAACCGCATCCAGTCTTCCAGTTGGAAGATCCATTAGCGCTGTGATATCACTGTCATATTCAACAATGTTACCTTGATCTGTATTTTGTAATGCCAGTTCTTTATACGTACTTGCCTTAACAACTCCAATTTTTTTCCCTTTTAAGTCAGCAACTGATTTAATGGTCTGATTGTCTTCTGCAACAAAGATCTGTGCACCTGAACGATAGTACGTATCAGTAAAGTTTACTGATTTCTTACGTTCTTCCGTCACAGTCATACTGGCAAGAATGGCATCAAATTTCTTAGCCTGTAATCCTTGAATAAGTGTTTCCCAAGGGTTTGTAACCGCTACTGGCTTCATTCCCATTTTATCTGCAAGGGCTTCTCCAACCTCCACATCGAACCCTACTAATTTACCATTCTCCTTAAAATTAAAAGGCTTATACAATCCGCTCATTGCATAACGAAATTCTTTTTTCTCGTTGCCACTGCTTTTCTTTGAACTACCACAAGCCGTCAACATAACAGACACAAAAAACAAAGAAACAATCAATCCAATCATCCAACTTTTTTTCAACAAAATCCCTCCATTTTTTAAAGAATACTATTTAAAAATTGCTTGGCTTTCACGTGCTGGGGATTGACGAAAAATTCGTTCGGCGGTGCTTCTTCGAGAATCTTTCCATCCCCCATAAAAACCACTCGATCTGCTACTTCTCTTGCAAACCCCATTTCATGTGTAACAACAACCATCGTCATTCCCTCTTTTGCCAGCCGCTTCATTACCTGAAGAACTTCTCCAACAAGTTCCGGATCAAGTGCAGATGTCGGTTCATCAAACAGCATGATTCGTGGTTCCATGGCAAGTGCACGTGCAATAGCTACGCGTTGCTTTTGACCACCTGAAAGATTTTTCGGATAGGCTGAAGCTTTGTCATATAATCCTACTTTTTCAAGTAATACTAACGCTTTTTGTTTTGCTTGAGTCTTGTCCATCCCTTTTACATGCACAGGGGCTTCCATCACATTCTCCAACACAGTCATGTGTGGAAAAAGATTAAAATGTTGAAATACCATTCCGACATCTTCACGAATTTTGTTCAGGTTGGTGCTAGTTGGTTGAATTGTTTCTCCCTTTAACGTGATTTCTCCCTGATCATACATTTCAAGGAAATTAAGGCAGCGAAGTAATGTACTTTTTCCAGAACCACTCGCACCAATAATGACAACAACCTCTTTTTCAGAAACGGACAAATTAATATCAGTTAAAACAGTTTGTGAACCAAAAGACTTTACCAGATTTCTTACCTTAATCATGTCACCCTCCTTTTTATCACATAAGTTTTCACCGGCATTTATCATCAGCCTCTATTAAAAAAACAAAATATGCACCTTGTTTTTTCAAAAGTAGTACTATACCTATATATAGTAATCCTATTAAACATAAGAGGATTATATTCGTTTCAAGAGAGTAAGTGTTTTAAAAATGAAAAAACCTACCATGTACCCTTATTACTAACAGGTGGCATGGCAGGTTTACGTTTTATTACGACTCTTTAAAAAACCTTTCAATTGTTTTTTGTCCACTTTCCTTTTCTGAATAGATAAACGAAATCTGGTCACCTTCTTTTATCGATGTTAATTGTTTAATGGCTTCATCTGATAATTGAAAGGCGGTTTTATTTCCATCAACGTTTACTTCTATTGTATGTGGATCCATTTGACCTACATACTGACCTGAACTATTAGTATATAAAGAATTCTTTACTATAAACTCTGCCTCAGTCTTTGCCTTTTCCTCTTTTGAAGTCAGAAAAACCTCCAATTTATATTGACCATTTGGAAGATCAGATATAGTAAATTTTTGTTCCATTTCTTTATTATTTTCTAATGAAATTTCTTCCGTAGCTTGTGTTGCGGAAATCTCCTCTGAATATTGTTTAACTTTTTTTCCATTCTGATCGTATACAATAAAGTCAGCTTTTAAACCATTAGAAAAGGTTAGTGTCTGTTTTTTGCCGGATATATTTTTAACTGCATATTTGACTGTCATGTCATGGTTATCCTCTTTTATTTCAAGTGAAGGAATAAATTTTGCGGTCACTTTTTCTTGCTTTTGATTCTCCGTTTTGATTCCAACATTGGTACCATTCGTTTTTGTACTTGTGCCACAGCCTGTTAAAAGTCCGAATAATACAGCCGTGCTTATGACAAAATATATTTTCTTGTTTGCCATTTTCATATCCCCTTATTTAACATGTTTTTTGTTTTCAGGACTATAGTCGCTAAAAATAGGAATAAAGTTACACTTCTAATTAGAAATGTATTTTTTCACCAAATCAACATATTAAAAGGAAAAAAGCCCCATCATTAGCTGATGAGACCTTTTTTAACTTTCTCAATTTATTGCCTTTAGGAGAGAATTCGCTTTTCACCTTCAATGGCTTTTATCGGATCAATATTCTGTGTAAATTCTAGTGTACCAATATAGCTTCCTTTCTCATCCCGAACAGCAAAATAACGAATATATACATATTTATCTCGGAACTTAATCCAAAAATCCTCACTGTCTTTTTTCCCAGCTTTAAAATCTTCCAATAATTCTTCTACCACATGCACGCTTCTTGGCGGATGACAATTCTGAACCGTACGTCCAATAACTGCTTTTGTACGGGCGAAAATTCTTTCTTTTCCGTGGGAAAAATAGCGAACTACATCCTCATGATCAATAAAAGTAATATCAACTGGTAAGTGGTTTAATAGAAGTTCTAATTGCTTTAAAGATAAAAATCCAGTTTCCATCTTAATATATCCTTCGGTTATAGCATTCTCAGCTAAGGCTTTTCTCTCTGGCTTCCATTCTTCCGCAGGGACTGTTAAACAGAAGCCAATCTCATCACTTTCATGAGCAATTTTAATCCACTCATCCTCAGATAAATTTTTTAAAGCCATTGGAAAAAGGATGTTTTCTTCTTTGTATATCATTCCAGTTACTTCCTGGATGACAAAATTTAGGACCCCAAGGACCTCCTGCCTTCCACCTTGATAGCTTGCTAATTTTTGTTTTGCTTCTTTTATAGCATCACGAATAAAGTCATCAATTCTCCACATATTGGTAGTTGGCCCAAAGATTCCGTACTTTTCTAAATAAGGAAATAGTAAGTTCTCTTTACGGCTGTAGTGCTTATCAATGTCTATTAAGAGATTAATATCCTGCAGAAGGCGGTAAATATTATCAGAGGAATCGTCTCTTATAAACTCATCCACATGGACTTGTACCAGTTGTTGAAGCAGCTTTTCAATTTCCCTATTTTCCAGTTTAAACGTGTGAACCGGATGCCCTGGTAGATCCTCTGGATTTTGCAAATTATTTTCCCTTTCTATTGAACCTTGAAAAATGGCACTATGTTCCTGATAGATACGCTGTAACTCATCTTTTGGAATACTACCCTCTTTTGAAAACTCATGCTGGAGCTGTGTGATTTCATCCACTGTAATTTTCCCAATCAATGCATCAAAATGAGCTTTTACCTCATCTAAATTTCTTCCGTTATGAAGATCTTGGAAGATTCCTTTTAATATGGTAAGACGGTCTGTATTTTTAGTCATTAGTTGTTCACGATTATTAATAATTTCACTCATTTTAGGACTCTCCTTCACTGTAGCTAAATACTTTTGTTAAAGTTATCTCATTAATAACTTACCATTAAGTTAATTAGCTGATAGTGATTAACATCATTATTATAGTTATAAATGTGAAAACTTTAAGAACATGTCTCGTGATTATCCTAATAAAAAGACACTGCCCACATGTATGGCAGTGTCCTCTTACAAATTATTTTTAGTTTCTATTTAATTTTTCTAATATAGAATAGAGGTCTTCCAAATGTTTAATTTCAAATGTAGGAATGACTTCATTTCGTTGTTTATCCTGACGGTTAATCCAAACGGTTTTTATTCCAGCTCTGTTTGCGCCAAGAATATCGGTCATCAGGTTATCACCAACCATTATAACTTCGTCCTTTTTTAAAGACATACTTGATAAAGCATGCTCGAATATCGAAGGATCTGGCTTTCCTCGACCAAAATCACCAGAAATAACAATATGATCAAAATAAGGAACTAATTCAGGTGTAATGGCTAGTTTCGTATTTTGAAGATCAGGAGATCCGTTGGTTAATAGAAGAAGTTGATAGTTTCCCTTTAAACCATCTAGAATCTTAAATGTTTCATCATAGACAAATGGATGGTTTCGCCGCTCCTGTGGAAACCGCTCTGCTAGCTCCATTCCAAATTCAGGGTCATCAATACCCATTGCTGATAATCCTGATGTCCAAGCATCTTTTCGATAGGTGGGTACAATTTCTTTCATTTTCTTAAAATCTTCTGTATCATCTAAAAAATTACCCCATAATCCTTCAAAAGGATTAATCCCAATCATTTGTGTAAACGCAAACGTTTCATAGGAAGAATATAAGTTTCTAGCTGCATCACGAACAGCTTCCTCAAGTTGATCTGCAGAAAGGCCATACCTCACCTCTGCTAATCTACATGTTGCTGCAAAGGCTTCTTTTACACTTTTTTGGTCCCACAGTAGCGTATCATCTAAATCAAAAAAAATGGCTTTTATCATTTTTGTCCTCACTTCGATTAATGATTTTTTATTAGTTTATCATTAAATCCCTCGCACATGAAGACTAAAGTTTCTGACAATTAAATTCATAAAGCGGAATGAAACACCTTCTACCCGCATATTTTTTTAAGATGTGAAAGGAGGATACAAAATGGTCAGCATTGAAGTTAATAAGAAAATTGAGAGTATCACACATCCGAAAGTACGTAATATCGTAAGAGTTTGCGTGGAACAGGGGTGTATGTTCAGACCCCATCCAAGCAATCCTAACTTAGTTCATTTGTTTGATCCTGAACGTGGGAAAAAAATTATTGGTGACATTAACCTATTAAGTCCAAGAGGGTACTTTACACTGGAAGTAGCGAATGGACGTTTTAAATCCTTTAGAAATGAAATATTGGATTTAGATATCAATCATGCAAACTTTGTAGATAAAGTACTCAAACGGTTGAGGCAATAGTTGAAAAAAACAGTAAAAAAAGGCAATGATTCCAGTACTTGAAATCATTGCCTTTTACTATGTAGATTTTATCTTACCTCCGAGTTTCTTCTATAATATAAAGTAAATATTTATTAAAATTTGCATAATTTGTGAGCAGTTCAAAATACCTACAATTATTCAAAAAAAAAGAGGCATCTTTATTAAGATAACCTCCTTTAATATTTTGTTAACCGCTTCATAATTTCAGTCTTCCTAGTTTTATCTTTAATTCTTGTTAAATCAAGAGCCACCTCATGACCTTTATTTTTTGAACGCAGGATTTCTCTTATGGCTTGTTTCACGCTTTCTTCATCATCCCTCACCATGATAACATTTCGTAGCATTTTCCCCCTCCTCATAATAAAGACTATTCCCTTCTCTTCCGATTTACTTCAATTAATTATCTTTTTTTAAACGAACCATCGTTTTATTTTCAAAATAAGCTTTAACTGATTGGTTTATTAGTGCAACACTAATGGCCGTAACAATAAAGAATCCGATTGGTACTAAGATAATCCAGGGCTGCTGTGAATAAAGATAACTGATATCTCCTCCAATCACGCCTGACCATTCAAAAGAGATTGTTCGAGGAGGCGTATCATCGTCTGGATAGTGGGTACCTCCAAAAAATAGCTTCATAAATCCAAGATGAGCGAGAAGCTGTAAAGTCTGAATAAATTGTTGGCCAAATGATATGATCCATTTTTCATACACATGTGGGATTATATGTTTAAAAAAGATATAGCGCTTAGTAGAACCTAGTGTTCTTGAGACTTCAATGAAATCTTCTTTTTCAACATGCCTCATTTCACCCGATATATGAATGGTTAAGCTCGGAATGGCAAGAGCGACTAAAATAAATACCTCAAAAGATGCTCGTAACCAAAAGGGCGTATGAAAGCCATCAAGTGGCATCCACAAAACGCTAAACAAAATAAAGTATGCAATAATGGTCTGAGGTACAACCGAGAATGGTTCGAAAATAGTTTTTATACAGTTATATATCCGATTGTTTAAAGGATAAATGAAGGACGCCAATATAATTGAAAATAACATCCTGAGAATGACGATTGCAATAGTAATACCTATTGTCCATTTTGCCCCCTCCACCATCATATGTACAAGATCATAGCCAAAAGAATCAGAACCTAATACATACTCGGTCAATGGCGCATAAGGGGGACGATCCACAATATTCCCCTTTTCATCAGCATGAAACCTAATCTGCCTGATTTGCCCATCATTCAATAAAGTATTAAGAATACTCCCAGTAAAGAGTACGATTAGAAACATAGCACTGAATAAGAACCTTTTCCTCTTTAGCAAAAATACCAGCATATTATTGTGTATCCTTTCTGTTTTCAAAACTCACCCATTCATAAATCCGAAAAATAACAAAAAATGGAATAAAAATTAAGATGCACCCGATAATAAATGGATCTACCGCCGTTAACATCACTCTAAGCAGGCCATTCATATTAAACAAGTAATCAATCACTAATAAAGTTGAAAGCATAGACCAGAAAATCATTTTTGATGTTCCGAACATGCCATCCGCAATATTTCTAAGTACATGGACATTTAGGATATATGAAAAGGTAAAGCCCTTTGCTTTCGCCAGCATGACATAATGCTTCTCTAATTCTTCTTCAATGTAATGAATTAGTACTTTTGTTATGTATAGACTGATAGGGACACTTAAACTGATGACTGGGAGAAGAATCGCTTCTTCTCTTACGGAAACAACTTGGGCCAGCTTAATACCCGTTTTCTTATAAACTATGATAACCGCAAATTGCAGTAACAAAATAATCATTAGGTCAGGTATAGACTCGAGGATCTCTAGGAAACTTTTAATATACTTTAATTTACTTTTGAAAAATATAAGACCCACATACGCAATGATGAAGGCAATCAAACAGGCTGTTAAAAAGCTTAAACCTAACATTTTCATCGAATCCATGTATTTATAAAAAATAACCGGAAATACAGAATTCTTCTGATCCCTCAATAAAAAATCCCCAAATGTAAACAGTTTTATATTCAAGTCATAAGCAGCTTGGAGGAATGGTGCTCCATTAAAAGTTAAATTTTTAAATAATTCCGGGAAAACAGCGATTATTATTAATACTTCAACCCCGACAAGACATTGGATAATAAGGAAGAACAATCTTTTAATGATCTTTAAACCTCTCATAACAACATCCTTTATGTAAATATTTGAGTTCTTTCCGCATTCCTAATAGACGAAAGATTCAGTTAGATAGTTACAGGGTTTGAGGATATATTTATAAAATTTTTTAAATTGTGGAATTTGTTGTTTTCCTGCGATATATTTGTAAATACGGAAAAAATTGGAGGAAGGGAATGAAGTTCTTGTATACGAAGAAAATATTTTTACCTATAAGATTTATAGTTATTCTAGTAGGTTTTATTTCTGCTGTGAATTTACCCATCCTTTTAACGTTTTGCTGACACTCTTTTTTACAACATTGTGGAAATTAGTCTGAATGTAGGATATATTTATTCTTGCAATTAGAAATATTTAGAAAGGTATGAGTGGGTTGATAAAAAAAGTAGCCTATCTTCCAGTGAGATTGATTGCAATGCTTGCTGGCTTTATTTGTTTATTAAACATTCCAATTCTATTTGTATTCAATGTAAATCATAAGAGCATTGAATTTCACTTTAGCCAATATAAGGAATATGTCTTAAACAACTTAACTTGGTTGGTTCATGTCGATCAATATCCTTCCATATTAAGGTTTTTTGAAGGCGATGGTATGGAAAAGTATTTTTATACAATGACTATATTATCCGTTTCTCTTCTTATAGTCATATTGATTGGGATGTTTGCGGCCACCACCATTATGCTGATGCCCCTATCTTTTCGGAAGCGGCTAAGCGGTTTTATCGATTTTACAACGACAGCACCAGATTTACTCATAGTCTTCTTACTTCAATATCTAGTGATATTTTTATATAAGACTTTTCATATAAAGCTTTTTCAATTATACGGAGGGAATTATACCGAGCCATATTTCATGCCAATTGTTATTGTTAGTTTTGTACCTACTATTTTCTTAGTCCAATTTTTATTAAGAGAGTTTGCGAATGAAGAACAACAAGATTATGTATTATTTGCAATAGCAAAAGGGACGCCATTAAAAACCATTTACATGAAACATATCATCCGCAACATTATTCCTTTATTACTCATCCACCTAAGAACCGTTATTTGGTTTCTATTATCAAGTATTATAGTAGTTGAGTATTTATTTAACATACATGGGTATGTGGATGTGTTACGTTCCATGTATGGGACAAGAGCCATCTCTTTTGTTTTTGGTTTTCTCCTTTTTGCTGTACCTGTTATTATCGCCAATATCATTGCTAAAATTGTAATGATGTCAAAAAATAGAAAAGGAACTAGCAGTGTATGAAACTTCAAAAATATAAAAAGACCATTGTTGGATTGTCTATTCTAAGTATCATTCTTATTGCCAGTTTACTATATCCATACTTTGGACCTGCGGATTTTAATAAGGTAACCTATCTATATGATAAAAAAGGAAATTTAATCGGAGTACCTCCTATCCCACCGTCCTCTCATTACCTTCTAGGCTCTGATCGGAATGGTGCAGATATTCTTTATATGATGATTTACGGGGCAAAATTCACACTATTAACTGCTTTTGGTGTCACCCTTTTTCGAGTGTTAATCGGCAGCGTCCTCGGATTATTATTTTCCTTATGGTTGAAACGTTTGCTTCCACTTGTAAAGGATTTCCTAGTTGTCTTCAATTTAGTACCACCTATCCTAATTACTTTAGTGCTGATGTATCCTGTTTCAACAAACTATATTAAAGATTCCATTTATAGTGTAATGATCTATCAGATTATCATTCTTGTGATAATGGGGATTCCTTCCGTATTGTTTATGACTGTAGACATTGTTGATGAATTAAAAAAGAAAACATTTATCCAGTGTTCGTATTTAATGGGTGGGAATCATTTTCATGTTCTTAAGACCCAGATTAAACCTTATTTAACTTCTTATGGGCTATTGATGGTTATTCAGCAGTTGCTTGGGACACTTGTACTTATGATGTATTTAGGTGCATTTCAGGTATACATAGGGGGAGTTTCAAAAGAAGAGGTCCGTGGATTGCCCCTTCTGAATTCCATATCTAAGGAATGGGCCGGTCTGGTTGGACAGAATTACCGTGAATTCTATATGTCGCCTTGGGTGGTACTAATCCCGCTCGCTTGTTACTTTATCTTAATCCTCATTATTAACATGATTAAGAAAGAACTAGATGAAGCATTAGACATTAACTCCTTAGGCATCCTGTCGAAGAAGAAAAGATCAAAGAAGAAGAAACAAATGAAAGAGCAAAACCCAACATCCCCCCTTAATGCAAACGACTTCACGTTTCATAGGGAACTAAAGTAAAAAACGGGGACAGTCCCCCAGCGCTTTAAAGCGAGGCCACTGAAAAAGTCCCTTTAAACTATAAGGCAGAAACTCTCATGTTTTTCGAGGGTTTTTGTCTTTTTTGATTTATAATTAGGATATCTAATTTAAGTGGGTGTTTCCGGTGATATCAAAACAACAATCTATGAGGTTTAGTCCCTATATGGACCTATACAATTTAATCATTCCTGCGGATAACATGTTGCGCAAGATCAATGATCTTGTCGACTTTTCTTTCGTCTATGATGAAATTAAAGATAATTATTGTCTTGATAATGGCCGGAACGCCATCGATCCTATTCGCATGTTTAAATATTTATTGTTAAAAACTATCCATGATCTTTCCGATGTGGATATAGTTGAACGTTCAAAATACGATATGTCTTTTAAATATTTCCTTGATATGACACCTGAGGAATCTGTGATTGAGCCAAGCTCATTGACCAAGTTTCGGAAGCTCAGGCTTCAAGATGTCAAACTTTTAGACTTACTTATCAATAAGACAGTCGAAATAGCCATTGAAAAAGAGATTATCAAGAGTAAATCTATCATAGTCGATGCTACCCATACAAAAGCCCGATACAACCAGATGACGCCAAAAGAGGTCCTTATGGACCGTTCCAAAAAGCTGAGGAAAGCTGTTTATCAGGTTGATGAAACCATGAAGGAGAAGTTCCCTGCCAAAACAATGACGGATGTACTAGAGGACGAAATCACTTATTCTCAGAAGTTAATCCATGTAATTGAGAAGGAAGAAAACCTTATCCAGTATCCAAAGGTTAAGGAACAATTAAATCTACTGAAAGAGACCGTTGAGGATGATATTGAGCGACTTCAGAGTTCGAAGGACCAAGATGCCAGAGTTGGTCATAAGAGTGCTGATTCTGCTTTCTTTGGTTATAAGACACACTTGGCTTTAAGTGAAGAAAGAATCATCACTGCAGCGGTTATTACAACCGGTGAAAAAAATGATGGCAAACAACTTCAAACTCTCATTGAGAAAAGTGAGAAAGCAGGGATAGAAGTTGAAACCGTGATTGGCGATGCTGCTTATTCTGAAAAAGATAATATCATTTATACCGCTGAAAACGATATTAAATTGGTAGCCAAATTAAATCCAAATATCACTCAAGGAACTCGAAAAAAGGAAGACGAATTTCAGTTTAATAAAGATGCTGGCATGTATGTTTGTAAGGCAGGACATATGGCAATCCGAAAAGAAAAAAAGAACAGATCAAACGAGAAGAAAAATCCACGTGATACCTATTACTTTGATATTAAGAAATGTAAAGTTTGCCCTTTTAGAGAGGGATGTTATAAAGATGGTGCGAAAAGTAAAACTTACAATGTAACGATTAAATCAGATGAACACCAGGGACAGGCAAACTTTCAAGAAAGTGAATATTTCAAAGAAAAGTCAAAAGAACGGTATAAAATAGAGGCTAAAAATAGCGAATTAAAACACCGGCACGGGTATAATGTTTCATTATCCTCGGGTCTAGTTGGCATGGAATTACAAGGTGCCATGGCAATATTCACTGTAAATCTTAAGAGGATACTAAAGCTCCTAGGGTAAAAAGTAGGAGTTCAGGGGCAAAATTAAGAAAAAAGCCGACCTTTTCTTCCAAAATAATAGGAGAAGGGTCGGTTTTTTATTTGTTGGACTGTAATGAAAATAAAAATCGAAAGATTTTCAGTGCCCTCCTTTAAAGCAGCGGGGGACTGTCCCTTTTTAATAGATAGAATACATATCCGTAGTAATCAGAGTACTTTCTGTACAAATCTATCTCCGTTTGAAATTCTGATAATTTGTTTAATGCTTCTTGATCATTCTTGTACTTTTCTCTAAACATGCTGATTCTTTCTTCTAATGGAGTATAGTAATGGTCCCACCATCCAGATTCCGGCAAGACAAACGTTTCAATCACTTCATAGCCTAGCTTTTCCGCCTTCTGTGTGTTTTCCTGAACGGATGCTGCGCCAGGATAAGCATTCCTCCAAAACTCTGCCGCTTCTTTCGGTGGGTGTTCCTTAATCCAAGATAGCTCCGAAACCACTAAAATTCCATTTGCTTTTAGATATTTCTTCCATTCCTTTAAACCATTTTCAAATCCGATAATGAAAATAGCTCCCTCTGACCAGATGATATCAAATTGCCCTTCCTTATAAGGCAACGACTTCATGTTTGCTTTTTCGACACATATTTTACTTGATAAACCTCTTTGTTTTACTACCTCATTGAGTCCTTCTAAAAACCCATCATTTACATCTGTGGCCAAGATGGTTCCATTCGTTAGCGAAGCAATCTCAAGCGTTTGCATTCCAGGTCCGCACCCTATGTCTAAAATAAATGGTTTCGTCACGTACTTTTCAATGATTCTATATGCTTTCCTCGTTGATTCATTGTTTCCAGGACCCTCTCTAGGGATGTCTCTATGTAATTCATAGAAAATATTCATTTCTTCTACTCACCTTTCTATACTTCTTACCAGCCAAAAAACCATCCAGCAATTTGGATGGCAAGTTTATAAGAATCCCATAATACAAAATTATCAAATTTATCCATTGTTTTCAATATTCCTAACACTTTTATTCTAAACTTACCATCATCCTTTTAAGGTAATTCCTTCTTCCATTAATATATTCCTTTATTACATCCATTTCTTTATCGAATTGTTCTATTTCTTTGTTTTTATATGGGTCCTTCAAAACATATGGTCTAATCAATTGAAGCAACAGTTCCACCCTTGGAACCATATAGTCTAATGTGAATTGCTGTGTCATAATTTCTTTAAGCAATTTTACATACTGTTTTCGGAAAGAATCTACGCCCAAAATTCTTGACGTTAATGTATTAAACCCGTCTATTGGAACATAATCCGCTTCCATCGGTTTTCCGTTCACATCCCTTCCCCATGTTGCATCATAATCCCAAGGAATGATTTCGAAAAGGCAAGTCTCTCCGTTTCGATACAAAGCGTAGTTATGAACAAATCCATCATAGTTCGAAGTGAAGATTACTCCTGCAATCCAATGTAGATATTTATCCACATTTACATATTTTTGTATTTCCCTTTCGAATTCACTATTAGATAATGTATTAATATTAAAGATCATTTCTTCTAAGTAATAATCTTCTTGTCTGTCTCCACATTTTTTTTCATAACCCAACAGTAACGATTTTTTGGTTTCTTTGTCTAATTCACTCATCAGGGAAAAATTCGCGTCACCATCTAGGGCATAAAAAATGCTGCCTTTTGGTAACTTTCTTTTTCGCAAGAAATCTTCATCCACTGACTCAATTTCCAAGTAAACTCCTTCCGATTTACCGTTATGTGTAAAAAAAACATGTCTGGATTTTGGTGATAAAACACCAATGTCGGAAAAGAAATCAAAGGATAATTTATTACGTATGAGTGAGGGATCCATATATTCTGCATTTAAATGAATAATTTTTGAACCCCTAAAGTTATTAGGTTTATAGAAAGCGATCTGATAGGATTTTTTCCCCAAGTCTCTGATATGAGATCCTCGATAGCTTAAATCAATCTCTAGCCTCTTACCTTCAATGGTTAACTGTCCAGGTACAGGTTCATCATTCCATATATCCCTCTTTAGTTCCTTTAGATCATTGGGATTAATAAAAAGTTTATACTCAGGTACCTTTGTCACCTCGTCCATTTTTATTCCTCCTTCTTTTATTCGTATGAAAAAAAAGGAGTAGTGGTCACGATTGGATAGCAATTTTTCCTTTTATAGGCTTTTTTCTCATTCAAAAATAGCTCAACAAACGTAAATTGGTAAAAGAAGAGTGAGGTTTATAGGTATATGTATAATGAGCAAACGTACTCCCTTTTCTATATTTAAAGGAGGTGCTAAAATGAGTGAATTTTCATCAGAGGAAATACAAAGGGCTGCAGATGAGGTAAGACGTGGTGGTTTCGGAGACTTCATGTTTAGAGGACCAAGCCGTAATCGTCGCACTTCATCTTCTAGTCGAAGTACTACTCGGCATTCAAGTAGACACACAACAAGAAGGCATACATCTGCTAAGCGCTGTACGACAAGAAGATATCCAACCAAATGCTTTAAAATAAAATCTTGTTGGCAGAGCAGCCACCGCAGCAATCATCAAACGAAAAGCTATTGGGATAATGGAAACATGTGGAAATTAAGAGTACGAAGACGATAACGTCTATATAAAGAAAAGAGGTGACTCCATGAATGGATTCCCCTCTTCTTCTTTTTAGATTAATCTTTATCAGGAATTGCACAACTGCCATCTACACAGCTTACATCTTCCGCTGTCGATAAGTCCTGAAACACTGGTTTAGGTGCTTCTTCCTCCCAAACTTTTTGCAAGGCACCCTTAAATGTCTCAAGTGGCTGTGCCCCAGATATCGCGTACTTTGAATTTAGTACAAAATACGGAACACCGCGTACACCATATTGTTGGGCAAGTGATTCATCTGAACGAACTTCGCTGGCATATGCATTTTTGTCATTCAAAACGTGTAAAACGTCACCTCGGTCTATGCCTGCATCCTCAGCTACAGCAATCAAGGTTTCCAAATCCCCGATATTTTTTCCTTCAGTAAAATAAGCTTGAAGAAGCTTTTCAGAAACCAGTGGTTCCTTCCCTTTTACTTTCGCCAATTTTGCCAAGCGATGTGCGTCAAACGTATTCGTTGGCTTCATTTCGTCAAAATTGAAAGTTAATCCAACTGTAGCTGCCTGCTGTCCAACTCCCTGGTTAGCTTGTTTCGCTTGATCTATACTCATACCGTATTTTTTTGCTAATACTTCATAGTAACATATGTTGATTGAAAACGAATAAAATGTGCTCATAAGTTAGGATGACAAAAAGGTTTAGAAAACTGGTTGATTTTACCTTTAAAAAAGGTAAAATTAACTAGTTCACTACTTTTTCATGGAGGTGTATTTTAATTAAAAACTTTTTAAAAGGCATAATTGGTTTTCTTATTTTAGATTTGTATTTTAATTTAATTCCCGTTCAGCTTGGAAATCCATATCTTCAATTTGGGTCCACTCTACTCTTCTTTCCGTTAGCTTTCTATATTTCTAAATGGGTTGGATTAGATGGATTAAAAGGATTGGGAATGGTATTTCATCCAGGCTGGAAAAAGAACTTTTTTATTAGCTTTCTGATAGGCTTTGGATTTTGGATGGTTATGTTCGGCATACAATTTTATGTGGGTGACTTAGAGTTTGTAGGCGTTCACGGCCCAGTAAATGTAATCATGCCTGTTGTGGAAGTCTTTGTTGGTTATTTAGTTGGATCTCTAATTAATGATTTAATTGTCAGAGGCTATGTTGTCAATATATTAAAAGATAAGATTCACATTGTCTGGGTATTTATAATAAGTATTTTAATTTATGCACTTGATGATTATTGGTATGCAGGATTTAGCATCAGCAATAGTATCTTTTCAATTATTTTAGGCCTTTCTTTAACTCTTGCATACTATAAAACGGGATCAATATGGGCAGATACAGGGCTCCATTATGGATTAAATATTGCCTACGGTCTTTTCTATGGTCTAGTTGGTAATTCCGGAAGTGCTCTTTTTATCGTTAAGGAAACTGGGCACGAAACTGCCTTTTCCAATCTCCTCAACTATATCATCCCTGCACTGATGTTTATCTTTGTACTATGGGCACTAAAATACTATTCTTCTAGTAATACATTAAGTAAAGATAATAAAATAACTTTTTCCCATTAAAAAAGCCAGATTGGAGAGCCAATCTGACTTTATTTCTAAATAAAACTAAGCCCTTTACCAACAGGTTGGACGGATTCTAAAACAGTATCAACCATTTCTTCATTTATTAGAGTCTTGATAATCCATGCGGAAAGCTCTTGAGCAGCAAAACAGCCTGCTGCTGTTGATACATTACCAGAGTTAACAAAGCTCTGTTCAATCACTTCCACATTAAATTCTTTTAGCTGTTCAACCACTGTTGGATATGTAGTTGCCTTTTTACCGGACAGTAGGCCCTTCGCTCCTAACAACAAAGCACCAGAACACATGGAGCCAATCAGTTGTTTTTCAGGATTTACTTTTAAACGATTAATATAATCTTGATTCCTATACAGTTTTTGGACACCTTTTCCACTTGCAAAAATAACAGCATCTGCCAAAGTAAGTTCAGAAATCGTACCTGTCATGGGAATACGTAATCCAGCCATGGAAATATGGGTTGGCTCTGTACCTAATAGCTGTACCTTCCAATCATCTAATCCACCAACTAATCGAACACGGTTTAGCAAATCCCATGGCAAAAATACGTCTATATCAGTAAAATCATCAAAGCAAACAATTGCTATTTTCATTTTCATTCCCCCCTTGTTTAGTTAAACTAGAATGATACTCTGAGAAAACAGACGTTTGATCATTCTAAAAAGTTTCAAATAGGGGATTTTTGTGGGAAAATGAAACTTTTTCAATCTTCGAACGTCTTTTGATTATATAGAAAAATATGGGGTGAATCTATGAAAATCATCGGGTTAATAGGCGGGATGAGCTGGGAGTCTTCTGTCGAGTATTATCGTATCATTAACGAGGAAGTCAAAAAGAGATTAGGTGGATTGCATTCGGCTTATTCCATCATGTACAGTGTTGATTTCGCGGAAATTGAAAAGTGCCAATCTAAAGGAGATTGGGAAAAAGCAGGAGATATATTAGCTAATGCAGCAAAAAGTCTAGAAAAAAGCGGTGCCGACTTTATTATCATTTGTACCAATACCATGCATAAAGTTATAGATGCCATCCAAGGAAACATTAATATCCCAATTTTACATATTGCTGATGCAACGGCTACCCAAATTAAAAAGCATGGGTTGAAGACAATTGGTTTGCTTGGCACCAAGTATACGATGGAGCAGGATTTTTACAAATCACGATTAGAAGCCCAAGGATTAAAGGTTCTTATACCAACTGACCAGGAAAGAGAAATAATAAATACCATAATTTACGAAGAATTATGTTTAGGTAAAATTCTTCCATCATCAAAAACTTCATATAAGAGTGCCATTAATAACCTAATTGAAAACGGAGCAGAGGGAATCATTCTTGGATGTACTGAAATAGGTTTATTAATAAAACAAGAGGATACTAATGTGCCATTATTTGACACAGCTTCTATTCACGCTCTTGCTGCGGTTAACAAAGCACTTGAATAATATTTATTTTTCATAAACAGAATGGAGGGTAAATATGAAGTTTAAGAAATTTCTAGTCGGTTTTTCTACGTTTGTAATAGCAACTGGCCTTTTGTATGCAATTGGGCATCTCTTTAAGATAGAATGGTTAATGTTTCATCATAGATATGAGGAAAGTGCAAATGGTTTCTCAGTTGAAACTGGCTCATTAGTTCCATTCATGATTGGGATATTCCTCAGCATTATTGCAGAGAAAATATATGTATACAAAAACCAAGCACACTATCGATAAAGCAAAAAGAAGTGCCCTACTCCAAAAAGGGCACTTCTTTCGTTATCCTACTCGTTTTCATGTTCGAATTCTTCTTCCAATCTTTTGATTTCTTCAACTGATTTTTCTAGTGCAGCTTGAGGTCCTTTAAAGTGTTTTTTGTAATAACCCAAGTCCATGAAGATTAGAATGACAAACATGCCTCCTATGGCGTAAGCAGCCATTTGATTTGGTGGAATCACCATGATGATACATATAAAGAGAATCCAGATTAAACTAATCACATTAATTGGTTTGCTCCATTTACCTAAACTCCAAGGACCGTAATGTTTAGGTAAGAAGATCCCTTTTGATTCGGCCCTTAATTTCAGAAAGATAGGAATTCCGTAAGCCACATATAAACCAACTACACTCACTGCAGTTAAAAACGCGATTGTAGAGTACCCTACATTTGGATTGATTAACTTGGTGATGTAATCGATTAAAGCTAAGACAAAAGAAAGAATAACCGAAAGCCAAATTGCCTTCGCAGGGGTCCGATACTTTCGGCTAATTTCCGCCCAGTGCCTGCTAAACGGCATTCCCTTATCTCGCGAAAAGGCATACATCATGCGTGAAAAGGAAGTAATTGATGAGAGACCGCAAAAGAACATGGCAAAGGTAACGAGCCAAAGAACAATATTTCCAAACGTACCACCTAACGCTTGGCTGATAACGTAGATGAAGGCATTATCTGAGTTTACCGCACCATTCGCATCATGAATGGAAAGAGTAACAAATGAGAGCATGATAAAACCAAAAACAAACGAAAAAGCAACTGAGTTAAAGATTCCCCAGGGTGCCCTTACCCTTGGGTGAACCGTCTCTTCAATTGTATGAGCAGATGCATCATAGCCTGTAAAGGTCCATTGTGCTTGCAATAATCCGATTAAAAAGGCAAGAAAATAGGGCTTATCAGAGAAGGTTGTTCCAACTTGGAATAAATAGTCAAGTGGCTGCAGACCATCTTTTGTAAAAAAGGCAAGACTTACGACCAAAATGGCAACAACAATCATATGATACCAAGCCGAGAAGTCATTTAATTTAGCAACTATTTTAATGCCCACATGGTTTAGAATTCCGTGTAAGAGGAGGACGATGCCAAAAACAATTAGAATGGTAGTATCGGTAGAAGAATAATTGAAGATGGTTGCTAGGAGTGGATCAGCGAATAAGGCGACAGAATAATCAATCCCTGCTACAATTCCGATTTGACCAATTAAATTGATCCAGGCAGTATACCAGCCAATTCTCGTACCCTTTAAGGCAGCAGCCCAGTGATATAAGGCACCTGCTGTTGGAATCGCTGAAGCAAGCTCAGATAAAGAGGCCGCAATTAATAGTACAAAAAAGGCAACGATGGTCCAGCCAAATCCCATCATTCCAGGTCCCCCATACAGTAATCCATGGCCATATAGAGAAACAGCACCTGTTAAAATAGAAATGATTGAAAATGAAATGGCAAAGTTTGAAAATCCACCCATATCACGAAGTAGTTCCTGTGCATATCCATAGCGATTTAGCTGTTTTTTATCAGCCAGCATTTGTTGGTCTTTATTTTTCATAGATACATCTCCTTTCGTGCTTAGACTTTTTCATCACTTCCCACGAAAATCTCATGTTCTTCCTCTTTAAAAGCTCTTACATTTTTATTCGCTCTCAGGCCGATAGCCGAACCAACTGCGAGTGTAATGATGACTAGAGCGATACCTATTACCACCTCCATCCACGGTCACCTCCTTCAATAGGGTTTAAACCAAGACCTAAATGGGTCAAGTTATTACTATAAGTATTCTGAAAAATTCGATTATATTCACTATAAATCATAGAATAGAAAAAGCAGTCCTCATAGAGACTGCTCAATCTACTTGAAAATTATATGATATTATCTGTTTACAACATCCTTTAGTTCTTCATGTGAAGTAATATCTTCTATGGATACAAATTCTTCTGACATTGGGCGTAGATTTTTCGAACCTACTAAGAAATAGTAGACAATTGCTACCCCAAAGATGGATAAAATGACATAACCTAATGGAAGTTCTACTCCAAACAATGGTAAAGATGTTGTTAGAACACTGTATTTAACAACACAGAAGAAAGAAAACACGCCTAAAATAAGGGCAATCGCTGGCACAACTGGATAACTTACTTTGAAGGGTCTTTCCATATTTGGTTCTTTCTTTCTTAACACAAATAATGAAACCATACTTAAGCAGTACATGGTAATCGCACCAAAAACAGAAAGGATAATTAGTGCATTTGCAAAATTAGCAGAACCAGCAGCAATGACACCAATTGCACCTGGTACAATCAGACCCCAGTGCGGTACGCCTCTTTTTGAAAGGTTAGAAAGGAATTTCGGTAAGTACCCTGCTCTTGCCAAGGCAAACGTCTGGCGGGAGAATCCAATAATTATTCCATGTAAACTGGCAATTAAACCAAATAGTCCAATAATCGCAACAGTAATAGGAATGATACTGCCTTCACCATACACACTAGATAAGGCTTGTGGAAGCGGGTAATCCGCCGGCTTGCCAGTTCCTCCACCAAGACCAGCCGTTACGAATAGTGTTAAAACCGTGGCAACACCAAGAGTTAAAATTCCTGAAATGAATCCTTTTGGAATATCCTTCTTAGGATCACGAACTTCTTCAGCGGCCATCGCACCGCCTTCAATTGCTAGGAAGAACCAAATGGCAAAAGGAATTGCTGCCATAACCCCAGACCAGCCATTTGAGAAGGCCGTTTCATTAAAAATATTAGATGTTTGTACATGTGGTAACCCTGCTACATAATAAATTGCTAAACCGATAAGGGCCATAATGGTAGCTACCAATTCAATGATTGCAGCTCCCTTTACCCCAATGAGGTTGACTAAAATAAACAAAATAAACATCCCAACTGTTGCATAAACGGCATTAATGCTAGGGACTAAGAAGTTAATGTAAGCACCAACTGAAACAGCAATTGCGGGTGGAGCAAATACAAATTCAAGTAAACAGGCTATCCCTGTTACAAACCCCATAAATGGCCCCATTGCTTTCCTTGCATAAGCAGATGGCCCACCAGCATGTGGAATAGAAGTGGATAACTCAGAATAACTAAAAATAAACGTTGTATAGAACACTGTAATTATAAGTGCTGCAATAGCAAGGCCAATCGTTCCCCCTTGTTCGAACCCGTAATTCCAACCAAAATACTGACCTGAAATAACCATACCCACAGCAATACCCCATAAATGAATAGGTGTGAGACTTTTATGCAAATGGTTCTTTTCCTTCTCCAATAAGATCGTCCCCTTTTAAGAACATTTTTGAATTTAAAGCTTACTCTACTGTTAGGTCTTTTTCTGAAAAATAAACTTAGGAGAATGTATACCTTATTTTACAATATTAATAGACTTGAACTACTTGTTAAAAATAGTCATAACATTTCGGACGGAATGTGCAGATTTATCTAATGCAGATTTCTCTTCAGGAGTTAGCGGGATCTCAATAATACTTTCTATTCCATCTCCTCCAAGAATGGTCGGAACCCCTAAATAAAGATCATGATAGCCATATTCACCTTCTAAATAAGCGATGGATGGTAAAATGCGCTTTTTGTCTTTAAGTATGGCCTCTGCCATTTGGACCATTGATGCGGCAGGAGCATAATAAGCACTTCCTTGTCCAAGTAAATTGACAATCTCGCCGCCGCCCTTACGCGTTCTTTCTACAATTGCTTCAATCCGATGCGGTGGGAGAATTTTGTCCAGTGGGATTCCTCCAGCATAGGAAAAGCGTACTAAAGGTACCATATCATCCCCGTGACCACCAAGTACAAACCCAGAAATGTCCTCAACTGATACATTCAATTCCTGGGCTACAAATGTGTTAAAACGGGCTGTATCTAATACACCTGATTGACCAATTACACGATTCTTTGGAAACCCGGTCGTTTTATAGCATACATACGTCATTACATCCACCGGATTACTTAGAACTATAATGTAACTATTAGGCGCAAACTTTTTCACGTTTTCTGATACTTGCTCGATAATTTTAGCATTTGTTGACACTAAATCGTCACGGCTCATTCCCGGTTTCCGAGCAATCCCTGCCGTAATAAGCACTAAGTCAGCATCTAGGATATCCTCGTAATTTGACGTTCCAGTAATATTTGCATTAAATCCTTGCACAGGACTTGCTTCTAACATATCAAGTGCTTTCCCTTTGGTTGGATCACTTTGAGATGGAATATCTACTAGAACCACGTCACCTAATTCCTTCTGAGCAAGCATCAATGCAGCTGTTGCACCGGTAAAGCCTGCTCCGATAACTGCTATTTTTCTCCGTTTGAAAGCCATTTTTTCTCCCCCATTTTCTATTACTCATAGTAGCTTTTTAGATTAATGGTTTAGTTGCTTGGAGGTTCTTCCTGTGTCGAATCAACTTTAGATGAAATCGATTTTGCTTTTGTATTTTTTTTATTTGTTTTTAATATTTCTTGATCCTTTTTTGGCTGCTCTGCGAGAATCACTCCTACACCATCATCAGGTCGTGGAATCACATGTGCGGAAACCAGCACTCCTGCCTTAGCTGCTGCATACTTGCCTGCATCAACGGCAGCTTGCACGGCGCCTACATCCCCTTCCACTAAAACAGCCACAAGACCTGCATCTACCTTTTCTTTCTTTATGAGCCTGACATCAGCCGCTTTTACCATTGCATCTGCAGCCACGATGGAGGCAATTAACCCTCTCGTTTCAATCATTCCTAATGCCTTCGCCATGCTCGGCACCTCCCGTAACGTCTATCGAATCAATTATACCGATAATAAGTGCATCGATAGGTAGACTAGTCTCTACTGCCATATTCGTTGCAGCACTACCTAAAGTTACCATCACTTTATCCCCAACACCTGCACCTATTCGGTCTACAGCAATAAAGGGGGTTTGAATTGGCGATCCGTTAGGAAGCTCTGGCTGCACAAATAAAAATTTCAATCCAGTTAAATGGTCTTCCTTTCTAGTCGCCCATACATTTCCGATTACTGTACCTACTTGCAAAAAAATCATCTCCCATCGTTAGTCAATTACCTTGATGGTTTTCCCTAACTCTCTTGCGGTATCACGTGCTAAAGGGGTTACGATTGTACGCTTATATATCGTAATTGTGTGGTCCTTCCATGTTTGTACATCTCTTTGTGATAAAAGCTTATTTTCAAAGACTACTGGTTCATTAAGTTGCTCAATAGCCGTTTGCTTTTCGGGAAGTTTGACAAAACTTTCCTTCTTTACATCGTCCATTTCCCCATATCTCTCTAGAATACCCATATCTCCGCTAGTAATCAGACCTGCATTCGCTTCATCCGTATCAATATGCATCTCCAACTTATATCTAGCAGACACACGAATGAGTACTTTTTCAAAGGATATAGGACGTTCATCGCCCGTTTTAATCCGTACATATTCTCCATTCTCCACACCAAAATTCAAAGCATCTTCAGGTGTCATATGGATGTGTGCCTGGGCTATGATAAGACCTTCTTTTTTAAAAATACTTCCTTTTGGGCCTACTAGTGTAATAGAAGCAGATTCTTTAATATTTCCAGATTCACGAATCGGAGGTTTTACCCCCAAATTAACCGAATCTGTTTTACTTACTTCTACTTGAGTGAGCGAACGGGCAGGACCAAGAATTCTGACCTTTTCAATAGAACCCCTTGGTCCGACAATCATCACCGTTTCATTTGCAGCAAACTGACCTGGTTGTGACAAATCAGCTTTTTTAGTTAATTCATATCCTTTACCAAATAGGACGTCTAAATCACTTTGACTTACATGACAGTGTCGGGCAGAAACAGCCATCGGGATGTTACGAGTCATTGAATTTTTATTCAAAAATTGCTGAATGACCTCTTCCACGATCATTTGAATGGCCTGTTTATTCATCACTTATGCTCCTAACCTAGTAAGCTAAAGATTAGAGTTCAGCTTCTAATTTTGGTAAAATGCTTTCCAATTCATTGTGTGGACGTGGAATGACGTGTACAGATAAAAGCTCTCCAACACGTTGTGCAGCTGCAGCACCAGCATCTGTTGCTGCCTTTACCGCACCTACGTCCCCGCGTACAAATACAGTTACAAGGCCTCCTCCAACCTGAACTTTTCCAATTAGGTTGACGTTTGCCGCTTTTACCATTGCGTCAGCTGCCTCAATTGATGCCACTAACCCTTTTGTTTCAACCATTCCTAATGCTGTTAACTCTCTTGCCATTGTCCATTCCTCCTATTAGTTCATTTGATATTTTTTTAAAACTTGATTCACCATTTCAGAAATCAAATTTGGATCTACATTTCCTGCGAGATTTACTTGTTTTAATACCTGTTCAACAATTTCTGATACATTTTCGGTTGATTCTGATTTTGTATGACTAGGTTGATTGCCTGGCTTTGGAATGATAACCTCTTTCGTTCCATATGCCATTCTTTTTATATTGATTAAATGCTTGGCAGATACATTGTCTGAAGTAATATTGCCTCCAAAAGAGCCACAGCCAAGTGTCAGTGATGGCACGAGTCCAGTTGTAGCACCAACCGCCCCAATCGAGGAGAGCGTGTTTACCATCAACCTTGAAACTGGCATTTCTAGGGCAAATTCCCTTGCTACCTTGTCATCATTCGTGTGCAGGGATAAACTATGTCCTCTCCCGCCAAGGTTTAGCAAGCTTAAGCATATTTCTTTTGCCTGATAATAACTATCCGCTGTGTATAGAGCTAGGATGGGTGAAAGCTTTTCTATAGAGAAAGGTACATCCTTGCCAACTCTTGTTTCTTCAGCCACTAAAATCCTTGTATCTGAAGGAACAGAGATTCCTGCCATTTCCGCAATTTTTAGTGCACTTTGTCCAACGATAGTAGGATTTAATTTTCCAGGAAGCGGGGAAATCACTTTTTCTAAAAAAGTTTTTTCTTGTTCATTTAGCAGGTATGCCCCATTTTTCTTAAGTTCTCGTATTGCCAGTTGCTGTACATTACGATCTACTACCATGGCTTGTTCTGTTGCACAAATCGTACCATGATCAAATGATTTGCTTTCCACAATCATTTTCATAGCTTTTGCTATATCTGCTGATTTTTCAACATATACCGGAACATTACCAGGACCTACCCCATAAGCTGGTTTTCCTGAACTATAAGCTGCCCGGACTAAATCTTTTCCACCAGTTGCGAGGATTAAGTCAATGTCACGATGTTTCATTAATTCCGTCGTTGCTGCCATCGTTGGTTTAGAGATCCAGCCGATAATTCCATCAGGTGCTCCTGCATCTTTAGCAGCCTCCAAGCAAATTTCCAATGCCGCTATGGTACATTTAACTGCTCTTGGGTGTGGGCTAAATACTATTCCATTTCTTGTTTTCAAGCTAATTAATGCTTTAAAGATAGCCGTCGAAGTTGGATTGGTCGTTGGAATAATACCAGCGATTACTCCAAATGGCGCAGCCACTTCCACTACTTTGTTAGCATGGTCCTCTTTAATAATGCCAACTGTCTTTTCATTCTTAATAGATTGGTATACAGCCATTGATCCGACATCATTTTTCATTCGTTTGTGTTCAACAATACCCATTCTAGTTTCTTCAACCGCAAACTTTGCTAATTCCAATGATTTAGCAAAAGCAGCTTCCGCTACCCGTTTCACGATTGCGTCGACTTGCTCTTGTGAAAACGCCATGTACTTCTGTTGCGCTTCCTTTGCTTTTTGAAGGGCATCCCGCATTTCTTGGATTGATTGTAAATCATGGTCAAACTGCACCTGGGATACACACCTTTCTTTAAAAAATAGTAGTTAGTTAAATTTGTCTTGGATTTCTGCTGATATCAAGAATGACTTCACGGAACGCATCTGCTGCTGCCTGACAGGCTGATTGCGAACCTGTCAGTAGTCCCCCTCCAAAGTTCGTTTCTGATGGCGGACCAAAAAATTTAACTAACTTTACGTCTGCTGCCTTTAACGCTGCATCAATTCCAAAAACCGCCTCGAGTGGAGGGGCAATCAAGTAAGCAAGTGCTTCCCCTTGGCTAATACCAGCTTCTTTCGATAAATAACTTCCCGTCCTTGCTACCACATGGGCATACAACGCATGGCTTTTGTCCTCATTTACCGCTTCGAAAAAAGCATCGTTTTCTGCTGTCTGGATGACCGCCTCCATTCCACTTTTCACTTCATCTGGAGTTGGACCAGCTAGGATGCCAATCATTTCACCTGATAATGGTCCTGAGGCATGTGCTGCACCCGCATAGAATGAGCGAGCATAAACAACCTCTACATCCGCTCTTTTTGTAGCCTCATCTAATGCTGTATAACCAACATCATCGATGGTGGAAGTAAAAATGGCCAGGCTACGATGATTGGGCTCTAGTTGAAACTGTTCGGCCAGGGCGGAGTCTACGTTTGGGATAATTCGGACAGCTAATATTTCTGCATGAATTCGCTCTAAGGTCACAAACAAGTCCTCCCTTATTGTTCTTTTTGAACTAGCGAAACTCCACTAGCTTGATATTTTAATACTTTTTGAATGACTGTACCTAGGTAGGCACCGGCTTCAACCGGCGGTATCCCACCTTTATGAATATTTGATACAACCATTCGGTCCGCCTCAATTGTCCCTAAGCGCGGTTCATAGCAAAGATAGGCACTAAGAGATTCCGCACTCACAAGACCTGGACGCTCACCAATCAAGTACACAATCACTTTTGGCTTTAACAGCTCTCCAACATCATCCATGGCAGCTACTCTTCCTTTTTCAATGAAAAAAGGTGTCCCAACATCAAGGCCTAAACCTTGTAGAGCTTGATTAAGAGATAAATAAACATCCTCTAAGTTTTCATCAATCGCCTTTGAACTTAAACCATCTGATACAATGATTTGAACAGTCGGAGATTTTTTGCATTTTTGTGTAATCAGTTGCTTAGCTTCTTCAGAAAGTTTGCGCCCAAAATCAGGACGTCTTACATACACTTCTTTGTCAGCCACCTTTGTGTTTACTTTAAAAAGCGATAAACTTTCTAATAAACCAGGATTTACATCACCGTACACAGCATCTACTGCAGCTGCATGATCGTAACGAAACTTCAACCAGGTATTCGTTTTAGGTCTTAGTCCCGCTCTCCCCACCCCAATTCTTGCAGGTGTTTTACTAATCAAAGATGCTAATTCATCTTTATCAAATGGGGATTCAATTCCAATAACAGGTTTTGATTCTATGTTAATTTCTTCAATTTCATCTTGTAGGGTTTGGTGTATCTTTTCTTTGATTGGTTGATAGTTATCACTCGCTGAAGGGTGTGATTGACCATCTGCATTATGGTTCCAAAACTTCACCTCTACTTCTGACGACGTCTGTTCATCGGTCACCACAGTTGGTGATTGTAATTTTTCATATATTAATTTGGTAATTTGTTCAACTAACTCAGGATTCATTTTAAACACCTCCTACCCTCGAAAAAATAGTTGGATCTCCTGCTTTTTTACTTAACTTTCCATTTTCAAAAATCCCCATCTTTTCAAGCCACTCTTCGAACAATGGAGCAGGGCGCTTATTCAATGTTTGTCTTAAGGTAGCCACATCGTGATAACTTAAGGATTGGTAATTCAACATGCAGTCATCACCCATTGGTGCAGCAATGATAAAATTCACTCCCGCAGCGGTTAAAAGCACACCTAAATCCTCAATATCATTTTGATCTGCTTTTATATGGTTTGTATAACAAATATCTACTCCCATCGGAATCCCATGCATTTTGCCCATAAAGTGGTCTTCTAACCCTGCTCGGATTACCTGTTTATTGTTGTACAAATATTCTGGCCCAATAAAGCCAACCACTGTGTTTACGATATAAGGATCAAAGTATCGAGCAAAGCCATAATTACGTGATTCTAAGGTCAATTGATCAATGCCATAATGTGCCTCAGCAGATAACTCAGAGCCTTGGCCCGTTTCAAAATACATACGCTGTGGCCCTGTTCCGGTTCCATATACCTTAGCCATTTCATTGGCTTCTTCTAAAAGGGAAGCAGTAATACCAAATGAACGGTTAGCGGCTTCGGTTCCTGCGATACTTTGGAAAATCATATCTGCAGGAGCTCCTTGCTGAAGTGCTTTCATCTGAGCAGTGACATGGGCTAGCACACAGTTTTGTGTCGGTATTTCCCATTTTTGAATGAAGTCATGGGTAGCATGTAGCAGTCTCTTTACGCTCTCTACTGAATCATCCACGGGGTTGATTCCAATGACCGCATCACCAATTCCATAGGAGAGACCTTCTTTCATGGATGCCATCATTCCCTCAACATTGTCTGTTGGATGGTTAGGCTGTAGTCTTGAAGCAAGCACCCCTTTTTGACCAATCGTAATATTACATTTTGATAGAATCTCAATCTTGTTTGCTGCATGAACCAAGTCTAAATTGGACATGATTTTCGCAACTGCAGCGATCATCTCACTATTTAAGCCTCTGCTTAACCGCTTTAAATCTTCACCAGTGGTTGTATCATTTAGGATATACTCCCTAAGCTCGGAAACGGACCAATTTTTAATCGATTGATAGATTGGTTCATTGATTTGACCTTCAATAATGCGTGAGACCTCATCTTCATCAGGAGATAGTAGCGGGTTCTCCCTAATATCATGAAGTGTTAAGTTGCTTAATACTTCCTTTGCAGCTATACGCTCTTGTACGGTTTCTGCTGAAAGACCTGCTAAGCGGTCACCTGATTTTTCTTCGTTTGCTTTTGCAAATAAGTCCTTTAATGAGGAAAATTGGTAGAATGTGCCGAAATAATTCGTCTTTAATCTCACCTGAAAGTCCTCCTTTCTTCATTCTGGAATGTTAAGGTTTTTATGATGACCGGAACGACATCGGATTCTAGTACGCGCCCAATGTCTAAATAGTCACCATTTTCAACGGTTATTTGATCTATGCAAATGACGGACTGCGAAGGATCTTTCCGATTAATCGTTTGCCCGAGTACTTTTGCATAATCTCTATCTAAAACAAGGACCACGGGCTGCGATCGATTAGGTTTTTGCTTCAGCCCTTGAAGGATGGATTCTGCCCATGCGTCAATTTCTCGAAAGCGTAAATAGGGTAGATTCGAAAAATAAAGGGCAAAATTCTGACCTTCCTTCTGGGGATCATATAGGTCAATTGCTTCTGTCACCTTTTTCGAAATAGAATCTATTACCTCGTTAAAATCTTTGTCAAATCGGATTTGAAAAACCGGCAAATTCTTAAGTGGTAATTGGCTACTATCTACCTCAATGGTCGCCCCGCTGATTTCCGTTGTTTGCAACCCTGCACCTAAGACGGTTGCCCTTACAGTTTCCTCCGGCTTGACCCATGACCATTTATGTAAGACCTCGTTTTCTTTCAAGGAAGCAGCCAGTACCATGCCGATGTCATCATATTGGGCTGGGTTAGCAGACTCGTTTTCATAACGATAGATACATTCACCAACTCCTCCTGAAAACATAATAGCCTCTACATCTTCCTGCCAATTAGGTTCATGACCTAATAAAAGGAATTGGTCTACTTTCGTAAGCGACTTTTGTAGCATCCTTCCAATCACATCAGCCATAAAATCAGTAATTCTCTTTATTTCATTTACACTTATGGATTGTCCCTCATTTATGATTGTCCCCCAATGATGAAGCAGATTCTTCACAGGAGGTGAAATACTTTTGATTATTGAGTCATGAAATTCTATAAGTCTACCGCCAATATGGAGTGTACAAGTGCCACAAAGTCGCCCTGATTTATAAACGGCTATATTTGCTGTTCCTCCACCGATATCAATATTGGCAGTGACTTTTCCTGATGATTTCGAGTACTCATAGGCACCAGAACCCTTTGCAGCAATGATCCCTTCTAGATCTGGTCCGGCCGTGGCTACCAAAAATTCACCGGCATGATCCGATAGCTGGTGGATCATTACTTCTGCATTAGTCTTCGTTGCTGTTTCTCCCGTGATGATGACAGCCCCGGTTTTAATATCTTTAGGCTCAACCCTTGCTTTTTTATATTCATCTTTTACTAATGCCTCAATTTTCCCAATATCGATTGATGTTGGAGAAAGAAGTGGTGTTCGATAAATGGGACTGCGATAAACGACCTGCTTATCAATTATCTCGATGCGAGGAACATGTGCCCCGCCAGCCATATTCATCAATGTAAACTTACTAATCACTACTTTAGTTGTACTCGTTCCGATATCAATTCCAGCACTGATCATTTCTTCTTTATGTGGGCTAGTAAATTTCATATCCCATCTCCCCAAAAACAAAGGCGCCCTTTTAAACCATCCAAGATTAGATGGTTTAAAAGAGGCGCCTTTGCCTGTAAATTCATTTGTGTAACCATAATATAATTTATTTTCTGAATACTGTAAAGGCTTTCATTCAAAAAAATATATACGGGGAAGGATGATTGTCGATATACTTCTTCATTTCCTGTATCGTATTCATGCCCACCAGCATTTTAATTTCCTCTATCCCCTCATTCTTAAGGGAAGATGTAATCACAATGGGCCCTCTGTTCACCATTACCTTTTTTAAAAGGGAGACCGCTAATTCGATATCTGCTTTATCAGAATCACTCTTTGTGACGACACCAATAGGAAGTTTATTTATCCCTGTACTAAACCCATGAGGGAAAATCATCTTTTTCTTCGTACTATCCTGTAAATAAAGGACATGAGTAACCTCAAGTGCGGTTGCCATGATATTTTTATAAAAAAATGGGTTTTCACTATATTCACCAGGCGTATCCACAATCCAATCAAAATATAGTAGGGATTGTGTTTTTACCGCTTTTACTTCTCGGCCAAGGAGAGCATTTGTTAGGGTGGATTTTCCTGCACCAATTGAACCAATTAACATTGCTCTGTTCTTCATTTGGATTCTCCTTTTCAGAAATTAAGACTTTGTAATTTGCGCTGGTGTATAGTGAAGGGTATCCGCAAGAAACCGGTTGATTTCCCTCATGGCCATATCTACTTCTGATACATTCCCGACAATGACTAAGCTGCCTGTAAAGCGATCGAGGAAGCCTAATTTTACATTTGCTGCCTTTGTTGCTAAATCTCCGGCAATAATAACCGTTTCACTCGGTGTTAATGTTAGGATTCCTAATGCACCACTTTCCTGGATACCCAATTTCTCAAACATATCTGGATCCGGATTTGCAATTAAATGGCTTAATGTCACTTGTTTACCAGGGACAAATTCTTGAATAAATCTCTTTTTCTCTTCATTCATGAGAACACCTCTCCATTTCTTGTAATAAGACAAAAAAAGCTTAATAGACCTTATTTTTTTAAAAAATAAAATCTATTAAGCACCATTGCTTATGGTTATTTACTTGTAATCAATTAGTCTAACTGGGGTATTTCAAGAGAATGTACTTAGCTACCTTTTCCAATGGGAGCTGTTTTTTCATACTAATGTTTCTCATCTTATTGTAAGCCGTTTCTTCTGGTAAATTCAATTGTTTCATTAAAATTCCTTTTGCTTTTTCAATTAATTTGCGATTTTCCAGTTCTTTATTCATTTCTTCTACTTTTTCTTTGTAAAGGCTTGTGTTTTCTGCCTGCCTTAGAGCGATCTCAACTGCAGGGATTAAACTTGCTTCAGAAATGGGTTTCACTAAGTAACCTAAAATATTGGCCTGTTTTGCTTTTTCAATATATTCCTTTTGGCTATAAGCAGTTAAAAGAAGAATAGGAATATCAAATTTGTTAGAAATAATTTCACTGGCTTTCAGCCCATTCAACTTTGGCATTTTTATATCCATGATGATCAAATCGGGTATTAGTTGAAAAGCTAATTCAACAGCCTTTTCCCCATCAGCTGCTTCGGCAACAACCTCATACCCCGCATCCTTTAACATGAGTGAAACATCCAAGCGAACGATTGACTCGTCTTCTACTACCATAATTCGTTTTTTCAAGATTAATACTCCCTTTCTAAGGGGAATTCAACTGTGGCAATCGTACCCTCACTTGTTCCAATGATAGTAAATTCACCTGATAAATCATGTTCTATCATCATTTTTACAATATCCAAACCTAAAGACGGCTTCATAGTAGATTGACACCCTATACCATTATCCTGAACTTGAACTTTAATCATAGGTGTATGATTTTGAATAGTTACAGCAATTTCACCTTCATTTCCAGTAAAAGCATGTTTAACACAATTCTGAATAAGTTCATTAATGACCAATGCAACAGAGACAGCAACATTTGATTTTATTAAAAGTTTAGGACCTGAATATGTGATTGTAATATTTTTACTATCATGGTCATCACTAAATACCAACATATTGCCTATTTTTTCAATTAAACTAAAAATCTCCACATCATCAATACTAGAATTTGAAAGAATGATTTCGTATACAGAGGCAATGCTTAATATCCGATTAAGACTTTCAATAAAATGAACCCTGCTTTCTTCTGGAACCCCTCTCCTCATTTGAAGCCGCAATAGGCTTGCAACAGTTTGGAGGTTATTTTTCACACGGTGATGGATTTCGCGAATAGCAACTGTCTTAACTGTTAGTTCTCGTTCCTTTTCCCTAAGTTCAGTCAGGTCACGAAAAATAATGAAGGAACCACTGTTATTATCATTTTGGACTAGGCCGATCTTTTTCATTTGAAACACTTTATTCTTGATCGTTACTTCTTGAATGAGTAATTCGTCAGGAAGCAAACAAACCTCATGTAAGTTAGGAAAACATTCTAAAAAGGAAGTGCCATTTTTATACTCTTTGGAACACATTTCGAACAATAGATTCATAGCAGACGGGTTTGCATATTGGATTCGTAATTCAGAGTCTATGATAAACAAGGACTCTTCAATCACTTCATGGATAAAGGGACTATTTTCAGCGATTCCGAGCAGAAGCTCACTTAGCGTCTCATTTGCCTCTGTTAGCGTTTTCAATTTATCTTGATTTTGAAGCTTATCACTGATATCCTTTTCCATGATTAACGTCCCAATCACCCGGTTATTTATGCCTTCAATAGGCACCACACTCTGCTCTACTTTTTTCCCTTCTTGTGTTAACGCATGGTTCAAGAAGATGGGCTTTCCTGTTCGAAGTGCATAAAAAACAGCTGGTTCAAACGTTTCATAGGCAAACTTACCGACGACAGGATTTTTGTATACCGATTTAGCTGTTGTTGGTGAAGCCTCCGCTACGACAATCGCATGTTTTCTTTCACTAGTTGGACAATCGATAAAGACATTTGCTTGATTTAAATCAGCAATTAAAGATAGATTTTGTACCAAATCATTTATCTTTTGAATGTCATCGTCTGAGAGATCTGTATGTATTTTACACAGGGAATACACTGCATTTATTTCATGATTTGTCATCCATTTACCCCCTGTCAGTAACTAGTAGTATGTAAATATATTAAATATTTTATATATCATCATTTCTAGTGTCAAATTAAGATTCTGGAAAGTAATAATATTCTAAACACAAAAAGAAGCTGCATTGGCAGCGACTGTTTATAACGGTTTCATGATCCTTTTACGTTTTTCAAATGTTGCAACTCCCTTAACACCCATCTCCCTTAGGGCTCCCGCATTCTCAGCAACATAATTTCCAAGATCATCTGGAAAATGAGCATCTGAGGACAAAGTAAATGAGACATCTTTGTTGACAAGAACTGATAAAAAATCTGGCCCCGGGCACATTTCTTTTACAGGATAGCGGTAATAAAGACCGGCATTTACTTCAGTTGCAGTATCCGTATCAATAAGAGCTTGGGCAATCCGTTCTTGCCATGTTTTGGTGAATGATTCGTTTTCTGCACGTACATTGAAGACTTTTAAGTTATCTAAATGAGCCACAAAATCAAACAAACCTGACCGAATCATTTTCTCTACAGTCCCGTAAAAGTGAGTATATAAAGTAAGAGTGTCCCATTCATTAAAAATGTGGATGGTTTCTGGATTGTCGAACCCCCAACCGTTAACAAAGTGGACAGACCCAATAACAAAATCCCAGGGATAGTCCCCAAGCAATTTTGATAGTTCTTCTTCCCCTCCTGGAAAATAATCAGCTTCGAGACCGAGTTTTAAATGTACACCTTCCTTTTCCCATATTTTTTTTGCATTACCTATTACTTCGACAAAATGCTCCATTTCTTCATTCATCACTTTCGATAGCCAGTAATTCTGTAATGATCCAATGGTGTCATTCTGATCAAGATTCATTCTTTTGGAAAAATAATCAGCTGCTTCACGAAATCTATAAAGATGATCGACAATTCCAACCTCTTTTATCCCCAACTGTTTTGCTTTACGTAAATATAAATGTAACCATTCTTCACTATAACAACCCTTTGACATACGCTCTTGTAAAGAATTTATTTGCTCTATAAGTCTTCCTCTAGAACCAATAGATGAAAAGGGGACTCCCTGAAATGCTTCTAATGCCTTTGCTGTCCGTGCCAGCCATTTAAAAGAATAGGGCCCTTCCTCTAAATGAACATGGTAATCTATGAGCATATCTAGATTCCTCCTTTCTTAACTAATCAATGTCCATTTAATATTTTTACGTTTTAGTGATTTCACCCAATCTTGTGGACAGTGTTTATTGGTAATAATTTCATTTACCATATCTATAGAACAGATGGAAAAAAAAGATGATTTACCTACTTTCGAATCATCTGTCAGTAAAAAGGTGGACGTACTCTGTTTAACCATCTCCGCTGAAACAAGTGATTCATCAAGGTCATATTCATAAATAGTCGTTTTAGTTACTCCTCCACATGAAATAAACGATTTGTTAATTTTCATTTGCGAAAGCATTTCAAGGGTCATGGCTCCTGCAACGGAAGATTGCTCCGGATTTGTTATACCACCAAGCATTATGACCCTCCCTGTCATTCTTTTTTCTTCTAATGCCAAATTGAATCTTTCTGCTGCTGCAATTGAATTAGTTACAACGGTAACATTTTCTAGGTTTTGTATCCTATCAGCTATGTGAACGGTTGTTGTCCCTACATCTATAGCAATAAAATCTCCATTGTTAATATACTCTGCGGCCCTTGCTGCAATTTTTATTTTTACCTCCCTATTCATTTCGAGCTTACGTTGAAAAGCTAATTCCTTTTGCGAAGGAATAAAGGTTACCGCTCCACCATGAACCCTTGTTAACAGCTCTTTATTTTCTAGTTCGGCAAGGTCACGGCGAATCGTTTCTGGAGTCACGTCTAGTATGTCTGCAAGTTTAGAGACCCAGATTTTTTTCTCACCCTCTAACCTTTTTAAAATTGTTTTTTGTCTTTCTTCTTTTATCACATTCATTTAAGTCCCACCACATCTTCTGGCTCAATATAGCAGTCATAAATTTTCCCCTTTTGTAATGTTCCTGTCCCATGATGCAAACGCTCACAAGAAAAACGGATTCCCTCCGCTTCAAAAATAGTTCGAATCACATTACCGTGCATCGTAGAATCAATCGCTTCAGCCCGTATATGATAGGAGGAAGGTGTTTGGCTAAAATGAATAGCTTCCGGACGTATGGCGAATTTTCCAGAGTCATCCCCTAAATGACGTCCTATTAGTTTTTCTAGTTGTTCTCGTAGAATAATATTGTAATTTCCTATAAATCTCGCAATAAATTCTGACTTCGGTCTTGTATAGATGTCAATTGGCGTTCCCCTCTGGGCAATTTCCCCTGTCTTCATTACAAAAATGCGATCCGAAACAGCCATTGCTTCCTCTTGGTCATGAGTAACAAGTATCATTGTCATTTCCATCTCTCTTTGGATGTTGCGTAAATCTGTTTGAAGCCGCTTGCGAATTTGTGCATCTAGAGCACTTAGGGGTTCATCTAATAACAATACTTTTGGACGTACGACTAGAGATCGGGCTAAGGCAACTCGTTGTTGCTGGCCACCAGATAAATGGTTAGGATATGCGGCTTTTTTTTCAGTAAGGTGTACAACATCTAAGATGTGATCTACCCTCTCTTTAACCTCTGACTGTGGAACCTTTTTCATTTTAAGTCCAAAAGCCACATTATCCTCCACCGTCATATTTGGAAACAATGCATAGGACTGAAACACCATTCCTATCTCTCTAATCATTGGTGCTACATTTCTCATATCTTTACCATCAATATAAACTGATCCTGATGTCGCTTCTGTTAACCCTGCTAAGATACGTAATATGGTACTTTTTCCACACCCACTCGGTCCAAGGAGTGTAACAAATTCACCCTTATTCACTTCCATGTCAATACCAGATAATACAGTTGTTTCATGGTATATCTTTTTTATATCCTGAAGCAGTACATAACTCATCCGCGGGTAACCCCTTCCGACTTTTTCGCTAAAAATGCAATAATAACAGTTGTTGCCCCCATAAGAATGATATAAATTAGAACAACTGCACTCGCAATATGACCATTAGATTTTAAAACGGCAATTAAAAATATTTGAACCGTTTCAAATTGTGAACCTACCACTAAATTAACTAATACAAATTCTCCAAAAAGAACAGAAAAGGATAAGATTGATGCAACGAAAATTCCTGGATAGATGGATGGAAGTAATACACGCCTAAAGGCCTCCATTTTTCCAGCCCCTAATAGCTCTGCAGCATCCATTAATTCTCTTGCATTTAAGTTTCTTAAACTATTTCGTGTTCCTTGATACATAAATGGCAGAATACCAATTACATAGGCACCCAATAAAATAAGGACCATAGATAGACCTGTATCTGAATATGAATTGATCAAGCCGACAGCTAGAATGATAGGTGGGAATGCATAGACCATCACTACCATAGATTGTATCCACTTCTCATATTTAGGATAGTAAATCACAATAATCAATATAGCTGGAATCATTAGAATAACTGCTAATATGACCGCACTTCCAGAGAGGATTACTGATCTACCAAAAGCTTCGATAAATCGTAGATCATTGAATAAGGAAGAAACCCATTTTAGTGTTAGGCCCTCAGGAAATATTGTTCTATTCCATTCAGTTGAAATCGCGTAAAGAGCGGTTGAAATAATCGGCAAAGCCAGGTATAAACTGGTAATGACAAAAACGAAACTATTAAACCTTTTCATGGCTGGGCCAAATCCTTTCTAGACTTCTTGATAAACCACTCATTTAGCAACATGGCAGATACCATTGTCGCCCCAAGCAACATTGCAATAGCACAAGCAAATTCAGGCTGTGCAAAAATATCTCCTTTTATCAAAGATCCAATTTTAATCGAGGCTAAATTATAACTACTTGCAGTTAATGCATAAGCGGATGCATAAGCGCCCATGGCATTGGCAAAGAGAACACTAAATGTTCCCGCAATTCCTGGCAGTAATATTGGGATGCCAATTTTCCACCAAAAAACAAATGGTGATGCTCCAAGCAGAGAAGCGGCTTCCTTCCATCGGTCCTGAATCCCATAATAAATGGGATAAAGCAGCATGAGCGCTAAAGGAAGTTGGAAGTAAATATAGACTAATAACAGCCCGCTCCAGCTATATAAAGAAAACGAAGATGAAAAATCTACTCCCCATTTTTTAAAGAGAAGGGTGAAGAGACCACTATTTCCTAGTAGAATAATAAAGGCAAATGCAAGTGGTACACCCGAAAAAGTAGACGTGAGGTTTGATAATATTAGTATTTTTTCTCTTAAAGATTCCGAAAAGCGCATAATTGTGTAAACAGATAGAAGTGATACTATAAGCGCTATAAAAGCAGACAATAATGACAAGGTTATACTATTCTTAAACCCTTGCAAAATATAGCTATCCGTTAATGCGTTTTTGTAATGTTCAACTGTGATTCCTGTAGATGCTGACGTAAAGCTGCTAATTAACATATACAGCATGGGGACAATAAAGAATAACAAAACCATTGCCAAGAAGGGCAACATTAAAATAATGGTATTCTTTTTTCTGCTCACAGCACCAAATCCTTTCCTTTTATCTCATCTTTTACAGGAATAAGAAATGGTATCATATCCTTGGACACTACTATTCCTAGTAAATGACAGGCAAGTGGAGCTATTTGCAGCTGCGAAACAACCTCCTTATAGATACCTGGTTTTACTTTTTCAGAGAAAATAAACAACGGGACATGACGGTCAGCAATCGAATTTCCTCCATGATTTCCATCTGATGTCATACCATGATCTGCTGTTACAATAACGTCATAGCCCCGTTCCAGACACACTGGCAAAAATTGAGCTAAAAGAGAGTCTACGCTCATAACTCGATTTCTATATTCAACAGAATCAGCAGTATACTTATGACCATCGTCATCGACATTCATTGGATGGATATACAAAAAGTCAGGCTCCTTTTCTTTTAAAAGCCAAAGTGCGTCGGCAAACAAATGGCTATCAGGGTAATGGTCCTCAAAATAAAAAATTCCATTTTCAATTGGGTGCTTTTGATCTAATTGAATACGGTCCTCCCCCCATTGGAAAGGTGCACGATTGTACAGCTCACTAACCCAATAATAAGCCGCAGCAGCGGTTGATTTCCCGCTGCTTTTGGCTAAATGAAATAGGCTGGTTTGTTTAGATAATCTAACAACCTGGTTGCCAGTAATACCATGTACATGTGGTGGAGTTCCAGTTAATATGGTCTCGTAAAGCGGACGTGACAATGCGGGTAATTCGGAACGAACTTCAAAGCGGGAAACTTTTTTATTTTCCACAAGATGCTGCATAAAACCCATGTGTGTACAAGCAGTATCAAAACGCAGGGCATCAATTACAATTAAAACCAAACGGTTATTTGACATGGATGAGTACCTTTTCCTGCCACATTTGTGGGATTGTCTTTGTTGTCTCCGCCCATGCCTTTTGATCTCCGACTGGACGCGCATTCTTATAAAGTTCGTCTGGTAAAAGTAGTGCCTTTACATCATCGGACAATTTTGCATTTTCGCGAATTGGTCTTGCGAACCCTTTTGCAAGATTTTCCTGTCCTGCATCAGATAAAATATATTCACGTGTTAACATAGCGGCATATGGATGTTTGGCGTATTTGTTAATGACAGTTGCGTAACCTGATGTAACAGATGCTTCTTTTGGAATGGTAATTTCAAATCGATTCTTATCAATTTGACTACTATAACCTAACGCATTAAAGTCCCAAAGAATAGCAACTTCAATCTCACCTTTTTCAATATTTGCCACACTTGGATCCCCAGATAAACGGCCTTCCTTTGCTAATTCAGCATAGAAATCAATACCTGGCTGCAGATTCTTTTCATCTCCACCGTATGCATAAGCGGCTGCAAGAATAGCAAACTGTGCTTGACTTGCCACCAATGCGTCCCCAATACTCACTTTATAATCGCCATTTTTAAGGTCCTCCCAAGAGGTTGGTGGATTTTTCACTTTGTTTTTATCAGTTAGAAAAGCAATGGTTCCAGTGTAGCCAACAATCCAGTGCCCCTTATCGTCTTTTGCCCAATCGGGGATATCATTCCAATAAGAAGTTTTATAGGGTATTGTTAAATCTTTTTCTACTGCGATTGGTCCAAAAGCAATTCCAACATCCCCTATATCCCCACTAGCATTTCCTTTATCTGCTTCAAACTTTGCCAGCTCTTCAGCACTAGACATATCTGTATCTTTATGCTTTAGACCGTATTCACTTGAAAGTTCTTTCCAAGTCTCTTTCCAGTTGGCCCATGTGTCTGGCATTGCGAGTGAATTGATTTTCCCCTCTTTTTTCGCTTTCTGAATAATCTCATCTAACGGTAGGTCCGTTTTCACTTCTTCTTTAGGTTCTGATGAACAAGCCGCCAAAATGGTTATAGACAAAACCGTGACAAGAAAACTCTTCCAGAGTTGTTTGATTTTCATTTGTATGCCCCCTTTTATTTTTTGATTGACTTTTGTTTCTATCATGAATATATACAAGACCACAAAAAACATACCAGTAAAATTCTAAATATTTAAAATATTATCCTGACCAATGTTTTTGTTTATTTAGTAATATATTTGGCAATAATAACCTCGATATAGATTGAAAGGATGGGATGTTTGATGTCATTAGAATGGTTTGACAGAGTATGTGGGGAATTACAGGATCATCTTGAGTCTATTTGTGAAGAATATGATCAAGTTGGCCAAATGACAGTTGAAAGAGCTGCCAAACATCCAAGAATCGAATTTTTCGTCGATACGGCAGATGTTGATACCGAAGAACTCGATCGTGATTATTTCTGTACCTTGTTCTTTGACCCGCAAAATGAGGAATTTTATATTGATACTTTCGACGTTGACAGTGGGCATACAGCGAAGATCATCCTTTCTGACATTGAGGAAATCATTCAAGAGGTTCATGAGAGCCTGCATGATTATATGAACGACGATGATCACTATACAGATGATGGAGTATACCTCAACACTTCTGAAGAATGTGATGATGAGGATGAAAGCAGCGAAGTTATATATCAAACTATTGATGAAGATAACAACGATGAATACTACGAAGCAGAACAACATAATGATGACGATATTTTTGAAGAAATCGATGTGGAATGGTCGACACCAGAGGTAACTGCCTTTAAGCATGAGGATGAAGTCGAAGTTACCTATCAATTTGGGGTAGTACAAGAAACCGGAGATGGTGTCCTCAAACGAATTAACCGGATTTGGACAACTGATGAAGAGTTAATTAAAGATGAATCTCATTTTATTTTTAGTAAAGAAGAAGCAAGTACCATTATTGCGATGATCGCTAGCCATATGGACCAGTTAAGCGAGTTTGATTTTTAATAATAAAGGAGGAGCATACCACAATGTGGTATGCTCCTTTTCATCAATCAACTGTATAATCGATTTCAATAAGATCCCATGCTGTAATGATTCCAAGAGGTGCCTCATCTGCTTTTCCATTCTCAGTGATTATTACACCCTCTAGCTTTCGCTTCTTTTTATGAGCCTTTTCAAAAATATTTTCCACCTCAAAAATATTAATATCTTTAGGTACGATTTCGATTGGGTGTTCCTTTTCGTACATCATAATGTCGGATACATGGATGTCGGATAAATTCACCATACTATTTTCCATATTTTGCGCCATCCATTTTACAATTGATCCAGCTGTCAGAAGACCGATACATGTTTTGTTTTTATAAATTGGGAATTTTGAATAGCCGTGCTCTTTAATTGCTGTAGTTACTTTTAGAATACTATCCTGGTAATCAAAGAAAACCACATTTTTTGTTGCTATAGATAGTGCGTAATTAGGCCGGCTAAACACGTTGGCAATTTTTTCAATATGTGATACCACCTTGGCATTTGGCTCAGCAATATAAAAGCCAATCTCCATTTTTTCATGAACAATGGCATTACGAAGTCTAGCATACTGTTCTAAGTCTTTTTTATAGGTGTCAATCATTTGATATTTTTTAGCGCCAACCTTGACCAATACCACAAATCTATCATCTTTAATCTGTACGATATCCCTCAGTGCATCATGTACTAGATTAAATGCTACCTCAAAACGCTCCGATAGTAACGGACTCTGTTTTTTATTCATATAAGACTAGCTCTCCCATTTACATTGCTTTTTTATATTATTTATCCACTATTATTAGTGTAAAATCAATACTTGTTATTTTCAAGAAAATTCTGTTTCACCTATTTATTCGCATGTGAAATTATTGATTTGACAGTAAGGTCACAATCTGATCCTCGATTTTCTTCCCCTTCACTTCATCTATCATATTGTTTAACAGGATTGAAAAAATAAGAGTTTGTCCGCTGTTGGTTGTTACATATCCCGAAAGCGAACTTACTGTTGAAATGGTCCCTGTTTTGGCTTTCACTTTTCCTAGGGTATTCGGACCTTTCATTCGGTTCCTTAAAGAGCCTCCGACCATTTTGTCACGGACACCTGCTACTGGTAAAGCATTTAAATAACTAGGAAACCATTTTTCTTTTTGGACTGAAAATAAGAGCTGTGAAAGCTGATTCGCTGGAATTAAGTTTACATGAGAAACTCCCGACCCGTCTCGTAAAACCATTGTTTGAGGGTTGAGCCCGAATTTCAGGAGTTCTGTGTTTAACACTTGTAGACCTTTTTCCCAGCTACCTTCACCTTTAACCACCCTTCCCATTTCCTTCACTAAAATTTCAGCATGTCCATTGTTACTTAACTTCATAAAAGGCACAAGCAGTTTGGACAGTGGCATAGATTGATGAGTGGTTAATATTTTAGCGGTGTCAGGCACCGTTCCCGTTTTGATTTTTCCTGTTACGGAAATTCCTTTTTTGGCTAATGATTGTTTTAAAAGGGTAACTGCATAGAGGGTTGGGTTCCATACCCCCACCCATTCTTTTTCAGGTTTTGCTTTTACAGGAATAGTCCCTTCAATTGTAATTGTATTTTTAGCATGCTCCCTTTCGATTGTAATTGCCTTTAATCCATCCTTTGCGACCGTTTCAGCAAGGTTTACGATTTTTACATAATTTGTTTTAGGGGTCATTTTCACCGTCGGCTTGTCCACTGCTTTTAAACCCGGTTTTACTTCAATTTTGACTGACCCGGCGTCAAAATCTATGGTTGGAGATGCAGTAAGTGCAGATACTTGTGCACCATAATGCTCTGTTTCGTCACTCCAAGGCAAGTCTAATGAATAGCGGACGTCATCATACCAAGAATCATCACCGAACAGATTTCCTTTTATTTTATTGATTCCTTGCTTTTTAATGTTCTCGGCCATTTGATCAAAATCAGTTTTTAATAGGGTTGGGTCACCTTTTCCTTTTATGTATAAATCCCCTTCAAGGATGTTCTTTTTTATCGGACCATTTGTAAATACTTGAGTTAAGAAGGAATAATTCTCACCTAAAACATTCAGAGCTGCTGCAGCCGTTAAGAGTTTCATATTAGAAGCCGGACGTAACCGAACATTGCCTTGATAATCATAGATGACTTGCCCGCTCGTAGCTGACCGAACACTAATTCCTGCAATGGCTCCTTGTAAAGCTGGCTCTTTCATTAATAGTTGGTTGAGCTGTACAGTGATGTTTGCGGGGGGACTCGTAGCATTTACATGTATGTTAGGACCTGTTGCCAAAAGCAATATGAAGATAAGTAAAACGATTTTTAATTTTAATTTCAAGCGTAATCCAGCCTTCCCTTTTTCCTTGAGTTTGTCCAAATAGTACCATTTGTATGTTGGATTCATTAAAAATAAGGGTGCCACTTCCAAATAATGGCTAATTATACAAAATACCTTAAAAACGGCACAAAACGAGGTGATTTTTACACAAAACACCTTAAAATCGGCACAAAACCGAGTAAAAATGATACAAAACCACCCCAAAATGGCACAAATACCAAATCACCTTATACTCATGGCCAGCGCAAACATAGTATTCTTACACTTCCCCCTACAAAACTGTAATATTTTTACTCAAATACGCCCAATTTTGTGGTGCGGGTAGGCTTATTTGCCAAACCGTTGTTCCTGCTAACTGGTACAGGTCAATCAAACGGTACTTTTCTACATAACTACGAATATCCTCAAACCATACAATATGCTCTTCAGCTCCCTGATAGTAGCGAAACCAAGGTGATTTAGCCATATTATCAAAATCAATCACAGCCCCCTTTGCAATTGCTTGATTCTGGGCTGCCAGTAAAGATAGTGCACGGGTAACATGAGTAGGAACTACTTTGTCGTAACCATATAACGGCAACGCAATTTGAAGTTTACCAGGTTCAACCTGAGTAATGGAATATTGAATAACCTGTTCCATCCAATTAATCGGAGCAATTGGATCAGGCGGTCCACCTGGGTATCCATAGTCAATCGTCATCACAGCCATAATGTCGGCTACTTTCCCAATTGCCGCATAATCGTAAGCACCAATAATGCGATTAGTCGGAATATCAGCTATCTTAGCATGTACATTCACTTGCAAAATAAGATCGCCTAGGGCTAGCTTTAACTCTGTTAAGAAACTAGTAAAATCATTTCGCTGGGCTGGTGGTATAAATTCAAAGTCAATACTGACACCACCGAATCCTCTCTGAACAGTTAGATTGAATATACTTTTAACCATGTTTGCTCGGAAAACAGGATCTTTTAACACCTTCCCCGCCAACTCTGCACTGAACTCATTGCCAGTATAATTCCTAATCATCAACAATGGGATAATGCCTAATTCTTTACTTCGTGTAACAATCCCAGCATCATCAACTTGATTAAAAGCATAACCTTCCTCTGTAAATGAATACGCAACAACGGCAACATATGTTAGCTGTTCTGCCAGAGCATTTAGAGTCATTAAATTTGCACTTTCCGACGATGGCACTAGAAAACCAAGAGTAGCTATTTCTAATTTTACTAGCGAAGGGACATTAATCACTTGCCCAATGATAAGACGGTTAGGATTCAAGCCTGGATTTGCATCCATAATACTTTCTATAGTTGAATTAAATTGTTGTGCAAGCTGCCAAATATGATTGCCCGCTTTTATTCGATAGGAACGGATTGGCGGTAGGTTATCCGGTAGATAAAGTGCAAGGCCTGGCACGATAGTAGTAGCGGATGGTAGTCCATTAAGCTCTACTATCGTTTGTATAGAAACACCGTATAAGGTTGAAATGGTCCACAAATTTTCGCCAGCAGCTACAACATGAACAGCCATAACATCACGCTCCTTTATTTACCATCATATGGTCCTAAAAAGTGAATATACTCACTCAAAAACAAAAAAACGAACTCGCAGTTCGACAAGTTCGTCTCCCTTAAATCTATATTCGCGAGCAAATTATAGTCTATATTATCAATTTTTGCTGATTATGGAATAATTGGAAACAGGTAATACTGTTTAATGTCATGACATTGGTAAAAACTACACTTTTGGAGGAACTTTGATGCTTCTTATGTGCATTTTTACTTTACTATTGTTCCTTTTAGCAATTATTTGGAAAAGAAATAATCTTACATTACTCGAAATCCTTTCTATTTTCTTATTGGTTTCAACAATCAATCAAAATGTCCTAGATATCTTAACCGGAAACATGAAGGTTATGAAAATTACCGAGCAAATCCAAATGTTTTGGGCTTCATTTATGAACCGTTCCTTTTTTATCCCTTTACTATGCATCTTATTTATTGATTACCTATCAACAGCAAAGTCTACATTTCAAAAAATCAGCTTATTTATAATGTGGACTTTTTTGATAACAGGAGTAGAATATCTGTCAAAATGGATTGGAGTCATTCAATTCGTTAAATGGTCCATCTGGTATTCGGTGATCGAATGGGGATGTATTTTGTTCCTAGCTGTTTGCTGTCGCAAATTTCTTTTTTACTTATACACGAAAGGAACTCACTAAAGTGGTCTTTGGTACGCCAATTAAATTTGATGAAAATGAATTATGGGTACTTGCTGGTTTAATCGTATTATCTTTTATATTTTTTAAGCTACCTAGACATTTTCCACCTGCTCTTACGTTTGTCCTCATGCTATTTAATGCAAACTTGTCCATATGTGTTGATTTTATTTTAGCTTCAAAGTACCCTTTTAACTTTTACGATGCATTGGATACCCAACAATATGACCTTTTTGATTTTATTATGGATACGATTAATTACACTATTTACGGCTATCTCTTTATGTATAGTTACGATAAGTTGAGGCTTCAAGGAACTCGTAATTTCCTTTTAATACTTGGTTGGATAGGCTTATCACTATTATTGGAGTGGATGTCCATAAAACTGAATGTTTTTAAGTTTATACATTGGAATTTAGGTTTCTCTACAATTGCCTATACCTTTATTTTTACCTCTTATATCATCTTTTTAAAAATAGGCAAAATTGCCTTTCAACGTTACAAAACGAGTAGAATTAATAAAAATACCCTACACTAAAAACCCGAGTTCAGATAAAGAACTCGGGCCCATTAATTATTTTTGTGATTCATTAAAGTTATAATAAAATTTTGCAGATATCGATCCATCTTTGTTTTCTTTAATATCGGTAACATGGATACCGGAATCTGCAGGTGTAGAGCTTAGACCCTTCCAGAAATAGTATGATCCAGTGTGCACATTACTTGAAACTGGAGTAATCTGGCTGCCTGGTTTAAAGAAGTCAGAAGCGTCTCCTCGGTTAACATTCCTTTCTAAATCATACTTTCCATCTGCCTGGAGAACAGATAGTCCGTAGTGCGTCACCATAGTTCCGTTGCTTGCCATTTGAGATTGGTTATATTGGTAGCGTTTATTCATCCAGTTTTCGACATTATTAGGACGGAAGCCTGCGGTTTGATAGAGTGATAGAACATTTTCATCTACATGCCATGCAACTAAGCCATGTGCATCAGCCCCTTCACGAATTAAACCTTTATTAAACCCTTTCTGCTGGACGTTCTCAAACAAGAAATATTCTGTACCGTTGGAACCCGGAACCTCCATTTTAACAATTCCATTTTCAGAAGTTGCAGCATTTACAGGTGGTAAAGTAATCGTTTTTACACCATCAGCTGGTTTTACCTCAATTGGGGAAGCCCAGCCAAGGAAGATTTTTGAATACGGGTCAAAATGAGTTGGTGAGTTACCAGAATAAGCTGCCGCATTCGGATATCTCATCCAAGAACCGCCTGACATCATCGAATAGTTTCCAACACCTTCAGAAGTATAGGCTGTATCATAAAAATCTGGAAGTCCTAGAGCATGGCCAAATTCATGAGCAAACACTCCCGCTTGTCCAGGGAATGGACCCGTTTTCGAAGCTTCATCATAACCGCCTGTTGCTTCATTGTATCCAGCAACGTTACCGCCAATTTCCGGTTGTATATTGTAATTGTCTACCATAACCCCATCAAAAGTGTGATCTTTAACAAATTGGCTATACCATGTATTCCACTCTTCCTCTGTCTCAACACCGTCTTGGTTTAAATCAGCGGCTGGCTTACCTGTTTCATAATACTTTCCATAATATAATGCACTTAACGAATTCCATTTGTGTGACCAAATTTGTGCTGGGTCAGCACTAAATTCTGCGCCTGTTCCTTCATGAACGATAAAAACGTTCGGAACTTCTCCATCTACTGCATACTTAGAGAAATCTACTACACTATCAGCTGCTTTAAAAAGATCGGTTACTAATTCACCGATATGCGCATCACCATTAACGTTACCATATTTATAAGTACCTTTTTGATCTAAATAATAGGATGCCCCTTTTGGAAGTTCAATCCATGCTAAATCATTGTCATCATTTTTTACTAAAGTTACTTTTCCATAACTGGATTCCTTGTAAATATTTTGCATGGTGCTATCAGTTGGTGCCTTTTGACCATTAAATTCAGCATACTGCTTAAATTCATCTAGTTCATATGGATTATATGTTTCACCAAAAATCAAATCATTAATATAATTTGCGGGTACTTGACCTGAGACATCCCCTACAGGTTCATCTCCATCTTTAAATTTAGCAAGAATGACTAGTACGGGTACCTTGCCGTCTGCCGTTTGATACTTAACATGATTATCGCCAGCCTGTTGGAATTTTGTACCAAGCTTGTCCGCAACTTTTTCAGCTGGGTCCACCTTGGATAAATTTTTTCCTAATTCTTTCGCCTTAGCCGCTAATTCTGGGGAAGCCCCAACATAATGGGCAAGACTTAAATGATATGTATCTTTTGCCTTTGTTACCTTTGCAGATGAATTACTAGAATGGTAACCCGTCATTACAAGACTACCCGCAAGTGCTAAGGTAAAAGCAGATTTTGATAGAACCTTTAACAAGTACAACACCCCTTTATTTATTGTGGAATTCAAATTTATCAGAATAATTAAACTATAGGAAGTTGCTATTTTCCTATTATTTAGAGAGGCGAAATATAGACTATATTACCTGATTTCTTCTCGTTCGATAGGTACCAAGTTATAAAAATAAAAAAGGCCTTTTTAGGCCTTTCTTCTCTCATTTATTAATTAATAGTCATCACCGTTTCGGTATTTTCTATATTTTGCCGCATGGCATACATCACAAGTAGGAAACGAATGATCCCAAGGAAGTTTTTTACCGCAATTTTTACATTTCTTAACAAACTTTTTTATATCAGTTTTTAACCGATCCTGGACTCGATCACTTACTTCTTCTCGGAGTCGCTCCCAATAGATGGCTTCCGTTCTTTCACCCAAACGATATAAAAACAAGAGATGAAGTCCAATGGCTTTGTAGCTTAATTCCAGTTCTTCTAGACTTCGCTCCTTTACAATGGGTTCAGGGAGTTCTCTTCCTTGAATGATGCTGTACATTGTTTCCTCCCATTGTCTTGTTAATGCTGACTCATTTTTGGAAAAAGGAAGATGTAAAAATCCATACAAGTCCATTAATGGGAGTCTAGCTTCAATTTCCGTTCCTGAAATCAATTGGTATAACGTCTTTTCTTCTGAAAGTGAAGCTTTTTTTGTACCTTTCGGACTTTCAAATTTCCCCCATAATTCAAAAAATGTTCCTAGGTCATGATAATAGCGCTGAAAGCGTTCGAAAACTGAATTAGTAGGGGCAATTGCAAACGTATGGACAGGCTCATCCTCTTGTAAAAGCAAATTTCTCATTTTTTTAATATCGGCTGTAAATGCCACTTTTCCGACATCATAGATTCCTTTACGACCTGCACGTCCAGCAATTTGTTTAACTTCTTGTGACGTAAGCAGTCTCCTTCTTGTTCCATCAAACTTTTCATTTTCTAAAAAAACAATGCGGCGGATGGGGAGATTTAAACCCATACCAATCGCGTCTGTCGCCACTATCACTTTGGTTCTTCCTTTATTGAATTGTTCAATTTGTTTTTTCCGGGTTTCAGGAGGCATGCTGCCGTAAATCATACTGACCGAGTGACCATCATTTTGCAATCTTGAGGCTGTTTCTAGGACACGTCTTCTTGAAAAACAAATAAGGGCGTCGCCTTTTTTCACATGTTTAATATGAAATTCTTTCTTCTCCACTTCTAACGGTGTATCACGGGAATACTCATTAATTTCAATATTCGAATCACCTAATAACTGGAGAATCATGGATTTAGAATTTCTGCTTCCTATAATATGGACTTCCTGTGCATTTGCTTTCGTGATGGCTTTATACCATGAAAAGCCACGGTCCTTATCTGTGATCATTTGTGCTTCATCGATTACTACAACTTCATAAAACTCCTTTTCATGAAACATTTCTACCGTACAGGAAATATGGCTTGCATTAGGAACGATTTTCTCCTCTTCTCCTGTTTTTAAAGAACACGGTGTCCCTTCTACATTTAACTTATCATATACCTCTAAAGCTAATAACCGTAGTGGTGCTAAATATAATCCACTGCCTGCCTCTTTCATTTTTTCTAATGCATGATGGGTTTTTCCTGTATTGGTCTCACCAATGTGAAGGACATACCGGATTTTTCTCTTTAGTGAAGGATCATATTCAGTACCAAATATATCCTTCATCATCCGCTCTTCTGCTTCCTTTTTCCGTTCTACCTCTTCCTGCTCTTCTCGCTTCTTTTTTTCCCGTTCCTGCAAATCTTTTTCAAAAACTTCCTTGTGTGCCGCAAGGTCAAAAGGAAGTTCAGTTAGTTTGACTAAGTCTGAAAGATATTCTTCTTGAATGTCTTCGATAAAATAGCCCTCAACTTCATAAAGAAGCTGTGCGATACTGCCTTTAACGAAAGATGCAGAAAGCGGTTCATGAAAAATATCAAAAAAATTCGCTTTTAAATCTTGTGGTAGCTGTTCTAACACTTCTTGTGGTATAAGCTCTGACACATAATCAGAAATTAAACTTTCATACACAAAGAAGTAGGTTTGGTATTCGTAGAAACTTCGTCCCAAATGAAGGGTTTTATGAATATCACCTGTCAGTTCTTCAAAGAAAGTGGCAACAGTAGTATATGTAGCGGGGTTAAACGGACCTTCATTGACCAATTTTTCCTCGAGTGCAAATGTATCAACCGATTGAAACTTCGTATTATTTTCGAGATCCGCCCTTAATTGGGTAGCAACGAAGAATCGAACATGTAAGTAAAATGATTCGTAATGGTTCTCAATAATGTTGCTGGCTTCCTCTTCTATATCCATTCGTATTTCTTGCTTCTGCTCATCAAGTTGTTTCTGCACTTGTTGCTTTATATAGTTTTCCTTTGCATTATGATATCGTTTTTCCCACACCTCTTCCTGCCCAGCAAATGTTTTGTTAATCCAGTCAAGTGCATCAAAGGGCTGATACGTTCTCATTTCATCCCGAAATAACTTATTTAAAAACTTCCGGTCAATCCCTTGCACCTCATAGCCTTTTTCGCTTAAAAAAGTCTTTTTTTCATTTTTCGGTACATCATTTGTTGATTTATTTAACCATACATTGACCCAGATTTGTTCTATATAGTGGCTGCGATCAGCTAAATATTCTTCAAAGGTTGGCAATGATTCCTTCCCTTCTAAATATCGATCCATATCTTCTTGAATCTTCATTTTTGTATGTTCAATTGCTTGAGGGTAAATGGTAAGTAATTTACTCAATACGACCCCTCCTATATATATTTTGAATTTCCTTTTTACTTAAAGTTATGTATAATGTGAGTATAGATAATCATATAGTAAAAAAGACCGAGAGTCCTGAGACACGCTCGGTCATGCAATAGTTGATTCCCTTACAGGGGATCGGCATAAAGGGCATAATCCACCACTTCTGCTTGCCGGCTCAAGGGTGGGTTATTTTTTTTTGTGGAAAGACAGAACAGTGACAATGAGACTAGCAAACGATATAGCTAACGTCAATGCTTGAAAAACTGTCAAAAAGCATCACCCCCTTTCGATAGGAGAGTGTGCCGTCCACCCTTGAGAAAACTATACTATTGCATTTTCAATTATATCATTAAACAATATACCGAACAAGTGTTCTTTAAATATTATGCAAATCACAGTACTTATCGACTAGATCCTCTATTTGGTCCAGTTCTGGAAACTTTCCCGAAAACTTAAATTGGATTTCTTCAATAAAATCCTTTCGTTTATAGACATGAATGGCCCCATTCTGTTGAATCACACTGTATTCTGGTACAAACCGATATCCATTCCGCTCAATAGCCCCCATTTTCTAACCCCTTTGATAGTATTTTTTATATTATTTGCAAAAATAGACTAATCATGATTACATTTTCAAAAATAAGAGGATGCTGCACAAGGCACACATCCTCTCTTCATATTATGCTGTTGTAAACACTTCTTCTTTATTTAACTCGTGTCGAATGGTTGCCTGTGCCGCTGCTAGTCTAGCTAATGGTACACGGTATGGAGAACAGCTCACATAATCTAAGCCTGTTCGGTAGCAGAAATCAATCGAGCTCTTTTCGCCGCCATGCTCACCGCAAATACCTGTTTTTAATGAAGGTTTTGTTGATCGTCCTAGCTGTACTCCCATTTCAACTAGCTTACCTACCCCCTTTTGGTCAAGGACAGCGAAAGGATTTTCTGGAAGCACTTTATTTTCGATATAGGCCTGAAGGAATTTTCCTTCCGCATCATCTCGGCTATAGCCGAAGGTTGTTTGTGTTAAGTCATTTGTACCAAACGAGAAGAAATCAGCTTCCTCTGCTATTTGGTCTGCAGTTATTGCTGCACGAGGAATCTCAATCATTGTTCCAATGGTATATCTGAAATTCTTCCCTGTCTCTTCTTGGATACGTAATGCTGCTTCTACCACAAGCTGACGCATTTGTTTTAGCTCATTAACATGACCGACTAAAGGAATCATGATCTCTGGCTCAACTACCATTCCCTTTTCTGCAAGTGCTGATGCTGCGTAGAAGATTGCTTTTGCCTGCATTTCGTAAATTTCTGGATAGATCATTCCAAGACGGCAGCCACGGTGGCCAAGCATTGGGTTAAATTCATCTAACTGACGAATCTTTTTAAGTAATTTTTCTTTTTGCTTTAATTCCACAGATTGAGGGTCAGTCAGTTGAAGCTTAGTCACTTCTACTAACAGTTCCTCTTTATCTGGTAAAAATTCATGAAGCGGCGGGTCAAGTAAACGGATAGTCACAGGGAACCCCTGCATTGCTTCAAAAATCCCTTCAAAATCACTCTGCTGCATTGGTAACAGCTGGTTCAAGGCCTCCATTCTCTCCCCATAATTATCAGCAAGAATCATTTTTTGTACTATCGGAATACGTTTTAAATCCATAAACATATGTTCCGTGCGGCATAAGCCAATTCCGCCTGCCCCAAATTCAAATGCTTTCTTCGCATCTTCAGGGTTATCAGCATTTGCTCGGACACCAATTTTCCGCTCTTGGTCGGCCCATGCCAGTAATAGCTGGAACTCATCTGAAAGTTCAGGATCAATCATTGGAATTTCACCAAGCATAATTTCACCAGTCGAACCATCAATGGTAATAATATCTCCATAATTAACGAGGGTATTACCAATTGTGAACTGTTTCGCCTTTAAATCAATCTTTAAGGCTTCACATCCACAGATACAGGCTTTCCCCATCCCTCGTGCTACAACAGCCGCGTGGCTAGTCATTCCACCCCGGCTTGTTAATATTGCTTGGGAAGCCACAATACCATGGATATCATCAGGTGTAGTTTCTGGTCGTACCAGAATCACCTTCTTGCCATCATTTCCTAATTGTTCTGCTTCATCCGCATCAAAGACTACTTGACCTGTTGCAGCACCAGGTGAAGCTGGGAGACCTTTTGCCAAAATTCGTTTCTCAAACGCATCATCAATACGTCGGTGGAGCAATTGGTTTAATTGATCTGGATCTACACGTAAAAGAGCTGTCTTTTTGTCGATTATACCTTCTTTTACCATTTCAACGGCAATGCGAATCGCTGCTTGTGCCGTACGCTTCCCATTACGTGTTTGCAGGATGAACAGCTTACCGCGTTCCACAGTGAATTCAATATCCTGCATTTCTTGATAGTGCTGTTCCAACCGTTTGCACGTTTCAGCAAATTGTTTATAAACACCTGGCATTTCATCCTCTAATGTAGCGATTGCCTGAGGTGTACGGATTCCGGCAACCACATCTTCGCCTTGAGCATTGATTAAGTACTCGCCGTAGAGAAGATGTTCCCCCGTAGATGGATTTCTTGTAAACGCCACACCTGTTCCAGAATCGTTCCCCATATTTCCGAACACCATGCTTTGGATATTGACAGCAGTTCCTAAATGATCCGGTATTTTATTTAAACGTCGATAAACAATTGCACGTTGATTATTCCATGAATTAAAGACGGCATTAATTGCAAGGAACAATTGTTCTTTTGGTTCCTGTGGGAAGTCTTTTCTTGTATGCTTTTTAACAATTCCTTTATACCCTTTGATTACCTCTTTCCAGTCTTCTGCAGTTAACTCTGGATCAGTGGAGTATCCCTTTAGCTCGCGTGTTTCTTCTAATAATTGTTCAAAGTAATACGTATCAATTTCAAGGACCACGTTACTGAACATTTGGATGAATCTTCTGTAAGAATCATAGGCAAAACGAGGGTTATTCGTCAGCTTCGCCATACCAACAACTGTTTCATCATTAATTCCTAAGTTCAAGATGGTATCCATCATACCAGGCATGGAAAAAACGGAACCTGAACGTACTGAAACAAGGAGAGGATTTTTCGGGTCGCCTAATTTTTTACCCATTTTCTCTTCTAAGCGGACAAGTGCTTCTAGCGTTTGTTTTTCTACAATTGTAGGAATGGTTTTACTAGCTTCATAGTATGCATTGCAAGCCTGTGTCGTAATAGTAAAACCGTATGGAACAGGTAATCCAATTCTAGTCATTTCTGCTAGATTCGCTCCCTTGCCTCCTAGCAATTCTTTCATATTGCCATTTCCTTCATGAAATAAATAAACGAATTTGTCCATTATTAAAAGCTCCTCTCTTTTTTTAACACTTCTAATATTAAGCCTGCCGTTTCTTCCACAGCCTTATTAGATACATCAATAACGGGACAGCCTACACGTTTCATAATTTTTTCAGCATGGTCGAGTTCCTCTAATATTCTCTCAAAGCTTGCGTAATTTGCTTGTGAAGCTAACCCTAAAGCCTTCAGACGTTCTGTCCGAATTTCGTTTAATTTATTTGGTGAAATGATTAATCCAATACAATTTTTTCTTGGGATTTGAAATAATTCATCTGGTGGCTGCACTTCCGGGACTAATGGAACATTGGCCACTTTAAAGCGCTGATGTGCTAGGTACATAGATAATGGCGTTTTTGATGTTCTAGATACCCCGACTAAAACAATATCAGCCTTTGTAATTCCTCTTGGGTCACGACCATCGTCATATTTCACAGCGAACTCAATAGCTTCAATTTTTCGGAAATATTCTTCATCTAGCTTTCTCATCAAACCTGGTTGATGATGCGGTTGCTTATTAAATCTAGTTACGAACGCATTCATCAATGGACCAAGTAAATCTACTGCTAATATACCCTCTTCTAAGGCTCTGCTATCTAAATATAGTTTTAAGGTAGGAACAACAATCGTATATGCAATGATGGAGTTGCCTCTTTTCGCAAGTAAAAGGACATCTTCAATATCTTCAAAGTCCTCTACATATGAACTTCTGCGAATTTCCACATGACCTCCATTAAATTGTGTTGCGACTGCTTTTACTACAAACTCAGCTGTTTCCCCCACTGAGTCAGAAACTACATAAACCACTTCTTTCTGTACCAAAATAACAGCCACTCCTCTTAGTCTGTTTTTTCTTCCATAATTTCGAGATATGCCCTTGTAATCGTGGTTTTTGTGATTCTTCCCACAAGCAAATATGTATTTTTCAGTTGGTCTTCTACCTTCACTACTGGTAGAGAATCAATGTGATTGTGAATCATTTTTTTGGCGGCTTCTAACAGTGTTTCCTCCGGTTCGATGGTGATGATATTAGGCATTCTAGTCATAATGACACTTACTGGTAAGTCATTAAGATTCTTATTGCCAAGTGAAGCTCTTAGTAAGTCTTTCCTTGATATTACTCCTGCTAAAAGCCCTTCAGTATCCACTGCATAAAGTGTACCTACATCTTCTAAAAACAACTGAACAATAGCATCGTAAACGGAGGTTGATTTTTCGACTACAATTGGATGAGCCTTATAATCATTTACTTTTTGGTGAATAAACTTTTTCGCCTTCTGTTTTACTTCATAATTGTCATTAAAGTAATACCCCACACGAGGTCTGGCATCCAAGTTTCCCGACATCGTTAAGATGGCAAGATCTGGTCTTAAAGCAGCCCGTGTTAACGAAAGCTTTTCTGCAATTTCTTTTCCTGTAATCGGTCCATTTTGTTTCACAATCTGTAGGATTTCATCCTGTCTTTTAGTTAGTTTAATCATTACCACCCCCTTACTTATAATAAATATGTTATATTCGTTAGATTAATTATAAATGTGCTATACTTATTTGTATATAGTATATTACATTTGTGTGAAATACGAAACAATTACTTTCACTTTTTTTTGACAAAAATAAAAACCCGCTAATGTAGCAGGTCTTAGTTTACTTTTGACAATTAGGACAGTAAAATGTCTTTCTAGAAGACACCATTTCATTTATAATAATGGCCCCACAACGATTACAGTTCTTGCCTTCCCGGTCATAAACTTGACATCTCTCATTAAATCCCCCCGTTAAGGTATCTCCATTAAATAAAGGATTGTCCATATAACCACCGTACTTTATTCCGTCCTGCAGGACTGCCTTCATTGAATGATATAGCATGTTCCTTTTTGATTCCTCTATTTGATCAATGTGTTTCATAGGCAAAATTCCAGCATGGAAACAAATCTCTGCTGAATAGCAATTTCCGATCCCAGCAATAAACTCTTGATCAAGTAAAGTGGTCTTTAATCGTCCATGCTTATGACTAATCATTTCTAGAAAATGATTTAAAGTGAAATCGTTAGCCAATGGTTCAGGTCCTAAATCGGTGAGTTTCTCCTCAGCTTCTTGTCGATTATATAGATGAAGATATCCAAGTCGAAGACCGATAAAGTAAAGATGATTTTCTCCAAAGGAAATTTGGACTTGGATGGTTCGTTTTGGTTTTTCCGACTTAAGGCCATAGAACATCCATCCCCCTAACATTAAATGCAACAGCAGCACATGACCATTTTGGAGATGGAAAAGTAGGTGCTTTCCTCTCCTTTGGACATTAGTTACTTTTTTATGAAGAACTGTTCTTTTAAAAAGGTCTGGATTAAGGTTAATGGATTTTTCTCTATTGATTTGAATATCTGAAATGACTTGACCAACTATTTTTTGATTTAAAAGGATCTTATAGGTTTCCATCTCAGGAAGCTCTGGCATCGAACTACCCCTTCCATCTATGTGTCTGCATGCACAATAGGTTTCCCAAAATAGTTAAATAAAATGAAACAATTTAGTCATTGTGTTTAGAACAGCACCTTCATCTGAAAAAAGAAATACGTGAGTATCATTTTTTAAGAACATTCGTTTCTCTTAATAAAAGAAAAAGACCTTCAACTAATAAGTTGAAAGTCTTTTAAAATAAAAAAATTCCACAGTATATACTTGAAATTTTACATATGTAGTATTGGCAGGGGCAGTAGGAATCGAACCCACACTGAAGGTTTTGGAGACCTTAGTTCTACCTTTAAACTATGCCCCTATAAATGGTGGAGGGGGACGGATTCGAACCGCCGAACCCGGAGGGAGCGGATTTACAGTCCGCCGCGTTTAGCCACTTCGCTACCCCTCCACATATGAAAAAAAGAAAAAATGGCGGAGGAAGAGGGATTCGAACCCCCGCGCGGTTTAACCCGCCTGTCGGTTTTCAAGACCGATCCCTTCAGCCGGACTTGGGTATTCCTCCATTTTTTCAAAAAAATTATATAAGTATTTTAATAGCGGCGGAGGGGATCGAACCCCCGACCTTACGGGTATGAACCGTACGCTCTAGCCAGCTGAGCTACACCGCCAAAACAGTTATATAATTAAAGTGGAGCCTAGCGGGATCGAACCGCTGACCTCCTGCGTGCAAAGCAGGCGCTCTCCCAGCTGAGCTAAGGCCCCAAAATATTAATGGTCGGGAAGACAGGATTCGAACCTGCGACCCCTTGGTCCCAAACCAAGTGCTCTACCAAGCTGAGCTACTTCCCGTAAAAAAACAAGTGGTGCCGAGGACCGGAATCGAACCGGTACGGTAGTCACCTACCGCAGGATTTTAAGTCCTGTGCGTCTGCCAGTTCCGCCACCCCGGCACTTATGGAGCGGAAGACGGGATTCGAACCCGCGACCCCCACCTTGGCAAGGTGGTGTTCTACCACTGAACTACTTCCGCATATAAAATGAAATGGTGCGGGTGAAGGGAGTCGAACCCCCACGCCTTGCGGCGCCAGATCCTAAGTCTGGTGCGTCTGCCAATTCCGCCACACCCGCAAATTAAGTTTAATAAAAAAGCATCTAGTTTGATATGCTTCATCTGATGAAATCATAAAACAAGAAAAATGGTGCCGGCGAGAGGACTTGAACCCCCAACCTACTGATTACAAGTCAGTTGCTCTACCAATTGAGCTACCCCGGCATAGGTTTAGTATAAATATTAATTTGTACACGCTTTCTTATTCTAGCATTAGAATTACATCTGCGTATATTAATAATATATATGGTGGAGGATGACGGGATCGAACCGCCGACCCTCTGCTTGTAAGGCAGATGCTCTCCCAGCTGAGCTAATCCTCCATAATATATAGCCTGGCAACGTCCTACTCTCACAGGGACTTTCGTCCCAACTACCATCGGCGCTGAGAAGCTTAACTTCCGTGTTCGGTATGGGAACGGGTGTGACCTTCTCGCCATAGTTACCAGACTATTTACTTTGAGAGATCGTTCTCTCAAAACTAGATAATGCAGAAGAAGTGTTTGTAAACTACGAGTTCGCTTTAAAACTTGGTTAAGTCCTCGAACGATTAGTATCAGTCAGCTCCACATGTTACCACGCTTCCACCTCTGACCTATCAACCTGATCATCTTTCAGGGTTCTTACTAGCTTGACGCTATGGGAAATCTCATCTTGAGGGGGGCTTCATGCTTAGATGCTTTCAGCACTTATCCCGTCCGCACATAGCTACCCAGCGATGCCTTTGGCAAGACAACTGGTACACCAGCGGTGCGTCCATCCCGGTCCTCTCGTACTAAGGACAGCTCCTCTCAAATTTCCTGCGCCCACGACGGATAGGGACCGAACTGTCTCACGACGTTCTGAACCCAGCTCGCGTACCGCTTTAATGGGCGAACAGCCCAACCCTTGGGACCGACTACAGCCCCAGGATGCGATGAGCCGACATCGAGGTGCCAAACCTCCCCGTCGATGTGGACTCTTGGGGGAGATAAGCCTGTTATCCCCGGGGTAGCTTTTATCCGTTGAGCGATGGCCCTTCCATGCGGAACCACCGGATCACTAAGCCCGACTTTCGTCCCTGCTCGACTTGTAGGTCTCGCAGTCAAGCTCCCTTGTGCCTTTACACTCTACGAATGATTTCCAACCATTCTGAGGGAACCTTTGGGCGCCTCCGTTACTCTTTAGGAGGCGACCGCCCCAGTCAAACTGCCCACCTGACACTGTCTCCCACCCCGATAAGGGGTGCGGGTTAGAATTTCAATACAGCCAGGGTAGTATCCCACCGACGCCTCCACCGAAGCTAGCGCTCCGGCTTCTCAGGCTCCTACCTATCCTGTACAAGCTGTACCAAAATTCAATATCAGGCTACAGTAAAGCTCCACGGGGTCTTTCCGTCCTGTCGCGGGTAACCTGCATCTTCACAGGTACTATAATTTCACCGAGTCTCTCGTTGAGACAGTGCCCAGATCGTTACGCCTTTCGTGCGGGTCGGAACTTACCCGACAAGGAATTTCGCTACCTTAGGACCGTTATAGTTACGGCCGCCGTTTACTGGGGCTTCGATTCAGAGCTTCGCTTTTAAGGCTAACCCCTCCTCTTAACCTTCCAGCACCGGGCAGGCGTCAGCCCCTATACTTCGCCTTGCGGCTTCGCAGAGACCTGTGTTTTTGCTAAACAGTCGCCTGGGCCTATTCACTGCGGCTCTTCGAGGCTATTCACCTCAAAAAGCACCCCTTCTCCCGAAGTTACGGGGTCATTTTGCCGAGTTCCTTAACGAGAGTTCTCTCGCTCACCTTAGGATTCTCTCCTCGCCTACCTGTGTCGGTTTGCGGTACGGGCACCTTTTATCTCGCTAGAGGCTTTTCTTGGCAGTGTGGAATCAGGAACTTCGGTACTAAATTTCCCTCGCTATCACAGCTCAGCCTTTACGGAAAGCGGATTTTCCTACTTTCCAGCCTAACTGCTTAGACGCGCATATCCAACAGCGCGCTTACCCTATCCTCCTGCGTCCCCCCATCACTCAAACGATAAAGAGGTGGTACAGGAATATCAACCTGTTGTCCATCGCCTACGCCTTTCGGCCTCGGCTTAGGTCCCGACTAACCCTGAGCGGACGAGCCTTCCTCAGGAAACCTTAGGCATACGGTGGATGAGATTCTCACTCATCTTTCGCTACTCATACCGGCATTCTCACTTCTAAGCGCTCCACCAGTCCTTACGGTCTAGCTTCAACGCCCTTAGAACGCTCTCCTACCACTGACATCTAAGATGTCAATCCACAGCTTCGGTGTTACGTTTAGCCCCGGTACATTTTCGGCGCAGAGTCACTCGACCAGTGAGCTATTACGCACTCTTTAAATGGTGGCTGCTTCTAAGCCAACATCCTGGTTGTCTAAGCAACTCCACATCCTTTTCCACTTAACGTAAACTTTGGGACCTTAGCTGGTGGTCTGGGCTGTTTCCCTTTTGACTACGGATCTTATCACTCGCAGTCTGACTCCCACGGATAAGTCTTTGGCATTCGGAGTTTGTCTGAATTCGGTAACCCGATGAGGGCCCCTAGTCCAAACAGTGCTCTACCTCCAAGACTCTTACTACGTGAGGCTAGCCCTAAAGCTATTTCGGAGAGAACCAGCTATCTCCAAGTTCGATTGGAATTTCTCCGCTACCCACACCTCATCCCCGCACTTTTCAACGTGCGTGGGTTCGGGCCTCCATCCAGTGTTACCTGGACTTCACCCTGGACATGGGTAGATCACCTGGTTTCGGGTCTACGACCACATACTCAATCGCCCTATTCAGACTCGCTTTCGCTGCGGCTCCGTCTCTTCAACTTAACCTTGCATGGGATCGTAACTCGCCGGTTCATTCTACAAAAGGCACGCTATCACCCATTAACGGGCTCTAACTACTTGTAGGCACACGGTTTCAGGAACTATTTCACTCCCCTTCCGGGGTGCTTTTCACCTTTCCCTCACGGTACTGGTTCACTATCGGTCACTAGGGAGTATTTAGCCTTGGGAGATGGTCCTCCCTGCTTCCGACCGGATTTCACGTGTCCGGCCGTACTCAGGATCCACTCAGGAGGGAACGAAGTTTCGACTACAGGGTTTTTACCTTCTCTGACGGGCCTTTCCAGGCCGCTTCATCTACCCCGTTCCTTTGTAACTCCATGTTGAGTGTCCTACAACCCCAAGAGGCAAGCCTCTTGGTTTGGGCTATGTCCCGTTTCGCTCGCCGCTACTCAGGGAATCGCGTTTGCTTTCTCTTCCTCCGGGTACTTAGATGTTTCAGTTCCCCGGGTATGCCTTCAATACCCTATGTATTCAGGTAAAGATACTGTTCCATTACGAACAGTGGGTTCCCCCATTCGGAAATCTCCGGATCAAAGCTTACTTACAGCTCCCCGAAGCATATCGGTGTTAGTCCCGTCCTTCATCGGCTCCTAGTGCCAAGGCATTCACCGTGCGCCCTTTCTAACTTAACCTAAAAGGTTTATTTCTCTAAATCAATAGAGAGAAAACTAAAATGGCGATTACTCGATGTGTTACTTGACTTCTTCATTACGATTATCTAGTTTTCAAAGAACGATTAAAAAAAGCTTTGAGAGATTGCACTCTCAAAACTAAACAAACAAGAAACAATCAAACAAACGTGTTTTGTCTGGCTCATAAGTCCAGCTTATATCCTTAGAAAGGAGGTGATCCAGCCGCACCTTCCGATACGGCTACCTTGTTACGACTTCACCCCAATCATCTGTCCCACCTTAGGCGGCTGGCTCCTTACGGTTACCCCACCGACTTCGGGTGTTACAAACTCTCGTGGTGTGACGGGCGGTGTGTACAAGGCCCGGGAACGTATTCACCGCGGCATGCTGATCCGCGATTACTAGCGATTCCGGCTTCATGTAGGCGAGTTGCAGCCTACAATCCGAACTGAGAATGGTTTTATGGGATTGGCTAAACCTCGCGGTCTTGCAGCCCTTTGTACCATCCATTGTAGCACGTGTGTAGCCCAGGTCATAAGGGGCATGATGATTTGACGTCATCCCCACCTTCCTCCGGTTTGTCACCGGCAGTCACCTTAGAGTGCCCAACTGAATGCTGGCAACTAAGATCAAGGGTTGCGCTCGTTGCGGGACTTAACCCAACATCTCACGACACGAGCTGACGACAACCATGCACCACCTGTCACTCTGTCCCCCGAAGGGGAACGTCCTATCTCTAGGAGTGTCAGAGGATGTCAAGACCTGGTAAGGTTCTTCGCGTTGCTTCGAATTAAACCACATGCTCCACCGCTTGTGCGGGCCCCCGTCAATTCCTTTGAGTTTCAGCCTTGCGGCCGTACTCCCCAGGCGGAGTGCTTAATGCGTTAGCTGCAGCACTAAGGGGCGGAAACCCCCTAACACTTAGCACTCATCGTTTACGGCGTGGACTACCAGGGTATCTAATCCTGTTTGCTCCCCACGCTTTCGCGCCTCAGCGTCAGTTACAGACCAGAAAGCCGCCTTCGCCACTGGTGTTCCTCCACATCTCTACGCATTTCACCGCTACACGTGGAATTCCGCTTTCCTCTTCTGTACTCAAGTCCCCCAGTTTCCAATGACCCTCCACGGTTGAGCCGTGGGCTTTCACATCAGACTTAAAGGACCGCCTGCGCGCGCTTTACGCCCAATAATTCCGGACAACGCTTGCCACCTACGTATTACCGCGGCTGCTGGCACGTAGTTAGCCGTGGCTTTCTGGTTAGGTACCGTCAAGGTACCGGCAGTTACTCCGATACTTGTTCTTCCCTAACAACAGAGCTTTACGACCCGAAGGCCTTCATCGCTCACGCGGCGTTGCTCCATCAGACTTTCGTCCATTGTGGAAGATTCCCTACTGCTGCCTCCCGTAGGAGTCTGGGCCGTGTCTCAGTCCCAGTGTGGCCGATCACCCTCTCAGGTCGGCTACGCATCGTCGCCTTGGTGAGCCGTTACCTCACCAACTAGCTAATGCGCCGCGGGCCCATCTGTAAGTGACAGCCGAAACCGTCTTTCAGCTTTTCCTCATGAGAGGAAAAGGATTATCCGGTATTAGCTCCGGTTTCCCGAAGTTATCCCAGTCTTACAGGCAGGTTGCCCACGTGTTACTCACCCGTCCGCCGCTAACCACCGAAGTGGTTCGCTCGACTTGCATGTATTAGGCACGCCGCCAGCGTTCGTCCTGAGCCAGGATCAAACTCTCCAAGAAAGTTGATTAGCTCATTTTGTTACGTTGGCTTCGTTTCATTAAAGAAACGAAATAAATTTGTTTGTTGACGTTTTTGTTTGATTAGTTTTCAAAGAACAATTTCGCTTTTTCTATTAATCTATCAATCAGCGACATTTATTATTCTAGCATAACATACACTAGAATGTCAACTTCTTTCAAATTGTTTTTTTATCTTTATTTAATTATTCTTCAACAATTTGTAGCAGCGACAATGACTATAATACTATCCTAGAGCTATCTCGTCAACAATAAATTTCATTATGGTTAGAAAATCATATATAGGAAAAAATATTTAGTAAATCATGTCGTAAAGGAGTGTTTCTATAATGAGTACGTATTCTCATAAAAAAGAAGAAGAAAGTGGATTTACGAATTCTTCAGACCAAGGTTCATTAGAGAACTCAACTCAAGGTGAAAAGTTACCTGAATTTGATGTAATCGGAACAGCACTTAACGACATTTAACCATTTAAAAAGCCCTTTGCAAGGCCAGAATCTTGCAAAGGGCTTTTTTTACCTTTTAATTGCTTTTAAAACGATTGCTTCTCCTTGAAAAGAAACAACTTGATTTTCTTCAATAACAATTCGAAATTTATCTTTTACTTTTGGATCTGACCCTTGAATGTATTCAGATAGTTTATCTTTTTCATCTTGTGATAAATTCATACGATTGCACCAAGGGTCAAACCGAAATGTTTTTTCAAACCGATGCCATTCATATATTTCAAAACCCGCAAATTCAAGCATACGGAGCCACTCACTTTTCTTCCAAGCTCTGAAATGACTGTAATCTCTTCTTTTTTCAATAGCATTATAGAATTGATCAAAGACATCCTCTTCCGGAACGACATTATCATCGAGTAAAAATTGTCCATTTGGTTTAAGTACACGATACACTTCTTCAACAAACTGATTTACATTTGGAAAATGGTGTGGTGCTATCCGACAGGTTACAATATCAAATGCTTCATTTGAAAATGGAAGGTTCTCTGCATCCGCTTGTAAGAACCGAACATTTCGATGTCCATTTCCCTTTATAAAATTTTCTGCAGCAACAAGCATCTCTGGTGTCAGATCAATTGCAGTAATATTTTTTACTATCGAAGCAAAGGCATTTGCAGTGTGTCCACCACCTGTTGCCACATCGAGTAATTCTTCTTCCCCTGTGGCGGTCACCATTTGCAATAGTTTTTGCAGGTCTTTGCCCTCTTTGTGAATTGGGCTGCTTACATAAGAGTCGGCACTTTTGCCAAACTGCTGTTGCACATCTTTTTTAGTATCCATTTTTATCCCTCCGTCATTTCCTTCTTAAATAGACTATAAAACACATACTCCATAAAGAAAATAACGGTTATTTTATGATTTGCAATAAGAAATTGTTATGATTATTCATGAATTTCTAATACTACAGGACAATGATCGCTTCCCATAATATCTGAATGAATATCTGCCAGCTTTAATCTCTCTCGTAATGTGTCAGATACGATAAAGTAATCGATTCTCCATCCTATATTCCTTTCACGGACTTTATTCATGTATGACCACCATGTATAAGCCCCGTCTTGATCGGGATAAAAATAGCGGTAGCTATCTACAAAACCCGCTTGAAGTAATGCAGTCATTTTCCCCCGTTCTTCATCTGTAAATCCAGAGTTGCCAATGTTAGATTTTGGATTGCGTAAGTCAATTTCTTGATGAGCAACATTCAAATCCCCACATAAAATAACTGGCTTTACTTCGTTCAATTCCTTCAAATATTGAAAAATGCGGTCCTCCCAATCCAAACGATAGGAAATTCTCGCAAGATCTCTTTGCGAGTTTGGTGTATATACATTAACCAAGAAGAAGTTATCAAACTCCAAGGTAAGTATCCTTCCTTCCCCTTCACCTTCATCAGAACCTACCCCGTATCTTACAGTCAAGGGTTTCATTTTAGTAAACACCGCTGTACCTGAGTACCCTTTTTTTATCGCATAATTCCAGTATTGATGGTATCCCTCTAACTCAAGGTCAATTTGACCTTCCTGTAATTTTGTTTCCTGTACACAGAAGATATCTGCATCTACTTCCTGAAAATAGTCCAAAAATCCCTTTTTCACACAGGCTCTTAACCCATTCACGTTCCATGAAACTAATTTCATTTATAATTCCTTCTCCCTTGCTAGCTTATGTCATTGTAATGTTGTAGATGTCATTTTACCAGCTTGGGTTGATTAGGGAAAGAACTACGTATTGAAATATAAATAGGCACCTTTCACGGGTGCCTTTCAATCATGGTACTAAATACTGTTCAGTTAATTTATTTGAAAACAACTCAGAGACAGGAACTATTTTTATATTTCGTTTTTTAAATTCCTCAACAGAACTGAAAACACCAACAGAACATACTTTCCCCGTTACCCCAACGTGACCAATGGCAATGCCTTTACCTTGGAATTCGGTAACCCTAGCCAACCGAATCATTTGTTTATGAACATATGAAGATGAAGAAATATCATCTAAAAATACATCTCTTTTTAGAAGTGGTACACCCAGTTCCTTTGCAATCTCTGGAAATTTCGATTTCGGGCTTGTACCGCTATCGATTATATACAGTTTTCTTTCTTTCGCTACTTCAACAATGGCACGGACGATTTCTTCATTTTCAACGGCGAGCGAGCCCATATGATTATTGAGACCTACTGCATACGGTACACTCTTAGTCGCCTCTATTACCCTCTTCCGTACCTCTTTAGGTGAAAGATCGACCGTAATCGGCTTGGGACCAAGCCAAGACCTTTTTCCTCTTTTCGGTTCCATAGGTAAATGAATCATCACTTCAAAACCATTTTTATGAGCCCATTCGGCATGTAGCTTTGAGTTTTCAGTGAAAGGCATGACTGCAGCGGTTATTGGAATCTCCCCTTCTAAGAAATCCCGTACACCACCCGTACCTCCGCCAAAATCGTCAATAATAATTGACGCCTTGAATTGTTTCGGTGGTTCTTTATTTTCCGCTCGGGCATTTGAGTGAAACGTCAGAAATATGGCTGGGATAAGAACTAGAGCAAACTTTTTCATGGCAACCCCCAAAAGTGAACTTTAATGTTAATTTGCCCGTTCCTATGTCTGCTTACCACAACTTATGTAAATTTTTCATGGTTAGATTTTTAGACAATAAAATAGGAGGACTTGGATAGTCCCCCTTCATTGTTTATTCTTCGTCATATACCTTAACTTCTACCATTTTGTCGCCATTTCTCATTGCCTTTGCTGTTTCAAGACCTGATGTCACTTGACCAAATACTGTGTGAACACCATTTAGATGCGGTTGAGATTCATGAACGATAAAGAACTGGCTACCACCTGTATTTCTTCCTGCATGAGCCATAGATAAAGAACCAGGAACATGCTTGTGCGGATTCCCTTCAGTTTCACAGTTGATTGTGTATCCAGGACCACCCATACCAGTACCTGTTGGGTCTCCTCCCTGACTTACGAAACCAGGAATAACTCGGTGAAAGACTACATCATTGTAAAAGCCTTCGTTTGCTAATTTTTCAAAGTTAGCTACTGTGCCAGGAGCTTCGTTCGGGAATAAATCAAATTCAATCTTTTCCCCATTTTCCATCAATATGTATCCTTTTTTAGCCATTAAAAACACTCCTTTATGTAAAAATCATTTTTATCATACACTTTTTAAAAAATAAAAGAAAGTTTGCTACCTCATTTTTTCATCGCCTATTTATATTTTCACTAACTTTGTGTTAAAATAACTTTACCCCTTCCGAACATTCGCTTGTTGCGGGACACTTAACCACTGTACGGACGGAAGGGGGCTGGTGCCACATTTGTCGGCATCAGAAAAGGCCGGGACATTTGTTCCGGCCTTTTGTATTACCCCTTTCCTTTATCGAACCAATCATGTAAGAAAGAAATCACCGTTAAGAAAAACAAATAACCCAAAAATGTGTAAAGGTGTTCCCACCTTGCTGAATGGGCGAATAACCCTAATACTTCAGCTAATTTTTCAATAATAGCCATCAATAGACTAACAAAAAGAATGCTTCCTACTCTCCCCCACTTATTTACCTGCGATATTGTGCATAAAAAAATGAACACAAAGATGGGCAACCCAATGAATGAGTAGAAAATATTGATTAAAAAAATCCCGGGAAGTGGTCTTATAGGAAATTCATATAGCTGCATACACACAAGGAATGTATCCAAAATGGTCCCAAGGAGGGCAGCGAGTACCATTGGGACAATATATTTTTTATTCCAAAAAGTGAATCGCCTTTTTAGCAAGGACTGCAAGCTCGAGTTGTTCAAGTGTTTTACAGTATTCATTTTTTATCTCCCCATTAATCATTTCATTACTCTCTGTGAAATATTCAATCACGCGCCAATCTATAAACCAATCTCCTTTTTCTGCATCCTCATGGTTTACATTTTTCCAAGCATTTTCTAATGACGGACTATATATTTTTCTCGCTCCAGGTCTGAGCTGACATGAATTTAATCTTAGCTGATAGGCAAATCCAGGAATTCCCTCGTTTACATTATTAAAGAGATGCGGCCAGTAATCTTTTCTTGAACCTGTATGTGGATGGGTGTTTGCCCATTCAACCGATTGTTTTAGAACCTCTTTTTCTTTAAACAGAATGGTATATAGCTTTTTCCCTATTAGTATCCGCTTATTTAATGATTCAAATTGATGGACAGTTAAGCCAGATACATTTGTTTTTTCACTCGGAAAGAGAATTTGGTTAAAGGAAAGCAAGTCCTGCAGTAAAAATTCCACTTTATTTATTACACTGTTCTGATAATACGAATTCTGGACCACCCTGCTTTCGAGATAGTTTTGTTCGTTAATAATCAAGGCAACCGTCAGAATAAAGCGATCTTTATTCTTCCAAAAATAGTTCCAAATTGTTTCCATGAAGGTGGATATATTTAAGTAAGGAATTAAGTAAAATAGCGACCTATTTTGTTTCACACTTTCCTGATAGATCAGTAATTGCGGATAAGCATCTTGAAAAATGAGCCAATTGCTTCTTTCTAAAAAGCTGAAAAATAATGTTCTCTCTTTTTTAGACATTAATCGGGTTAAAAATTCCCCTTGTAAGTCTGTCATGTTCCATCCGCCATTCCGAGAAACCATATGCGCAAGAAATGCCCAATGAATGTCGGGAAATTGAAGGTAGAAGTCAAAGTAGGCCTTTGTTCTTGTCACATTGTTGATATTCATATCTTGTGTTTTGATTCTAATTTTTTCTAAAAGGGCTTTTTCACTTTTTAATAGTTTAGACGTAGAGTGCGGAAAATTCTTTTTCTTTTTTAATTCTTGGGTTATGCTTTCTATCACTGTTTTTTCTCGATTTCTTGAAAAAAAGATAGACATTACCTCCCTTACGAATTCTCTAGCCTAGATGAGAATATGTATAGATGAGAAAAATTTTTGGGGAGAGGGATGTGAATCTAAAATGACTGATACGAGAAAGGGTATGGATTGGATTATTGAACGACTTAGACATGACCAATCTCCCGATGGCTCATGGGACTATCCATTTGAGACAGGTATTTCAACTGATGCTTTTACCATCATTTTATTACGGACACTGTCAATAAATGATGAAGATTTAATTCAGGGTTTGGTAAAGAGAATTATTAACAAACAAGAAAAAAATGGGGCCTGGAAACTTTTTTACGATGAAGGTGATGGGAACCTATCTGCAACGGTTGAAGCCTACTATGCTTGTGTTTATTCGGGATTGATTAATAAAGAGGATAAACGGCTTATGACAGCTCAGAAATTTATTTTATCTAAAGGCGGTTTAGAAGAAGTTAGTATGTTCACAAAAATAATGCTCGCGATAACGGGTCAATACAAGTGGCCCGCCTTTTCTCTCCTACCCATTGAAGTAATCCTTCTACCCTTACACTTTCCTATTAACTATTATTCCTTTTCTATTTTCGGCAGGGCTAACCTTACTCCAATCATGATATTAACAGATAAACTGTTTGCAATAAAAACACCTTACAGTCCCGACCTATCTCATTTATATATACAACGAAATAGTAAAAATGAATGGAGCCGCTCCCGAGACTATCGTTCCTTATACTCGTTTATTAAAGAAGGCGTAAAAAGTTTACTAGGCTTACCCGAACAGCTTCACCAATTAGCCATTGATCGAGCAGAAAAGTATATGCTTGACCGGATTGAGCCAGACGGTACCTTTTATAGCTATTACAGCAGTACTTTTTTAATGATTTTTGCTCTCTTGTCTCTTGGATACAAAAAGAGTGACCCAATTATTACAAAGGCAATAGCCGGAATAAAGTCCATGCAGTGCGAAATCAATGGCAGGCCGCACATGCAATATACTACTGCCAATCTCTGGAACACTTCATTAATTAGCTATAGCTTGCAGTCCGCAGGGGTTGCTACAAGCAACGAAATGGTTCAGAAAGCCAATCAATATCTTCTTGAACGACAACATCATAAATTTGGAGATTGGGTGGTTCATAACCCTAGAACCATGCCAGGGGGCTGGGGTTTTTCCGATGTAAATACAATTAATCCTGATGTCGATGATACAACAGCTGCTTTACGATCACTATCTAGAATGGTACCCTCCGAAGCAGCGGCCTGGGACCGAGGAATTAATTGGGTCTTGTCCATGCACAACGATGATGGCGGCTGGCCAGCTTTTGAAAGAAACACAAATTCAAAACTACTACAGTTTCTTCCGCTAGAAAAAGCAGAATTTTTGATTGCTGATCCTTCAAGTGCTGATCTCACTGGCCGTACACTTGAATTTTTCGGAAATTATACGAACCTTTCAAACGATCACCCTTCTATCAAACAAGGCGTTCAATGGCTGCTACGAAATCAAGAAAAGGATGGCTCCTGGTATGGTAGATGGGGGATATGTTACATTTACGGAACATGGGCAGCAATTACGGGGTTATTATCCGCAGGGGTTCCTTCCAATCATTCTTCTATTGTAAAAGCTGTCACTTGGTTACGTGAGATTCAAAATATGGATGGGGGTTGGGGAGAATCATGCCATAGTGATAGTAAGAAAACGTATATCCCATTAAATGCAAGCACTTTAACACATACTTCCTGGGCACTAGATGCGTTAATTTCTGCCTCAAAAGAAGCAACATCTGATATAAAAAGAGGGATCAACTATTTACTTGAATCACTCGAAAAAGAAGATTGGACTACTTCATACCCAAAAGGACAAGGAATGGCCGGGGGTTTTTATATTCACTACCAAAGTTATCGGTATATTTTCCCACTCTTAGCCCTGTCACACTATCATAAAAAATTTGGCACCTAAAAATAAAACATCGACGGTAAACTTTTTCCGTCGATGTTTTTATTTAACGATTAATTTTGTCATCTGTTTATAGATCTCTACAATTTCATCCATTTTCATTCTAACTAATCCGCTCGAAGACGGAGCTACAAAATCAATGGTTCCTGGTACGACAGACACCTTTTGAGCCCCCCATGGTACGGCCTTGCAACCGCTATACTGCTGGTATACACCCTTTCCAACAAAGCAAACTAGTTTAGGTTTAAGTTGTTCGATTTTCCGTTTTAATATTTTTCTTCCCTCTTCGTACTCTTCCTTCGTTATTTCATCCGCTGCTTTTGTTGGTCGTTGGACAATATTGGTTAACCCATATCCTATTTCCAAAAGATTAGCATCTTCATATGCCTCATATTTCCGAGGTGTAATCCCCGCTTCGTACAAAATTCTCCAAAACCGATTATTGGGATTAGCATAATGATGCCCTACCTCACTAGAACGAATACTGGGGTTAAAACCTACAAACAGGATGCTTAATTCTTCCTTTAAGTGGTCACTAACAGGTTTCATATAAATCTCCTTATACAACTATCATTGGTAGACTCCCCCATTTTACCACAATTATTTGTCATTATATTGTATTAGACTGCACACGAGGATAAGAGGTAATAATCGTTGCTAGGAGACCTACTATTGAAATAACTAACAGTGAATATAATAGTCTAGCATTTTGGAGTAAAACAAGCCCAGTAAGGATAATCATGCCATCCATTACAACCATAATGACACCCACATTTATTTTAGACCATTTAGAGATTAATAAAGCAAGTAAATCCATACCACCAGGACTAATATGATTTCTTAACATCACCCCAACACCAATACCGATGATGATCGAACCAACTATTACACTATTTAGAATGGAGAAATGGAATCTTCCGTTCAACGGAAGTAATAATTCAATCATAAAACCAGAGAGCACTGCACCGATTAATCCATTATAAAAATACATTCGATCGGATTTATAAGCAAACATGTAAACAGGGATGTTTAGAAGAATAAAAATAATTCCCGCTTTAAAACCAAATAAATACTTTATTAACAGGCTAACTCCAAAGAGTCCTCCATTAATTAAATGAAAAGGAAGAATGAAGCCATTAATACCTATTCCCAACATAGTACTGCCAAAGCCGATAATAGCCAATTTTTTTAGCATTAAATCATTCCTTGTCCAAATTCTTTATTATCACTTATATGATAGGAACTGGGAAATCATTCAATCGGATTGAGACCTTTGACTAATAAAAAAACGAAGCCAATATGACCTCGTTTTAAATAGTTGCAGCATTGTTTCCTTTACGTAAAAGGACTTGTTTCAAAAATGAGAATAAGACGGTTAGGACTGGCAACCCCCATAAAAAGAATGCATAAGGTAGATAATCAATCAGGGGAAGTCCTACAATCGTACTGCACATAATGGCAAGGACGCTCCATGGGACCATCCCTGGAAATAGCATCGTTGAATCACCCATCACTCTAGCCAATTCTTCGTTCCCATATTTTTTAGACCAATGTGGTAGAAAGGATCTTCCTGTTAAGATAATTGGCAATGTTTGATTTGCGGCTATGACGCTAATTAGTAACGTTGCTAATAGAGTTTTCATCGTGTCACCAAATAATGACCGTGAAGATTTCAGCCATTGATCTAAATAAGGCTGAATGACATTCAACTCTTCTAATAAACCATTATAGGCACCCGCCAAGGCAAGGAATAAGAGCAGCTCATACATATGCACGAACCCTCCTCCAAGACCATTAATTCCAAACCAAAAGGCCGCGCTGATTTTTGAAAAGATAATCCCTTTTGCTAAAGCAATCATGGCAGCTGATAGAATACTAGAAAGAAATGCATAAATGATACTTAATCGACATACCACAAATCCAATTAATACAAGGGGTGGAATAAATGTAATCACCGAAAGATCACCCCAAGCAAATGTATTTGATTTTATTACTATTTTATTTGAATAAAAAGAGTCCAAAAGACCATATATAATAAAACAAATTCCTATGGCTACAATCGTAGTCAATAACATAGCTTTCCACTGTTTTTGTACCGGCACTTCAACAGTATGTGATAATAATTGATGACTACTTGAAAATGGCGACGTTCGATCACCGACAAAAGCACCAGACACCAATGCTCCTGCGACTATCTCTATTGGAAGATGAAGAACTGTAGCAGTGCCTAAAATAGGAATGCCAATCGCACTTAACGTACCAACTGTTGTACCAAGAAGCATCGAGAAAAACATGGCAACAAGGAATGACAGAATAATGAAATGGTGTGGATTAATTAGGTAAAGTGCAATCTTAACCATCTGATTAATCGTTCCTGCTAAATACCATGAAGGTAATAAAAGACTAACTAAAGAGAGGATAATAATGACAATTTTTGTTTTTTGCATTCCTGTTACACTAATTTGAAGTATAACTCTTAAAGAATTATATTTTTTTCTTGCAAGTAAAACTAAAATTACATACCCCGGAAAAAAACCAGCAACAAGAGGGTGATGAAAACAGACAGACCAGATGACCCCTGAAATTGTAACAATAAGTAGTAGCAATACTTGCGTGACAGTAAATTTAGATTCGATAAGATCACCGCTTTCATATAAAGAACATTATCAATTATAAGAAAAATTTCGCCAATCGAAAAGTCCCCAAAAAATATAGAGCCGCATAAATTAGCGGCCCCATACATACTAAAAGGTTACACAACTTCATCTAGCAAGGTGTATAGTTGATCTCGTTCATTTTCCCTATTTTCTATTTCCAAATAAATTTTTTGCAGTAAATCTAGCTCTCTTTCTTCCTCAAGCATTTTTTTAAGCTGGTGTAACTCCAATTCAATTTTCTCTATTCTCTCCTCGATGTCTTCCACCTTCTCCGTAACTTTTTCTTCTCCTTTTTTTCCTGGTAGAAGTGGTTTTTGAGTAATGGTGGGTGATTTATAAACTTGTTTTGTTTCAAATTCCCCTCAATTTCTCTTTTGCCCAGTCGTAATTTCCATCAAAAAAGTGAACTGTACCATTTTGAAGCCAATAAATTTTATTAAATAATTTATTGAGGAAATAACGGTCATGAGAAACAGCTACTATTGTTCCGTTAAATTGTTCTAGTGCTTCTTCAAGTACTTCACAAGAATCAATATCCAAATGGTTCGTTGGTTCATCCAATATTAGCAGGTTGATATCTTGATACATCAACTGCGCAAGTCTAAGACGCATCCGCTCTCCGCCACTAAGTTGATTTACTTTTCGAAATACAGCTGGACCGTAAAATAGGAATCGAGCTAGTATATGACGGGCCTCTCCTTCGTTTACCACAACTTCAGATCGAAAAACATCAATTAACAATTCATCATCAATATCCTCAAAGACATGCTGTGATAAATAGCCCAATTTAACATTGCTTCCTACTTTGACAATTCCTTTATCTGCTTCCATTTGCTTTAGGATCATTTTTAATAGCGTCGATTTTCCCGTTCCGTTCTCACCGACAATCGCCATTCGGTCCTTATATTGAACGTGCATATTGACATGTTCGAATAAAATGCGGTCCCCAAAAGCCTTTGAAACATCCTCTAGTACGATTACATCTTTTCCGCTACGGTCATTGGCTTCAAAGTCGATCGCCATTTTCTTCACATCAATCTTCGGACGTTCTAGTTTTTCGATTCGGTCAAGTGCCCTTTGCATATTGGTTGCACGTTTATGAAGGGCAGCGCTCGGAGGATTGGATCGATTGGCCCAATCGCGAAGCCGCTTAATCGCTTCTTTCATTTTCTTAATTTTTCGTTGTTGTTCCTGATACTCCTGAAATTCTCTTAATAACCGCTCTTCTTTCTCCTTTACATAACCACTGAAATTCGTATGGTACAAATCAACTTCTCCATCTTCCATTTCCAGTACCTTATTAACTACTTCATCTAAAAAGTAACGGTCATGCGAGATAAGAACAATTGTTCCCTTAAATTCATTAAGGAATGTACCTAGCCATTCAATTGCCTTAAGATCTAAATGGTTGGTTGGTTCATCGAGTAATAGGAGATCGGGATTAATTAGTAAGCTTAAACCAAGACCTACCTTCGTTTTCTCACCGCCACTTAAAGATGAGAAGTCTTTATCAAGGAGGCCGGTAATATTGAGACCGTTTGCAATCCGCTCCAATTGAGCATCCATTTCATAGCCGCCATTTACAATAAAATCATCCTGAAGCTTTCCATACTGATCCATTAATCTTTGCAAATGTTGTGGAGAGATTTCCTGCCCCATTTCTATTTCTAATTGCTGAAGTTTTGTTTCAACATCTATTAATTGGGCAAAAGCAGTTTTTAAAACTTCCTTAACCGTTAGGCTTTTATAGTCAGGAATCTGTGCCAAATATCCAATTTTCAACCCTTTTTTCCAATGGATGACACCTTCATCCACTGTTTCTTGGTTAGCCAATAATTTCATTAAGGTTGTTTTTCCGCCACCATTACGGCCGACGAGTCCAATTCTGCTTCCTTCAAGAATCTCCAATGATATGTCTTGAAAAATCAGATTTCCACCATAGGATTTTGCTATATGATTTACGCTACAAATGATCATGTTCATTCTCCTTTTAATTGATAATTAGGATGAACACTCTCTTTTAAAAAAAAAGGCCACGGGCATCTAACCTTCCCGCGGCTTAAAAATAAGCATGAAAAAAGAGTGCGGGCGATGCACTCTCTCATACCTATTTATTGTGGGTAAAGAGATGTGTTATCGTTCTAAATTCATTATGCAGTTTCTATAAAAGGGCAGACTTCCCCCTTTGGAAACCACATCATGAAAAATCGCGCGACAAAAATATAGCGCTTCAAGCCATTGCACGCGAACAAAAATAGAACGTTTCATCTCTTCACACCTCCATTTCCAATCAAGTTAAATTTATTGTAATTTTTTTCCGTAATAATTGCAAGCCTATTTTTTCAGACTATTTCCGCAAACTCCTAATGTAGATACCGTTTATTTGCTCCAAACCTTCTCCGGTATACAAACTTTCTCAAGTCATCGTCCTTTAAGTTCCTATCGTAAATTAGGAATAACAATGATTGATATTCTGGATATTGTTCCTTTACGAAAAGGGCGAACTCCTTCCGTTCACCCTTTAGCATTTGTTTGAACTCTTTTTGGTTTACAATTTCTTCTAGGTTCTTTTCGTAAAATTCTTTCGTGTCTTCCCACTTTTCTTTTCGATTCTCTAAGATGTCACGGGCATATTCGGGCAATTTTCCGATAACATGATCGATATAGCCCTCCGACCACATAATCATTTTATCCTTTTCAGGTAGTTCAAAAACCATATTCATTAGCTCTAAATCATCTACTACTTCACTGATCGCGTATTTCCCGACCCTATTCATGTTTTCACCTCAAGACCCTTTTAATTGGTCTTATTTTACCTCTAATTATGCACCACTATTATTGACTAATTTTGTATTTAATGTGATAAGCTTCCCGTCACGATATACTTCAAATTTAATGGAATCACCTGTTTGAACCTTTGAGTACAGATATTTTCTTAAATCAGATGAATTCGCAATTGCATTTCCATTCATTGATACAATGATATCTTTTGGTTTGAATCCTGCCTTTGCTGCTGCAGAATTTGGGTCAATGTTCATAACCATAACACCTTTTTTCACATTATTCGGTAGGTTTTGCCAATACATTTGTGGTACTTCCTCTAAATCTGCAAGTCCTACTCCTAGGTATGGTCGATCAATCTTACCATTTTTAATTAATTGATTCACAATAGGAATGAGATCATTACTAGGTATTGCAAAACCCAATCCTTCTACACCGCTCTCTGAGATTTTTAGGCTATTAATACCAATTACCTGTCCTTGTGGATTGATTAATGCACCCCCACTGTTTCCAGGATTAATCGCTGCATCAGTCTGAATAACATTTGTATCCCAATTTCCTGCTGAAGTAGTGACAGAAATACTCCGGTTAGTTGCACTAACAATTCCTTGAGTAACAGTTCTTGAGAGATTCAAGCCAAGTGGATTTCCAATCGCATATACCTGGTCACCAGGGCGAAGTGTAGATGAATCTCCAAAGTCTGCTGTTGAAGTGACATATTTGGCATCAATTTTTAATACTGCAAGATCTGTAAGAGCATCTGTTCCGACAACTTCTGCGGTTGTCTTTTCTCCATCATACAATGAAATTTCAAGTTTTGATGCCCCTTCAACAACGTGATTATTGGTAACAATATAAGCGGTGTCTTTATTTTTTTGAAAGATAACACCCGAACCAGATCCACTTTCCACACTTTGGGTTGAATTTTGGTTTTCGTAAAAGTTGTTCTGCTGCTGCTGGTAATTGACGATACCGACAATTGCTTTTGAAATCTTTTCTACTGTATCTGCAATAGAATTTGATGAAGCAGCAGTAGGTTGAGTCGTAACGGGTTTTACTGATGAAGCAGTATTTCCACTCTGCCCCGCAGTGTTTACTTGCTGATTTTCTACATCAGGATATAGGTTTTTTAAATAATCTGTATGTGGCAGAACTGCCAAGGTCAAAACAGATCCAACTATTCCTGCTGCCAGGGTAGAAGCAAACCCTTTTACATTTCGTTTCTTACGATTTTCTCCACTTGGTTGATTAGTAGGACGAGCCTGCTCGCTTATCGGGGGCATGACTTCATCCGCTTCAATTTCAGATTTTATTGGTTGTACATTTTCCCTCTCGTATTCGTTCCCCATCGCACCGAAAGTTGCGTCAACTGCATTCGAATTTCCTTCTCTATTTTCAAATTCTGTAGGTTCACTTGCATTTGTATTTTCAGTTATCTCAGATGAGTTAGATTCATTTCTTTCGAATTCATTTTCATTCAAACGATCCATTACAATCGATCTCCTTTTCGAATATCAAATTCTTTTATCTTGTCTATACTTTAGCCGACAAATCTTAAGAAATTATTAACAATCTGTAACGGGTTTTGAAAATTTGTAAGAAAGAACAATGAAATTCATAAAAAAAAGCTACAGACATGATCTGTAGCTCTCCTCAGTGTATTTTTTGAAAACGAATCACAAATTTGGTCCCTTTTTCTTTTTCACTAAACACTTCAATTTCACCGTTATGCAACAATACCAATTGTTTTACAATCGAAAGACCTAAACCAAACTCCCCATATGGGTTACTTGTTCTTGAGATATCTGCTTTGTAAAAACGACGCCAGATATTTTCTAGTTCATTTGGATCAATTCCAATCCCCGTATCCTCTACTTCAACAATAATCCAGTTCATTTCCTCTTTTCCTCTTAACCAAATGGTTCCATTGGCAGTAAATTGAATACTATTTTTGGTTATGTTGATCAAGATTTGAACAAGGCGGTCATAGTCGGCATTTACCATGATATCCGGTTCAACTTCGACAATGAGACTGTTATTTTTCTCTTCCGCCTGTAGTATTAATTGTTCTTGAATGATTTCCAATACTTCTAAAAGCTGAATATCTTCTCTAAATAATTGGATTTGATTGGAACGAATTTTCTCAAAATCAAGGTTTTCGTTAACAAGCCGAATTAATCTTTTAGCTTCATGGCTTACAAGATTGATGCCCTTTTCTTTGTCCTTCTCAGGAATCATGTTATTTCTCAATCCTTCAATCACGCCACTGATGGTCGTTAAAGGCGTCCTCATCTCATGAGAAACATCTGCCATAAACTGCCTTCTTCTGTTTTCAAGACTCTCGATTTCTTCCATTGACGTATTGATTTTATCCACCATATGATTAAAATCATTTGCTAACTCTCCAATCTCATCAAAATTAGAAGATTTTACATTAACATGATAATTCCCCGCTGAAACAAGTGATGTCGCTTCACGAAGACGTTTAATTCGATTTACATGTATTCTTGATAAAAACCAGCTTAATAACAACGAAACAGCAGAGGCAATTAAAATTGTATAGAGTAAAAATTTATTGATTTGACGAATCATATCGCTAGAACCACTAATAGGGGAAGTTAACAAAATTCCGCCAACAAATCTCCCATTATCATGATAAGGTAAGACAACAAATGTTACCCCCTCCTGCCCAAACCTTTTAAAATCACTTTGTACTATGAGTGTTTGTCCTTCGGTAATTTTCTTCCATTCCTTATCAGATAACCCTTTAATAGCTGGTCCGCGTTTCCCAACTAAATACAGATTTCCATCCTCATCAAACATACTAAAACTCATTTTTCGTGCAGCTAATACCGTACTATATTGATTCATAATTTCTTTAGTCGCGAAAGGAGTTTCTTTCATATCTGTTAAAATGGCTTTGCCATACGAATTAAGTTCATCTGCCTTATTCTGATAAACTAAATTTTCCACGTAATGAGCAAACAAGAGACTTAGAATTAAAAAGGCAACAATAATTATACTAATATGGCTAAAAAACTGCTGATAGAAATATTTAAACTTAATCGGTTTTGATGGACTCATCAAATTTATACCCTACTCCCCAAACAGTATGAAAGAATGGCTGTGAAGTGGTCTCCACCTTCTTCCGAAGCCTTTTAATATGAACATCAACAGTTCTTTCATCACCGTAAAACTGATATCCCCATACACTTTCAAGTAGCTGTTCTCTAGAAAATACTTGCCGCGGATGCTCCACCATAAAGTACAAAAGATCAAATTCCTTTGGTGTTAAGTTGGTTATTGGTGTACCGTCAACAATCACTTCTCTAGTATCTTTATTGACCTTAAAATATTCTGTTTGAACCATATTTTTTTGCTCCATTGGGGTCTGTGTTTGGAATCTTCGCGTTACTGCCTTAATTCTTGCCATAAGTGTAAGGGGACTAAAAGGCTTTGTCACATAATCATCTGCACCCATTTCTAAACCTAACACTTGATCAGATTCACTATCCTTTGCAGTTAACATAATTATCGGAACAGTAAACTTCTCTTCGCGAATCTTTCTGCAAATAGTAACTCCATCCATACTTGGCAGCATCCAATCAACAATTAGCGCATCCCAAGTCTCACTTTTAAAGCGGTTATAGCCTTCAAGACCATCATTTACAAACTCACCCTCAATTCCTTCTTTTGCAAAAAACATTTCAATCATCGAGCAAACACTCTTACTATCTTCAATCACTAATATTCTCAAAATTCTCATCTCCTAATTAGAAACGTGGAAGTAGCTTGTATAGAATTCTTCACCATTTCTCGAACTGCAATCCATTTAATATAGATAAATGATTCTTACTTTTTAGTTTATCTCAAATTTTATGCATATCAACAATTAAGACCATTCTTCCCGACTAATTAATACTTTGTTCATAGTTTTTTAATATTTTCATTAAAAGCATAAAAAAGAGGCTTGAATTGATATTCAAGTCCTCTTTTGGGGTAGAGTTAGAACACTTTTGCCGGTGCTCCTATAAATAATGCTTCAGCATTAACACCTAGCATTTTATCAATTTGTGTCTCTGTTACTCCATTCTCTCTAAGTGTTGGTAGGATGTTTTCAAAGATATGACCAGGGTGCCAATTCTCCATTATTTTCATCACTTGCTCGTTCATAATGGGAGGCCGTCCTAACCAAATATTAACGGAATCATGAGCTAGTAAAATTTGATCTTCGTAACCAGCATCTAATAAATCCATTAAAGTTGCCACTCTTTCTTGGTCGAATGGTGCTCCAACCATTCCTTGGATTCCAAACCGGTCAAACCCGATTCTGACTCCCTGGTCCATGACTTCCTTATGATATTCAGGGTTAGTATTGCCGCACATATGACCAATAATAATCTTACTTGGGTCAGCACCAAGTTCAATTAACATTCTCGCCTGATCTGGACCCATTGTTCCTTCTTGTGTATGAGTTAAGATTACGATGCCCGTTTCCTTTTGTACCCTTGCTGCAGCCCGGAAGAACATTTTTTCATACTCAGTAATCTGGTCTTTGCTGGATGCTAGCTTAATAATGCCTGGTTTAATTCCTGATCCGGCAATTCCTTCTGAAATCTCTTTTGTAAACATTTCATAAATTTCTTCTTCAGCAGTACCTAATGCCTGTCTGAACTTGAAGTATGGAGGAGCCCCCTCCCCTTCATAATAGTATCCGGTCGCACAAATAATTTGTAATCCAGTTGCTTCTGAAACTTTTTTTAAGAATAGTGGATTTCTACCACATTCATTAGGAGTCGGGTCCACAACCGTTTGAACACCAAAACTCTGCATTTGTCTTGCTACAGCAATAGCTGCTTCTAAGAACTCTTCTTCCTTAAAAGGACCTAGTGTTACATCACCTTGGAATCCTGGGTATCCAAAAATAAAGTGTTCATGAATAAGTGTCTTTCCAAGCGTATCAACGGGAATTGGACCTGTAACTGTTTCAACATTTTTCATAAATTGGTTCACCCTTTCGATTTTCTACTAAAATTAAGAAAAATGGCTAGATTCGTATGAGTAGACTAGGTGCTAACCGTTTACGGTTCTAAAATGAGTTTTCCTTGTGTTTTCCGTGATTGTAAAAGTGTATGGACTTGTGCTGCTTCCTCTAATGGGAAAACCCCGCCTATTGTAAGTTTTAGTTTCCCTTCACCTAAATAGGTAAGAAGCTCTACTAAACTAGGTTGCAATAATTCTTGTTTTCTCATAATTTGTGGCAGGAAGAATCCGATCACTGATTGATTTCTTCCCATTAGTGAGGATGGATAGAAACGACTTTGTTCCCCGCTTGCAGCCCCAAAGATGACAAGTCGACCAAATGTGGCAAGACACCTAACGGTCTTATTGAAAACTTCTCCGCCGACCATTTCAAGGGCAACATTTACCCCCCTACCATCTGTTGCCTCGAGAACCTGTTGTTCCCAGTCAGGCTCAGTATAATTGATTAGTACATCTGCTCCCATTTCACGAGCTAACGCTAACTTTTCATCGGAGCTTGCGGTAGCAATTATTTTTCCAGCACCAAACAATTTTGCAAGCTGTACAGCAATAGTACCTACGCCGCCCGCAGCCGCATGAACGAGGACACTCTCACCCTTTTCTAATCGGCCCATTGTTTTTAAAATATGATACGCACTTAAACCTTGGAGCGGCAAGGCAACTGCGGTATGAAAATCCAATTGTTCAGGGATTGGGATTAAAGCACGTTCATCGGCAAGGGCAAATTCAGCATATCCTCCTGATTCAATTAACGTCACAATTCTTGTACCTGGCTTTACTTTTGTTACTTTTTCTCCTACTTGAGCGACTATCCCAGCAATCTCAGCACCGGGTATGAAAGGGAGAGGTGTTTTTACCACATATTGTCCTTCTCTTCGCGCTGTATCAGCATAGTTCACACCAATAGCCTTGATTTCTATAAGTACTTCGTGACCTTTAGGAACTGGTTTTTCAATATCCACTAGATTTAATACCTCTGGTCCACCATATTCCTTTAATTGTACTGCTTTCATAACATTCATCTCCTACTTCCCTTTAAATGCTGCTTTTCTCTTTTCTTTAAATGCTGCAATGCCTTCTTGGTGGTCCTCTGTCTGTACCATCAGTGTCTGGATCAGACGCTCCTGCTCAAGAATGTCCGCTAGTGAGGATGTGAATGCTTGATCAATTAACTTCTTTTGCTTTCCATATGCTTTTCCAGGACCATGTGCTAATTTCAGAGCAAATTTCGTTGTTTCCTCCTGAAGCTTTTCAACTGGAACAAGGTAATTAATGACCCCCAGCTGATATAATCTTTCTGCTGGAATTGGTTCAGCTGTAAAAAAGAATTGCTTTGCTAAATGTGGCCCAATCAACCTTGGTAGTAAATACGAACCTCCCCCATCGGAAACCAGCCCTACCTGTGAAAAGCTTAAGGCAAATTTACTTTCCTCAGCCGCCACAATTAAGTCACAAGCGAGGGCTAAGTTTACACCGGCACCAGCCGCAAACCCATGGACAGCCGCAATAATTGGTTTTTCCGTATCTTTCATTAGTAAGATGAGTTCATTAAGCCTGCCAATATGGTCGTATACTTGAACACCCTGAGCCTGACCCATGGTTTTAACATCACCACCCGCACTAAATGAACGGCCTGCTCCTGATAAAACAATGACCTGCACGTCTTCGTCCTGTTGTGCACTATTAAGCGCATCCTTTAATCCTACTATCATTTCGGGACTAAAAGCGTTTAAACTTTCAGGTCGATTTAAGGTTAGAGAAAGTACCGGTCCTAATTTTTCAACAATTAAATGTTCTTGAGTCATTTACATCTTCCTTTCATTTCAAATAATATAGTTAAATGGTTTCTATCACGTTTATTTAATGAGCCAACCACCGTCAACTAAAAGATCCGCTCCTGTCATATAGGATGCTTCAGGTGATGCTGCAAAAGCGATGACACTGGCAATTTCTTCAGGATTACCCACACGCTGTAAAGCTGTGTTTCTTTGTATTGCTCTTACGAATCGATCATTTTTTAAACCTTTTTCTGTTAGAGGAGTTTCAACAAATCCGGGTGACACAGAATTGACTCGAATGCCAAAAGGTGCTAATTCTAAAGCAAGTGATCGTGTGAAATTAATGACCCCGGCTTTAGCTGCACTATAATGAGGTATTTCTACACCTGCCTGATGCCCTGACAACGAGGCGACGTTGACAATTGCTCGGCTTCGTTGTTCTTCATGCTGTGCCCCTTCTATCATGATTTTTCCTAGCGCCTTTGAAACTAAAAACACACTTTTTAAATTAACATCCTGTACATAGTCCCAATCTTGTTCTGTTATCTCCAAAATTCTTGAATGTCGAGAACCGCCTGCATTATTTACAAGAACATGGAGGTCTCCATATTGCAATTGAACATATTCGGCTAATTCCGCTACATCCTCTACATCTGTACAATCAGCAGTGAATATTTCAGCCAGCGGAATCTTACTCGTGCGATTGATTTCCTCCGCTGTTTTTTCGAGTTTCCCCCTTGTCCTTCCAACCAAGATGACCTTAGCACCTTCGTTTGCAAGGCGAATAGCTGAAGCTCTGCCAATTCCACTTCCAGCCCCTGTCACTACTGCAATCGATTGCGAAAACCTCATCTTCCACGCCCCCCCATGAAAAATTTTTTTCTTCGGAACTAGAGTGATCTTCAAACAAAGATGGTATCAATTACTACTTTTCCATTCTTTAAAACGGGAACAATTGAAGCGCTTCCTTTTGATGCAGCCAACGTCAAGTCAGTTTGTTGATTATATTTTTCAAGTAATTTACCAACATAAGATTCTTGTAGTATTTCATATGAATCATCCTGGCCTCGATAAAAATACAAAGCCGCTTTAGCTGCATCCGTTAAGTCAAACTTACCATTTTTCAACAAGCAATCTATGAAATGTCCGGCACCATAAAAATCTTCAAGACTAATTTCTCCTGAATTTCCAGAACAAATGACAAGAATGGTTTGATCACCGTTACATTTTTGAAGGGCATTGGCAACAGCAGGATTATTGATTATTGAAGCGATATATATTTTATCTGCAGATTGTGATTTTCTTAAAGCAACTGTTCCATTCGTAGTAGATAAAATTAATGTCCTACCTGTGATAGCTTCTCCAATTAGTGTTGGACTCGGATAAACAAACCCTTCAATGGGTTTAGCATCCAACTCACCTGCAAGAATATATTCACCTTGTTTATATCTATTTGCGAGTTCTAAGGCTTCCTTGCTGTTTAAAACGGGAATGACTTCCTTAGCACCCTCCTTTAATGCAGATACGATTGTTGTTGTTGCCAAAAGCACATCTAAAACAACGGCAATTTTGTTTCCTTCTAGCATTTTCTCTTCATTTATTTCTTCTTTCTTTAAGAGAAGATGAATCTTCGTCATGACTCTTCAGCTCCCCTTTAAACCTTTTGATCAGCAACATGTGCTGCGTGCAGGATGAGATTTTTTACAAAGTGGTTAAAGTTAGCAAAACGCATATCATTTGTCTGGCCCTTTTTAAAGCGATAATAGATTTGTTGACCAATTACAGCCAACTTAAAGTAAGCAAAAGTCAAATTGAAATTAAAATTAGAAATATCGCGTCCACTTTTTTGGGCATAAAGCTCAATAAATTGATTTCTGGTGAAAAATCCATCATAAACAGCCGTGACTGGTTCCCTTCCAAGTCCTTTAATTAACAGGTCTGAATCATCACTTTGATTCCAATAGCTCATAGCAACGCCAAGGTCCGCCAGTGGGTCTCCAACTGTGGTCATCTCCCAGTCAAATAAACCTACCATTTCTGTAAATTGCTCATTATACATGGCATTATTGAACTTATAATCATAATGAATAATTGTAGATTCATGCTCTCTAGGAATATGGTCAACTAGCCATTTTTTTAAGGTGTCAACAACAGCTATCTCATCCGTTTTTGCCCTTTCATACCTGTTAATCCATCCGTGTACCTGTCTTTCAAGGAAGCCTTCAGGCTTGCTAATTAATGATAGACCTGTTTGTTTGTAGTCGATCGCATGTAGTTCTACCAATTTCTCAACCATTACTTCAGATAGGTGGTGACAAAGTTCTTTTGTTACTTGAATGCCATCCGGGAAGGAAGTGTCAATCACGATCCCATTTTTTCTTTCCATGAGGAAAAACGAACTACCCACAATTTCGAGGTTATCTGAAAAAAGAAGGGGCTTAGGCGCCACAGAAAAAAACGGATTTAACTCAGAAAGTATTTTATATTCCCGTTCCATATCATGAGCCTTCGGTGCAACTGGTCCAAGTGGAGGACGTCTTAAAACCGCTTCCCACTCACCCATTTTTAGTTGATAGGTTAGATTTGAATGACCAGCAGAGAATTGTAAAATCTCAAGTGGCCCGGCTGGCAACGTTTCAAACGTTTCACGTAAGAACTTTTCCAATACTACTAAATTCAACTCTTCTCCTTTTCGAACAGGAATTGTATCCTTATTCATTTGGCGCGGCATATGATTCCTCCTCTCAATTTAAAAAATTACAGTCTCTTTAAAATAAAGTGACATGTCTAACATTGAACAAAAAAGCCTTTAAGTTCTTCTTTTATCAAGTCAGGTAGCAGTTCACTTTCTTGTTTATCAAAGTCAAAATAAACCATGATTGCGTTTCCCTTAGCTAAAAGGTGGTTAGTTTTAGAACAGAAAATATCATGTTCTAATTGAAAACTCTTATTCCCTATTTTAGACACATACGTTTTAATCAATAGGCTTTGATCAAAATAGCCTTGACTGATAAAATCGCATTTGGTTGACGCAAGAATAAAATTCCAATTCCCAGTATCCATCTTATAACCTAAGGCTTCAATAAAGCGGATCCGTGCTTCCTCCAAATAAATGAAGTAACTTGTATTATTAATATGGCCCAAGGCATCAGTTTCCCCGAATCTTACATGTACCCGTATTTCATGCTTCATGATGATATCCACCTCAATCAACAATGTAGATATAAATACATTCGATACTAACCGGTTAGTATTTAAGTTTTTTTAAAAAAGAGGGGGAATGAACTTTCAATATACCCTCTCTCATTTTTTCTTCAATTTTCTTGAATTCCCTTTAAAATCATTTCGACAAAAATTTCTGCGACTTCACGATCAGAAACCATGCCGTTTGGATTAAACCATTGATAGCTCCAATTGGTAATACCTAGAATTCCCATAGTAACAATGCGTGCATTTAGATCTTGTCGAAACTCCTTTTTGGAAATGCCATCGTTAATAAGTGCTTCAATATTTAAACGAAATTGATCCCGTTTAGGAACAATCAACGCCAGACGCTCAGAACTTAGATTTTTCATTTCTCTAAAAAAAATCTTTGCTGCTGCTCCCTGCCGTTGAATATTCGTTATAAGCATATTCACAATCTCAAATAATTTTTGCTTACAATTTTTTGATGTATCATTTAATATTTGTTCCTGGTGGACAAGCAGCTCATTAATATACCCTAGATGGATGTCCATGAGCAGTTCCTCTTTACTTGAAAAGTAATAGTAAAAAGTCCCCTTTGTTACGCCTAGAGAATCCACTATATCCTGAATCGAGGTTTCACTAAAACCCTTCTTTTCAAATAGTTGGATGCTTTGTCCTGTGATTTTTTCCTTCACCGTTCTGTCCCCGCAATCTGTAAAAAATGTCTAATAGAAATTATACCATACTATCGAACGCTCCTTTAATGAATGAATAAATATTGTCATTGTGCTTTTCACTCTCAATATAACGTCATCTATTATTGTTTGACTTCGTCTCTCAAGGCCCGGCGAAGGATTTTTCCCACACCAGTTTTAGGCAATTGCTCACGAAATTCAACCAAACGAGGCACCTTATATGCCGCAAGGTTCTGCCTACAGAATTGAATTATTTCTTCTTCAGTAGCCTTTTTACCAGCCTTCAAGACAATCACAGCCTTCACATCTTCTCCCCTGTATGGGTCGGGAACTCCAATGCAAACAGCTTCTTGAACAACAGGATGTTCATATAACACCTCTTCGATGTCACGAGGATAAATATTGAAGCCGCTAGCAATAATCATATCTTTTTTTCGATCGACGATGTATAAATAACCATCTTCATCTATTTTGGCAATATCGCCTGTATAAAGCCAACCATCCCGTAATGTATTAGCAGTTTCTTCAGGCATATTCCAATAGCCCTTCATAATTTGCGGACCTTTAATGATGACTTCCCCAAGTTCACCTACAGATACCTCTTTCGTACCAGTTGCTAAATCGACAATTTTATATTTGGTAGAAGGCATTCCAATACCTACACTACCAGGTTTCCGCTCTGCAAATGGAGGATTACAATGTGTGGTTGGTGAAGCCTCAGACAGACCATAGCCTTCTAAAATCTTCGAACCTGTTTTCTTTTCGAAGCTACGGAGCAACTCAACTGGCATTGGTGCACTACCACTGTTACAGGTTCGAATACTATTAATTCCATATTCCTCTGCCTTAGGGTGATTTGTAATCGCCACATACATGGTTGGAACTCCTGGGAACATAGTAGGCTGTTCATTTTTTATCGTATTAAGGACTTCTTCTAAATCAAAACGAGGTAGCATGATTGATTCTCCTGCTGTGTATATAGAAAGATTCATGCAAGAACTCATTCCAAATACATGGAAAAGTGGAATTACGGTTAAACATTTTTCATTTCCAACTTCCAATTCATGTTTAAAAAATTCATAACACTGGATCACATTTGCCAACACGTTGCGGTGAGTCAACATAGCACCCTTAGACCGACCTGTAGTGCCTCCAGTATATTGAAGCACTGCTACATCATGTTCCGGTTCAAATTCAATTGGGACCACATTCCCGTTACCCTCTGTTAGGAAGTTTTCAAAGCTCCTATCCGGCGCAAAGTCTTGTCCTGAGGACTGTAAGCTAACAACAATAATATTCTTCAAATTTGTTTGAGATTGAACACTTTTCACCCTTGGATATAATGCATCAAGAACCACAATAGTTTCAGTCCCTGAATCATTTAGGATATACTCAAGCTCCCGCTCAACTGACATAGGGTTCACCTGGGTAACAATTCCCCCAGCATTAAGAATTCCATAATAGGAAATGACATATTGCGGGCAGTTCGGAAGCATGATCGCCACCCGGTCCCCTTTTTGAACCTCATTTTGTTGAAGTGCTGAGGTAAAAGCGTGGGCTAAAGATTGCAATTGATCGTAGGTGAACTTTTTTCCATAAAAAGACAGGGCAAAATTGTTAGGGAATTTTGAGGCTGTGTCATGAAGAATTTGTCCCATTGGTATATTCGGAATGGTAACACTTTTTTCTATTGTTTCAGGATAATGTGCCAACCAGGCTTTGTTCTCGCTCATCCGTTCCCCTCCGTATGATAATCATATATAATTAAAACGTAAGTCCTCCGCCGTCAACTGAAAGAGTGGTTCCTGTAATAAAAGAAGCCTCATCTGACGCTAAGAATAAAACCGCATTTGCTACTTCATCTGGTGTTCCAATTCTTCCTAGTGCATTGGCACGAGAAATGATTGGCCACTTACGCTCATTCTGTTTCCAGTTTTCAATTATTTTTGTATCAATCACACCTGGAGCAATCGCATTCACCCTAATATTGTATTTTCCATACTCAAGTGCAGCATTTTTTGTAAGTACAACTACTCCTGCTTTAGAGGCATTGTAAGCAGACATATACTTTTGACCCTTAAGTCCAAGTAAACTAGAGGTATTAATAATTGAACCGCCGCCTGATTTGGATATCTCAGGGACAGCATATTTAATCCCAAGAAATACGCCTTTCAAGTTAATATCAACTACTCTGTCCCATTCCTCTTCTGCCAAATCCACACTCCGTACTTCGGAATTACCAATACCCGCATTGTTGAACATAATATGTAAGCCGCCAAATGTATTGGATGTAATCTGAATTAACTGCTTGATTTGTTCTGAATCAGCCACGTCCGTTTTAACAAAAATAGCCTCTCCACCGGCCTCTTTTATGAGGCTGACGGTCTCTTCACCCATGATAGAATTAATGTCTGCTAACGCAACCTTCGCTCCTTCTTTGGCAAAACGGACGGCGGCTGCACGTCCGATACCGCTTCCGCCGCCTGTTACAATTGCAATCTTTTTATTTAATCTCATAGGTACCAGCCCTTCTCTATCTAGTTCACAAGTTAGCAATCGTGTTTATTGATATTTACGTAGTTCGAGTTTTGCCAGTTGAGCACGATGAACTTCATCAGGGCCGTCAGCCAATCTCAATGTCCTTGCATTTGCCCATTGAGCTGCTAATGTAAAATCATTAGAAACCCCAGCGGCACCTAATGCTTGAATTGCACGGTCAAGCACACGCAATGCCATCGATGGTGCAACCACCTTAATCATAGCAATTTCTGTTTTTGCTTCTTTATTACCTACAGTATCCATCATGTAGGCAGCTTTTAAAGTTAGCAACCTAGCTTGTTCAATCTCAATCCTTGAATCAGCAATCCACTCCCCAATTACTCCTTGCCGGGAAAGTGGCTTTCCAAAAGCGCTTCGACTTTGAACGCGCTTACACAATTCCTCAAGTGCTCGCTCAGCAGCACCGATTAATCTCATGCAGTGATGAATTCTTCCAGGTCCCAGCCTACCCTGAGCAATAGCAAATCCCTTTCCTTCTCCCCAAAGAATATTGTCGGCAGGAACTCTTACATTTTCATACGTAATCTCACCATGTCCATGTGGAGCATGATCGTAACCAAACACTGGCAGCATCCGTTCAATCTTTACCCCAGGGGTATCAAGAGGAACTAGAATCATAGATTGTTGTTCATGACGGTTAGCATTCGGATCTGTTTTCCCCATAACAATCGCTATTTTACAGCGAGGATCACCGGCACCAGATGACCACCATTTTCGTCCATTAATGACGTATTCATCACCGTCGCGTTCAATTCGTGCTTCAATGTTGGTCGCATCAGAGGAGGCAACCGCTGGTTCTGTCATCGAGAAACATGACCTAATTTCCCCTGCCAGCAGTGGTTTCAGCCATTCTTCCTTATGCTGTTCCTTTCCATAACGAACAATGACTTCCATATTACCTGTATCAGGTGCACTACAATTAAACACTTCTGGTCCAATTAACGAACGCCCCATTATTTCGCAAAGAGGAGCATATTCCAAATTGGTTAGGCCTGCACCATATTCACTTTCAGGTAAAAATAAATTCCATAAACCCTCTGCTTTTGCCTTTTGCTTTAACTCCTCCATGATTGGCGGGACAGCACTCCAACGGCTTTCCTGTTCATTTAATTGCTGCTCGTACACAGATTCATTTGGGTAAACATAAGCTCCCATGAATGCAGTTAACTTTTCTTGCAGATCTTTAACCTTTTGAGAATATGAAAAATCCAATCTCTCCACTCCCTTCTCCATACTAACCAGTTAGTATGTTATAAGTTTAATTATACTCCCAAAACTTAAATATTCAAATTCTTTTCTAAATATTCTAATAAATTTAATATACGTATACAATCCCTTTAATAGTCTTGTTGTAAAAAAAAAGGACGAGAAGATCTCGAACCTTGTTCCATTAATATCTCTTGAAAGATTTTTTCTGCTTATTCATCACTTCATACGATTTTTCGATAATATCTGTTAACACATCACCCTTATAAATTCTACCAAGCTTCAGGCCTTGTTGATAATATTCGACAATTTCGTCAAGTTTTGCTGATGTATCTTTGGTGATTCTTACATTCAATTGAATTCTTTCGTTATCCATCATGATAGCATCTCCTATAAAACTGTTATCTCCTTGCTAGCATTTATATACACATTACAACACTGCTACTATACTATATTTCTACAAATTTTTCATTACTTTCATAAAAATATAAAAAGTACTGGTTCACCCAGTACTCCCTACATCAAAGTATTTTTCTTTTCGATTCATTCATTAATAGTTACCGATTTCGCTCTCAGGCGTTTGAATGATGACAGGCTGTTTACTTGGGTCTAACCATTTAAGAATGGTAAGGACATTATTTTGTACCGTTCCTGTGCAACCAAGTGTATAGCTACTTGCCACATGGAAAAAGATTGCAGAACCAGCCCCAGGAATTCTCTCTACCGTATTATAATTAATAACAAAGCCATAATTATAGGCTGGAATATTCATTTTTTCCGCACTTGTCCATCGACTATTATTTTCTGATTGTTTTTGCCAAGTATTATATAGCGAAGATGCCGGGTCATCAACCCATACATCATCACTTGTAATTTTCCGATATGGCAGTTTTGTTCCAGGATTTTGATAGCGTCCGAATGCGGTGCCTAGCGAAAATTTCCCTCTTGGAGACTTTTTTGCCCCTTCTTTCATTATGGTAGCAAAGCCTTCTTTTCCAATAAATCCTGATATATTTTGTTTTTCATACCACTTATTATCCACTTTTTCAAAGGTTCGTATCTTTGCAACATTAGTGGAATAGCCTGATGTCGTAACGAGGATTAGCTGATTATTATCATCAATGGTAGTAAACTGATCTGCAATTGTACTAGGAATCCAGCTTCCATTTCGATTAAAGTAATACCATCTATCTAAATAAATCCAGCCAACTTGCATCGCACCTGATTGATTTAAATAATACCAACGGTTATTTTGTAATATCCAACCTTTTTGCATATCACCGCTTTTACCAAGGAAGTACCATTTCCCACTATCAAGTAACCAACCTTGCTGCATTGCACCATTATCTGCAAGGGAATACCATTTCCCTGCTAAATAGAGCCAGCCTGTTTGCATTTTTCCTGAATGGTCAAGATAATACCATTTACCTCCATTTAAAAGCCAACCTCTTTTCATTGACCCACTGCTGTCGAGGTAATACCATTTTTCGTCATCTTTTAACCACCCACGCTGCATTACCCCATTATTATTCATAAAATACCATTTGCCATTATCATATAGCCAACCCTTGTGAAGTGTTCCATCACTATGGTTAAAATAATACCAATTGTCTCCAAGGGCTACCCAGCCCTTCACAACTAGATTATCTTTGTAATAATACTGTTTTCCATCCTCTTCATACCAACCATTCTTCGTAACTTCTTCATTTGCAAATGTAGGTAATGGACGTAGTACTATTACTGTTAAAGTAAGTAAAAGAAAAATCCTTAATTTCAAGTCTTTTTTAACCTCCTTTGCCATTTTACAACAGTAAATACTATTTTATCGAAATTTCAGTTTCTATTACACCTACCAAATTACCATTTTCTCAAGTGCAAAAAAAATTGCCCATCCAATCTTGGGCAAGCTTTACTATATTTAACTATATGGTTATAGATTGTATTGGTTGAATGTTTTTATAGTGTTCTTGAAGCCATGTTTCTAGCTGATTCTTTAATTCAGGATGGATTGGAAGGTCTCCTTGTGCAACAATGTCTTTTTTCATCGTAAAAATAGTTGAGTTATATGTGACAAGTTTACAAGAGTGTGCCATATTTTCGATTACCTTAAATTGTGCGTCTCCTTTAACGTAAAGAGGTAAATCGTTAAGGGCTGCTGGATTCGCCTGAACGTCGCGTGCCCCAGTTATGGCAAGAACTGGACATGTTACTTTTGATAAATCCTCTCTAACATTATAATTAAAATGTTCCCGCATCCATTTCGCATTTGTTTTAACAAAGTTTACTTTCATCACATCATCCGTTGACTGAAGTACCTTATTAATGGCTTTTTGCGCCTGTTGTTCCACTTTATTATGTGTACCAAATAGACGTAATAAAAATCCTTGAAATCCCTTAGCATGTTTGATGTCATCAACTGCAATATCCCTCTGCCGTTTTAATGCCTCGCTTATTCTTTCAACAGCACCTGAAAGTAGAATCAACCCGCCAAGACTTTCCCGTGCTGCAACAGCAGCTCCAATAGTACAGCCTTCGCTATGCCCAAGGACAATAACACTTTTCGAGTCTACTTCAGGAAGACTTTTCAAAAAATGAACAGCGGCCTGTGCGTCATCCACCAAATCCCATAATCCTGTTGTTAAAAAGTCTCCTTCACTTTCCGCAACACCTCGTTTATCATATCGAAGAGTAATATATCCAATAGATGTTAAAAATTCAGCCAATTGACGATATAGTTTAAGATCCAATTTTTTGTTTACTTTTCCATTACGGTCTATTTTTCCAGAACCCACTATAATTAAAATCGCTGGACTTTTTTCAATCCTCATTTCTGGCATGCTTAATGTTCCTTTAAGTGCTACGTGGCCTTGAATGGTGACATCTTTTTCTTTAATTTTCATTAAAAAATTCCCCCCTATTGCTCTTTCATTTGCTCTGGAATAATTACTGTTGCGAGCGTTCTTCTTTTTCTACCCTTTTTTGGCTTATTTTGAGTAACCTTGGAATAGACTGAAACCAGTTCTTTTATAAAATCAGCATATTCCTCATCAGTTAAATAAACTGAGGTTTGCCGAAAAGATACACCATCAACTGCTAAATCAATTTTTTCTTGTTGTAAATACCTCTCGTATTCCCCCATTAAATTCGCCATGAATTTTATAAATAAACCCATGTGTTCATCCTTTGTGAGTTTGTTTAATTCTTCTATTCCTAAAGTCATCTTGTTTGGGTCATTGATTGAATACACTTTTTCAACCGTACCTCGGTTTGGTATTTCATCAATGATATGAATAACCTCTGCATCAACAAGCTTTTTAATATGACGATACAAGGATGCTTGTGGAATATCAGGAAGTAAATCTTTTATTTGCTGTACTGTTATTTGTTGGTTTATTAAGGATTGGATTATTCTCATCCGTACCGGATGTAGGATCACATCAACCGTTGATTCTTTTATCATCAATTTCTTCTCCTGTTTTTTATTATCATTATCAATAATGATAATAATACATACTCTTTTATTTGTAAATGCCAAAAAGGAAAATTAATGAAATTTTTCCTTTTTTACCTTAATCGATTTCTTTCTTACTTTTTACATGGATTGGCAATCTTCTACTTATATTATAATGAGGAGGGTTACGATATGATGTTGTCTTGGATATTTGGTGTTTTATTGGTAGTTCAATCAGTAGTTTCCCCAGACCACTTAGAAATTACAAAGGACGGCTACAATATAACTACTTTAAACCGGATGGATTTTTCCAATCCAAATGTTGATTTACCAATAATCGATAATGGAAAATATAATCAGTTTTTAGATCAACTCGATAAACATTTTACTACTCAGCCTAAAAATGCATACATAAATCAACACGGAACCATAGTTTCAGAACAGGTAGGTTCTCGTATTAACCGCCAAGCTTTTACAGAACAATTTTATTCTTACTTTTTTTCACGTCGGCACGGTACATTAGAAATTCCTATGCTCCCAGTTTATGCGAAAGTGGATAGTGAATTACTTGGAGAAATTCGAAGCATACGTATTGGACGGTATGTAACAACCTTTAATCCTAGTAACAAAACGAGAACCACTAATATTCAGTTAGCAGTAAAAGCGATTAATAATACTGTTGTGTTTCCTGGGGAAACCTTTTCTTTTAACAGAGTCGTTGGTAAAAGAACGGTTGCTAAAGGCTATCTTCGAGCCCCTGTGATTATCAGAGGAGAATATTCGGAAGATATCGGGGGAGGGATCTGCCAAGTATCCTCCACTTTATTTAATGCTGTTGATAACGCTGGTTTAAAAATTGTTCAGCGTTTTTCTCATAGCAAAAAGGTTCCCTATATCCCACCTGGTCGAGATGCCACTGTTAGTTGGTATGGTCCCGACTTTGAATTTAAGAACTTGTATAACCAACCTATTTTAATTCAGGCAAGGACAATAGGGCATTTAGTGATAATTAAACTCTATTCATCGGAAAATATACAATATATCCCACGCAAAGTACCTGCTCCCCCTTATTAAGCAAATGAAAAAGTCCGCATAGTTAGCGGACTTTTTCTTATTCCTTAATATTATTATTATTTAAGGCACTTGTTAATAATTCTTCAGAGAATTCGGTTAGAGCCGCATTGTCCATTAAATTAATGTTGGTCTTAGGTGTAAAATTTCTTACAGCATTTTGAATCGGACCTGTAATGTCACTACGTTTTCCTCTTTTCATTCCAAAAACAGCAGCACTTATTCCTAATCCTAAAAGTGAGGCCCACATAGTTCCTCTACTCTTCCGTTTAGGCATGAACAAATTGAGAAACGGCATTTTATTCATTTTTCGCATGAGTAGCACTCCTTAAGAATGGTTTGGAAAGTTCATATCTCCCCTCCATTTACTTAATTTGTGCTTAATAAATTTGAATATGCCTAGGAAACAATACGTTCTTTGTCATTTCTTGGCACGTTAATGCTAAAGAACCTCTATCCCCTTTTTTACATAGAATGCAAAAAAGATAAATTGGGTGGTGTCTATGGGAGGCTTAACTTATTTTGATTTCTTAGCTAAATTTGGCGTTGGAGGAGCCCATCCTGGTGGAATCCTTTTAACAAAAGATATACTTTCTGGAGAAAATATTACAAATAACTCATTTATATTAGATGCTGGATGTGGTACTGGCCAAACGGCAGCCTATTTATATCAGCAATACAAAGCCAAGGTGTTTGGATTGGAGATCAATCCAATAATGGTTGAAAAAGCCAAAAGCCGTTTTCAGTCCTTAAAGCTTCCTATTCAGTTAATTCAAGGGTCCATTGAAGAAATCCCCTTTGAAGATGATTCCTTTGATTTTATATTATCTGAATCAGTTTTAGCCTTTGTCAATAAACCGAAGGCCTTAAAGGAATTCTATAGAGTATTAAAAAAAGGTGGTCGCCTAATTGCAAATGAAATGACCATTAACTCAAAATTAAGTCAGCATGAAGAATCCGAAATTAAAAAGTTTTACGCAATTGATTCATTATTATTAGAAGATGACTGGAAAAATTTATTAGAATCCACAAATTTTAAAAATGTCTTTATAAAAATGCAAAAACAGTCTCTTAGTCATGGGAACCATGCACCAGAATTTAATTTCTCTGCAAACTTCGAGCCTGAACTTTTTCACATTCTAAATGAGCACGGAAACATAGTTATTAAATATCAAAATATTTTGAGTTATCGGATTATTAGTTGTACAAAATAAAATAATACTGTGGACCTCATTTCACTGAAGTATGAGGTCCTTTTTATTTTGCTTCCTTCTTCTAACGTATATTATTATCGTTACGTCAAAAAATAAAGGTGTGAAGGGATGGATGAATGCATGGATCAAACTTTAGGATACCTGAGAGAAATATTATCGAATTATACTGACGACCATTCAGAGGGAAGACATATTTACCGTAAACTCATGGAAGGAAATTATCGTTCTGAAGGTTCTTTTGTTCAAGCATTAAATCAAAGGGAGATTGCTTTTTTAAATAAAATGCTGCCAAAAGAAATTAACTATGCCAAAGAGGAGCAGGATGAAAAGAGAGCATCCCAATTAAACGAGGTTTTTGAATTATTATTATAATTAAGAAAAGCGTAAGCGCCTTGATCAGCCCCGACAGGCAAATGTTCTTCTGCAAGAAAAGTCGCTCTTTGACTTTTATTGCAGAAGGTTATTTGACCCGAGGGGCTAGGCGCTGGAGCTGGACAGTTCTCAAAGTTGAATTTTATACTTTCCTTTAATGTAAAAAGGATGGCAGAAAAACTCTGCCATCTTTTTAGGAAATATTTCATTTTTCGCGCAACTATTTCCTAGGCAAGCGCATAGTACGACAAAACATGAACTTCAAAAAAGAAGCTTTTCCCTAATAACCGACATGAAATGCATAAAAACTACAATAGTTGATATATGAGTAGTTATCCCTCTACCTTGATGCGACAAAATTCAATTATCGTTCATAACACATTACATTAGTGAATGTCTCTTTTCTTAAATCGTCCACCTCTAACCTCAGCAATATCAGCTACTGCTAAAAAGGCACTATCATCATTTTCTGTGACAATTTCCTTTAATTTTGCTTCTTCTAGCCGATTAATCACACAAAAGATAACTTTTTTATCATCCCCCGAATAAGCGCCTTCACCATTAATATAGGTTACACCTCGACCCAGTCGATTCAAAATGGCATCGCCAATTTGCTTCGCGTTGTCACTAATGATCCATACCGATTTGGATTCATCTAGTCCAGTAATAGTAATATCAATAGTCTTGTAAGCAACAAAATAGGCAATGAGAGAGTACATTGCACGATCCCAAGAAAACACAAAACCGGCACTCCCCAAGATAAAGAGATTAAAGAACATAATAATCTCACCAACGGAAAATGGGAGTTTATTATTAAAAAGGATGGCAAGAATTTCTGTACCATCTAGTGAGCCGCCATACCGAATGACCATTCCTACTCCCATGCCAAGTACAATCCCACCAAATACTGTAGCAAGGAGGATATCTTGTGTGAACGCTGGAACCGGATGAAGCAAAGTTGTTCCAATAGAAAGGACTATAATCCCGTAAAGAGTGGATAAAGCGAAGGTCTTCCCAATTTGCTTATAACCTATAAAGAAGAAAGGGATGTTAAGAATAAAGATGAATACCCCTAGTTTCCATCCTGTAATATAAGACAGCATGATGGAAATACCCGTAATTCCACCATCGATTACATTATTGGGAACCAGAAATATTTCTAAACCTACTGCCATTAAAGCAGCACCAAGTGTGATTAATAGAATTCGTTGAAAAATCTTTCTTTTGGTTAATCTTCGGTGTTCAATTTTTGCCATTATCGCTTCCTGTTGTTCAATGATATTCATTTCTTGAATTCCTGACATTATCTCTCCCCTTTCAAATTTATTTTCTGTTTACATTATAACGAATTTTCTCCACTAATTATATTTTATTGCCTATTTTCCATATACTCTACATTACTAAAACAGGAAAACTGCCTGATTTCAGGCAGTTTAATTCTAACTAGGGTCTACTTCATCGTATGATAGGGTTGTAACACTCGTGTACTCCCCTGCTTCTACTTCTTTCTCTGAAGCGCTTTGTTCTAATTCCTCTTGATCATCCAACCCCGGAGCAACAGTAGGTTCCTTCTTTTTAGTCATAAAAAACTCAACTCCTTTTCGAAACTATTTTCCCAAATATCTCCTATAATATTCTTTCATTTAATTCCTGCTAATTATACCGTTGATTTTTGCTCTAATACTAAAGAACAAAACAAATAAAAAGAAGCTGCCTCTTTTTGAAGCAACTCCTTAATGTGAATAACACCTTAGGGGACCCAACCATGACATTAGCAAAACTACATCAAATTTTTCATTTCCTTCAATTCATATTATTGAAACTAAAGGAATTTTGAAGAGTCAGCAAAATGTGTGTTTGTTCCGTTGAAGGAATTAATTCACATGTAATGTAATGGAATTCAAATTCCTAAAAAAGAAACAAATTCTCGGTTTTATACCGATGGGACTCGTTATTCATTATTCTCTCAATTAAATTCCGGCCTCTTGGCAATAGTTCTTAAAAAGGTAAAAGCTGTTTTAGTGTTACTGGGTTTAATGATTCTTTTTACGAAAGAATACATTTTTGGTCTGAGCAGTTTTTCTACGTATTTTTTGAATGGCTCTGTTAATATTGCCTGTTGATTTCCGCTCCAGGCTCAAGCGGTTCGTGGGCGTTTCGGCGAGCCTCCTCGGCGCTTGCGCCTGCGGGGTCTCCCCTGAACCGTACTCCCACAGGAGTCTTCGAGCCTTCCGCTCCAATCAACACTGTTAACCCAGCCTTTTGAATAAGTAGAAAATGTTTCTCATTTCCAGGAAACCAATAACACTTGCTCTTAAAACTAATGATTTAAGGTAAGTTAAGATTTAGCTTTTTCTTCTTAAGATTCCTTCGCTCCACCTACCAATTGATTGAATAGGAATAACCTTACTACTCGTTCGCAAACGGAACGAACACGTATGGTTGAGTCTCCTAAGATGTTATCTTTGTATTTTCTTTACAATTTGATTATAACATTGAATTTTTAGAATTTACGGGAATTTTGTGACGAACTAGTGAACCTTTAAGAGTTATTGTTTCTATAAGAAGGTACTTTTCCCTTAATGGCGCAAACATTTACGATTATTTAAAAAAGTCTTGAAATTCATCAATCATTTCATTAATCTAGGTAAAAACAAGGGGGATTCATATGATTAGAAAGCTTACTAAAAATGATGAAGAACTGGTCCTCACCTTTTTAAGTGTGGAACCTTCAATAAATTTATTTATTCTAGGTGATATAGAGGCATTTGGCTTCGAAACCGATTTTCAAGAACTTTGGGGTGAATTTGATCATGATGGAAGAATTAAAGCCGTCCTTCTTCGTTTTTATCAATCCTTTATACCGTATGCAAAAGGAGAATTCGATGTCAGTGGCTTTGTTTCTATCATAAAAAGTTATTCAAAACCTATTTTTCTCTCAGGAAAATCGGATATCATAGAAAAATTCGAACAATTTGAGGACCTTAACCTTGGAGAAAAAAAAATAACCTATTTTGCTGAGTGCCGTACAGACATCCATCTAAACTTAAACACCGTTGAGCTGGAGATAAAAAAAGCTGGTTTAGACGATGTAAATCAAATAATTGATCTTCGCTCTACAATTAAGGAGTTTCATATTAGAAGTGATGCACGAGATATGCTAGTAAAATCAATGGAAGCTAATACTGCTAGAACCTATTATACAGAAGAAAAAGGAGTTTTTACTTCTTGTGTATCAACCACTGCAGAAAATTCACATTCTGCCATGATTGTTGGGGTATGCACACGAAACGATTATCGACGAAAAGGCCTTGCCACAGCTATTATGAAAAAGCTTTTTAAGGATGTATTAGCTGAGGGAAAGGTCCTCTGTCTTTTTTATGATAATCCAGAGGCTGGACGTATATATAAAAGACTTGGTTTTAAGGATATTGGTATGTGGACAATGCATAGGTAGTTTAATACTCCCCCTGTTAGGGGGTTTTTTCAATTTTCATTGGACTATAACCAGTTTAAAAAGGGAACATTATCTGAAATCAAAAATAAAAGAAAAGGGTGCCATAACATAAATGCTTAAATCAATAAAAAAATATGCTAAACCTTTCGATTCGGTTGATGATCTAAATCCATTAATAGATGCGATTGGTGATGCAAAATATGTTCTTCTTGGTGAATCTTCACATGGAACTTCTGAATATTACTCACTTCGTGCCGAAATATCAAAACGATTAATTATGGAAAAAGGATTTTCATTTATAGCAGTTGAAGGTGATTGGCCATCATGTCAGAATATCAACCAATATATAAAGGGATTTAACCATCAAGTTAAAGATGTTAATGAAGTACTTGAGGCTTTTAATCGTTGGCCAACATGGATGTGGTCTAATCAGGAAATCACTGGCCTGATTGAATGGTTAAAGGATTATAACCAGAAAAATATCACCAAGCAAAAAGTGGGCTTTTATGGAATAGATGTATATAGCCTTTTTGAGAGTATGGATGAAATAGTCAAATATTTAGAAAAGACAAATTCAACTGAACTTGCTGTAGCAAAAAATGCATTCTCATGTTTTGAGCCATACAACCGTAATCATGAATCCTATGCTGTTTCTGCTGGTTACTTATCTGAAAACTGCATCAAAGAAGCTCTTGACCTCCTTGCATCTATTAGAAAAAATAAATGGAAATTTGATGCCGAACCTGAAAGCAGCTTGAATATGGAAGTAAATGCTCTAGTTACAGCAAATGCTGAGGATTATTATCGTACAATGGTGACAAGTGACTCAGAATCTTGGAATATTCGCGACAAACATATGGTCGAAGCTCTTAATGCAATAATGAGTTTTTATGGTGATGATGCTAAGGTAATCATATGGGAGCATAACACTCATATTGGGGATGCACGAGCAACAGACATGCAGGATGATGGTATGGTTAATGTCGGTCAATTAATTAGAGAGGCAAACGCTCATGATTCTGTTTATATTGTTGGGTTTGGGACCTATAGCGGAACGGTAATTGCCTCCACAGAGTGGGGAGAAAACTTTCAAATAATGAATGTGCCTCCAGCCCAATTTGGAAGCTGGGAATCCTTAATGCATAAAAGTGAGCCTGTGAATAAATATTTGATATTTACAGACGAGAATCGCCAAGAATTCACTACAACTATTGGTCATAGAGCAATTGGTGTTGTTTACCGCCCCGAGTATGAGCATTTCGGGAATTATGTTCCCTCGAATATGGGACAGAGATACGATTCATTTATTTTTATTGACCAAACGAATGCCTTGCATCCACTGGTTCTAGAGCCAACAAATATGTAAAATCAAAGAGGTCATCCTACTGTCCAAGTGGGATGACCTTTCCTTTAATCTACTACTGGATTTTTAAAATTATCCACCACAGTGATTTTATTATTTTTAATTATTTCCTCTATTTTAAATTTATGTTCCGCAAGCTTATCATTATAAGGAATCGTGACCATTGTTCCGTCTGACATTTCAAATTTATATTGATAGAGTCCTGTTGTACCTGAATGATTCCTGTATACAAGATGAACCTTATCTATCTTTTCCCAACCATACTCCTTTTCCTCTATTCCATTCAAAGCATTGTAATGAATACCTGCATCATCCAAATAATAATAATTGGTTAAACTGCAAATAAAGGCAGGAATACTGACAAGAAGTAAAAAACGGGTAATCCATTTAAACTTAACTCCCTCCCACTTCTGCCTGAAAATTAGATAAAGTGTGATAATAACTGCTATGTAAAGCATCCCTCCCATAAAAGTTATGTAGGCTGAGAAAGGTGTTGAAAAAAACCAATATGTTCGCGAAAAATACACCATACTTTGATAAGAAGAAACTAAAACAAATGGTGCGATGAAACTACATATGTATAATATAATTGTGTACGCAACCAGTTTAGCTTGACTTTGTTCATCTTCCATTTTCTTTCTTGATAAAATCACCAAATCACTCCAAAATAAATTTTACTATAATTTTACCTCAAAATTCTTACTATTTGTAACCTTTTATTTACATTTTTTAGAAAAATTTCAAAAAACCAACCTTTATGTAAGATTGGTTTTTTAACATTATTTTGATCCTGGAGCAGGCTGGTCAACTCCTTTTATATGATGGCTATGTCCATTATCTTCTGATGTATAAAAATCATAATAATGGACATGCATACCATTTCCTACTGGAATAGCTGGACTTGAGTAAGCACGATAGTGATGTGTGTGACCATTTTCAAATAAAACATAACCCTCAGTAAAATGTACATGTCCCCCATCCTGGGTCATAATAGGTGGTGATGTGACATCTAAACATTGATGTACATGACCAGAGCTTACCCCGGTATAATCTACAGATCCATGATTATGATTAGCCACAAATCCTTGGACAAAATCATCTTTGCTATCCTGTCTCACGCAATTCCCCCTCACTATTGAAATTATTAATGTTACAACTATATGCAGGAGTCTTAAGTACTTTTCATCAATTGGAAAATTTTTAAGTCTCTTGTTACTAAGTTAAAATACATAAGCAAATAAAAAACTCACATACTATCTCTGTAATTCAATTACTACCACGAAAGAAGGATAAAAATGACAGTAGGTACACAAGTAAAACAAGCTTTGGCAGGGTTAAAAAGTGCTCAGGCAAGCTTTGAAACCTTTGCTTTAGCTACAGATAACCAAAATGCAAAGCAGCTATATCAACAAGCCGCTCAACAAACACAATCCGTTCTTGACAGTCTTGAACCACGCCTTCAAGAAATTTTAGCGGAAGAACCTCAATACAACCAATAAAAATAGCTAGGTTGGCAAATTTGCCAACCCCTTTTTCATTTTTTTATATTTGAAAGGAAGTGGTTCACGTGACTATTGCTTCAAACGTTAAACAATGTCTTTCAACCATTAAAGGAATTGAGGCACAATTATCTTCCATGGCGTTAAATTCACTTGATAAGGAAGCACAAGTTATCTTTCATGATGCTACGTTAACAATCGAAGAGATTAAGAAGGATCTTCAATATCGTGTATTGGAGCTTGAACGAATGGAGCCACAATATAGCGGTTCCTAATATTTGAGGTGATAATAATGCCAGATTGGATTTTTATTATAGGGCGTTCTTTATTTTTCTTGCTTCTTTTATTTATCACTACAAAAGTACTTGGAAAGAAGCAAATATCTGAGCTTTCTTTCTTTGAGTATGTTGCTGGTATTACGATAGGAAGTATTGCCGGTGAAGTAGTTACTGGGCTTGAAAGTAACATGTTTCATGGTGTACTTGCACTCATTGTTTTCGGATTCGTTACCTTTTTAGTGAATTATTTAGCAATAAAAAGTAAAAAATTTAGTGATTTTGCAGAAGGTAAAGGCACTGTTGTAATTAAAGATGGGAAAATTTTAGAGGAAAATCTAAAAAAAGAGAAATACACTATTGATGAGTTATCTGCCCTACTTCGACAAAAGGATATTTTTAAAATTGCTGATGTTGAATTTGCCGTTCTAGAACCACGAGGAAATTTAAGCACCTTATTAAGACGAGAAAACCGACCTTTGACACCTAAAGATTTACAAATGAGAATGCCGAATGAAAAAGAACCACAAACAGTCATTATGGACGGGAACATTGTTGATGAACCTTTAAGATGTGCAGGGAAAGGCAGAGGCTGGTTATATACCGAGTTAGAAAAACTAGGTGTGACACTTGATAATGTTTTTCTTGGTCAGGTGGATTCCTATGGTGAACTGACTGTTGATCTATATGATGATAAGATACAAGTGCCAGAACCTGCCCAGCGTCCTTTATTACTAGCAACCTTAAAAAAAGCACAGGCAGATTTAGAAATCTTTTCACTTGAAACTAATTGTTCAATATCAAAAGCGATGTATAAAAAAAATGCAGCTCTCTTACAAGCCACAATTGATAAACTCACCCCCTATCTTAACGGTTAATAGCAGGAACCACAAAAAAGAAGAGGCTGACTCATAAGGGGTCTGACACCACTAAAAAAACAATATCCAAACTAGATTTCACTAGGTTTTATCTAGATATTGAATTGTGGGGTCAGACACCTTTGCTTTTGAGTCAGCCTCTTTTTAGATTCATACCTAACTTATGCACCAACGGTTTGGTCTTTAGATAATTCTCTTCTTTGTGACACATAGCTGTGAAGTAACATTCCACCCATGACTAACAAAATGCCAAGCCACGATAACAAAGTTGGAAGTTCTGAATTTAGTATGTACACCTCTCCAACAAGTGCAAATAAAACCTCCATCGATTGAGTGGCCTCTACAGCGGCAAGCCTTTGCATATTTCCTCTCACTAGGTCTGTTGCTCGAAAGAATAGTATCGTTGCAATAACTCCAGAGGTAATAGCAACTAGCCCTGACTGAATGGTTTGCCCCATGCTTGGTAATCCACCATCTATCACTCCATAAATGGATAAGATAATCCATAAAGGCAGACTGGCTATAGTCATTCCTAATACGCGTTGAAAAACATCAAGACGGCCACCACATACCTCCATCATTTTCCTATTTCCTAATGGATAGGCAAACGATGCAATTAAAACAGGAACCACACCTAAGCTAACCGTAAGAACTGATAAATGATTAGCTTGTTCAAGCTGTATGAGAATAATTCCAAGTAATATAATCATTGACATTAGTAAGCCTTTATAAGGAATTTCCCCCCTAATTTTTAAAGGTCCCTTTTTAGTTATGATTGTTTCATAAAAAAGCGGGGCTAGGAGAGAACCAGATATGATGGTAACTTGCCAAGTAGCTGCGATTAACCAACCTGGTGCATAAGCAGCTGAAAAACATATGGGGCCATAGAACAATCCAAAACCCACTGTACTCCAAATTACCCATGAAGTTGGACGACTCTTCATCTCTACAAGTAATGGTTTGAGGTTCTTCCTACTAAGTACAATCATGAAAAGAAAGGGTACCATAAAAAAATACCTGAGTGATGCACTCCATATCCAGCTTCCTCCAGCTAAGTCCATCGATCTGTTTAATATAAATGTAAATGCAAAAAAGAAAGCTGCAAAAACACCTAAAATGATAGGCCGCACTTTTCTTATTCCTCCTTTTTCTGAAAATCTAAAATAATCTATGTATTAAAAGAGTATATAGTGTATTCTCCATTAAAAAACGGAAACCATCAAGCGATTTCCGTTTTTTAACTGAAGTTAATCTCTATTCTTTTTTATTTCAACAAATAGGGCCGATTTATTAATGAATGCAACGATAAAAGAAACTAGATAAAAACTGGTTGCCATCAAAAATGTTACTCTCACCCCGAATTTCTCAGTAATCCAGCCCATTACAAGGGATGAAAGGCCGAATGCTGCAAATATTAAAGTTCCTCTAGCTGAATAGACTTTTGCTAAAAGTTGCTCCCGAGCGCTTTTTTGGATAATGGTTGTTTCTGCAATATCACGTGCCATTTGTGGAAAACCAAATAAAAAAGAAACAAATAGAGCAAACCACGGAATAGAGGTAGTTCCAAATAAAAAGGTTATTACAATTAAAATAAACGTTGACCAAAAAATGGTTTTTCCAAGATTCCTTTCAATCAGGGAAGAAAAACGATATATGAGTAGCCCTCCAAAGAGCATCCCTCCAAAGAAAGAGCCATTTATAAATCCCCACCAGCTCTCCCCTTTATTTAATGCATCCGACACATATACAAACAAGATAGCAGCAATCCATACCCCATTAGCAAATGTTTCGAGAATGTTCATTAAACTGATGATTCGAAGCTGTTTCGAATTCCAAATAATTGCCCAGCCTTCTCTTAACACATCCATATTTGATTCGTTTCCATGAGGTAATTGTTTCCAACCATCTCTAATCAGCCACATAAAAACGGTTGAAAGTAGAAACAGTAAGAAGGTTAACCAAAGTATATTTGTCGAACCAGAAAATACCAACAAAATACTTCCAATCGGCCAAGCAATTAGCTGGACTATTTGATCAGATATGGAGAGTAAGCTATTAGTTTTCACCAGTTTACTCTCATCAACTAGACTAGGAATTAGTGCGTTCCGAGCTGGGGATGCCCACCCGTCTAAAAAAGATATAAGGCAAATCAGAAGATAAATCCAAACCAACCTTTCTTCCCCAACAGTTGCCCCAACAAAACATAACAAAAGCAGAAGCACCGTTTTACCGGTTTGTGAGTATGACAAGATTGATTTAAGCTTGAATTTATTTATTATTAACGGAGCTAATAGCCCGCTAATTAAGGAAGAAATGGTATTGAAAAATGGGACTAGCGCCATATACGTAACTGATCCAGTCGCGTCAAAAATTAACTTAATTAAACAAACTACATACAAAATATCCCCTAGGTTAGCAAATATTTGCCCACACCAAAGAAACCGAAAAGAAGTCTCTTTTCTAACAAAATTGGACATAAAAGCACCCTCACTTTTTATTAAATTTTTATAAAAAAAGTAAAGGTGCTTACATTGGCCTACCTCCATTCACATTAGATTCATTTCTAAGTTTAACAAATTTCTTAATTATCCGTAACACTGTTAACTCATACAATGACCATTATGATCATAAAGTGTTTTGTAGTTCAAAATCTTAAACAATAGTTGTGAAACTTTATGCCGCTTCGTTCGTACATATGTATGTCAAGATTCTTAAAAAGTGAGGTTGAGGGAATGTTTGGAAAAGTAGCTGCTGATATTTTAGGATTAAGTGATGTTGGTTCTGTTATTAAACCAGAGAATTATGATAAGGTTGATGCTGATGATTATGTTATGCACGAAGATAATGAGAAGATTTATTTTCTAATTAAATCAAAATCGGATGAATATTGTTTTACAAATAACGCCCTAATTCACCTTGATGGTACAAGTGCTACAAGCAAGAAGCGTATGCTGCATCGATATAGCTTTGCAACCAATCAAATTTCTGATGTTAAACTTGAAACAGCTGGGACTGTAGACCTTGATGTTGAAATTAAGTTTAAAATTGGCTCACAGCCTTTCTCAATTGACATTCATAAGAAGCATATTGAGGAAGTGAAAGATTTATATAAAGCTTTGATAAAAATTGCTGAAATATCTCATGAAAATGAAATTAGTCTTCAATTTGCCAAACAAAGCCTTGATGTTGCCTCTACTACTCTAGGTCGAATAACCAGTCCAGATAGCAATTTAGTTGTTCAATTTAAAATGCTGAACCAAGCAGCTTTTCAATGGTTAGAAGATAGTAAAAAACAGTATTGTGTGAAAGATTTTGGTTTTGTATTTGAAAAATACATTAATAATTGATAAAAAATGGGCCTCACTATAAGTATAGTGCAGGCCCATTTTTTTTATGAGGGACTAGGACGATGAAACAGTCCCATTACTTCTATCGTTTCAGTTATATTGACGAATGCTGTAGGATCTACTTCAACAATGAGATTTTTAATTTCATTCAGTTCATATCGTGAGATCACTGTTATTAATACATTTCGTTTATTATTAGAGTAGCCTCCAACTCCATCCATAATTGTCAATCCTCGGTACAGATTGGTTAACAGATGTGATCTCATCTCTTCACCTTTATCTGTGATGATCATTATCGTTAGCTTAGCATGGTCTGTATAGATGGCATCAACTACTTTACCTGTTACAAAAATAGATACTAAGGTATTCAGTGCAGCATCCCAGTTAAACATAAATCCACTTATCAAAATAACAACTGCGTTCATACCTGATAGAAGTGCACCTATTGGAAAGTCCTTTTTTCTCGAAACAATCATACCAATAATATCAAAGCCACCTGTAGAACCAGAACTTCGGAAGACAATACCCACCCCAAGACCTGTTAAAGCGCCGCCAAAAATGGAAGACAAAATCCTATCATTTGCAATTTCATAGACAGGTATTACATAGAGCCCAACTGATATGATGAGCACTGAAAAGATCGAGTTCATAATAAATTTTTTGCCTAACATTTTGTACCCAATAACCAGTAACGGAAAATTCAAAAGGAAATTTGCTAACCCAGTATTTAGTGGTGTAACCATACCTACTATCATGGAAATCCCACTCAGTCCACTGCTTAACACTTCGTGAGGTATTAAAAAAAGGTTAAAGGCTAGTACAACAATTAGTGATCCCGTAATAAGTCCAAAAATCCGCATGAAAATACCTCCGAATACCTGCCATCATTATATTTAAAAATAATACCGATTATCATTTTTAAAGTAAATTTAATAGTTTTTTTCCAAAAGATTTAATTATCTGTCAATTAATGTTGGCTTGAATGAGTAAAAAAGTTATTCAAGAAAAATATATTGACAAATGTACGATATTATTTATACTTTAGAAATATATTAATTTCATAAGCTAAATCCTCATCAAACCGATGAGGTAGAGGTCGCGGTTTTTATTAGTAAGGCGGATGAGATGCAGAAGACATTTTTGACTCCGTTTGAAAGGAAAAACTGCCGAAGTGTGCTTTACTCTCTGACAAAGCATGCTGGGGCTGTCTCCAAATAGGAACAGAACTGTCACGAATTGGACCTACCAGCCATTCGTGTTGAGCTATCTTTCGGAAGGTATGATGCGGGGTATTGATAATGCCATCGATTCTACTTCGATGGCATTTTTTATTCCAAACTCCTTCTCGAAAAAAAAGAAAGAAAACAAAAAAGGAGTAAAGATAATGCAAACAGCAAAAGTATTAAAAGAAAATGAATATAATGGTGATTTATCACCTAAAAAAGAACCCTCAGAGTTAAGACGAAGCCTTAAATCTCGTCACCTTACCATGATTTCTCTTGGAGGAACAATTGGTACAGGTTTATTCCTTGCCAGTGGCGGGGCCATACATTCTGCAGGACCAGGCGGAGCTATTCTCTCCTATATTATTATTGGTCTAATGGTTTACTTTTTGATGCAGGGGTTAGCAGAGATGGGAGCCTATATGCCCGTTGCTGGAAGCTTTAGTACGTATGCAACTAAATTCGTCGATCCTTCCTTAGGTTTTGCACTAGGTTGGAATTACTGGTATAACTGGGCAATTACCATTGCAGCCGAGTTAGCAGCTGTTACGATGATCATGAAATTTTGGTTCCCACAAACACCATCCTTCATTTGGAGTGGAATCTTTTTAGTCATCATGTTTCTATTAAATTATCTTTCTGTTAAAGGATTTGGTGAAGCAGAATACTGGTTTTCATTAATAAAGGTAGTAACGGTTATTGTCTTTATCATAATTGGTACACTAATGATTTTCGGTATAATGGGAGATGAAGCAATCGGCTTCAAAAATTTCACAGTTGGTGACGCTCCTTTCCATGGTGGTTTCATGGCAATGCTAGGAATTTTTATGGCAGCTGGCTTCTCCTTCCAAGGAACAGAGCTTTTAGGTGTTGCTGCTGGTGAGACGGAGGATCCAAAGAAAGCTATTCCACGAGCAGTGAAACAAGTATTTTGGCGCATTCTTTTATTTTATGTACTAGCTATTTTAGTAATCGGACTTCTTATCCCTTTTACAAATGAAAATTTAGCAAATGGCGATGTTACGGTTAGTCCCTTTACTCTTGTCTTTCAAAAGGCAGGAATTGCTTTTGCTGCTTCAGTAATGAACGCGGTTATCTTAACAGCAGTTTTATCTGCTGGTAATTCTGGTATGTACGCTTCTACCCGAATGCTCTGGGACTTAGCACGTGAAGGAAAAGCTCCCAAGTTTCTAGGGAAACTAAATAAAAATGGTGTACCTGTCAATGCTCTATTTGCAACAACTTTAGTCGGTACTCTGGCCTTTCTTGCCTCTTTCTTCGGAGATGGCACGGTTTATGTCTGGTTATTAAATGCTTCAGGTATGTCCGGCTTTATTGCTTGGCTTGGAATTGCAATCTGTCACTATCGATTCAGAAAAGCCTTTATAGCGCAAGGAAAGGATTTAAGTTTATTACCATATAAATCAAAATTTTTCCCTTTCGGTCCTATTTTCGCTTTTGCTGTCTGCGGATTTGTTGTTTTAGGACAAAACTATTCAGCCTTTATTGGAAGCACTATCGATTGGAATGGTGTGTTGGTCTCTTATATTGGATTACCGCTTTTCCTTATCTTATGGTTGGGATACAAATTTACAAAGAAAACTAAAGTAATTCCTTTAGATAAATGTGATTTGTCTAACTAAAATTGTTGAAAAACTAAAAAAAAAACAGACTCACATGAGTCTGTTTTTTTTCTTTAAGATTAAGCTTCTTCAGCAGTCCATACATATAAATCTTCAATCTTGCAATTCAATTCTTTGGAGATGGTCATAGCAGAATTTAAACTCATTACCTTCTTGGATAAATAGTCATTGAGTTGACTTCGAGGTATATTAGTATTCTTTTCCAAACCAACCAAGTCCATGCCGTTTTTGGATAATAAGGCCTTGAGGTTACTCTTTTTTGCTTTATAATTTGTCAAAATGACACCTCACTTTTTTTTATCATACCATAGTTGCGTTAAAAATGAAAGGAAAAGGAATTGATTCCAATTTTTAACTTTATAGTATAACCTAAATGAAGGACAAATAGAATAAATTAATTTGTGTTATACTTAAATTGTAATATAGAAGGGGTGTAATTAAATGAAGAATTCAAATAACCGATATAGTAGCGGCCAAACTGTAAATATTAAAGAAACTGGTGAAATGGTCACCATCTTAAAATGGCAATATGTAAAAAATATGAAGAGATATTCCTATACCGTTAAAGAGCACCCAGGTACATTTTATTTTGAAGAAGAATTACAGTAAGAAAAGCACAAGCATTCACAAAAAGACCAATCCACTGAATGAATTGGTCTTTTTTGGCTTAAAATTCTGCATTTCCTGGAGTTCTTGGGAATGGAATGACATCTCTGATGTTTGTCATACCAGTTAAGTACATAATTAAACGTTCAAATCCAAGGCCATAACCAGAATGTTTAGTTCCGCCGTATTTTCTTAGCTCTAAGTACCACCAGTAATCTTCCTCATTCATACCAAGTTCATTAATTTTCCCAGCTAAAATATCTTCACGTTCTTCACGCTGGCTGCCTCCAATTAACTCTCCAATTCCTGGTACTAATAAGTCAGTTGCAGCAACTGTTTTATTATCTTCGTTCAATCTCATATAGAAGGCTTTAATTTCTTTTGGATAATCAGTAACAAATACTGGCTTTTGGAAAACTTTTTCGCACAGATATCGCTCGTGTTCTGTTTGTAGGTCTGCTCCCCATTCAATTGGATAAGCAAAATTTTCACCTGATTCTTTTAACAGATTAATGGCTTCTGTATATGTCACTCTGCCGAAATCTGCCGTAAAGGCATTATTTAAGCGATCTAATAGGCCTTTTTCAACGAAGCTATTGAAGAAGTTCATTTCTTCAGGTGCTTCTTCAATTACATAACCAATAACATACTTAACCATTTCTTCTGCAAGATCCATAATATCAGGAAGTTCCGCAAAAGCGACCTCTGGTTCAATCATCCAAAACTCCGCTGCGTGTCGAGCGGTATTAGAGTTCTCAGCTCTAAAGGTTGGTCCAAAGGTATAAACATTACGGAAAGCTAAAGCAAATGCTTCAGCTGAAAGCTGTCCACTTACAGTTAAGTTAGACTCCTTACTGAAGAAATCCTTTGTTGTATCCGTTTTTCCTTCTTCATTTTTCGGAAGATTTTCCAAATCTAATGTCGTCACACGGAACATTTCACCCGCACCTTCCGTATCACTTCCAGTGATAATCGGCGAGTGGACATATACAAATCCTTTATCTTGGAAGAATTTATGGATAGCATATGCTGCCAATGATCTCACCCGAAAGACAGCCGCAAATGTGTTAGTTCTTGGTCGTAAATGGGCAATCGTTCTAAGGTATTCAAATGTATGTCTTTTCTTTTGTAACGGATAATCTACATTTGAGGTACCTTCAATAGTAATCTCAGTTGCTTTAATTTCAAAGGGTTGCTTTGCTTGAGGAGTATAAATAAAGTCTCCTTCTATTTTAATCGTTGAACTTATCGGAAGCTTTGTAACTTCTTTAAAATTATTTAATTGCTCGTCAAAAACGATTTGAACTCCTTTAAAGAAGCTACCATCATTTAATTCAATAAAACCAAAAGTTTTGGAATCACGGATGGTACGAATCCATCCTGATAATTGCACCTTTTGTTCCACATAACTTTCTGTGTTTCTGTACAAATCCTTGATTAAGGTCTGTTTCATAGTGGTTCCTCCTAAATCATATGTATAAAGTTCATTTATTAGCCAGTGTGAATGGACTCCAACTTTGCCCATAGGTGACGAAATAAAAAACCTCCCATCCCCATTGGGACGAAAGGTAAAATTCACTGACTATCCTTGTTTTTCTTTTATCCCTTCAATATTATATAAAATACCATTCAATGAAGCAATTTTCAACAAAATTCCCGTTTGTAAGCGAATTAATTTTAGTTTACTGTTTATTCCGTTACAAAGATGTCATTAGGTAGTCCAATCTTATCAAGAAGCCAATTATGGCGATCTAAAAATGCTTCTTCACACTGTGAGAATCCATGGTCTGTTTGATACCAAGTTATTTTTTTCGGAGAGCTTGCTGTATTATAAAAGGAAGTTGCCTGGTCACAATCAACATATTCATCATTTTTTGCAAATTGAAAATAAATAGAAGCAGGGGCTGCATTTTTAATATAATGGGTGGCATCGAATTTACGTAAATTTGAAATAAAAAAATCAAACCGTTCTGGTGGCAAAAAACTCCGAATTAAAACAGCCATTGGATGTTCACTAGTCATATGCCAGGATGAGGTTTTGGAGGCACCAGCTATTAAAACAAAAGCCTTAATTCGGTTTTCAATGCCGGCAAGCACTCCTCCCCATGTAGCGCCGAATCCGTGTCCGACGTATGCTATTCGGTTCGCATCTACAAATTCTAGTTTACTAAGAAAAGTAATCCCACGCCTTATATCCATTATCATTTGAGTGTAATTTTGAATATCCACCAACGGCTCTATTGTTTGAATGAATTTTTTATATTGTTTCCCTTCTTGATGACAGTCTACCAAAAACGGAGATTCAATAATTAGAGAAACAAACCCCTTTTCAGCTAGCAATGTAGCTTCCTTATAAAAACTTTTTCTATTTTCCTGACCAGGATGCATAAAAACCACAGCAGGATGTGAACTTGTTTGATTAGGCACAATAAGAAAGGCTTTCACGCACCTGTTGTAAGGGCTTTCATAATAAACTTCTCTAATAGAATATCCTTCTTTTATAATCGACTTCCTAACTTCAAAATCTGTTAAATGTTCTTCTCTGAAATGAAACATTGTACACCGCCTCCAAGAAGAATCTTTAAAGTTAATTTATTTGAATTTTCTGCAAAATAGACTACCATAGTAGATATTTTATTTTTTTAAACTGCATTCCATGTGAGCGGTACAAACTACTTATAAAATTAAACCTATTAAAATCAACTTCCCACTTATTTTACCATGGTGATAGACAATTAAAAACCTTGACCGGAGAGTCAAGGCTCAAGAAATCCTATCATATTATAAAATGAGATTCATATCACCAAATTCATGCCATAAATACCCTTCTTTTAGCGCTTCTTGATAGGCGTTGCTTAAGAGATCTTTCTCAATAAAGGCTGAGAGCAAATCTAGATGACTAGCTTCTGGTTCATGCATTCCCGTAATAATCCCATCTGCAATCTTTAGGTTGTATGTTGGCTTTATATAAAGATTGGTCCATCCCCGTAGACAGCCATCCAAAGCTGCTGTTTCCATAGCACGTACTACTGTTGTTCCCACTGCAATCACTCTTCTTCCCTCCACTTTTGCCCGTAAAATTGTATCCCATGCTTCCTCTGGAATATGATATTCCTCGTAGTTTTCTGTTGGCGAGTGGTCCCATTTGTCATCCAATAAATAACTAAGCCCCGTATGAAGTTGAATAAATACAAGATGAATCCCCTTTTTTTGGAGCTTAAATAATAGCTCCCAACTGAAGGCTCTGCCTGCGGACGGCATTTCTACAGAACCAGGCTGGGTAGCAAAGACCGTCTGATAATAGTTTAGGTCCCAAGGATTATTAATATATTCATATCGAACAGGTTCTCCTAGTGCGTAAATTTCATCATACAAAGCTGTTCCTTGCTTTGAAAATTGAATCGTAATAAAAGGGGTATTCGTTGAAGCGCATGACACAACCCCATGAAGAGTTGAAGAAAAGACTAGAAGATCTCCATTCTTTATTTCAGCAGAAACTACTATCACTTCCCAAATTTGATCACTTTTCCGTCTTGCTAAGCGGACTTCTATCCCTTTTTGGATACAATTTTTGTCACGATATAAGTCTGCTAATAATATAGCAGGAACAGTTCTACTATTGTTTAATACAACTACATCTCCCTTTGATAAATAACGATCAAGATTGAAAAATATATCATGATTTGTTTGCCCTGTTTGTCGATCCTGAATCATTAACTTAACATGGTCTCTTCGTATCCCCCTTCTCTCAGGTGGCATTTTGGCATTTAAGAAAGGCGGGATTTCAAAGTTAAGTGTTTTTACATGCATATTTATTCCTCCCTTCCCATAAATTCCTGTGCCTGAAATCTCTGACCATTGATATGCTTGGATGAATCGGAGGCTAGATAAAGAAAAACATTAATTACATCTTTTGGATTTGCTAGGTCATAATCACAGTCTGGAACTGCCAATCGATGCATGTCTGTATCCATCTCACCTGGATCGACCATATTTACTCTAACTCCTGTTTCCATGAGCTCATCTGCCCATGTTTCAGTTAATCCTTCGAGTGCAAATTTAGATATCCCGTATGCCCCCCATCCAGCATAGCCTGCACTCCCTGCCTCTGATGTGACATTAATGATTGACCCATTCTTGTTTAGGATCATTCCAGGGAGGATCCTTTTCGTCACTAAAAACGGACTTAATGCATTTACTTTTAAAACCTCCATAAAATCTTCTTCAGGATAATCCAGTAACAGTGGCATTGGGCTAGGACCGAGGATTGACGCATTGTTTATTAAGACATCTACTTTCCCGTATAATTCTTCTGTCATAGCAACAAATCTCTCTACATCCCTTGATTTAGATAAATCCCCTGTAACCGCAAGCACAAAAGAGGCCCCATTACCTTCTGCTTCTTTTTTCACTTCTTGTAAGTTCTTTTCACCTCTTGCACATATAGCTAAATATGCTCCTTTTTGTGCAAAGGCTAGCGTCAATTCCCTGCCAAGCCCTTTTGAAGCTCCTGTAATCATGACAACTGGTTTGTTTTCCATTTTTAAAACTCCTTAAGATCAATTTATGTTCTATGCTTCCATCTTAAGAAATCTTTGTTTTTTTCTCCTCGTAAAGAAGCTTGATTCTTTCTACAACTTTGGTCCGAGATAACTTCTTAATTTTTTGTCGGAATTTTCAATAATCATTATGACTTGTAGAAGGAAAAAGTTGGTTTCTCGTCGAATATGTACTAAACAAAATACTCGATTCTTGATAGGAGGTTGGACAAGATCACTTGTATTGCTTATCTTCTTTACACATCATCTAAGAATCAAGACATCAAAGAAAAAGCCATTCAATTATTGAATGGCGAGGTATCTATTCGTGATTTAAAAAGAAATATTTCAATTCAAGCCCACATAGTTTTGGCAGAATCTTTACTGAAGAAAAATAAAATAAATAAAAATGATGTTCAGATGTTTGCGGAGGAATTTATGGTAATTGAAGTTTAGAGCTTCCTTTTGGAAGTTTTTTTAGCCCAATTGTTTTTGATAACATAAAATTCCACTTCCATTTTGTGCGATGACTGTATTATAATAGTCAAATCCTAAGGATTCCCAAAAGCGAATCGCTTTTTTATTTTCACTCAAGATACCAATACGAACTTTATTGACACCTCGTTTTAGCATCTCATTTTCATATATTGAATAGGCCTGTATGCCAAAGCCATAACCCTGATAATCGCGATGAATCATTAATAGTCCTAACCACGGATGATGATCTTTTGGATTTTCCATCAAATAATCAATTACTCCAATATAGGTATCATCAAGCTTAATAAATGCACTCGTTGAACGAGGATTGAAGAACTCCTCCTCTACTTCCACTAGTGTCCTTACCTCGTTTCCGTTCTCAAATACATTATATTCTGGATTTGAATTGACCATCTCTAAAGCAATATACAACGTTTCTTTTGTTATTTCTTCAAAATACATTGACATGATTACTCTCCCTACAAATCACTTAATGGAACAATTATACCAAATTCCATGTCGTGTTAACTTATTGTCATACGCATACGGCAACAACCATACACTGAAATGTTGTCTATTTTTTATCCAACAAATAAACATATAACTTTAAAAAATAAGAAAGGTGATAACTTATGGTACAAATTGAAGTAACTATTACGTTCGAAGGAAGAAGCTATTTAACCAACGTGATTACAAATCCTGAAACTTCTAATGAAGAGGTCCTCCGGCTTGCGTATGAACAAGTGCAAAAGCAATGGAAAAAGTAGAAACAGCCGGCGGCTGTTTTTACTTTTTCATTTTCATTTTCAGTCATTATTAGCCTTTAGTATATGTAAAAAGCTGCAAGATTCACTAGAGTATCTTACAGCTTTTTTAACAGTTTAAACTAACTCGTAAGCATCCCTTGGTACAACCTCTAAAAGAGGCGAAACCTGTCCTGTAGCAAATATATGCAGTTCATGCATAGCTCGAGTACAGACGGTGTAGAATAGTTTTCGTTCACTTTCGCTAATGTAAGGGGAACAATCATATAGAATGACCGCATCAAATTCTATACCTTTCGCTAAATACGATGGAATGACAAGGTTTCCGCGCTCATAAGAAACTGTCCCCTTCTCGATTAAGTGGAGTGGTACATCTTGTTTAAGTGCTTCAAAAACATTTTTACTTTCTTCTGCCGTCCTACAAATAACTGCAATCGTTCGATGTCCATCTGCTTTCCATTCTTTGATTTTTTCAAGAACCAAATGATTAATTTTTTCTTCATTAACCATTTCAATAACCGGCTTCCTTCCTTTACGATTAAAGGGGATGATTTTTTCACCATCTGTAAGCAAACCACTCGTAAAGTGAACAATCTCGCTTGTTGACCGATATGTTTTTGTTAATACAAACCTTTCAATTTCCTCTCCTTTGATGTCTAATTCTGTTAACACCGTTTCGGAACCCGTCGCTCCAGAGAAGATAGCCTGATTGAAATCGCCCAGAAGTGTCATTTTACTATAAGGAAAAAGTTTTTGAATAAAAGCAAACTGGAACGGTGTATAATCCTGGGCTTCGTCAATAAAAATATGACGAATGGCGGTATTTGACTTTCTTCCTTCTATTAAATCCTGTAGGTACACATAGGGTGTGGTATCTTCATAGGCAATTTCCATATTACTTAATTTATTTATTGTGAGACCGCAAATCTGTTCCCAATTAGATGGTTGCGTTTCTGTAAATAGGTCCAAGCCCTTAAACAATTGAAGATAAATTTCAGGCATATTAATAAATTTTAAACTCTTCACCCGTGAAAATAGGGGCTTGAATTTTTCTTTGACTATCATTTCTGCTAATAATTTTTGCTCCCGTTCAAAATCATCAAATGTATTCTCTGAAAAACGATCTTTCTCCTGTAGCTTTTTGAATGCCTCCATATAATCTTCTTTCTCAAGGTACTGCAACTCATCCTCTACCCAGCTTCTAGTACGCTCACGTTTCATTGCTCGTTTTAATTCTTTCAAAACCCAATCCTTTACAAGCTGAATTCGGTTTGGAATGGAATAACTATCCGGCAATGAATAAAAATAATTATGAATTTCTTCTTTTGAAATCAAGACATCTTTTCTAAAAGTTAAATCCTTAAAAATTAATCCCTTCTTCGATAGCTCTTTTGCGTACTGATCAATTTTGTTCTTGTACTCAAGACTTGCTTTATAACGAATTCCCAGTACTCTTGCTTGATATTCACGATTTCCTGTTGCATTAAGTAAATATTCCATTTGTGAAAAGGGATCTTCTACCCCGAATTCCTTCCCTAGTCTATGGGTTAAATATTCCTGAAAGGTGGATTGTTGCATGTTTTCTTCACCAAGCTCAGGTAACACCGTTGCCACATAACTATTAAATAACGGATTAGGTGAAAAAAGCATAATATTTTCGGCATTTACAATTCCACGATAACGATATAACAAATATGCAACCCGCTGCAATGCGGCTGATGTTTTCCCACTTCCTGCAGCCCCTTGAACAATAAGGATCTTACTTCTCTCGTTTCGAATAATTTCATTCTGCTCTCGTTGAATGGTTGCTACTATACTTTTCATTTGAGTGCTTGCATTGTTGCCAAGGACTTCTTGAAGAATTTCATCACCAATTGTTACACCTGTATCAAACATTCCTTTAATTTTTGATGCCCTAATAATAAATTGTCGCTTCAATAACATTTCCCCTTTAATGTCGCCTTCAGGGGTTTTATATTCAGCAGGTCCTGAAGCATAATCATAGTAAAGGCTAGAGATTGGAGCTCGCCAGTCATAAATTATAAAGTTTTCATCATGTTGGTCCATTAATGAAGCAATCCCTAAATACACTTGATCGGCAGACTTTTCTCCTTTTTCAAAAAAATCAATTCGACCAAAGTACGGGGAATATTTTAATTTAGCTAAGATTTTAAGTTGTTGATCCAATTGTTTATGTGTTCGTTCTCGTTCCGACAGCAATTCAGCCTGTTGCTTAATACTTGCTGCGGTCTCAATAATATCATCTGGTTCTTCGAAATTTACAGTTACATCTTCCCAAAAGGTCTTACGTAGCTCTAGAACGTCTGAGCTTACCTTACTGGTATTTGCCAATAGGTTCGCTACCTTTTGGTCGATTTCCTCTACGACTGCACTAACTCTTTCTTGTTCTTGTTGCCAGTCCTTGTTTTGTAAATCGCCCATTTAATCACACTCCAGATAATATTTTATTCTACTTACTTGACAAACAATAACCCATATAATATTGTTATAGTAGGTTATTTCAATTAAATTAAAATGAAATTTTTTTGTGCCAATTGTCATCATATCATCACTTTACATATTTTTCAAGGGTTTTATACAAAAAAGCAAACGCCTGTTTAGGCGTTTTTTTATTATTTTTTCTACTTTAGGACTCCCTTTCTAAATCTCCATACACCCATTTCATGTATTTCCCGTATATTGAAACCATTATGATCCGTTTTAATACAAATTGGTAAAACTTCATATTATTTTTTAAGAGCTTAATTTTTATAAAGTATTGTTTTAAAAGAGTACAAAATATGACGACCCTTAGCTTGGCATCAAGAGTATTATGATTTTTTAAAGAAAATGCAGTGAATAAAGACACTGAAATTGAATATAACGGTGAGATAATAAAATGTTCCTTCCATGTGTGGTGTCTTCCCACCCCAAATCTTATCTTGCGAAATAGCGCCAATATTAAAAATAAATTTGTTTCTGTAACCATGATCATTAAGAAAAAGGAAATAAATCGTACTATTTCATTCTTTTTTTCAAGCAGGTGATACCAAATATCACTCCATTTAAAGTAAAAAGGAATTAGAACAAATGTATAAACAGTTTTCCATCCGGTGTGTTTATATACTCCCAAACGTAAAAATATCATTTCTATAATCGAAAAATACATGCTAGCAGATACCTTCTTTAACCATCCCGAGTTTGAAACCGTCAAATAAACAGATGTAAAAGGGACAAAAACCGCCTGGGATAAAACAGCTCCAAAAACATTATCAAAAAAATTATTCCTAATGATATTCGGTTTATATTTATATAACTTAAATAAATTAAATACAAAGTATTCAAACAGGTACGCAAGTCCTATATTAGATACCAGCAAAATAAATATGTTTTTTCTATTTTTGCTTTTATAAAAGGTTATTCCAAGAAGACAAGAATGAATCACGCATAATAACAAAAATGGAAGGTTCATTCCTTTTATTTTCCTCATTCAATTTCATTCCCCCGATATTAGGTATATAAGTAGTATTCGATAAAAATGAAAAAACATTATAAAAAAAACAATTGACAATCAAATCATTTCCATCATATAATTTATCTTGAATTAAGTTATTTCAATTTCAAGATAAATGATTTCGAAACAAAAAGGGAGAGATTTACTAATGACAAAAACAAAATGGGCACTTGATACTGCACACAGCAGCGTAGATTTTTCAGTTCGCCATATGATGATTGCGAACGTAAAAGGAAGCTTTAATAACTTTAACGCAACAATTGAAGCAGATCCTACTGACTTAACAAATGCAACAATTGAATTTTCAATCGAGACTGGTAGTGTGGATACTCGTAATCAAGATCGTGATGGTCATTTAGTTTCTGCAGATTTCTTTGATGTAGAAAATCATCCAACAATGAATTTCCGTGCAACAGATATTGAGAAAACAGACGAAGGTGAATACAATGTAACTGGAGATCTGACCCTTCGCGGCGTAACAAAACCTGAAACTTTTGTTGTTACATTTGAAGGCCAAGGAAAAGATCCATGGGGCAATGAAAAAGTAGGTTTCAGCGCATCAGGGTCAATCAATCGTTCTGACTACGGTTTAGTTTGGAATGCAGCACTTGAAACTGGCGGCGTTTTAGTTGGAGATAAGGTTAAAATCAATTTACAGATCCAAGCAGCTAAAGCTGAATAATTATAAGACAACAAAGAGGCTGAACTTTTGATCAGCCTCTTTTTTCATATGGTTATATTCAATAATTTAAAGTTGTGACTTCAAAAATTTGGCCAACTCTAGCATACCAAATTTCTGCGCCTTAGCTTCTGCATCTGAATTGTAGTTTGTATTTGTATTAATATCATACGTATATATTTCACCCGCTGCATTGCGAATAAATTCAATGCCGGCCACCTGAATATGATTGGCAGCTAGTACCTTCTCATACTTATTAATAATAGAATCTGAAAACCCTTCAATAATTTCAAACTTTGGTTTCTCTTCTTTTTCCTCCCCTACAGGACAGAATAAATCACCTATTTGACAAGCATCCGCAGGACATAATTGGAAGCCTTCCGAAGTATCTACCTTTACTGCATAAACGAACTTTCCACCTACAAATTCACAGCGAGTAATATAGCTTTCTGGTGCTTGTATGTACTCTTGAATTAAAGTAATACCATCAACTGGCTCTTCAAACGCTGGACCTTCGATATAACTCTTCAAGCCATCATACGTTTGAAATAATTGTACACCTAACCCCTTCCCTGCACGGTTATGTTTCGTAATAAAAGGGGTATCTAAAAATTCAACAGCAGCCTCGAGGATTTGCTCCTTCCCCACTGCAGCTATTGTTCGGGGTGACTGGATATCAAATTTGTTTAGTTCTAAATATTGGATCACTTTGCTGATCTCCAGCTGAAGGGCACGTGTACCATTGATAACCTTCCTACCGTGCGCTTCTAGCCAAGCAAGTACTTGAGCAGTAAATTCCGGTGCAAAACGGTGCCCCCTTGTATGGGAAGATGCACTCATCCGATTATAAAAAACACCTTCTGGAGGCTCCTTTGTAAGATCGAGACGTCCGCTATCTAAATGCCACTCCTCGTAAGGCACCCCTATTTCATCTAGGCGCTTTGTTAAATGCTGTGTCCAATCACTATTCTCATGTATAATATGAACTTTTTTCAAAAGAAAGTCTCCCCTCGTGCTGAACCCTATATGTATTTTATCCTTAAGTTTTCCTATTTCCTATTTTTATTTTAGATTTCTATTGTCGATTTGTGAAGTGGAGAAATTGGTAATTGTATAATATTTCTTTTTACAATTTACACAATTTGTAAATCACTTTCCTTTGTCGGAGTAACGCTTTACAGTCCTCGTCTAAATAATATTTTATCCACATTTACTATTGTTAATTAAGATTTGTTCCTTTTGTTTTGCTAAATTTTTGCAAAAAAAGTGGAATTGTCGTCGATAAATGAGTCAATTTAACTATAAATTGTTAGAATTTACAGAAAGTTAGGGAAAAAATCCTATTGTCTTGTCCTAATTTTCAAAATATTATTGAAAAGCAAGGAAATATTTTAAGGGGGAGTTTTATGAAGAAACTATTAAAAACAGGACTTTCTACTGCAGTCCTAGCTGGAACATTGTTTGCCGGCTTTCCTGGCAACTACGCTATTACTTCCAGTGATGTCCTGAAAAAACCAACTGCAGTTTCACATTCTTACGGTTCACTAGATTTAGCAGTGGTAAATGAAGACAAATTGCTAGAGTCCCTCATTAAACGTGGTGTGATTTCCCAAAATGCTTCTACTGCTGAGAAACAGAAAGCTTTACATAATTACTTAGTGGTCAAAGGGAAGCAAGATAAAATAACAGAAACTGACCCTCTAGCTGCCAAAGTAAAAGCTGCAGAAGCAAAAAAGCATAAGAAATTTAATGAAGGTAGTAATGGTTTAACAAATGGAGATGGTAACAAATATGGACAATTAAGACCGGAACCAGTACAAGAAGGAATAACACCGGGAGTTCAGAAAAAGGGGAAACTACTTACTTTAATGGTAGAATATTCCGATTTCGAGCACAACAATATTAAACCAGACGAAACTGACAACTACTATCCAGATTATACACCTGAACATTTTGAGGATATGATTTTTGGAGATACGGGCGTATTTAAAGGACCAAATGGAGAAAACCAAGTTTCTCAGAAGCAATTTTATGAAGAACAATCAGGTGGTACTTACACGATTGAGGGTAAAGCCTATGGTTGGTTAAAAGTACCAGGTACTGCTGCTTATTACGGTACAGATAGTAAGACAGGTCATGATAACGTAACTCCTGGCGGTTCAAAACAATTAGTTAAAGACACTTTGTTAGCAGCCAAAGCAGCAGGTGTTCCACTTCAGGACTACGATTTAGAAGATCCTCATGACTTAAATGGAAACGGGAATTTTTGGGAACCAGATGGTTTAGTTGATCATCTTCAAATTATCCACTCTGGTATGGGACAAGAAGCCGGCGGTGGAACACTTGGTGACAAAGCAATTTGGTCTCACCGTTCAGCTGTATTTTATGATCCAGATGGTCTTGGAAAAGGTTTACCAGGATTCTATGACTATACTGTTATGCCTGAAGACGGGGCAACTGGAGTATTCGCTCACGAATATGGACATGACTTAGGTCTTCCAGATGAATATGATACTCAATATTCTGGCACTGGTGAGGCAATAGGTTACTGGTCAATTATGGCAAGCGGTTCTTGGGCAGGTAAAATCCCAGGTGCTGAACCAACAGGATTTTCTCCATTTGCTAAATCTTACTTCCAATCAACGCTTGGCGGAAAATGGACTAACCCAACTGAAGTAAACCTAAAGGATTTGACATCCAAAGGAACACAATTCTTGCTTGACCAAGCAAATTCACCACTAGGCAAAAATAACCAGGCTATCCGAATAAACCTGCCACAAAAGAAAAAGCCTTTATTACCGCCATTTGAAGGCAACTACTCATTCTGGGGCGGTACTGGTGATGAATCTGACAATAACATGGTAACTTCTGTTGATTTGTCAGGCAAGTCTTCTGCAACACTTGATTTTGATGCTTGGTATAAAATCGAAGAACAATGGGATTTCGCATTTGTTCAAGTTTCAGAGGATAATGGCACCACTTGGAAATCTCTAGAAAATAGTAATACGAGATCTGATACTGTTAGTGGCGTATACCCAACTATTCCTGCAAACCTACCAGGTTTCACAGGTGACTCTAACGGTTGGACAAAACAATCCTTTGATTTATCTGCATATGCAGGTAAAAAGATTCAATTGAAGTTCCGTTATATTACTGACTGGGGATACAACGACACTGGTTTCTTCGTTGATAATGTAAAAGTAACTGCTGATGGTTCAATAATATTAAATGAAGGGGGCGAAGGCGCTACTACTCCTTTTACTCATAACGGCTTTAATAAGTTCGATGGTAATGTATATGCTGATCATTATTACCTTCTTGAATGGCGAAATCAAAAAGGTGTAGATGAAGGTCTTGCCCACATAAAACGTGGAAACTCCATAATGAGTTACGATGGAGGTCTAGTTGTTTGGTATGTTGATGGTAGCTATACTGACAACTGGACTGGTATTCACCCTGGTGATGGATTCCTCGGGGTAGTGGATGCACACCTTGAAAAAGACCTAGTATGGAGCACTGGTGTGGAAGCAAGCACTCGTTACCATATTGCTGATGCAGCATTCGGCTTAAATCCTACATCAGTATTAAATTTAGACTATCCAACGCAAAAATTATTTGCACCAAGTCATCCTGCTATATCACTTTTTGATGATACTAATTCTTATAAAAATGATTTTATGCCTGATGCTGGTCGAAATATTAGTAGCTACGGAATTAAGATTAAAGTTAAAGCCCAATCTAAGGATAAATCAGTCGGCTTGATTGAGATTTCTAAATAAACAGTTCGTATCCCACCTTTTTACTTTCGAAGGTGGGACTTTTTTGTAATTTTAACAAAAAGATCTTTTCTTTATCATCACTCACTGTTGCTGATAATTAAAACGGCTGATTATATTCAGCCGTCTTATCTTATGGACGAATCATAACCCGCGTACCATTGGGGACCATTTCAGCGAGTTGCATCACATCTCGGTTATACATTCTTACGCAGCCATGTGAAACAGCTTTTCCAATGGAACTTGGATCGTTGGTTCCGTGAATCCCGTACCCCTGTTTGGATAATGACATCCATAATACTCCGAATGGCCCTCCTGGATTATACTGGCGATTAACAATTACGTAATCACCCTTTGGGGTTTGTGTTAGCATTTTCCCAACGGCAATGGGGAAAATTTTAACAAGCCTTCCATTGTTGAATAATGTAAGTCTTTGTTTCCCAACAGATATTTGAATGGAATAGAGAATGCTGCTTGGCTCTGGCAAACCAGGAATCTGGATATGCTGCCCCACCTGCAAATGCCCCACCCCTGGATTCGCAGCATAAAGGCGGCGGAGACTTACTCGGTAATTAGCTGAAATAATACTCAACGTTTCACCGGGGTTAACAATATGGATCATGCTATCCCACCTTTCTTTTGATAGCATATGCCCATGACAGTTGCTGGTTGCCTGCTTTGTTTTAAAAGAAAAACGCCTATCAAATGATAGACGCTTTCCTACTTACCTACTCTTCACTAGCATATTAACTGCCTCTTCAACAAGCTTTGAAGAATCTTCATTGCCGGCTTCCATGGACTCACGAATGCAATGTTCGAGATTAGAACTTACAATAACAGCAATTGTCCTGTCAATCGCAGATCTTGCAGCAGATAGCTGGGTAATCACTTCTTTACATTCCTTACCTTCCTCTATCATTCTCAAGATGCCTTTTATTTGTCCTTCAGCCCGTTTCAAACGATTAATTGCCTTATCATCGTAGATCAATATACTCACCTCTGTTGTATAGATTTTAAGCGATAATCCCACAGAAGTCTATCGAAATACTAATTAAATAAACAAATTCAATCCAGAATCCTCGGCATCACCAAGGTAGGAAGCTACCCCTCCAATATCAACGCCGTCGATTAATTCTTCTTGTTTAATCCCCATAATGTCCATTGACATAGAGCAAGCTACAAGTTTAACCCCTGCGTCCATTGCATTTTTCATTAAAGTTGCTAAGCTATCAACATTCTTTCTTTCCATTGCATGGTTAATCATTTTGGCACCCATCCCCCCCATATTCATTTTAGAAAGAGGAAGCTCGCTAGCACCCTTTGGCATCATCATACCAAACATTTTCTCTACTAAATCTTTTTGTACAGGAGGTGCATCTTTACGTCGCAGAACATTTAAGCCCCAGAAGGTAAAGAACATGGTCACTTTTTTCCCCATAGCAGCAGCACCGCAAGCAATAATAAAGGATGCAATCGTTTTATCAAGATCACCACTAAATACAACCATTGTTGTTCCATCTTTTGTTGCTGGCATAGCCGCTCCCTGAATATTAATCTCCGCTTCCTTTGAACCTTTTTGAATATAGGCTTTAAATTTTTTATCCTCATACTTACTATTTAACAATGTATTTCCTGTTTTACTTGACCAAGATTGAATATCTTTTGCAAACCCAGGGTCAGTAGCATGAACTTCCAAAATCTCACCATCATTCATACCATCAATTGCTTGGTATACCTTCATGATTGGTCCAGGGCATTGTAAACCACAGGCATCAATTAATATAGTATCAACAGGTTCAACATTGGTCTTATTCACTTTTATCCCCTCGATCATGCCAGAATCATTGATTTTGACCTCATTATTTTTTTGCTTTTTATCAAACACACTTGAATAAGTCTTAAATCCGCCGTCAAGATTCTTTACTTTAAATCCATTTTGTGAGAGGATACGTGCACCTAAATAACCGCGTAGACCCACCTGGCAGGTTAAATAGATGGTTTGATTCTTAGGCAATTCTTCTAATCGATCCCTTAATTCTCCTAGAGGGATATTAATGGAACCTTCTATATAACCCATTTCTCTTTCAATCGGCTCTCGAACATCGATCAATAAACCGCCGTTTTGTACAATTTCATCGATTTCATGCCATTGCACAGTTTCGACTCTACCTTCCGCAATATTGCTTGCTGCATAGCCAGCCATATTAACTGGATCTTTCGCTGATGAAAATGGTGGTGCGTAAGCAAGTTCTAGGTCTGGCAAATCAAATATCGTTAACCCGCCTTTAATGGCTGTTGCAATCACATCAATCCTCTTGTCTGCCCCATCATAGGAAACAGCTTGTGCACCAAATATTTTTCCAGTTTCTTTTTCAAAAATCAACTTCAGTGCGATTGGAAAAGCTCCTGGGTAATAGCCAGCATGTGAACCTGGGTGTACGTGTACAACCTCGTATGGAATTCCTAAGCGTTTTAACGTCTTTTCGTTATTTCCTGTAGCGGCAACGGTCATATCAAAGACCTTTGCGATGGATGTTCCCAGTGTTCCTTTGTAACGTGCTGCAATTCCATTGATATGATCTGCTACAATTCTTCCCTGGCGGTTAGCTGGCCATGCTAATGGAATTTGAGTTGGTTGACCATTGATATAATCCTTCACTTCAATGGCATCCCCAATTGCATATATACTTGGATCTTCTGTTTGAAGGTATTCATTTACCTGAATCCCACCGCGACCTCCTACTTTTAGACCCGCGCCAACCGCTAACTGGTTTTCTGGTTTAACACCTATAGCTAGGATAATCATGTCCGTATCCATTTTTTGACCACTTGTTAACTTTACGACTTTACCATTTTGTTCAAATGCTTCTACACCATCTTCAAGGATTAATTTCACTCCTTTTTCACGAAGGTGACCATGTAAAATAGTAGCCATTTCAAAATCAATTGGGGCCATAATTTGGTTAGACATTTCAATTAAAGTTACTTCTATCCCTAAATCCCATAGGTTCTCTGCCATTTCAATTCCGATGAATCCTCCACCGACAACTGTAGCTTTCTTCGGTTTGTTTGTATCAACATACGACTTAATTTTATCTGTATCTGGAATATTTCTTAAAGTAAACAGAGATTCAGCTGTCTCAATTCCTGTAATTGGTGGTTTAATAGGACTTGCACCTGGTGATAAAACAAGCACGTCATACGATTCTTCGTATGTTTCACCCGTCCTTACATGTTTTACCTCTACTGTCTTTCTTTCTCGATTAATTTTTGTTACTTCGCTTAAGTTACGAATATCTAGTTGGAATTTTTTGGACATACCCTCTACAGTTTGAACTAACAGCTTTTCTCTTTCTGAAATCGTTCCACCAATATAGTAAGGCAAACCGCAGTTTGCAAAGGAAATGTATTCCCCTCTTTCAAACATGACGATTTCAGCTTGCTCATCTAATCTTCTCAATCTTGCTGCTGTTGTTGCTCCCCCTGCTACCCCACCAACTATAACAATTTTCTTAGACATCTATGATTACCTTCTTTCAAATGAATAGTTAATTAATACTATATGTGAAGTATAGCACAAACTTTCATTACGTATAGGGGTATAGGTAAAGGTTCAAAAAATGGTCAAATATTGACCATTTTTTAACAAGTTATTCCATTCGAAAGAAATTCCCCATATCTTCCCTCTTGTGGTTAACAAAGAAGTAATCATTGCTAGTCGAGTCATAAATATAGTCTTTTTTCCATTCAGTTATGTTTATTGTAATTTCCTTCACAGCTTCTACAAACATAATAATTTCATCATTTGTCATAATAGGATGTAAGGAAAAGCGCACCCAACCGGGTTTACCAGATAAATCTCCAAGATTTATTTTTTCAGTAATCTCCTTTGAGGACTCTTGATCAATTTCAAATAGATAATGACCATAGGTTCCTGCACAAGAGCATCCGCCCCGTACTTGGATTCCATAGCGATCGTTTAGTAGGCGAACCATTAAATTGTAATGTATATTCTCCATGTAAAATGAAACAATCCCCAAACGGTTTGTTATATGACCATCTAAAACATGTAGTCCAGGGATTACTGCTAATTGAGGCAATAAAATATCAAGCTGCTCTTTTTCTCTTTTGAGTATATTGGTTATCCCCATTTGATTTTTCAAGTTAATACATAGGGCCGTTCGGATTGCTTGTAATATTCCAGGAGTCCCTCCGTCCTCACGGAGTTCGATATCCTTATAATACTGGTGCTTCCCCCATGGATTCGTCCAGGTTACCGTTCCGCCTCCTGGGTGATCTGGAACATGATTGAAATATAATCTTGTATCAAATACTAATACCCCACTTGTTCCAGGTCCCCCTAAAAATTTATGGGGAGAGAAAAAGACCGCGTCGAGCTTCTCTAATGGATCCTTGGGATGCATATCAATCGTTACATATGGTGCAGAAGCAGCAAAATCCACGAAACAAACGCCCCCATGCTGATGCATGATTTTGGCTAATTGATGATATGGGGTTTGTATCCCCGTGACATTGGAGCATGACGTAAATGATCCGATTTTCAGCGGTCTGTCCTTATACTGATAAAGAAGTTGTTCGAGCTGTTGAACATTCACCCCGCCATCTTTATCGGGATTTAAAATAACCACGTCTCCAACCGTTTCAAGCCAGGATGTTTGATTTGAATGATGTTCCATATGGGTTAGAAAAATAATTGGTCTCTCTTTTTCGGTTAGGTTCAACCGATTCTTCCATTTCTCATGAACTCTAATACCTAACAACCGCTGTAGTTTGTTAATTACCGAGGTCATCCCAAAGCCATCCAGGATAACCGCATCATGCTGATCCCCATTTACATGTTCCTTTATGATTTTCCTTGAATGCTTATAGATTCCAGTCATCATCAAACTGGTAATGTTTGATTCAGTATGTGTATTTGCCATAAAAGGTCCAAAAATCTCCGAGATTTTCTGCTCAATGGGACGATAAAGTCTTCCACTTGCGGTCCAATCTGCATAGATGATTTTCTTTTTTTCGTAAGGAGCATCAAACTCCTGATCCATCCCTATTACATGCGAGCGAAATCTTTGAAAATATTTTTCGAGGTTATCAGGTATTCTGTAGGTTTTACTTCCAATAGATGCTGTGATCATTTGTTTCACACCTCACAAAAAAAATTCTGTTATTCAATATATGCATGACACTAAACCACTTGTTCATAAAAAAAGCCGCCAAATGGTTGGCGACTTTTTTTATTTTACTCTTTAATTAAAATGTAGTAATTTTAGCTGTTTCTTTTCTTGTTACTTCTTCAATTTTTTGAATAAACATTTGAAAAACTCTTCTTTTTTCCTCTAAATCTTTTATGTATTCCTTCAGCTGATTATAACTTTCCTCAAATGGTTTATGGTACATTTGACGAATATTTTCTATTATTTCTTCATTAACCGTTGATTGTATTACTTGCTTCGTAATTCCATATTTATATGAATAAACCTTCAGTTCCTGCGCTACTTCATCATATTCATTAGCAATCTCATTTAAGACTAATGAGATATCATCCTTCCATTCGTCCAGTGACTTTTGCAAATATGATTTTGCTAGGGTCTCTTCCATATTAACACCTGCCTTCTAAGTCTACATAACGTTTACACTATTATAATAATATTTGGTTACATAGAGATGTCGGGCAGTTTACAAGATTTTATCAATCGATCTTTTTAATAGATTCAATAGCAAAAAAATGCACCATTTTCAAGTGCATTTTTCCAATTCTTTTAAATAAACGATGGTTTTCTTAACGAACACTGAGAACCCTCTGAATGAAGTTCTGGGGCAAAATCCGCCAGTTTTTTTATAAAATAACAAGTTTCAGGAAAGTGATGTTCAATAAACCGTAAAGTAGTTTTATTTAATATTCTTTCCCCTTTGTATTTTTCTACGGAAGACCTAACAAATAAATTTCATTTCAATAACAGCTTTTCCCACCTCTAATGCAAGTTCTTTTTGTCGTGGGAAACCCTGTTCGGTAAATCGTAAATAGCCTTTTATATGGTGATTTTGCAAGATAAACATTTGGAACTTCTGTGCGAATGCCTCTGATTTTCTTTCTATTGCTATTTCAATAGGATCTAGTACATTCCTTAATAAAATGATATGCCCTAACTGATCCTCCAGCCATAAATCTAAGAGCTGGTCAAGCCTTAGCGGCTCCGGAATTTGACCATTTACTAAGTATGACAATAAACGTAAATATTCTTGATTTTCATTCAATGTCCCATTTAAATATGTTGGAGACAAGTTTAGGTTAATTTGATTTTGGATTCTTAGATTTTGCAAATGGCCTTCAAATCGGTAATATTCATATGCTACTGAATATGCTTGCTTTGCCAATGCAATTTGTTCTTCAGACGAAAATTCAATCCCAGGATGAAGTTGTCTAAGATTATTAAGTACAATCCCAAATGATTGTATAAATCTTTCAGCAATTGAGATTTCCTTTTGTTCTTCCACTGACAAATGATCACGAACAAAAATCGCATGATCCTGTAATATCTCCAACCAAAAAAAATGCTCTTCCCACACACTAATTGTAGTCATCGCTTTCCCCCCTCTCAAAAATCATATTCAAGAGGTTCTTCGACTATATCAAGTTACTTTACTAAATTAATGAATTCCTCTAGTGTAGTTGAATACTTCACATATATTCTTGGTAATAAATATAGCTCGTTTTTAACTCCAGACGGAAAAAAAACTGCTGGTGTGGTGGTAAGACCAAATCTATAATATTTCTTTGCCTCTGAAATTACTTTGTCATTGGTATTTCCATAAGGATAAGATAGGACAATGACCGGTTTTCCTGTTACTTTCTGGACTTGCTCCTTAGAATGCTTTAATTCATAATCTACATTTTCTGCCTTTGTTAAATCAGGGTGTGTAACTGTATGTGATTGAATTGAAAACAATCCGGAATCTGCCATCATTTTTAAGTCTGAGTTTGAAAGACGGTTGGACCTACCGATAAAATCAGAGATAACAAAAATAGTTCCCTTCGGTTTAAATTGCTGAGTTTTTAATTTTTGAAAAATAGCATAGGCATTTAAGTTATTTTTGTATCCATCGTCAAAGGTAATAAAAATGGGTTTAGGTACACGGTTGACTTCTTGCCACCATTCAAATGTTAAGAGAGTGTACCCTTGGTCTCGTAAAAACGCCATTTGTTTCTCAAAATTTTCAGGGGTTACATACAGTTCTTTTGATCCATGTCCATTGTATTCTGCAATAGAATGATAAACTAAGATTGGCACTTTTTTCTCTGCACTCACGATTTCCTCATGTCCGAGCACATGAAAAAATAGGAACAGGAATAGTAACTTTTTCATAGAATTCCTCACTTTTTCTTTTTGATAGTATTACACTTGTGAAAAAATCCTATAAAAAAAAGCTGCATGTAGCAGCTTTTAATTCCTATACTCCTCTTTTGTTCCCCCACAAATAGGTATGCAATTGTGGTAACACTCTTACATTGGAAAATTCTTGATCCTCCATCACCTTGTTAATTAGCCAATCATATTTACTTAATAGATGGCTTATCAGCTCCTGATTATCCGATGTTGTGATATCATCATTACCAACCTGTAGATAAAAAGGAATCGTCGGATATCGGAGGTACACACCTTTTGCATATTCATAATCACGCTCATCAAATATGACTACTTTTAAGCTAACACGATTCGACGAATCCTTCTCTTCCAACTTCTTTATAATGGAATCTAGAATCGTAAAGTCTGTAACCATTGTTGAGCTTGGTGGCTTTGGAGATATGGTTAATTCATCAATTTCTAAAAACCAATCCTGCCATTTACTCCCCTGAGTTTCAAGGCAGATTTTAATATCGTTTTTCTTTAAAAGAGTGATTAAGTTTGCTAAATTCTTTAATAAAGCAGGATTACCGCCTGATATAGTAACATGGGAAAATCCAGCTCCACCAAGCTTTCTTAGCTCTTCCCATATTTCTTCTGCCAGCATCATCTTTGTGTCATCTTTACCGGTCCCATCCCATGTAAAAGAGGAATCACACCAGCTGCATGAATAATCACAGCCAGCCGTTCTCACAAACATCGTTTTCTGACCGATGACCATCCCTTCTCCTTGAATGGTTGGACCGAAGATTTCCATTACAGGTATTTTACTCAACTTCCATCCACTCCCTTCTAGCTTCAGCATAGCTAGTAGGTGTTTCAAATAAGCGAACAAATTCCACTCTTGCACCAAGGTATTGCTGCTGTCTTTCTTCCTTAAGCAGAGCCTCTGCCATTTTTTCATAAATCCAAACAACAATATTTTCTGCGGTTGTATTCATTGGGGGGAGTGTTTCATTTAAATATTTATGGTCAAGGTGAATTTCAATTTCATTCTTCCAAATCTCTTTTATATCGCCAAAGTCCATCATTAAACCACGGTCATCGACAAACCCGCTTAAACCGAAGACTACTTTATAGGTGTGACCGTGCAAATTCTTACATTTTCCCTCGTAGCAATGTAAATGATGTGCAGAATCAAAAGTAAATTCCTTACTTACTAATACTCGCTTATGATGATATTTCAGCTGTTCTTTTTTAATATCTTCATCCATCTTTTGGAGTTTATCGACAATTCGAAAGCCATACATAAGATTATAACTCCTTTCTTACTTTAAGGTATTCATCCAAGCCTCTTTTTCTTAGCTTACAGGCAGGACATTCCCCGCAACCATCAGCAATTACACCGTTGTAGCAAGTTAGTGTCTTTTCTCTGACGAACTCTAACGCTCCAAGCTCATCGGCTAATTTCCATGTTTCTGCTTTATCGATCCACATAAGTGGAGTATGAATGACAAATTGTGAATCCATTGATAAGTTAAGTGTTACATTTAATGATTTAACAAAAATATCTCGACAGTCCGGATAACCGCTAAAGTCCGTTTCACATACACCAGTTACAATATGTTTAGCGCCAATTTGACTCGCTAAAATACCGGCAAACGTTAAAAACACTAAATTTCTTCCAGGAACAAATGAAGATGGCAATCCACCCTCTTCTCCATCCTTTACATCTATATCATCCCGTGTCAACGCACTGGGAGCTAATTGATTTAAGAGAGCCATATCTAAAATATGGTGTTTGACACCAAGCTCATTTGCAATACTTTTTGCACACTCAATTTCAAGGCTATGACGCTGGTTATAATCAAAGGTCACTACCTCAACTTCATTAAAGTTCTTTAATGCCCAAAATAAACAAGTCGTACTATCCTGACCACCACTAAAGACAACTAAAGCTTTGCTGTTTTTCATATCCTTCATTCTCCTTAAATAGGAAAAACAGCACTACTAAGAAAGCGGTGCTGTTTCTCTTAGTTTTTTTTGAGAGGGGTGCTAGAACCTCTTTCGCAAAAAGCGAATTTTTATTTTTATTTTCCGCTATTAACTATACCACAAAATAAACACTTTCATAGAGAAAATTTTTTCTAACTTTCTTTCATCCACAGTTGAATGAAATATCTATGAAATAAGTGGTAAACTAGTTGTATGATTACAAAAAGGAGACCATTTATGACCGATTACAAAATCTTATTTTTAGATATCGATGGAACACTAGTTACACCAGAGGACACAATCGAAGAATCAACCAAAGAGGCTGTTTCTCAAATTCAGGAAAAAGGAATAGAGGTTTTTCTAGCAACTGGTCGTCCGCTTCACGAAATTGATGATCTTGCGAAGGAATTGAATATTAACTCTTTTATTGGCTATAACGGAGCATACGCAATATATCAAGGACAAGATATCTTTCAAGAACCGATGAACAGTGAAACTGTGAGACATTTTCTAGACATTGCAGCAGCAAACCACCATCAGGCAGTACTGTATACGCATGAAAAGAACTACTATACAGATTTAAACTCACAAATGATGAATGAATTTATAAAAAAATTCCATTTACATAAGAATGAATCCTATTCTCCTTCAATTAACAGCAGTGTATTAGGGATGACATTAGTCAATCTCCAAGAAAATGAGGCATCTCTTTATAACAGTGAAGAAGGAATCCATTTATCCCAAGTAAATGTAGAGGGCATGAGGCATTGCTATGATGTGATTAGAGACAAAGTTAACAAAGGCTATGGGGTTCAAATGGTTTTAAAGCGTCTCGGCTTGAATAAAGAAAGTTCTATTGCCTTTGGTGATGGAATGAATGATAAAGAAATGCTTCAAAATGTAGGAGAGAGTTTTGCTATGGGGAATGGTCATCCAGAGCTATTTCAATATGCGAAACATAAAACCACAGATGTGACCAATTCTGGTATATATAATGGGTTAAAAAAGCTTAAACTAGTAAAATAAATATGAAGAATAATTTTAAATCAAAAGAGGTTGACTCAAAACAAAGGGGTCAACCTCTTTTCTCATTTTGCATTATAATTTCGTAAAAATAATTCCAATTAATGCTGAAAATACACCTATGAGCTGATATTTTTTTAATTTTTCCTTATAAATGAAATAGCCTGAAAGGACGACTACTAAGCAATTTAAACTTACAATAGGGAATACAATACTGGCCGTTCCAGTTCTTAATGCAAAAAAATAACTGCTGTAGCCTAAAATGCTTATTAGGCCAACGAGTGCACCCACATTTACTACTTGACCATTCCATTTTTCCTTCATTTTAATACTACTTATTGCTAAATATATACTTCCCCCACCATACATAGCGATTAAGATTTCTAACGAATGAATATGCAAATAAGAAGTCGTTTTCATTAAGATTCCAAGTAAACCAAAAGATAATACGGCTAGCCCAACACGCAATATCCATGGCAGATAATTTATATTTCTATTCTTATCAGATGAATACTGGATAATCATGGCAGACCCAAGCATAATAATTATTCCTATCCACTGGATAACAGTAATATGTTCATGGAAAATAAGTCCAGCACACAGTATCGGAAATATGGCATTAATACCAATTAAGGGAGAAGTTAAACTGGCTGGTCCCCTTTCAAATGCTTTTGACATTTGAATATTTCCGTTTGCATTTAATATCCCTATTAGTGAACCAAGTAATAAAGTTATTAGATTCATATGTACAGCGTCATGAACCAGTCCAAAACCAAGTGTTAATATAAATGCGACAAAATAGAAAAAGAATTGAATATGTACTTTTGACAGTCCCCGTCCATTACTCCACTTAAAAATAGTATTATTAACTCCGAAGCAAACCATTGTCACAAATGCCGCTGCAATCCACATGTAGATCCTTCTCTCTTCCATCATTTCATCTCCCATATTAAACCTCTTTTTTCCTTTACTCAACCACTTTTTTAGTATTTTCACATCCAAGCGCACCTTTTGCAAAAATATGTTGGTTTTTCAAGTTTTCAGTCTTGTTTTGATAGCTTTTGTCAGGTGGCAGGAAAATTGGATGCCTAATGGTGAATAGTTAATCTATGAAGAAATATTTCCTATATACAAAAAGAAAGGAAAGATTTTAATGAAAACCTATACCCTAAAAGAAGTGTCAAAAAAAATAAATGTTGCGCCTGGAATCTTACGCCAATGGGAAAAGGAATTTGAAGATTTATTAGAAATTCCCCGTTCAAAACAAGGTGCAAGAATTTACACTGATGTTGAAATTGATTTCCTACTAGAAATAAAACAAATGGCTTCAAAAAAATTAAGCAAGGTTTTAATCCGTGAACAATTACTGAAAGGACCGGAAGCTGAAATCGATACAATTACAGCCGAGGTACCGCTTAGCGAAAAACAAGTAGAGCAAATACAAGAACATGAACCTGAAAATGAGACTATTATTAGTGAAGTACCAATAGAAGTAATAGCTGATTCCCTAACACCAGTAGCTGTTCATGATGATGTTTTTAATAATACAGAACTATTTTTTGAAGCCATGGAGACTTATAAGAAAAATTTCTTAAATGAAGTAAAAGAAGAAATTCGGAATGTAGTTCGGAAGGAAGTAGTTGAAGAAGTAAAAAAAGAGATATATAAAGGAACATATCATACGGTTAAATCCATATCTGACTCCATTTATAAATCCTCAGCAACGACAAAAGCTGACATACAAGAATTATCGGAGTCACTTGAAAGAACATCGGAGAATACCTCCCAATCATTACAATACCTGTCCAAAAGCATTGCTAACGTTTCCATAGATACTACAGAAGAAATTTTTACTCTTTCAAAGCAATTATCTGAGACGACCGAGGAATTAGCGCATTATGTTGATGTAACGAATACCGAAATCTCAAGTCTCACTGATGCTATAACAAAAGACCGTGAATTTTTCATTGAGGAGCACAATCAATACCGTCATGAAGTGACCCAAAGAGAATTAGCTTTCCAACAAATGCTTACAGGTTTCAGAGATGTAGCTGCTGCTAAAGAAAAGAAATGGTGGAAATTTTGGGCGAATTAAGGAACATTCATTAATCGTTAAAAGCTCCTTTTATTCATAATCGTTTTACTTAGCCTAACGTCACTCGTGGTTTGGGATTATTTAATCACTAGGAGGTTTTGACATGAATACAAGTGAAGTAGCAAAATCATTAGGGGTATCCTCTAGTACTATTCAAAGGTGGGTGAAACAGCTCGAGCTTCCGATGGAAAAAAATGATCGGGGACATTATCATTTTACTAGCGAAGATATTGATCAACTAAAAACAATTCATGAACAGCTTCAAAATGGTACCCTTCTACAAGAAATTGCCCCTGTTAAAGCGAGGAAGAGTTTTCGAAAAGGAATAGTAACTGCAGTTGAAAAGGATGAGGTCTTGGAAAAGATCATGCAGAAAGTTAATAACTTAGAGGTAAGTTTAAATACAAAGGCAGATTCTGTTGCATCTTATCAACTTCTTCAACATCGTCAAGAAATAGAGGATTTAAAAAATCAAGTAAAACACTTAACTAAACAGCTAGGTGACCTTGATGAAAAATTCAATGAGATGAAAAAAAAGGCACAAATAGATCAACCACATGTTCTGAATACAGGAAAGATAAAAAGGAAAAAGAAAAATATCGTTAGTTCTTTATTTGGCTTTTAATCAATAAACTTACCAATTAGAAAAGAGGTAACCTGAAAGGCTACCTCTTTTCTAATTGGTTTTACTTTATCCATGCTCCATCTTTGCCAAGTTTATATTTACCAATTGTAGTATTTGCCGCCATACTTCCATTATTATATAAGAAGTACCATTTTCCACCTATATAAATCCAACCTGTTTTCATGGCTCCATGGTTATCAAGGTAATACCATTTATCCCCTGTGTATATCCAGCCTGTTTTCATGGCACCGTGGTTATCAAGGAAATACCATTTTCCACCTGTGTATACCCAACCTTTTTTCATAACACCTGATTTATCAACGAAATACCATTTACTATTTGTGTTAATCCAAGTATTAGCCTTCATGTCCCCAGTTTTGGTGAAGTAGTACCATTCATTATCAATTAATTTCCAGTCAACAGCCTTTTGACTATTTTCCGGGTAAATGTAACTCCAGGTATTATTTTCGTTTTTAACCCATCCTGCTTTCTGATTTGTTGGGACCCAAACTCCTAAGTACCCTTTTACCAATGCACTTTTTGAGCCTTTCACAGGAATTGTCAATGTACCCATTGTATTTGCAGTAATCTTTTCAGAATGTAATCCTGTTGCATCAACAAACACTTGATTTGCATGTTCTGATCCCATATTTACCTTGATAGTAGTATCAGTATTTGGATTATTACCAATAACTGTGGCTACCCCTGTATTTGCATCCTTACCGTATCTAACACTTGCAATTAAATCCTGTCCAGCATTTTTAGGTGAAGTGTTAGTTGTATAGTTATTAATTTTTTGGTTACCTAATGCAAATTCTTTACGAACCTTTAAAAGCTTCGTGATGATGTCATTGTAAATTGTCGGTTCAGACATATAGCTTGCATCTGTCTTAAACATATCTCCATAGAATACAGTCGGAACTGTACCTTTGTTCGTTAGAATGAATGCATATTGACTTGGTACATTACTTGGTGCATATTTTTTATCGACTTTTTCAATATCAGCATTATAAATTGCAAGAGCTTTCTTTTCAGTTTCTTTATCATATAAAGCTTCAAAAGATTTAGCAGTTTCATTACCATATTTTTGATATGGTTTAATTCCATATAAATCTAGCATTACTGTATTTACACGATTTTTTTCTTGGTCATGATTAGTTGTAAAAGACCAGTTTGGAATACTTTTGGCAGCCCCACTATCACCTCTATTTACAGATGAATTCGTTGCTAGGGTTGCTAGTGATTGTGCACCTTCAGTTTTTCCAATTGAGTTTTGTAAAGTATAGAATAATGCCCAGTCCATTGATAACTGGCCATTCCCATTAGCGTTCTCAAAAGAATCTTGTGAAGCCATGTATGATTCAATGTAGCTAATATGGTTATCTAAATCATTTCCGAAACGTTGTTTTCTGATAGCCATTTCATCAAGTAATACTTGTTTATCATAATGACTAGCAGCATCGATACGGAATCCATCGAATTTATATGTGTCTAACATCCAGTTCATCCAATGTCTTTGTTCTTCTTGAACAGTTGGATTTGAGTTATCAATATCTAAACCTATTAAAAATTCAAATGCTTTACTAAGGTTATTATTAATAGAATGTAAATTACTTCCATCTTCTTTTACAAATAAAAATTGATCTGTTCCATCAATACCTGAGTTATCATTTGCTAATGTCTTTTCTTCAGTTCCATACCCGTATGATGGTTGTGATGCAATATATGCACCTGTCTTTGCAGCAATATCACCATTATTACCATTAATAATTGAATCAAGGGTAGGATAACCATTTTCTGCCATATATTTTAAATAACCTGTATCCTTTGAATAGTTAATGATCATTGGCTTCCAATAGTCATCAGAAGTTGCTGCATTCTTAGCAGCATACCAGCCGTCTACTGCTAAATAGCCGTCAACTGTATTGATTTTATCAACACTCGCAGCATCATCTAACCAGCTTGGAATATAATTTTTTGAGTTATTCGGTCCAAAGTAACGATAAGGGATGCCCTTTTCATCAGTCATAACACGCCCCATACCTTGTCCTTGCAGGGAAGTACCATTAAAGTAGTTTTTATTCCATTCTTTAATATAACCATACTTTGCTTGTCCTTCTCCGCCACCTTTTGTGTAAGCTAAGTATAGATTATTAGTAATTTTAGACTCTTGGCCAGTAGTGTATGGATTTTTAAATAGATTTCCGCTGTCATCAGTACGTTTTACATATACTGCTTCGCGGCCAGATAAACCCATCATTTGATTCGGAACTAAATCCTCTTGAACTTTTAAACCATTAGAATGAAGAACATTAATCATACTTTTAAGTTCATCGCTAGTACCATACTTGGTAGCAAGTGTATTATTAGGTCCCTGGTTGAACTCCCCTAAATCGTAACGGTCGGTAATGGCATAACCTTCCATATAACGTGCCATTCCAAAAGATCGGTAGGCAGGTGGAAGCCATATATCCGTCACTCCTAATTCATTTAAATAATCACCCTTTGAAGACAATACATTATACATATTGCTTTCATATGGTTGATATAGGCTGAAGCTTTGAAAAATAACATGGTTATCCAAATTGGAACTGGTAGTATAAGCTTCTACTTTTGATGGTGAAAAGCTAGTACTACTTGTTATTAACAAAGAAGCTAAAGCAATTCCTGCTATTTTTCTGAAACCTTTTTTCTCCATTTTCTCTGTTTTCTCCCCTTTAATATAATACTAAGTTAAAGCAATAAACAAAATCCTTGATAATTTTACAATAAATTACTATTAAATGAAAGTAGAATGTTTTTTCAAAATAATTTATCTTTTAAGGTAATGTATTTAAAAAAATAAAAAAATGACCCTAGTGTATTTGGAAGCACCAAGATCATCTTTTGCAATAACTATTCATTTTTATATTCGTAGTTCAACAAGTGGTCTAGTATATTTCTTAATCAAGTAACTACCAAGAATTAAACAGATAATAAATGAGAAGATAAATAGAAAAAGGTAATTTCCTAAAATAGGATGTAAATTCTCATCTGGTATAAACATCTGAACTGATTTAATAATAAATCCATGGAACAAATACACATAGAGAGTTCTTTCTCCTATTTTTGTTACCTTAAAGTGTGCTGAGGGAATTAGAACCATGAAGCCATAGATAACTATTAAGGTTAGTACATATTGAAGCCCTCTAATTAACCCATCTGAAATGCCCTTTCCACCCATATTTGCATAGGAAGTATCCCCTAGGAGCCAAGGTACAGCATCTTTCGGAAAAGCAGTTCCAAAGTATATAAGAGTTCCAACAATTATTATTAACCCAATTGGAAGTGAATACCTTGTTCGAATAAGGCGTTTAAGCTGATTTTTCTTTTAGTAAATACCCTAATAAGAAATACGGGAAAAATACAAAAGTTCTTGATAAGCTTAGAAAACTTCCCACTTGGTCAAAATAGCCAATACAAATACCCATGACGATTGCTAGGGCTAAACCAACCCATTTTACTTTTGCAAATAGAAATAATAATAAATTCCAAAAAAATAAACTTAATAAAAACCAAAGGGTCCAGTGCGGATGTAAGAAATCTATTTCGAGCTTTTCTTCTTGACCATTTAAATAATAGAAAAGGGAATAAATAATTTGAAAAATAAAATATGGTATTAATATTTTTTTCACTGACTTGAATAAATAACCTTTTTTATTAAACCCTTTAGTGAAATACCCTGAAATCATTATAAAAGCTGGCATGTGGAAAAGGAAAATAATTGTATAAAGAGTAAAAAGAAAACCATCCTGTTCCTTTAAAGGACTAATGAGATGTCCAAAAACTACGAGAAATATCAAGATGAATTTTGCATTATCGAAATATTTACTCCTATTTGAAGTGGAAGCCATTTTATCACCCCGTTGTGTATGATTGACTCAAAAAGGTATATTGATATTTTTTTATCCCCCAAATTCTTATACTCAATTTTTAGCGTTTTGGTCCCAGTGTTATATTACCCTACTAACATTACAGAATGATGTTGTTGGATTTACTTTTTGTTTCACTACAATTACAATTTCGAAATAATAATCCGAAATACCTACGATAAATTTACCAAAATAAAAGAGAGCTTATTAAACTAAGCTCTCTTCCTCAATGTTCAATAACATCCATTATTCTGCTGCTTATTATTTCATCGTAATTTTCCTTTATCTCTTCAAGTGATTCCCCAAGAACGTTCGAAAGAAATTTAAGAAATTCATGATCTGGACGAAGCCAGCATGAATTATTTCGTTTAAGAAACCTTTCTGCCTCCGCAAATGTGTTAAAACTTCCCTCCAATTTCTTTCCATTATGTAAAATGCTGAAAGGGTTATCCTCTGATGATGACAGGACATAAAAATTTTCGCCCTGTTGATTTTGATAACTTGTAACGGATGTGGAATTTTTCACATTGTATTCATTTCGATCTGAATCTGGTTTAAGTGGCATGAATTCAAAAATATTCTCAATAAATAATTTAAATGCCTCACTTGTCATTTCTGAACCAGATGCTTTAGGATGACCCCCTCCCCCATATCTCTTAGCAAATTCAGCCACATTGACCTCATCATGAATGGTGCGGAAACCCATTTTCTTACCACTCACATTTAATAGGACAATCATATCCAAATGGGGATAAAGATTGTTTAAGGCATTCCCAAGCTCCGATAAATACTGCTCCGCATGAACAACTCCTACGCAGTAATCATCAACAAAGGTCTGAACCATTTGCCTGCTTTTAGAATGAATATAGCGACTAATTTTCTGTTCTTCAATATCAAGAAGCAAATTTTCAGTCTCATTTAACATAAATGATTCTTTATTTTCAGTTAACCTTTTTAGCATTTCTTCTTCGAACTTTTCCCGATTCAAAATATAAAACAAATCATTTAACCGTTTTGCTGTTACATTATTGTTTTGATCCCATTCCCAAGTATCATACTGTCGAACTAATTCAATAAACTCCTCTAAAGCAGTATTTCGCTCTATTATTTGATTCTCAATTAAGTAATCATAAAACAAAGATGTTGCACAAGTTAGATTTCCTGTTTCATATTCTGTTTTTACAAAACCCCATTTATATTGGTTAAAATGCATGGCTGTTACATGGTGATCAATCATTTGAACATGTTTCCCCTGCTGATAACGTATTTCGAGTTTCTTCTTGATTAGCTGATTTACTGCTAAATCGGTAATATAGATTTCTTCCTCAGCATTCTCTGGATTTGTGATTACTGACTCAACTCTTTGATTGAGATTTCGATATGAACAATAATATACATTGACCTTATCCCCAAAAGCCATTTTTGCAATCAGTCCACACCCAAGTCCATCTAAATCAATATCTGTAAAAAGCTTGACCATACCTACACCTTCCCATCTCTATCCATAACGTTTAGTAGTTTGTTACCTTAAGATTACTATTATCCAAATAAATTTACAAAGTATAAAACCTACTTATATGACCAGGTGATAGTAATCACAGACATATATAAATTCGAATGTTATGATTCAGGAGAAGTAACTAAACATTGAAATGAGGTAATGAATTGAATTTTCCACAATTAAAAGTTGGACATATGATGCCAAAGGTACCGATTATACAGGGAGGTATGGGCGTAGGTATCTCACTAAGCAAGTTAGCTTCGGCTGTCGCAAACGCAGGAGGAATTGGGATTATATCTGGTACTGGAATAACCGTAGATGAGATGCGAACACATATCCGAAAAGCCAAGGACCGTATTAAGGGTGCAGGGTACATAGGTGTAAATGTCCTATTTGCCATGAATGACTTTGCTGAAAAAATGAAAGCCGCTTTAGAAGAGAAGGTTGATTTTATTATTTCCGGCGCGGGAATCTCTAGAGATATGTATTCTTGGGGAAAACAAGCTGGAATACCTGTTATTTCCATTGTCTCTTCAGCAAAACTAGCAAAAATTTCTGAACGGCTCGGAGCAGCGGCCGTGGTCGTAGAAGGTTTTGAGGCTGGAGGACATCTTGGAACAGATCGTCCGATGTTCGAAATCCTACCAGAAATTGTTGATGCAGTATCCATACCTGTTATCGCAGCTGGAGGAATCATGAATGGATTTGATATTGCAAAAGCACTGTCCATGGGAGCGTCTGGAGTACAAATGGGGACGAGGTTCGTAGCAAGTGAGGAATGTGATGCTCCATTAGCATTTAAGGAAAAATATGTAAACGCAAATAAAGAAGATTTGGTCCTTGTGAAAACCACCGTTGGACTGCAAGGCAGAGCAATAAATAACAACTTTACTAAATTAATTAGTGGTTCAAATAAACTAAAAATCGCGAAATGCCATGATTGTTTAAAAAATTGCTCTTACCGGTTTTGCACATTAGATTCATTACTAACTTCCGTTTCGGGTGATGTTGAAAATGGACTTGTGTTTGCTGGAGCCCGGGTGGATGAAATTAAAGACATCCTTCCGGTCCAAAAAATTATTGATAATCTTACAGAAGAGTATCGTTCCGCACAAATGGATTCAATATTACCACTATCATAATAAAAGCTCGACCATATCATTTTGATACGGTCGAGCTTTTATTTTCGAAACAAAATAAAAATCGGGAGTAAAAAAACATTCGATGCAAAAAATAATTTCAGAAGACGCTGAAAGGAGGTAACAATCATGACAAATCGTAACGATAACCGTGAACGTAAAAATAAATATCCAAACAATAAGAAACAAGACACCGAATTTTCTAAGGAAACTAGTATTCGAAGTGAGATTACAAAAAAAGACATAGGTAAATAATTACGGTAAATTGCTGACTCATATGGCCAGAATCTTCATAGCTTTTGGGTCAGCTTTCTCCTTATTTGCCTAGTCTATAATAGCCTCTTTTTAATCCAAAATAACAAAACCAAATAGCTTGAAGGAAGAAAAAGATTCCCCAGATTTGTGCAGGGATAATCACCGTTAAACGTGCAAGATTTGCCGCATCCCCTGCTGCATAAGGTTGAAAAAAGCTTATATATAGAATTTCAAAAGCACTATTGACCGAGTCAACAAGTAAAATAGATGCTATTAATAATAATGAATGATCTCTTACGTTTTGACTTCCTTTAATAAGTAAAAAAAGAAAACCCACTGCGAATGAACAAAGCCAAAATACCCCATAAGGATTTCGTACCCAAAAAATTAGATTTAAGAAGATAAACCCTAACAAAATATCAATTAAGATCGTTTGTTTATTTTTACCAATAAATAAAAAAGATAAAAATGCCATAAATGAAGCGAATATATATCCAGCAAGACTTGTCACGAAACTACCGATCCATGTCGACTGGCTGCTATACGTAACTCCTTCAGAATTCATAAATAAAGAAATACGCTCTACTTTCCCACTGAGTAAAGCAATCATTGCGTGACCCGATTCATGGATGAGGGTATTGATTATTTTTATATAACTTCCAAGAAGCGGGACATGAATCAATAAAAAAGCGAACAAGAGAAAAAGAAAAAACTTTATACTCAACTTATCACGAATATTCCCCATACAATCCCCCTCATCTTAATTATTTATATTAGTTTCATTTTACCATTTTCTTGTTATAACTACTAAAATTACACTCTATCAAATATGACCTAAACCGCCTGATTCGACAAAGTAACAACCTTTATGTTATGATTAAGTTGTTAGTTTTTCGGGTAAGTAATTATTATTTAGGGGGAATGAATTTGATAGAGTTTAAGAACATCGTAAAAAAATACCGCAACAAAACCATCATTAATCCTTTCTCATTAGAAATAGAGGCTGGTCAATTAGTTGTTTTTATAGGGCCCAGTGGGTGTGGGAAAACAACATTGCTTAAAATGATCAATAAATTAATTCAACCAACCTCTGGAAGTATATTTGTCAATGGAACAGATATTTCAAAAATGAATCCAATAGAACTCCGCAGGAATATTGGATATGTCATTCAAAACACCGGGCTATTTCCTCATATGACCATCGAAGAGAACTTAGAATTAATTCCTAAACTTAAAGGAGAAGAGCCGGAGGCAATTGAGGAAAAGACAAAGGAATTGCTTTCTTTGGTAGGTTTAGAACCAAATGAATATTTACACCGGTTCCCAAAAGAGTTAAGTGGTGGTCAACAGCAAAGAGTTGGTGTAGCAAGAGCCTTCTCGACAAACTCCGATATCATCTTAATGGATGAACCCTTCAGCGCACTAGACCCAGTTACAAGAAGCTCTCTGCAGGATGAACTATTCCAAATGCAAAAGGAACTTAATAAAACTATTATCTTTGTTACCCATGACATGGATGAAGCTATTAAAATAGCAGACAAAATCTGTATATTAAAAGATGGTGATATTCTACAATATGATACACCGGAAAATATTCTTAAAAATCCTGCTAATGACTTTGTAGAAGACTTTATTGGAAAAAGAAGGGTTTGGAACAATCCTGAATTATTATTGGCAGAGGATATTATGATTCATCATCCAATTAAAATTAATGCAATGCGAAACGTATTACAGGCGATTGAGATCATGAAAGAAAATAAAGTGGATAGTTTAATGGTCACTGACAAAAGCAACTTCCTTAAGGGGCTAGTTACATTAAAAAGCATCCAGCTGCTTAATCGGAACACTTCAATCGAACTTGTTATGGAGAAAAAGGTATTATCCGTTTCACAAGATGCCAATTTAATCTCCGTGTTAGCAATGATGAATGAACATAAAATTGGTTATTTACCCGTTGTAAATCATACTAACCAGTTAACTGGTCTAATAACAAGAAGCAGTATATTATCCGCATTAAGTAGCCAACTAATTGATTTGGAGGTGGCATTTTGATGAGTAATTTTTGGAACTATGTAACTTCAAACTATGAACAAATTACCGACTTACTTGGACAACATCTTTATTTAAGCATCATTTCTGTACTCATTGCTATTATTATCGGTATTCCACTTGGAATCTTAATTTCAAATGAACCAAAGCTTTCAAAGCCAATAATTGGAACTACAAATGTTATTCAAGCTGTTCCAAGCTTAGCTTTACTCGGCTTCCTCATACCATTTATTGGGATAGGTAGTAATCCAGCAATTGTAATGGTCGTGCTATATTCTCTCCTCCCTATTGTAAAGAATACGTATACGGGATTAACAAACATTGATGGAGACATTCTGGAAGCCGCCAAAGGTATCGGTCTGACCAAAAGTCAAACGATGAGAAAGGTTCAATTACCACTTGCCTTCCCGATGATTATGGCGGGTATCAGAATTTCAGCAGTTACTGCTGTTGGTTTAATGACGATTGCTGCCTTTGTAGGTGCAGGTGGTCTTGGTTATTTAGTATTCTCCGGAGTACAAACTGTTGATAACAACATGATTTTAGCTGGAGCAATACCGGCATGTATTTTAGCCCTCTTGATTGACTTTGTTGTTGGAAAACTTGAAGCTTCACTTTCTTATACTAGCAAGAAAAACACGTCCAAGAATTCTGTTAAAAATGGAAAAAGAGCAAAAAAAGTTATGATTGCCCTTGCGTCCTTACTATTGGTAGCTGCTGGCACCTTTAAAGTGTATTCAACAGCAAATGCAGAAGAAAAGATTGTCATTGGTTCAAAAAACTTTAGTGAACAATTAATATTAGGAAATATGCTTGCCGATTTAATCGAAAATAAGACAGATATCCAAGTTGAGAGAAAGCTGAATCTTGGCGGTAGTCAGGTAGCCTTTAGCGCACTTAAAAACGGAGATATTGATTTATATGTGGAATATACCGGCACAGGCTTGGTAAATATTTTAAACCAACCTCCACAAAGTAATCCGGATCAAGTCTATAATTATGTTCAAAAAGAATTTAAGAAAAAATATGATATAGAATTATTAAAACCAATCGGATTTAATAATACGTATGCTTTGGCAGTAAGACAAGACACAGCTAAACAATATAATTTAAAGACCATTTCCGACCTTGCTAAAGTGAGCAGCGGACTAATCATGGGACCAACGATAGAATTTCCTAATCGTGAAGATGGGTTAATTGGACTTTCTAAGACTTATAATATGACATTTAAAGATGTTAAAGCAGTAGATGGTGGACTACGCTATACTGCTCTCAAGAACCATAAGAGTGATGTAATTGATGCGTTTTCTACAGACGGCTTACTTGAAGCCTTCCAATTAAAGGTATTAGAAGATGATAAAAATTTCTTCCCACCATATTACGCAGTACCTATTATTAAGGAAGAAACCTTGAAGGAACACCCAGAGCTAAAAAAAGTCTTGAACTCTCTCTCAGGGAAACTTACAGACGAAAAAATGCGTGAGTTGAATTATAAGGTGGACAGTCTCAAACAGTCACCCGCAAAAGTAGCCAAAGAATTCCTGAATGAAGAAGGTTTACTTTAATAAAATATCATTCCATAGACAAAGAAGAGGCAGACCCTTAAAAGGCTGCCTCTTCTTTGTGTTCAGTCGTGTAAAAAATGAAGCACCCTATCGTATGTTTGATCATCACCTATAATTAGGAGTATATCCCCCTCCATAATTAATGCGTAGGGCCCTGGTGAAATAATCAACTCACCCTTTCGTTTCATACCAATGACAGTTCCACCAGTATTTTGCCAAAACTTGGTCTCCGAAATTGTTTGACCAATATGAGTACAACCTGGAAAAACCTCTACCTCAATAGGGGCTAATGGATTCGTATGACGAAGTTTTCCTGAGTAATCCATAATTTTTCTTAATGTTTCAAATAACTGCTCATCTAATCTATCCCGTTCATTAATTAGTGTGTTCATCTGCTTTTCAAGGTCTTTAATACTCTCAAGGTTAGAAAAACGGTGAATATATTTATAGGCATTCTCTCTAGAGGAGATAACAATCCCACTGCCTTTTGTGGATTGGACGATCTCCACATCCTCCAATATTTTAATCGCTCTACGAACTGTTTCGGGAGATACTTTGTATTCGCTTGCTAAAGTGGACCTTCCATGAATCTTTTCTCCTACTTTAAACTTTCCATCATATATTCTACTGGCCAAATCAATTGCAATCCGTTCGTATGTTGGTATTTGTGCTTTTTGCATAGAAACCTCCACCTATTCATTCTACACACTTGTTTCTATCGTCTCATTCAATATACCTCTTTATAGATTTGGATGCGAGAATTAAATCAATGATTTCAAATTTATTAATTGGACATAATTGTAAAGAGCGTTTTATTATGAGGTGAACACATGAAACGAAAATTAATCGTAGTGTTAAGTGTGGTTTTTATCATTTTTATGATTTCTCTGGTAGTTTTCTACTTAATAAAAGGAGATTCGTCCAGATGGCAGGTATCTCTTGGGGGCATATTCGTAAGTGCCATTCCACTTCTACTGTTATTCAAAAAAAACATTCCCTTTAATATCCCACTAATATTGGGATATTATCTCTTCATTTTTTGTTCCTTGTTTCTCGGATCGATATCTAGTTTTTATCTTCATTATAAATGGTGGGATTCTACCCTTCACTTCTATAAGGGGCTATATGTTGCTCTCGCCGGCATTACTTTGTATAAAATCTTTATCCCTGAAAAGGTACGCGATGAACTCTCAAAATGGATTCTTTTTTTGTTTTTACTTTCACTTGCTACTTTAGCAAGTGTCATTTGGGAGGTTTATGAGTTTTTAGGGGATTTGACGCCTATTACACACACCATGCAGCGAGGAGGAAATACAGATACTATGTTGGACTTACTCTGTGGATTGGTAGGCGGACTTTTAGTCGCCATTTATTCCTTAACGCGAAAACAAAATGTATAGTGCGAGGTGATAAAAATGAATCGGAAGCTTGTTATCCTTTTAAGTTTGATTTATGTACTCTTTATGGCAGCCTTATCTGTTTACTATTTTACTCATAATGTGAGCTTTAAAGGAACCGTAGCAATTGGTGGAATTATTTGTGGTGCAGTCCCGTTATTGTTTGCCTTATTCACCAAACTTCAATTCAATTTACCCATTGTTATCTCTTATTTAGTATTTTTAGTTGGCTCCCAATATTTTGGCTCAATCCTAGGCTGGTACGGGCTAGGCTGGTGGGATACATTTATGCACTTTGTCAGTGGAGCCATTCTTGCTTTTTCAGGAATTGCCTTATACGAACGATTAATCCATAGAAATGCAGGAGATGAGATATCCCCTTGGTTTGTTTTTTTATTTACTTTATCTTTTGCAGCACTCGGGGGAGTTTTATGGGAAGTATATGAATTTAGCTCCGATCAATTTTTCGATATGACCCTACAGGGTGGAGGTAACAAAGACACTATGACTGATTTGATCGCAGATACTATTGGTGGTCTTGTAATAGCGGTCGTGGCGGGAATCAGAACTCGAGCGAAGTTAAAGAAGAAAACATGAAGGCTGACTCAAAGTAAAAGAGTCAGCCTCTATTTTTATTTCTATTATACTGTCACAGGAACAAAAAACTCTTCATAAAGTGCTTGAACTGCTCGTTTCTCATCCACTTCCTTCACTCCGAACATCATGCTAACCTCTGATGAACCTTGATTAATCATTTCGATATTAACACTATACCTTGCTAATGCCTTAGATGCTCTCGCCATCGTACCGACATTATGACGCATGCCCTCACCTACAACCATAATGAGTGCTAAGCTATGTTCAACTTTCACCTCGTCAGCCTGCAATTCTGTCTTAATACGGTGGATAATCTTTTCTTCTAGGCTAGAATTTAGTTGATTCTCTCTCATAATAACTGATATATCATCTATCCCCGAAGGTGTGTGTTCGTAAGAAAGCCCAAAGTCCTCCAACACACCCAATAGCTTCCGTCCAAAGCCAACTTCTCTGTTCATTAAATATTTGCTTACGTAAATGCTGCAGAATCCTTTGTCACTGGCTATCCCAATTACCGGACCATTTGTGTTGTGCCGCTCATTAACAATCCTTGTACCAGGAGCTGCTGGATTATTAGTATTTTTAATCTGAACAGGTATTTCAGCTCGAAAGGCAGGAACCAGTGCTTCATCATGCAATACGGTAAACCCTGCATATGATAGTTCTCTCATTTCACGGTAGGTTAATTCCTTAATTTCTTTTGGCTTATTCACAATATTTGGGTTTACGGAATAGACTGCATCCACATCAGTAAAATTTTCATAAAGGTCGGCTTTTACTGCATTTGCTAGGATAGAGCCTGTAATATCCGATCCGCTACGTGAAAATGTGAACACTTCCCCCTCCTTGCTGTAACCAAAAAAACCTGGAAAGATCAATATCCCAGACCGATATCTGAGTAAGTGCAAATTCTCATAAGCCTCTGGTAATACTTGAGCATTTCCTGGTTCATCACTGACAATGAGCCCCGCCTCAAGAGGGTCAATATAATGGGCTTCAAGGCCCTTTTTCCGAAAATAGGCGGCTGTTAGTTTAGCTTGGTTATCTTCTCCACTTGCTTTTACCCGGTCCATAAACCGATCAGGTTTTTCTTTGTCGGCTTGTAGTCTTTCCATTAAATCATCACGAATCTCTTCAATAACAGTATGCGATAGGGAAAGTTCCTCAGCAATAAAAGCATAACGCTCAATCACTGCATCCACCTTTTCCATAATGGTATGGTTCTGTAAAGCTGCCTCAGCACACTTTATCAATAAGTCTGTTACCTTTTCATCGTTTGTAAATCTTTTTCCAGGTGCAGAAACAACTACAATTTTTCGCTCAAGGTCTGATATTACAATTTGGTATACCTTCTCCATTTGTTTTCCGGAAGCCAATGAGGAACCTCCAAACTTAACTACTTTCATGTTACATCTCCCTATCCTCTGAAAATATAATCTTAATTTTATTCCAATTCTGAAAATAATCAAGTGTTTTTTTCCTTTCTATACGTACATTTGTCCACTCTGGACAAACAAACCAAAAAAAACAGTGAGAATAGCAAACTAACCTAGTCTCACTGTTTTTTATTTTATTAATTGTCTAGCGAACCATTTCAATAAAATGGGAGAGGATTCTGGCAGTTAGCCCCCAAATCACTTTATCATGATAAAGATAAAAATATTCTTCCAGGTCTCTTGTCCGCCAATTATAGTTCTCTCCACCAGCTATTAGCTCATAAGGAAAATTCTCTTCAGGCTCTGCTTTAAAGTTAATGTGGTAAATAGATGGCGAATGATGAATAAAAAAAGAAATCGGGACTGTAAAGACCTCCCCTACTTCTGACGGATTTGGGTGAATGTTATCAGGATTTGTAATCAATCCGACAAACGGATAAACAATCATTCCAAAAGGGGAAATCATATAATCTAGCGGAGAAATGTTTGTGATTTCTGAACGACTAATTCCTAATTCTTCAACCGTCTCTCGAAGGGCCGCCCCCTTTTCATCAATATCCTGTAAATCAATCCTTCCCCCTGGAAAACATATTTCTCCTGGCTGCCTTCTTAATTCAAGGGACCTCACTTCAAATAATACATGAATTTCATCTTCTTTTTGTACCAGCGGCAGCATAACTGCATATTTCGAAAACTTCTCACTGCCTAAAATAGTTGGATTATGACTCGTTAGTTTCTTTATAATTCTTTCAAGCTTCATGAGTTCACCTCTATTCGTTTTGTACTATTTAGATATTTCTACCATACCATTTTTATAAGTATAAGCGCTTTTTATTTACGTATACAGGAAAAAAATAAGGCCGACTCAAAGGACCCTGAGTCAGCCTCATCATTAATTTTCATTCCAAGTAAACATGTAGCCGGGATCTTCTATCTCTTGTGCAGTTTTTACAATCTTAAGAGGATGGAAGGTATCGATCATAACAGCTAGTTCAAGCGTTTCTTTTTTTCCAATACTTGCCTCTGTTTTACCAGGGTGTGGACCATGAGGTATACCACCTGGATGGAGTGTGATTGAACCCTCCTGGACTCCCTTACGACTCATGAAATTTCCTTCCACATAATAAAGTAGCTCATCACTATTCACATTACTGTGATAATACGGTGCTGGAATGGCTTCAGGATGATAGTCATACAGGCGTGGTACGAAAGAACAAACAACAAAATTATTTCCTTCAAATGTCTGATGTACGGGAGGTGGCTGATGAACCCTCCCGGTAATAGGCTCAAAATCTTCTATATTAAACGCCCAAGGATATAAATACCCATCCCAGCCAATTACATCAAGTGGATGATGACCACGAATATGAGAAGAAATGACCCCTCTTGATTTCGTTAATACCTCAAATTCTCCCTTTTTATCATAAGAAACAAGTGTTTCAGGTCCGCGGATGTCACGTTCACAGAACGGGCTATGTTCGAGGAGCTGACCATATTCATTCCGGTAACGTCTAGGGGTAGTAATCTGACTAAAGGACTCCACGAATAACATTTGTGTTTTTTCATTTTCATTTGGCACCACACGGTAGATAGTTCCAATGGGTACAATTATATAATCCCCTGGTCGATAAGAAATGGTACCAAACATTGTCTCCAACTTCCCGGTACCATGATGAATAAACAGCATTTCATCACCATCACCATTCCGATAGAAGCTTTCCATTGGTTTAGTCACTTGTGCCGTTCCAATTAGTAAGTCCTGATTTCCTAAAAGATAATTTCGAGCAGTTAGACCATCTCCTTGCTTATCCGCCTTACTAGTAAAAAAGTGCCGATGCTTCAAAGACTGCTGCTCTTCATATTCTGGCAAATACGTACCGATTAGTTCTGACTTTACTATTTCCGTTGGCATGTACTGATGGTAAAGGATAGATTGGGTTCCTGAAAACCCTCTCGTCCCCATTACCTGTTCACGATACAGGCTACCATCTTCTTTTTTAAACATCGTATGCCGTTTATGCGGAATTTTCCCCATTTGCCGATAATACATTATTTCACCTCATTTCCATCCGTAATTTTATTACAAAGGATACCAAGATGGTCAACTTCTAATTCTACTAGGTCACCTGGTAAAAGCCATCTGTGTACCTTTTGACCAAGTTCGAGAATACATCCCGTACCAACTGTTCCTGAACCAATCAATTCTCCAGGGTAAAGTGTAACGCCCGCTGAGGCTCTCTCTATCATCTCTCCAAAAGAATAATGAAGTTCCTTCATATTTCCATTCGAAAGCAAGGTACCATTCACACGCGCCCTCATTGGTAGATCATAACCCTTGCCGGCCCTAAGCGACTCCAATTCTTCTTTCGAAACAATCCATGGACCAATAGAAGTTGAAAAATCCTTCCCCTTTGCCGGACCAAGCCCTACCTTCATTTCTTTCCTTTGTAGGTCCCTTGCACTCCAATCATTTAATATGCAATAACCAAAAATATAGTTATCGGTGTCTTCAGCTCGAATGTTTTTACCTTTTTTCCCAATGATACAGCCAATTTCCAACTCGTAATCTAGCCAATCACAATCATTTGGCATCATGATAGCATCATCTGGACCCTTTATTGCTAGATGATTAGAAAAATAAAAAACAGGGATTTCGTACCATTCCGGAATCATTTCAAGCCCCCGGTTTTCCCTTGCTGTTTTAACATGTTGTTCAAACGCATAAAAATCACGAAAGCTCCTAGGCAAAGGAAGAGGTGCTTTTAACCGAATTTCACTTATTGGATACCTTCCTTTTTGTTCACTAGTTACTGGAGCGAGATTCATCACCATTTTCATATTTTCTTCGCTATTATCTAAAAACTCCAGCAGGCTTTCAGGCAGTTTGCCATCAGATACCTCGTACATATCCACCACAAAGTCACCATCTAGCCACCCAGATCTGATTGTTTTGTCTGCTTTTTCAAAGGTTACAAATTTCATGGCACTCACCTATTATCTATTTTCGAATCATATCAAACGTATTTGCCAATGGGTTAGTAAAGGTGTTACCAGCCATTCGACCTATCGGCTGTAATTTTGATGTATCAATTCTCCCTTTATCATAAAGCTCATCGTTAACATGGACGTGAATTACTTTTCCAATCACAAGACTGCCTGCACCGGGCTTGTCACCAAAATGCAGTACTTGATAGAGTTCACATTCTAAGTGAACGAGTGATTCATTGATTCGCGGTACTTTCACTTTAATACTTTGTTCCTTTGTTAGATCCACTTCCTCTATTTCATCCACAGAGGAAGCAAACTCAATGGCACAATCGTTCATTTGTGCAGCCATACTTTCACTGACAATATTAATCACAAATTGACCTGTACTTTCAATATTGACTAACGTATCTTTCTTCGCTCCATCCGTACCCTTCCTCATTGGCGAAAAACAAATGAGCATGGGGTCCGCGCAAATAGCGGTAAAAAAACTGAAGGGTGCTGCATTTGCGATGCCATTTGCATCTATTGTTGATACAAAAGCAATAGGACGTGGCAAAATTGATCCGACTAAAAGTTTATAGGCTTCTTTCCATTCAAGTGTTTCTGGTGAAATTTCCATTTCCGTCCACCACTCTTTCAAATAACCATATGTTTCACAAGGGAGAACACCTCTCCCTTGCTCTGATCATATTTCTCCTAAAAATACATTAAATTATTTTCTAGTGTTATAGATTGCCGCGTCGTTCTTGTTCACGCTCTATCGACTCAAATAGTGCCTTGAAGTTTCCTTCCCCAAAGCCTCTGGCTCCTTTACGTTGAATGATTTCAATAAATAATGTAGGGCGATCGACGATTGGCTTCGTAAAAATCTGCAGTAAATATCCCTCATCATCACGGTCTACTAAGATATTTAACTCCCTAAGCTTTTCTATCTCCTCATCAATTTTTCCAATCCGCTCACCTAAGGATTCATAATAAGTAGCAGGTGTCTTGAGGAACTCCACACCATTCTTCTTTAAAGTGGTTACTGTTGAAACGATATCTTCAGTTAATATCGCTAAGTGCTGCACTCCTGGTCCATTATAGAATTCTAGATACTCTTGAATTTGTGATTTTCGCTTCCCCTCTGCAGGTTCATTGATAGGAAACTTAATCCGACCACCATTGTGCATAACCTTTGACATTAGAGCAGAATATTCCGTGGTAATATCCTTGTCAGAGAAATGCTTCATTTCTTTGAAGCCCATTACTTTTGAGTAGTACTCAACCCACTCCTCCATGCTTTCAACGTTGCCAACCACGTGATCAATACCGATTAATCCTGCATCCTCAATTGGCAATGCAACTGAATAAGGTTCAAATCCTGGTAAAAAAGCACCTTGGTAGTTTTTCCGTTCAATTAACGTATGGATGGTGTCACCATATGTACCTAGAACGGCTTTCTTAATAGTCCCTTGACTGTCTTTCATTTCAAATGGGGGAGCTATAGCAATTGCCCCTCTATTTACAGCTTCCTCGAATGCTTTTTCCACATTATCAACCAATAACGCTATGTCTTTCACACCATCACCGTGTTTCTTTACAAACTGTGCAACCCTATTGTCCTCTTTATAGGTGCCAGTAATAACTAAACGGATATTTCGTTGTTTTAAACAATAGGAAACGTTTTCACGATTTCCCGTTTCAAGACCAGAATAAGCAACCGGTTGAAAACCAAAAGCCGTGCAAAAAAAGTGACAAGCCTGCTTTGCATTTCCAGTGTAGATTTCAATATAATCCACATCTCTTACAGGAAAAAAATCATCTACAAGTTGTTCAGCTGTTAATCTATTTTCTTTCATCGAGAAACCCCCATTAAATAAAGTAATAATATTCAGAATTAATTTTAATTGAAGTTGTCTTGTCCTCTCAAGAGTAGAAAGTAAAGCAATACCGCTTTTGGGCATTAAAGAAATATCATTTGATTCAGTTATTTCCCTAAGTAAAAACAAAACAAACTACCTGAATATACAGGTAGTTTGCAACATATACACATTGGAAATATTCCTCTAAGAGGGGGTCTATCCAAAAATTCAATTTGAAAAAAATTTTTCTATGACAGAATGGCCCGATCGCTTGCCATTTGTGACCCACGAATTCTCTTAAACTCACTTAATAAACTCTCGATTGTAAGATGCTTCTTATTTTCTTCGTTGACCTCAAGGATCACTTGACCTTTATCCATCATGATTAAACGATTCCCCAGGTCAATAGCTTGTTGCATATTATGTGTGACCATAAGTGTGGTCAATTTGTATTTATCAACAATTTCCTTTGTCAGTGCGGTTATAAGCTCTGCCCTCGATGGGTCAAGAGCTGCAGTATGTTCATCTAATAACAGGATTGAAGGCTCTGTAAATGTAGCCATCAATAAGGATAGAGCCTGCCGTTCCCCACCCGACAATAAACCAACCTTTGCATTGAGACGATTTTCTAACCCTAGGTGCAAAGATTCCAGAACGTCACGAAAATATTCACGTCTTTTTTTGGTTACGCCCCACCTGAGTGTTCTCGTTTTATTTCTTGAATAAGCCATTGCCAAGTTTTCTTCAATGGTCATACTAGGAGCTGTTCCAGCCATAGGGTCCTGAAAGACACGGCCAATCATTTTTGAACGATTGAATTCAGACATATGTGTCACATTTTTACCACCAATATGAACTTCCCCGATATCCGGAAATAGTACACCCGAGATAATATTCATTAGTGTTGACTTACCTGCCCCATTACTGCCAATTACTGTGACGAAATCTCCTGGTTCAAGAGTAAGGTTAATATGATCAATGGCAATTTTCTCATCTGGTGTTCCTTCATTAAAGATTTTATGAATCTGACTTAAGTGCAGCATGATTTTCCCCCTTTGCCACTGCGGAAGCCTGTACCATGTTTATTCTTTCGTTTCGTCTTTTTGCTTTCCGCTTTCTCTCTCTAGAACCTTCTATGATTTTCGGTGTAGTTAAGGAAATAATAACAATGAGTGCAGTAATTAGTTTCATATCTCCCGGATCTAAGAATTCAACTCGTAAAGCTAATGTAATGACTATTCGATATATAATGGATCCCCCAATAACGGCGAGTGTAGTTCTCGCAATCGTCTTTGTACCAAATAAAGCTTCACCTATTATTACTGATGCCAATCCAATGACTATCATTCCTATTCCCATACCAACATCCGCAAATCCACCTTGTTGTGCGATGAGTGCACCCGAGAACGCAACTAAAGCATTGGATAAGCCTAATCCAAGAACAACAAGAAGGTTGGTATTGGCTGAAAGGCTGCGAATCATTCGTTTATTATCACCTGTTGCCCTTACAGCAAGCCCAATTTCTGTTTGTAAGAAAACATCGGTTAAGAACTTAATCAGCAAGGTAACAATAATCATAAAAATCAATATCCCCCATGTTTCTGGAAGACTGTCACCTAGACCTATCAGTGAAAGAATACTATTAAAAAATGAATCAATCCCTGTCTTTTCAAATAAACTACTTATTTTTGTAAAAGCCGTATCTGTATTTAATAAAGGTATATTTGAACGACCCATGATTCTAAGGTTAATAGAGTAAAGCGCGATCATCATAAGGATACCTGAAAGCAGGTTATTAATTCTTCCAAATGTGTGTAGAAGCCCTGTCATACAGCCTGCTGCAAATCCGGCAAACAAAGCCATGATTGTCGCTAAAAATGGATTTGCTCCATTTGCGATCATGACAGCCGAAATCGCTGCTCCCGTTACAAAACTCCCATCCACTGTTAAATCAGGAAAATCTAAAATGCGAAAGGAAAGATAGACGCCCAGCGCCATAATCGCATAGATGATACCTGCCTCAAAAGATCCAAATATGGCTGTAAACATTGAAATCATCCCTTCTTTATGGCCATTTCTTTTACATAAAAAAACACCATTACTTTACTATCCTATGTATAAATCAAGGAGAGAACCGCGAAATGTTCTCCTCCTTGAAATAGTTTCAATCTTATTTTCCGTCGTAAAACTCTCCTAGCTTCTTCCAATCATCTTTAACCTTTAATCCTTGTGCTTCAGCAGCAGACTTATTAATGACAAGTTTTAAGCTGCTTGGAAGTTCAACTGGGATTTCTGATGGCTTTTTCTTTCCAGATAAAATTTCAGCTGCCATTAAACCAGATTGATAGCCGAGATCAAAGTAACTAAAACCACTTGCAGCAACCGCTCCTTTTTTCATCGAATCCAGTTCACCTACGAACAATGGAATCTTTTTGTTATTTGCAATCGCTATAACAGAATCAAGGGCAGTAACAACTGTATTATCTGTTGGTATGTAGATAGCATCCACTCGACCTACAAGAGATTCAGCGGCCTGTTTTACTTCAGCAGTTGTAGACACGGAAACTTCTACAAGTTTTGCTCCCTTCTCTTCTGCCAGCTTCTTCACTTCTTTAATCTGAACAACAGAATTTTGTTCTCCAGAGTTGTAGATGACTCCTACCTTTTTGGCTTTCACTTCTTCTGTAATAAAGTTAATTGTTTTTTTCGTTGCATCAGGATGGTTGTCAGTTGTACCGGTTATATTTTTCCCTGGTTTATCGAATGCTTCAACTAATCCCGCTCCTACAGGGTCTGTAACAGAAGTGAAAATGATAGGAATTTCCTTCGTCGCATTCAATGCTGCTGTCGCACTTGGAGTAGCATTTGCAAATATTAAATCTACTTTGTCTCCAACAAAGTTATTGGCAATGGTTTGGGTGTTATTCATGTCTGCTTGTGCATTTTGTTCATCGAAGGTAGCTTTAATCCCCTTGTCCTTTAATGCTTTTTTAAAGCCTTCTGTCGCAGCATCTAAAGATGGATGAGGCGCAAATTGGGTAATGCCAATTTTAAATTCTTTCTCTGCCCCACCCTTTCCTGTTTCTCCTGAAGATTCCTTACTGCCACAACCTGCTAACATCAGCATACCTGCTAATGCAAAAGATAATGCTCGAGCTGTTTTCTTCATTTAGATCCCCCTTAATGTCTTTAAAATTAATTTTCTAAAAATTTTTTATATTAGAAATTATTCTAGTATTTTTTTTGGACAAAAGCAATAGAAATACAAAAAATATTTTTTCGCTTTAAAGCGGCATACCAAGTTAGTAGGAGATTTTAATTTAAAAATAAAAATGCCTTCTATCTAAATAGAAGGCATTAATAAATATATATAAGATTATGAATGGAGAAACAAAAATATGTGTTTTACCAATCGCGAGTATTCTCAAGTAATTGATCTATCTCAACAGTTTGTACTTTATAACCATTTTTCTCAGATGTTAGACCCGAAGTAGCTTCTAGTAATTTGTCGATATCAATAATAACGATTCCCATATCTAACCTCCATGGATTTTTGTTTTGAACCTATCGTTGATTCCTTTACCAAACGATTCGTCCATTCTCTATTAAACATGGGGGTCGTTTTATAAAAAATCCAAACTCCATATTTATGAACAAGTCCTTTTTTTAAAGATTACTAGTAAGGTATGATAAATTTCACTATTTTTTCACAAAAAGGGGTTTACAATGGGATTTGGAATCAGACAAGTAGTTGGGGGACTTCTTGTTTGATATTCATTTAACGGGAGGGGATTTTATGTACCAGTCTATTGCGTGGTACGCTACATTATTTTTCGTATTCCTCTTAGCACTTGCTTTTTCTTTTGTGTACGGGGAATCGAGAAAATTTAAAGAGTATGGACCAATTCAAGAAAAAGGCTACAAGATTCGTAAGTTCTATTTTCTTGGGTTACTAGCTGTAATGGGTTTTGCTTCAGCAATATCACTAAGCAAACTTCCTTACCATGATCAACATGCACATGCTGAAGCAAATGGTAAAGTTGTTGATGTGACAGGAATGCAGTTTAGCTGGATTTTAAGCAATGAGGACTTTGTAGTTGGAGAGCCTATACAGTTTCGTGTGACTAGTAAAGATGTAACACATGGTTTTGGACTTTATGATAGAGACCTTAAGCTAATCGCACAAACACAAGCTATGCCAGATTACACCAATACAGTTTCAATTACATTTGAAAAGCCAGGAACATATAAAATTCTATGCTTAGAGTATTGTAGTACGGGTCATCATGTAATGATGAAGGATATCATTGTTAAACCGAAAGGAGGTAAATAAAATGGAGAATTCCTCTAGAAATTACATAAAAAAAGGCGTGTCGTTATCCTTACTTGTTACCTCTGTTGTACTGGTACTTATGATGACTTTTGGCGTCATGATGTTATTAAATCAAGGAAATGTATTAAAAATTTCACCACAATTATTTTATAAAATTATGACCGTACACGGAACAGGAATGGTTGGTATTACAGCTTTAGGTGGAAGCGCAATCATGTGGTATTTTTTATCAAAGTATATTCATTTAAATCATAAGGTATTTTTTGCAAACCTCATCTTATCTTTAATCGGTGTGGTAATGATTCTTACAGCCATTTTTGTTTTTAATTTTTCTGATGGTTGGACCTTTCTTTATCCACTTCCATCCTTTTCAGCGAAAATTAATGGAACAACTGGTGCTTTACTATTTCTTTTTGGTCTTCTCATTTTAGGTGTTGGATATTTGGTTATGTATTTTTACTTAGCCGCTAGACTCATAAAAGAATTTGGAGGTTTAGGAAAATCACTTGGTTGGGATTATATTTTCAGAGGAAAAAAAGGATACGGGCCACCTGCTGCAGTGGTTGCGACAACTATGGTCATTATCGCAAATTCTACAGGTATTCTTGCAGGAGCTACTGCATTAGTAGAATCAATCTTAAATATTTTAAATCCAAATTTGACCTTCGATCCGATGTTAGCAAAGCATCTAACCTATGCTTTCGGTCATATTTTTGCCAATTGCACGATCTATATGGCGGTTATTGCAGTCTATGAAATCTTATCAGAGTATACAGGACGTCCGTGGAAATCAAATAAAGCCTTTTTGATTGCATGGAACTTCTCAACGTTATTCACGTTAATGATTTATACTCATCATTTATTAATGGACTTTGCAGTACCAAAATGGATGTTAATCATCGGTCAAGTTTTTTCATATGCAAATGGGTTACCGGTTATGGTTGTTACCGCATACGGCGCATTAATGATCATATTTCGTTCTGCTGTTAAATGGGATTTTGCGTCAAGTATGATGTTTTTAGCTATGTTCGGATGGGTGGCTGGTGCGGTTCCTGCCATTATTGACGCGACTATTGTTGTAAACCACGTTATGCATAATACTAAATGGGTTCCTGGACATTTCCACACGTACATGGGCATGGGTGTAGTTGCCATGATTTTCGGATTTATGTATTACTTTAATAAAACAGAAGGTACACAAAAGCAAACTGGGCTTGATAAATTTGCGATTTCAATTTACTTCTTATTCTTTACCGGAATTGCTGGCTCGTTTCTTTACGCAGGAAAAATAAGTGCCCCACGACGTTGGGCTGAACATTTACCAGAATGGACCGGTTCAGACCAAGTGGGAGCCCTTTGTGGTATCTTTGTCATTGTAGCCTCAATTATTTTTACCATTAGATTTTTCAATGGATTAAAAACGGTTGGTAAGCAAACAGACATCACAATTTCAAAAGCTGCCTCGTAAAAAAGTAGTAAAAAAGAGGCTGACTCATAAGGGGTCTGACACCACTGAAAAAACAATATCTAGACTAGATTTCACTTAGTTTTATCTAGATATTGAATTGTGGGGTCTGACACCTTTGCTTTTGAGTCAGCCTCTTTTTATTGTCCTCAAGCAGATGGCTTCATTTCTCTTACATCAGAACGCGTATTAAAAAAGTATTTCATCATTGGTGGAGTAACTATAGTAGTTATTAGGACGACAATAACTAAGATCGCAAAAAGTTCTTGGTTAATTAACTTGGTTTCAAGCCCGATTGTCGCAATAATTAAGGCGACTTCTCCACGTGAGACCATTGCAGCTCCAATCCCAAGAGAGCTTCTCCAAGGGAATTTTGCCATTCTTGCTCCTACAGCCGATCCCACCAATTTAGTTAAAATCGCTAGTACACTAAGCGCAATAATAAGACCTATGTGTTGCGTGATTCCATCAAAGCTTGCCTTTACGCCGATGGAAGTAAAGAAAACAGGTACGAAAATAGAATAGCCAATTGTCTCTACCTTTTCAAAAATTTCATGCTTGTAATTGGTCACGCTTATAGCTACTCCAGCAATATACGCTCCTATAATTGCCGCAACACCTGTTAATTCTGCTACATAGGCATACAAAAAGCAAATAATTAGTGCGGCTGAAATGAGGGATTCAGTTACCTTTAACGGAGCAAATTTCTTAAGGACCCACGGAACAATCTTCCAAGCTACTAAAATAGCTCCTCCAAAGAATAGTACCTTTTTAATAATGACCATACTTAAGTTAACGTCTCCACCTGCCATGCTCATTAAAAACGCTAAAGCGATAATGACAAGAACATCATCGATTACCGCTGCACCCAAAATGGTTATTCCTTCTTTCGACTGCATCTTATTTAACTCTTTAAGAGCTTGAACAGATATACTTACACTTGTAGCTGAGAGTAATAAACCTAAAAACATGGCCTCAATGTTTGTCATATTCATTACGATTCCAGCTATATAGCCTACAAATAAGGGTACAACTATCCCACTTACACCTACTAATGCCGAAGCTTTCCCAGATCGTTTGAACTCATTAACATCAGTCTCCAGTCCAGCTATAAACATTAATAAAATGACACCTATTTGACTTAATTCTTCTAACGTTTTTGTTTCTGAGACAAGTCCCAGCACAGCAGGACCTAAAACGATTCCAATCAACAGCTTACCTAAAACGGATGGCTGACCTAATTTTACACTAATGTCACCTGCTAATTTAGAGGCAAGTAGAATAATTGCTAATTCGAAAATTAATTCCATAATATCACCTTTCTTTTTTTGAAAATTAAAAAGAGTCTGTTTATTTTTAAACAGACTCTTTCCTTAAAACACAAAAAAAGTCTGTCAAACCAAAGGACATAGATATCCCTTGGTGACAGACTCCTCCAAGTACAACACTTATTTAATTAATTTCATTATATCAAACTTTTTTATATTAATCAACTTACTTAATCCCATTGCTTAATCTTATCAATTACCCTTTGCTTCAAGAAGGTAATAAAGGTTGATTCTCCTTTTTGAACTTTTTGTTTATGCCATTCATTAAAGCTTGCTATCGTTATTAAAATTAGCCCGGTGATTAGTAAATAGAACCACCATGGCATGTTGCCCCAGTACGGTCTTGTTTGGAGAAATACATTTAAAAGCAGGACCCCCGCTCCAACAAAGAAATAAGATTTTATTTGTAGGAACATCCCAGCAATCATCGATAGTAAGGAAAGGGAACCAATAATGATGGCGTCATAAATTGTATTGCTCGCTAATCCATCCTGTATTAATAAAATTGACACAATAATTAATACTGCCCATTGTAATATTTTCGACATCTCTGAATAGCGTCCTTTTAAAGTTTTTCGGATAAATATAATCAAAACAATAAAAGGAAGTACACGTACCTCTCGATCCCATAAAGGCGGAATATTTAATTCGTTTATTATTGCATAATATGGTTGAAGTAAATATGTGCCCCCAAGAATTGACATCACATAGGAAACAGCTGCAGGGACTCTTCTCCTTTGCATCCATAGTGTTAGCGCAATTAGAAATCCAGGTAAAGCATCACTCCAAAAATATTGTTTCTCCAAAAAGTACATACACCCAAAATATAAAAACGAAACGATTGTATACCCATCTAACTTTATTTCGTGAATTTTTTTACCATTTTCAAATAGCTTTTTATAGATCATATGACCACTTAAACTCATGATTATTCCTAATACGCCTACTAGAAGTATTTTAAACCATTCATTCATTTCAGTAAGGAAAACAAATTCCACTGTTGCTACAAAAGCTAAAAATAGTGGTATTACGCCTAGAATATCCCACTGAATCTTATGTAAATAAAACACGAGTAAGATTACATAGATACACGTTACTAGAAAAGCAACCAAGCCAAATGGGTAGGTCGAAAGCATACCTGTAACTCCAATAATGGAGAACGGGACGAAAAAATACATCGTACGCTTTTTATATAGTTCATTAGTAAGAAGTATAAACATGAAGATGATTCCGCTAGTAATAGGGAATTCATACAACCCATAATTGTGATTTAAAAAGGTGTTTATTCCTGTTGATACCACAACAAATAAGGATAGGAAACACGCATAAAGAGATCCTTTGATAACCCATTCCTTCGAAGAAACTCTAGTACTAAGTGCGTATACCAAGGTAGCCACCATAAAACCGATACTGGCATCAGATTGGTATACAACCAAAGTAAAGGCAAGGGCTAACGGATACAAAATATGCCCAGTCAATAAAAACGCACCTGCTAAGTTCCGGTCCTTTATTCTGTAAAGAAAGGCAATGAACAACAGGAGGACTGAACTGATTGACGGAATTAAAGAATCGACCACTCTAGCAAATGGAATAGTTGCATTTATGGTTTGAATAATTGAAAAATAAGCTAGTAATGTTGTCACACTGATTGTATATGGAATCCAGTTTGTTCGAACTTTTTTATATAGATAGCCGTACATTCCAATTCCCGCTACTAATACTAGAGGCTGCACCCATAATTCATTAATAGGATTCATTAATGAATGAAGTATGGCGATGGTATAAAGGACTGGTGCAACGTAAAGAGATTTTATGTTTATTTCCATTTCACCTATTCTATTCCACACAAATCTGGACCATAAGACAAGAAAGGCACCTGCAGCAAAATTAACTGCATAACCGTATTCTTCATAATAAACAGTAGAGTTAGAACATAACTCCTCCCCAAAAGCAACAACTGACAAACCAAGTGAGGATGGTACTATCCATACAGATAGTCCCTGTAATAAAATTCTTTTTTCCTTTTTATACAGGAGATAGGCAGCTACCACTAACAGGAGGAGAATAACCCCTAATTCCCACCAGAAAAAGAAAGCGACTGCGGCCAATATGGACACCCCCATAATGGCTAACCCCACATCTCTAGAAGCAATTTGTATGATTGTTAAGTACTTAGATAATGGTGCAATCCCAAATACCGTCAATAAGATAAAGCCTGTAAGTGAAAGACCTAACGAAAAGTTGACCATGTACAATGATTGAGCGCAATATGAAATAGCTTCGTAAATACCCGTTGCAACAAAGACTGAACTTAAATAAGGAAATAGCCATCTTGGATTATTGTAGGAAAGATAAGCAAAATTGACTGCAATAATAAAATACGCGAGCATAAGTACAATAGAAGGTTCTCCAGCTCTAAGTAGCATACCTTCTAAACTAATATAAATAAAGGCAAACCCTGATATCACTGCACTTGTATAATGAAAGACTTTTTCTAACTTAAATTTCCCATCAAGAGCCTTTGGAACAAACATTATACCAAGACCAATCAAAGCGTAGAAAATCTCTCCAAAATAGTCAAGGAAGCTATGTTCAATTAACTGATATGCCCCATAAACAATTAATACACTGAAAATAAAATGATATTCCTTTTTTCCACTGACATACATCATTGATAAATAAATGATTGCTGTCAGGAATAGATTGAAGCTATAAATAACTTCATTATTAAAGAAAAAAAGCATAAAAAGTGTACAAAGAACGAGATTAACCTGTACATACGGAACAAATTCTTTTGTAAATAGTCTTAAGGATTCTATTTTCTTTATCCGATGGTATACAAGTATAAGGACAGCATTAAAAATCATCATACCAAAATAGAAAAAATCAATTTCTAGCTTGCTACCTGCTAATAAAAATGCCACCCCAGCAGAAAATGATACATATGTGAACCATACAAACAATCTTGAGCCTAGATTCCTCGCGAAAAGTATGTAAATAATAATAGGCAAAAAACTTCCGAGCATTCCGAGAAGATATCGCCCTTCCCCATAAATAGATAAATAGGACCCTAAAAGGCCGAACCAACCCAGAGACAGAATAAATATTGGTAAGAATAAGCTACCTAAGACAATAAAGGCAAAGGCCGTTTTATCTATATGTAAGATTCGTTTCGCTAAGAAAGCAATCCCATAAAAAACTAGCGCAACAATAGCGATCGACCCACTCTTCATAAAGCTTGTCATTGACTCCCAATTACTCGTTGCGACAAACAAGCCTCCAATTAACAAGAAGATTACTCCCATATTTAATGACCAGGTAATATTCCTTTCACGAATCTCTTCTGGTGTTAGTGACTTTTTCACTTTTGGTGGTTTGGCTGGTACCTTTTGTGGAATAGGTGTACTTATTTCCGATACTTGCTGACTAGCCTCTGATTCTAACAAATCCAAATGATATTGATGATGAGCTTTCGCCACAGTATCTACAATCGCATCTGATAAATAACCCTTATCTTTTAAAGTGAATAATTCTTGTCTAAATATTTTTCTTTTTTCATCTCTTGTATTTGGCTCCAATTAACTCCCCCCATTTCAACCTCCCTATAAACAACTTAAGTATATAGGAATCCCTAATTTTTCCTTTAGTGTAATTTTACACTACTCATCGAATATTTTCCAATATATTCTCAAAAAATAAAATGTACCGTCAAATATTAAAAAAGTTTTACCTTTAACCAATAAATCTGTATGATTAAAAATATGTGAATTAACTAATGGAGGAAATGCATGCTTACATTTAATGAAAAATTAGCTATTATCGAATCTTTCCCTGAATTAGAAAGAAAGAATGTTTCTTTAGGAAGAATTAATTTTCAGTACCCAAATAGTATTTCTGATAAGAAGAATATTGTTTATCATTTACATCCAAATGGCAATGGCTTTATATATGCAGGACATTTAGATCAATATGATACAGATGAAAAAGGTTTGGTCAATATTCGTGATTTTACAAGTGATCAACTGCGCGAGATTTTAAAGGATTCTATACAAAGGTTATCACCAAATGAAAAAATTGAATTTGAGGAAGCAATCATAGGAGATTCGAATGACGAGGAACGCTGGGTAGATAGTGAAAACAATCAGCTAATAGTGATAAATGAAAATGATGCTTGGAATATTTACTTTGGGTTGAACCTTGATAATAGCTTTGATACCTATGAGGAAGCGGTAGAATTTTTGAAGGAAGAAGGATTTTCACGTAAAGGTTAAAACAATGAACAAAGGTCTGTGCTTGTACATTTTAAGCACAGACCTTTTTTATTCGTATTCCTTATCAATCATTTGATCTAAACGAAGAATACTTTGTTTCGCTCGTTCGTAATCAATTGTTCGATAATGATGGAGACCTCCTTCTTCTTCATCCTTTTCGTCTGCCCATTTTACAATCTGCTGAAGTGGGGTTCGCACAATATCGTTTGAAGGCAAAAAAGAATCAGTATGGAATAGTATGGACAGTGCAACGGTTTTCGCTTTAATCGGGTTTTCACCAAGCCGAATCAAAAGCTTATGAGCTCTTTCTGCCCCCTTAATGGCATGAATATCATTTTGTTTATACAAATCATAATCCCATTTTCCATTTTTATACCAAGTATAATGTCCCATATCATGGAGTAGTCCTGCTTTTACAGCAATATCCACATCCTGTTGATGCTCCTTTGCTAAATGGAAAGCATGATAGGCAACAGCAATTGCATGGGCAAGCCCAGAACGATTCAAATATTTTTGGGCGATATGATGGTTAAATATATTTAACAGGGTGACGTCTCTCATACGTTCCCTCCTTACTTTTGTAATATAGTATATTTTATTTAGTATATGAGAATCAACAATTCCTTGTTAATTATATAGAAAAAAGAGAGAAGAAAAAGTTTCTTCTCTCTTAGATTAATTATTTTCAGATGTTTTTACCGTTTTGCTTCCTTTTGGCCCTAAATATTCGTAGTCATTAGGATTGATTGGTGTGTAGCCTTGTGGCTTATAGAAGCGTAAAAGGTCTTTATAAACAATTTCATCGGACATTTGAAGTTCTGTATTCACTTTTTCACCAATGGCCTTACAAGAATCGTTTTTATCTAATAGGTCACCTGTTTCAAATGAATAACACTTTTCATTGATTTGAATGGCATCTGATGAAACAAAGTCACCATTTCTAAATGTAGCCCAATTGCGGTGTTCTTTCGATAATAAATCAGAACCAAACTCCATGTAATCCTTGGTATCTATACCTAGTAAATGAAGAAGAGTTGGACGAACGTCAACTTCACCACCGATTTGCTTTTGAATTCCACCTTTTACACCTGGAACATGAATAAACAATGGTACACGCTGTAATTTCGCATTTATAGCTGGAGTAATTTCGTCGACTCCAAGTACTTTTGCCATCGCATCATTGTGGTTTTCAGAAATACCGTAGTGGTCTCCATACATAACGATAACGGTATTATCATATAGACCAGATGCTTTTAAATCATTAAAGAATTGTTCAAAGGATTGGTCCATATAATGAGCAGATTGGAAATATTGGTTAACAACTGTATCTCCGTAATCTCCTGCCGGGAAGTCAGTATCTTCCGGATCCATTTCAAATGGGAAATGGTTTGATAATGAGATAAACTTTGTGTAAAACGGCTGTTTCATATTTTCAAGAATTGGCATCGATTCCTTGAAGAATGGCTTATCCTTCATCCCATAATTCTTGGTATTTTCATCTGACATGCTATAGTACTCTGCATCGTAGAATTGATCATATCCTAACGCTTTATACATGACATTTCGATTCCAGAATGTTTTATAATTACCGTGGAATACTGCTGAATTATAACCATATCCTTTTAAAATAGCAGGAGCGGCCTGAAAAGTATTCTGAGCTTTATTAACAAAAACTGCCCCTTGAGCCATTGGATATAAAGAGTTTTCCATCAAGAATTCCGCATCTGATGTTTTACCCTGACCTGTTTGATGGAAGAAGTTTTCAAAGTAAAAAGTATTGTTATCATGCGCTAACGAGTTCAAGAACGGTGTAACTTCCTGACCATCAGGCATTTTGTAATCAATCATAAAGCTTTGGAATGACTCCATTGAAATATATATAACGTTCATTCCTTTTGCCTTACCAAAATAAGCAGGATTTGGAGCTGCATAATTTGCTTTTCGGTAGTTCTCCACCTCAGTAATATCACTGCTGTCTGCTAATGCACGCTGAGATGATGACTTAATGTTTTGAATCACGTCATATATTGTAAAGTTATATGCACCTAAATATTTAACTAAATAGTTGCGGTCAAAAGATCTTGTAAGTAGCTGTGGACGATCCTTTTCAGCTAATCCAAGATTAAATAAGAATGTAGTGATTGAAAATAATAGAACAATCTTAAATGACTTTCTATTTGAAACTGTAACTTTTTTGAAAACTGTTAATGCAAGAGCAATCAAGATAAACATATCTGTAAAATAAAACACATCAAATGGGGACATTAACGACAGTGCACTATCACCAAGCTGTCCAGCATTTGTTTTAGTTTGCATTAATACAGGTACTGTAATGAAGTCATTAAAAAAACGATAGTATGCAATATTTGCATATAATAAGAAGGACAAAAGGAAGTTTGTGATAATCATGACAAGCTTTGTCCTTTTCTTAAATAAAAGTGCAATTCCAAAAAAGAAAAGCGCCGAACTAAGTGGGTTTATTAGTAATAAAAATTTCTGTAGGCTATTATCAATTCCTAGGTTAAATTCAATTTGATAAGCTGCATAAGTTTTAATCCAAAATAATACTACAGCAATAGCAAAAAATGTAATATGGCTATTTTTTAATTTTATAGGCAGTCTTATTTTATTCATTTCTCTACTCTCCTCTCACTTACCAATCATGCTCCGGTAAACGAACCTCAATTACTATATCATACTTTCTATAAAAATAAAAACATAAATTATGCCATTTTATGTATTTATTAACGCATAATTTACGCCATTATTTTTACGATTTCGACATTTTCAATCTTACATCCTTGGATTATACCCTTTATTTGATTTTCCCTTTTATCTTTATGTTAGACTCATGTTGGACATGACTCTTTTTCATATATCATCTATATATGACGAATGAAACTGTTAAAGGTTTCACAATTTTTTCGTTTTCTTTAAAACAGATTCTTCATTTGAACGATTAAGAGGAATCATTTCTACATATAATAAACCTCAAACGGTTGTGTAAGCAATATGAATTTAGACTTATCTTTTTAGGGGGATTGAAACATGCCTAGAATTAGGCCTGAATTTACAAGAAGTCCTTATTTTGTTGATGAACCGGGAAATTGGCATTTAAAACCGGGGGCACCAAAGGAACTGCAAGTGGAATTAGAGAATTATTTGTCCAGTTTGGAGGATGTGGATGAACCTGGAACAATAAATGGAATTCAAATTGATTATCCTTATTATCATTAATTATTCCTTTAAAGGAGTGTCTAATACAGTCCACCTTATATAATAGAAGAAAGCGGCTACAACACATTAAATGACTAAATAAAGGAGTGAATTCAATGAATGTTAATCGCGTAAAACAAATATTATCATCCTCTGCAGATATTGAAGTTAAGTATAATGGTGCCTCAGTCTGGATTGATCAATTAAATGAAGACGGGAGAACGGCTTCGGTCCACTTAAGAGGACCACTTGAAGAAAGGTCGACTGTTGAAATTGGAGAGTTAATAGAAGAGTAGATCCTAATGCCACCTGGTTTCAACTGGGTGGTATTTTTCATATTTGAATCTTATTAAAGATTTATGAACTTTTTCGTATACATCTTGTCATATGAAATGAACTAGTTCTATTATTAAAATATAATTTAAAAGGAAGTTTATGGGAGTGTATGTCGAAATATGACAATTAATAAGCGATGGTTTACCATTATCCTCATTTATCTAATTCCCCTTTTCTTAGACCAAACCAATCAATCTGAGGAACTTATTTGGCTTATCTATATTTTCCCTTCTGTATGGCTAGCCTTCTATTACGGCTTAAAAGGCGGTTTACATGCTGCATTTTTTGGAACCTTAATTCATGGTATAAACGAGTTTATTGAAATCGTTTACAAACATAATGTTTATTCCATGAAGGAGGTTTGGAGTTTAACCATACTTACCCTTGTTAATATCACGGTAGCGATTACCATTGGAAGGTTAGTTGATAAATTAAAATCCGAGCAACACTCCTTACAAAAAGTAATAGCTAAGATGGAGTATATGGCCTATCACGATTATTTAACTGGATTACCCAATCGATGGCATTTTGAGATGAATTTAAAAACTGCCCTAGAGAAGGCATCTAGGACAAATTCATTAGTTGCTGTCCTTTTCCTCGACTTGGATAGGTTTAAGTTAATAAATGATAGTTTAGGGCACGCTGTAGGAGATCAATTATTAAAGGACGTTTCAAAGAGGATTCAACTCACAATAATGGAAGAGGATTGTCTTGCGCGACAAGGTGGAGACGAATTCATTTTATTTTTAACAGGTTCCTCCACTAAAAAAGAGATTGAATCTATTGTATCCGCCATCCATCAGTCCATACAATTGCCTTTTAAAATTGGTAGGCAGGAATATTTTATTTCGTCAAGTATTGGAATAAGTATATATCCAACTAATGGGTCTGTATGGGAAGATTTAATTCAACAGGCAGACATTGCTATGTATACAGCTAAAGAAAATGGCGGTAATGGCTATCAATGGTATAACAGTGACATGCAACAAGAAATCCATGATATGGTTAAAATCGAAACGCAACTTAGGAAGGCATTAAAACAAAACGAATTCACTTTAAACTATCAGCCCTTGGTTGATATTAAAGATGGAAGGATATTTGGATTTGAAGCACTCATTCGATGGAACAATGCCGATTTAGGTATGATTCCACCCTCAGACTTCATCTCTCTCGCTGAAGAAATAGGTATGATTAGTCAGCTTGGTGAATGGGTGTTAAAAGAAGCATGTATTAAAGCAAAAAACTTTTCTAAAATATGCCGTGAACCTATTCAAATCGCTGTAAATATCTCTTCTAAACAATTTCAAGAAGATAACTTTGTAGAAATTGTTCAGCATGTACTATCAGAAACAAAACTTCCCCCTTTCCAGCTTGAACTTGAGATAACTGAAAGTGTTTCTATGGATAATATGGACACGGTTATTGCTAAACTTAATTCATTAAAAGAAATGGGTATTAGTATTTCCATTGATGATTTTGGTACGGGATATTCTTCTATCAGTTATTTAAAATATCTTCCTGTTAATACATTAAAAATTGACCGTTCCTTTGTTCAAAATATGTTAAATAACAAAAAAGACAGGGCATTAGTGGAAAGTGTTATCTCTCTTGCAAAAAGCTTCGGTTTTAATGTAATCGCAGAGGGTGTTGAGACAGAAGAACAATTAGAGTTATTAAGGTCCTTCGATTGTGGTTATGCTCAAGGATATTTATTCTCTGTGCCACTACCGATGAAGGATTTATATAGACTATTTGAAGAAAACAAGAAAAAAGTTAGTACCATTGAATATGTATCCTAGACTTGTATAATAACCAGCCGCTAGAAGAACGGCTGGTTTTATTACTAATCGAAAGTACTGTATTTTGCAAGTAATTGAATTGTTGCATCGTCCATAGGCGGATTATGGAGTCCTGCTCTAACATCACGGTAATACCTTTGTAACGGATTACTGATTGACAAGCTTCTTGCACCGACTATTCTCATAGCTAAATCAACCACTGAAATAGCTGTATTAGTAACGGTTAATTTGGCTGCTCCTAATGCTGGACCCAACTTGCTCCTTTCCGATTCATTTGAAAGATCCCATTGTTTAGCTACTCCATATAGAAAATATTCTGCTTGCATTAACTGTAATTCGATTTCACCTATTTTTTGTTGTATGTTTGGTAATTCTATAATTGCCCCAGTAATACTATTTGGAGTATAATCCTTTGCAAATTCAATCGCATAACGCTTGGCTGCTTTGGCGATACCAAGGTAACAGGCAGGGATATGGAGAAGCCACCCGTTTGCCCTCTTCCCCTCCATGACCAATGTTTCCACAAGAAACTCTTTTGGCACAACTACATCTTCAAGAATTAAATCATGACTTCCTGTTCCCCTAAGGGATATACTGTCCCACGTTTCATCAATTTTCACTCCATTTGTACCTCGGGGGATTAGAAAATTTCCTATATCATCGGAATCATTTATGGCAGCAGAAACTATAAAATAATCAAGAACAGGCGACATGGTGGTAAAAGTTTTTCTTCCATTAATGACCCAATTTTGATCTCTTTTTTCTGCCATAGTTTCTGGTTTACCACCACGAGTCGGACTCCCTGTCTTTGGTTCAGTTGCAGCGCTATTTATTAAAGCACCACCTTTTACACGTTCACATAGATATTTAAACATGCTCTCGTTCCATGAGTTCTTTTCATGAAGATTCAATATTATCCCCATGTGCCATCCGATGGAAAGCGCTGTGGCACCGTCACCCTCTGCTATTATTTCTTGTAAGCGAATAAATTCATAAAGAGATATTTCTTTTCCCTCATATTTAGCTGGAATTGTAAGTGTTGTGTAACCCGCATCTTTTAATTCCTGGATGTTTTCATATGGAAAACTTCCTTCTATATCCACCTGATGTGCCCTTGTTAGAAAATTTTTCGAAAGATTTCTCATGAGCTCCAATCGCTTTTCCATTGTATCCACCGTTCGAAAGTCCACGTCATTCCCTCCCATTTCTAATTTAAAAAGTATATATTTATATTTACATTACCATAAAATTCCCGTTGAGCTGTTTGAAAGCTACAAAAAAATAAAAAAGCAATCACGTGAATGCTTTTTCAGGAAATATATATATGTTTGTCACAAAATTCTTTTTCCCCTATCGTTACTTCCTCCATTAATTTCTTTATCTTTTTTAATGCACGATGTTGGGTGGTCTTTACTTTGCTCTCTGACCATTCGAGTGCTACAGCAGTTTCACTAATGGACATTGAATGGATATATCTCAAAATTAATACCAATCGATAATCAATAGAACATTTATCTAAACAAGAATAAAGGGTATGGATTTGTTCATTTTGAAGGGAAATTTCCTCAGGTAATGGTGCTAAATCTTTAAATTCATTTTTATTCCAATCGAACGAACTAATAATTCTTTTTTTCCAACCTGAATTCTTGCGAAAGGAATCAATGGCAACATGCCGGGCAATAGAGAATAGCCAAGTTTTTTCACTGCTCTTGCCTTGAAAAGTCCCATATGATTTGAATATTCGTATATATACTTCCTGTAAGAGGTCTTCTGCTTGTTCACGGCTATTAACTAAATAATATAGAAAAGAAAATAGGTCCTGATGATATTTTTCATAGAGCTCCTCAAATTGACCTGGCAAAAATTCCGCCCCCTTTCAATGCATAAGGCGAAATTTGGCCATTAAAAGTTACACTCCAGGGATAAATTTATTCTTTATCCATGTTTTTAATAAAAGATCATTCTAGATTTGCAAATTTTTCTAAATCACGGTTTTCTCCTATCACTACTAATACATCGCCATGATTTATGATCTGATCTGGTGATGGTG